>NZ_CP134706.1:6377174-7046848 GCF_038246755.1 Micromonospora sp. FIMYZ51 | reverse complement strand
CCGTCGTGCCACCCCCTCGCCTCTGCTCCCGGACGCCGCCTTCTCCGGGCGTCCGGATGCCTCGTACCGGGCGGGCGCCACCTCAGTTACCCGGACGTCCCACCGGTCGTTCTCCACAAGTTATCCACAGCCTGTGTACCGACCGATTGTGGCCGCCCGCCGGGCGCGGGTCGGACCTGCCCCCCTGCCGTGGTCGGGCGCTGAAGCGGGTTCACCGTGCCGAACGATTCACCACCGTGTCCGGTCTTGCCTGCCGGCGACATCCCCGGACCTGGAGACGCTGACCGCAATCGGGCACGGTAACAGCGTTGTCGCCGCGGCATCAACCGTCGACGCACCCGGCGCTTGTCGGCATGCGGGAAAACCGCCCCTGCGGCCGGCTTTGCCGCTGGTGGCTGCGGTGGTCGGGAGGGTTTGACGGTGATTGCACCCCGACCTAGGGTAGAGAGGCTGCTCTCACGCCCTCTGCTAGGGTGATGGGTGCTTGCTGCCCACAGTCGTTCTCTCCGCGCGCCGAGGTGTCGCGGAGTTCGGAGCGGCGTCGCACCGCCTGGGCAGCACCGATCGGGGCCACCACAGCGGCGGCCTGGACCACCACGACCCGGGCGATCATCCGCCCGGGGCGTCCGACAACGGAGAGCCTGACGTGAGCAAGCGCACCTACCAGCCGAACAACCGCCGGCGCGCGAAGACCCACGGCTTCCGGCTGCGCATGCGCACCCGGGCCGGCCGCGCCATCATCTCGACCCGTCGTGCCAAGGGCCGCGCCCGCCTGTCGGCCTGAGGCCGACCGGGTCTGCTCCGGGGGACGTGGGCGTCGTGCTGGCAGCCGCGCAGCGACTGCGGCGCAGTAGCGACTTCGCCGCAGCGGTTCGCGGTGGCCGTCGGGCCGGCCGAGGCACGCTTGTCGTCCACCTGACCCTGCCGGGCACAGCCGGATCCACCGAAACAGCGCCGAAGCCGGCGCGGGGTGGCACGGAGGCGGACTCCGCGCCGATTCCCCGCGCCGGCTTCGTGGTTTCCAAGGCCGTCGGGCCCGCGGTGGTTCGGAACAAGGTCCGCCGCCGCTTGCGGCACCTGGTCCGGGACCGGCTCGATGCCCTGCCGGCCGGCAGCACCCTCGTCGTACGCGCTCTGCCGTCGGCGGCCGACGCCACGTACCAGCGGCTCGGTGCCGACCTGGACGCTGCGCTCAGTGCCGCCGCGACCGGTCGAGGACGGCGACGGTGAGCACCGAGCCGCAGGCGGCCCGGCCGGCCACCGCCGGTGCCCGGGTGCTGGCGCTGCCCATCATCGCGTACCGTCGGTGGATAAGTCCGGCTCTGCCGGCCCGCTGTCGGTTCTACCCGTCGTGCAGCGCTTACGCCCTTGAGTCGGTGGTGCGGCACGGCGCGCTCCGGGGAGCCGCGCTGACGGTCCGGCGGTTGTCGCGCTGCCACCCATTCCATCCTGGTGGATACGACCCGGTGCCGGAGCCGGGCGGCCGCCGAGCTGCCGACGTGACTGGAGCCTGAGAATTGAGTCTCGACTGGATCTACTACGCGATTTCGTGGATCCTGCTGGCCTGGCATTCGGTCTGGGACGCCATCGGGGTTCCGGATACCGCGGTCCTCGGCACCAACTGGTCCTGGATCCTGGCCATCTTCTTCCTGGTGGTCACCGTCCGGGTGATCCTGTTCCCGGTCTTCGTCAAGCAGATCAAGTCGCAGCGGGCGATGCAGGCGCTCCAGCCCCAGGTGAAGGCGCTACAGGAGAAGCACAAGGGTGACCGGGAGACGCTCCAGAAGGAGATGATGGAGCTCTATCGGAAGGAAAAGGCCAACCCGCTCATGGGCTGCCTTCCGATGTTCCTCCAGATCCCCGTCTTCCTCGGCCTCTTCCACGTGCTCCGGCGGCTCAACCCGGATCGCGGCGAGGGTGCCAAGACGCTGTACGGCTGGACCGTGAGCCAGTTCGACAGCGCCTCGGTCGCCACGCTGTTCACCGCACCGATCGCCGGGAAGTTCGGCTCCACCGCCGAGGAACTGGCCCGGCTCGGCGCGAACGGCACCACCGTCAAGATCATGGCGGGTGTGCTGGTGCTGGTGATGATGGGCACCACGTACCTCACCAGCCGCCAGATGATCCTCAAGACCGGCTGGGCGGAGGACCCGCAGCAGCGGATGATCCAGCGCCTGATGCTCTACGGCATCCCGCTGTCGCTGCTGATCTCCGGTGCCATCTTCCCGATCGGCGTGATCATCTACTGGGTCACCAACAACCTCTTCACCCTCGGCCAGCAGCAGTGGGTGCTGCGCAAGTTCCCGCCGCCCGTGACGGCGACCAGCAAGCCGGGCACCTCCGGGCGCAACGGCGCGCAGCCGGCGAAGACCCGTGGCCTGCTTGGCCGGAGCAAGCCCGCCCCGACGCCGCCGCAGCCGGCCGCGCCGAAGGTCGCCGGGCCGAAGCCGGGTGCCAAGCCGGTCAACCCGAAGAAGGGCCGCCCAGCCAAGCGGAAGGGCTGAATCGTCCGGGCCGCCGCCAGCTTCCGGCGGCGGCCCGTTGCGCGACAGCGGCACCGCCGCAAGGTTGGCAGCGCAGGCGCGAACCGCCGCGCGTGCCGTGGCGGACGGGCGAGACTGCCCCTACAGACGACGTGCCCGTGGGCACCGGCGACGTCCAGCCGGCCGCGGGAAACCAGCGGACCCTCAGGTCCGGCCGAGCGAGTACGGAGATGACACCGTGACCGACACCAGCATCCCCCGCGCCGACCAGCCCCTGGACGACGAGCCGACCGCGACGGCTCCGGTCGACGGCGAGCTGGCGGAGACCGACGCGGAGCCGGCGCCGAGCAAGGCCGCCGGTGAGAGCGATCTGTTCCGGCAGAGCGAGATCGCCGCTGACTACATCGAAGGACTGCTCGACATCCTCGACTACGACGGCGACATCGACGAACTGGTGTCCGGTGGTCGGCCGGTGGTCGAGGTGGTCGGTGGCCGCCTACAGAACCTGGTCGGCCAGCGTGGTGCCACCCTGGAGTCGCTTCAGGAACTGGCCCGGCTCGCCGTCTTCCGGCAGACCGGCTCGCCGAGCCGGCTGCTGCTCGACATTGGCGGCTACCGGGCCAACCGCCGCAAGGAACTCGCGGCCGTCGCCCGCAACGCCGTCGAGAAGGTGAAGGAGCACGGCGAGCTGGTGCGGCTGGAGCCGATGTCGGCGTTCGAGCGTAAGTGTGTGCACGACGTGGTCAACGCGATCGACGGGGTGGAGAGCGAGTCCGAGGGTGTCGAACCCAACCGGCGCATCATCGTCCGTCCGGCGGACTGAACGGGTGGCTCGGGACGACGTCAACGCTGGTAGCCCGTCCGGCCCGGGTGGTACGCCGCCCGGGCCGCCGGCTGCCCGGCCCGAGCCGCCCCGGCCGGTGCGGTCACCGGACCCGGCGGTGGCGGTGTTGCCGCCCGAGTTGGCCGAGGCGGCCCGGCAGCTGTTCGGCGACCGGCTCGATCTCGCGGCCGCGTACGCCGAACTGCTGGCCACCGACGGCGTGCTGCGCGGCCTGATCGGCCCGCGCGAGGCTCCCCGGATCTGGGATCGCCACCTGCTCAACTGCGCCGCTGTCGGCGAACTCATTCCGACCGGCGCGACCGTGCTCGACGTGGGCTCCGGTGCGGGGTTGCCCGGCCTGGTGCTCGCCATCGCCCGGCCCGATCTTCGGGTGACGCTGATCGAGCCGCTGGCCCGGCGTACCGCCTTCCTTGTGGAGGTCATCGACGAGCTGGAGTTGTCCGAGTCGGTCCGGGTGTTCCGCGGCCGGGCGGAGGAGGTGGCCGCCGGGGCGGAGCCGGTGCACGGCGAGGTGGTGACGGCCCGTGCGGTCGCACCACTGGACCGGCTCGCCGCCTGGTGCCTGCCGCTGGCCGTACCGGGCGGACGGCTGCTCGCCCTGAAGGGTGCCTCGGCGGCCGAGGAGGCGGTCGAGCATGCCGAGGCGGTGCACCGTCTCGGCGGTGCACCGCCCGTCCTGCACCGGTGCGGCGCGGGCGTGGTCGATCCGCCGACCACCGTGGTGGAGATCGTGCGGGAGCGGGTGGTCGGCCCGACGCCCAAAGCGGCGTCCCGGAAGTCGCGCGCCGGTCGGTCCCGTCGGCGCTGACGTCGGTCGGGACCGACCGGACCGGTCGCAGTGCCACTCGCACCGCACACCCCGAACGCCCGATTGAGATCGGTTCCCGGCCGGCCAATCTGGGCCCCTCGCTCAACTGTGATCGGCGGGTTGCGAACCCGACGTGGACCGGCCGCGCCCATGCGCCGTAGGCTGACCGCGCGTCGATAGTGTGGAGCGGGCGGCGATGTCCTCCGGGGCCCGACTGCTTCCGCCGGGCGGTACCTCTGCGGAGAGCGCGCGAGTGGCCCGGTTGACGGGGTGCGGACCGACCATCCGAAGCGGGCAGGGATGACAGGTGCATGACGACGGCAGGTACGACGATAAACGGGTGACCGGGTCAGCGGACGACCCTGTTTCACGTGAAACCGAATACCGGGGTTGGCCCTCCGCTGGGGTGCCACAGCACTCGCCGGACTCCGAACGGGCGGCACCCACGTCGGGGGCCCCGTGGTCGCCGACGCGAGATGCGGCGGACCTCGCCGGCCGACCCGCAAACGCCACTCCCGAGGCACGGGTGATCCCGATCCGGCGGAACGTCTCGGCATCGGCCCGGTTCGAGGCGGCGTCGCCGCAGCAGCAGGCACCCGGCGTGGTGCCGGACCCCCGTCCGGCGTCCGACCCGGCGGAGTCCTACGGCTCGGCCGTCGCTGACGCCGCGTACGTTTCACCTGAAACCCCGACGCGCGAAGAGGATGATCCACCGTTGGCTATGGAGGCGATGCGCGCCGTGCAGATCCTGAACCCCAGTGGCGAGGTGAACATGCCTCGGCCGGAGCGGACCCGGGTCATGTGCGTCGCGAACCAGAAGGGCGGCGTGGGCAAGACCACGACCACGGTGAACCTGGCGGTGGCGCTCGCCCTGCACGGCAACCGGGTACTGGTGGTCGACCTCGACCCGCAGGGCAACGCCTCCACCGGGCTTAACGTCCCGCACCACACGGGCGTACCGGATGTCTACGACTGCCTGATCAACAGCGTGCCGCTGGAAGACGTGACCCAGGCGGTGGAGGGCATCCCCAACCTCTGGTGCGTACCGGCCACCATCGACCTGGCCGGTGCCGAGATCGAGTTGGTGTCGGTGGTCGCCCGCGAGTCCCGGCTGGACCGGGCGATCACCGCGTACCCCGGGCACTTCGACTACGTCTTCATCGACTGCCCGCCGTCGCTCGGCCTGTTGACGGTGAACGCGCTGGTGGCCGCGCAGGAGGTGCTCATCCCCATCCAATGCGAGTACTACGCGCTGGAAGGGCTGAACCAACTGATCAACAACATCAACCTGGTCCGCCAGCACCTCAACCCGCGACTCGCGGTCTCCACGATCCTGCTCACCATGTACGACCGGCGTACCCGACTCGCCGACGCGGTGGAGCAGGACGTCCGGAACCACTTCGGCGACAAGGTGCTCCAGGCGGTGATCCCGCGTAACGTGCGGGTCTCGGAAGCACCGAGCTACGGCCAATCGGTGATGACCTACGATCCCGGTTCGCGGGGGGCGACGAGCTACTTCGAGGCCGCCCAGGAAATTGCCGAGCGAGGGGTCAAGGAGCCGGTGAGCCGGAATGCGTAAGGCGAACGAGGCGCTGGGAGGCGTGGCATGAAGAACCGTCCTCGGGGTGGTCTGGGACGGGGCCTTGGGGCGCTCATTCCGACCGGTCCCGCCCCGGACGCTGGCACCGACCTCGGTGCCGCACCGGCGGCGAGCGGGCCGGCCGACGGGGGTCCGCTGGCCGTGGTGGCGCCGCCGGCACCACCGATCACGCCGGATCCGATCCTCAGCCCGGTGCCCGGCGCTCGCTTCGCCGAGATCTCGGTCGACTCGATCGTGCCCAACCCGAAGCAGCCCCGGCAGGTCTTCGACGAGGAGGCCCTGGAGGAACTGAAGACCTCCATCCAGGAGGTCGGCTTTCTCCAGCCGATCGTGGTGCGCCAGCTCGACGACGAGAAGTTCGAACTCGTCATGGGCGAGCGCAGGTGGCGGGCCGCGCAGGCGGTCGGCCGGGAGAGCATCCCGGCGATCGTCCGCGACACCCGTGACGACGCGATGCTGCGGGACGCGCTCCTGGAGAACATCCATCGGGCGAACCTGAACCCGTTGGAAGAGGCCGCCGCCTATCAGCAGCTGCTGGAGGAGTTCGGTGCCACCCACGAGGAACTGGCTCGCCGGATCGGGCGTAGCCGGCCGCAGATCTCGAACACCATCCGGCTGTTGAACCTGCCGGCCCAGGTGCAGCGCAGGGTGGCCGCCGGAGTGCTTTCCGCCGGACACGCTCGGGCGCTGCTGAGCCTGGAGGACGCGGACACCCAGGAGCAGCTCGCGCTGCGGATCGTTGCCGAAGGGCTGTCGGTCCGGGCGACCGAGGAGATCGTCGCGCTCGCCCTGACCGAGGGGCCGAGCAAGAAGGAGACGGCCAAGCGCCGGCCGAAGCCGCACGCGCCGGCCCTGAACGATCTCGCCGACCGACTCTCCGACCGCTTCGACACCCGGGTGAAGGTCGACATCGGGCGGAGCAAGGGCAAGATCACCATCGAGTTCGCCACGGTCGACGACCTGGAGCGCATCGTCGGCATCATCGGCGTCGAACGCGCCGAAGCCGAGATGTAGCGAAGGCCCGCGCCGGTCAGCCGGCCTCGGCCGTTCCAGCCCTCTCCCGTTGACCGGGCCATTCCGCGTACGTACGGCCGCTCGGCCTGCCCGAGGGCCAGGGCGGCCCGGAACGGACCCGCGCCGCGAACGCTGCTTTCCAGTCCAGAGTCGCCGGATGGTGGCGGCGAGCTGAGGCGACCCCGCCGCCGGCCGGTTTCACGTGAAACCGGCCGGCCGTCGACCTAACGCCGCCGTCGGGGTCGGAGCTGTCCGGGGTGTGGTCCAGCGGCCAATCGGGCTCTGCACGCGATGGTTGCCGTGCGGGGTGGAGGGGCGCGCCCCTCCACCCCGCACGGCGTCGCACGGGAGGTGCGGCCTGCCGGTTGTCGGCCCTGCCAGGGTCGCGCGGACGGTGTCGCGCGGACGGTGCGGCGCGGACGGTGTCCGCCCACAGCGCACCGCAGCCGCTCTGTGCGCCCTGGGTCGCTGTCTACCTGGGCCGAGCGCCGTGGATCGCTCTGGCGTCGGCTCAGCAGGTTGCCGGGGCCATTCGCGGGAGCGACGGTATGCGGACGGCAGCGGATCTCAGGCGAGTGAGTGGCGGGCGCTTCCGACGGTGCGCCGCTGACCATCCCTAAGCGGGCCCAGGCCACGGGGCAGCGGATCGGGTCTGGGTTAGCCCGATGGGCTGGCGTGCCTGATCCGGGGCGGGGGTAGCCCGGGTCTGCCGTGTCTGAGCGAGCCTTGCCGGGCTCCGGGAGTAGCCCTGTCGAATCGAGCCTTGCCAGGCCCTGAGGGTCGCCATGTCTGATCGGGCCCTGAGCCGGTCCTCGGCCAGCAGTTGCCGACAGCGGGTCGGTACCTGCTCGCTGCCGCGCCTGACCGGCCTGGGTGGATTTCGAGACCTGCCGTGTCCGATCGGTCCTCGGCGGACCTGGCGCTGCCGTGTTTCACGTGAAACGGGGCACGATCGAGTTGGCCCGGGTACGCGGTCAGGATGCACCCGAAGCCCTGGCATGTTATCCACACCGGTTGTCCACAGGCCGTTTCTGTTTCACGTGAAACGAGAGGCGAAACCCCTTGTTGTAGCGGGATGTCGGCGATTGCGCGGCACCTGCCGAGCCTGTGGATATCTCTGGGGACAGTCGGTGAGTCGGAGGGGTCGGGTGGCTGGACCCGGACCGAACCGAAGGCGATTCAGGTAGGGACAGCGGTGCTGGACTCGGTTAGGGTCAGCCTCGTGCACGACACCCCTCCCTCAGTCCCGGACTTCACCCAGTGGCCGTCCTTCCCCTTCGAGGGCGAGCTGCGGATCAAAGCACTCGACGATCCGGTGCCGGTCGAACCGCCCCGCAAGGGCGAGGCCGACCGGGAATGCACCGCGTGCCAGGCGCCGGATGAGGCGTACATCTGGGTCGGCGAGCGGTGGCGCGTACGCGCAATGGACCGTCCCACCGGCCTGCCGATGGTCCTCATCCTGGAGTCGCGGTCGCACCTCGATCTCGGTGACCTGCCCAACCTGCTCGCCGCCGAGCTCGGTGTGATGACCGTACGACTCGAACGGGCCATCCGGTCGTTGGACGGAGTGGCTCGGGTGCATGTCAACCGCTGGGGCGATGGCTCCGCTCACCTGCACATGTGGTTCCTCGCCCGGCCGTACGGGCGGCTGCAACTTCGGGGCACCTTCCTCTCCCTCTGGGACTCGATCCTGCCGCCCATCTCCGAGGACAAGTGGCGGGAGAACCTCGCTCTCGTGGCGGCATGGCTCGCCGAGTTCGGCGGTCGGCCGCTGGCGGAGCCGCCCCGGATCCAGTGGCAGGCTCCGTCCAGTCTCACCACGCAGTCCGCTCCGGTGGTGGCGACGAAGGCACCGCAGGGCGGATCGCTCTTGGACGCCATCGGCGAGACAGCCGAGCCGCCGGCTGCGGAGGCGTCAGACCTGGGCGTATGGCCGGGGCCAACCGGGACCGCGACCGAGGGGCCGGATGCGGATGCACCGGACCCGGGCGTACGGCCGGCGTCGACCGGGACCGCGACCGAGGGGCCGGAGACCGAGGTGCGGTCAGCCTCGACCGAGGCCGCGTCGGCGGCTGCCGCCGTACCGTCGCCGCGTCCGTCGCCGGAAGGGCAGCGCGGTGAGCTGGAGTCTGCCCTCCCGGGGGCGAGTCAGCCGGAAAGCCTCGTCGGTGCCGCAGCCGCCGCCGCATCGGCAGACGGGGAGAGCGAGTCGGCAACTGCCCGTCGTACGGCGGACTCGCCGACCCGCAACGCCACGGCAGAGGCTGATGCTGCGGGTGTCGAGGCGCCGCCGGCTGGATCCGCTGGTGAGGTGACCGGCCCCACCGACCGGCCGAGTACCGCCTGAGTAGCGACCAGGACCTGGCGAATCTCGTCGCGGACGCCCGTCCTGGTGACCGGCCACGGCTGGTCGTGCTCAGCGACCACGACGGGAACGTCACGACCTGCCTGGCCCACGGGAACGTCACGACCTGGCTGGCCCGGTTCAGCTTGACGCAAGTGTTAAGAAGGGGCCCCGGTACAACGCCAGGCGTTAAAAGGGGGCCCTTCCTTGCACCTCAGCGGGTGGTGGCGCGGGCGACCAGGGTGGCGATCACCCGGCCGAAGTCCAGGCCGGCGGCCTGGACCGAGAGTGGCAGCAGCGACGTCTCGGTCATCCCCGGGGAGACGTTCACCTCCAGTACGTGCGGCTGGCCGGCCGAGTCGACGATCAGGTCGACCCGGCTGAGGTCCCGTAGGCCGAGGGCGGTGTGCGCGGCCAGCGCGACCTCAGCCACCAAGTCGGCCACCGCCGGTGCCAGTCGCGCCGGGGTGTGCCAGGTGGTCCGTCCGGCGGTGTAGCGGGCGGCGTAGTCGTAGACACCGTTGCGGGGCACGATCTCGACCGGTGGCAGGGCCTGCGGGCCGTCGCCCAGGTCGATGACGGAGACCGCCACGTCCATGCCGGCCACGTACCGCTCCACGAGTGCGGTCGAGTCGTACGCGAAACAACCGACCATGGCGGCCGGTAGCGATGCCGTGTCCCGGACCACGGCGGCGCCGAGCCCGGAGCCGCCCTGCGCCGGCTTGACCATCAGCGGCAGCCCCAGCCGGTCGACGATGCGGTCCAGGACGGCCACCGCACCCAACTCGCTGAACCGGTCGTGCGGTAGCGCGACCCAGTCCGGGGTGGCGATGCCGGCCTCCCGGAGCACCGCCTTGGCCGACGGCTTGTCCCAGGCGAGTCGGGAGGCGCGGGCGTCGCAGCCGACGTACGGGACGCCGCAGAGGTCGAGCACTCCGCGCAGCGACCCGTCCTCACCGGTGGCACCGTGCAGCGCGATCACCACGGCGTCGGGCGGGTCGGCGTCCAACGCCGGCAGCAGAGCGACGTCGGCGTCGCGTAGCTCGGCCTCCATCCCGACCGCCCGCAGCGCGTCGAGTACCCGGCGGCCGGAGCGCAGCGACACGTCACGCTCGTAGGACAGGCCACCGGCGAGCACGAGCACGCGCAGTTCGCCGGTAGCGGCTCCGGACACGGGGGTTTCTTCGGCAACGTTGGCACCCATGCCGGGCATCATGCCAAGTCGGGCCCTGGGGCGTCCGAGCCGGCCTGGCCCCGGCGGGGAGCCGGCCCACCAACCGCACCGAACACCCGGCGCATCGCCATCTCCTGCTCCATCACGCTGGCCAACCGGCGGACCCCCTCCCGGATGCGCTCCGGGGAGGGGAAGGAGAAGTTGAGCCGCATGTGGCCGGTGCCGGTGCCGTCCGCGTAGAAGCCGGTGCCGGGCACGTACGCCACCCGGGCGGCGATGGCCCGCGGCATCATCGCCTTCGAGTCCAACCCCTCGGGCAGGGTGGCCCAGACGAACAGGCCGCCGCCCGGCTTGGTCCACCTGGTCCCGGCCGGCATCAGGTCGGTCAGCGCGGTGAGCATCGCGTCCCGCCGCTCGCGGTAGACCTCGCGGTAGACCTTCAGCTGCTCGCGCCAGGGCATGGTGCTCAGGTACGCGGTGACCGCGGACTGCGCGTACACGCTGGGGCAGAGGATCTGCGCCTCGCTGGCGATCACCAGCTTTTCCCGGACGGCGTGCGGGGCGAGGATCCAGCCGACCCGCAACCCGGGAGCGAACGTCTTGGAGAACGTGCTGAGGTAGAAGACCCCTTCGCGGCGGCGGGCCCGCAGCGGCGCCGGCGCTTCCCCTTCGAAGCCGAGCTGACCGTACGGGTCGTCCTCGACCACCAGCAGCCCGGCGCGTTCGCAGATGTCCAGTACCCGCTCGCGCCGCTCCTCGGTGAGGGTCACTCCGGCCGGGTTCTGGTAGGTCGGGATGGTGTAGAGGAACTTGACCCGACGCCCGGCCCGGGCCTGCTCGGCGATGGCCAGTTCGAGGGCCTCCGGGATCAGGCCGTCGTCGTCCATCGGTACGTGCACCACCTGGGCCTGGGCGGCCTGGAACACCCCGAGTGCGCCGACGTAGGTCGGGCCCTCGGCGAGCACCACGTCACCCGGGTCGAGGAAGAGCCGGGCCACCAGGTCGAGCGCCTGTTGCCCACCGACGGTCACCACCACGTCCTCCGGGGAGGCCCCGCACCCGGCGTCGATGCCGGAGAGGGACATCACCTCGCAGATCCGCTCGCGCAGTTCGAGGGTGCCCTGGCCGATGCCGTACTGGAGGGTGGTGCTGCCGTGCTCGGCACCGAGCCGGCCGAGCATCTCGCCGACGGCGTCCAGCGGGAGGGCGGCGATGTACGGGGCGCCACCGGCGAGTGAGACCACTTCCGGCCGGCTGGCCACCGCGAAGAGCGCCCGGATCTCCGAGGCGGTCATTCCCCGCACCCGGCGGGCGTACCGGTCGGTGTAGTCGTCGAGTGTCGTGCCGGTCATCACATCACCTCGGTGGCTGCTCGGACGGCTCCTTCCCGGATACCCGGGACACCGGCGACCATGGCGGTACGGCGCGCCGAATGTCGATCCTAGCCGCCACCGGTCGGCCGGGAACCCTCGATTATCGGCGCGTCCACATGCCGGACCGGGCGAGTACGGCCCTGAAATGCGCGTTTGCGCGTACTCTCCCATGCTGGCGATCGGCGGCGTACGATCGCTCGTCGGGGGGCAGCGGTGCCCGTCAGGCCGCTGCTGCGGCGGATGCCGTCCGGGCCGGTCCCGCTGCCGAGCCTAGTGTGGGGAAAGCACCTATGTCGCGACGTCTGGTCAGCCTGACCCTCGACACTCTCGAGGATCTGCCCCGGCCGTGCCGGCAATGCGTCTACTGGGAACTTGATCCGGTTTCCGCCGATCGGGCCTGTGCGGCCGGCGATCCGGGGCTGGAGAAGGAGGCGTGGGTCTCGCAGACCCTGTTGGAGTGGGGCTCCTGCGGCAAGCTGATCTACGTGGACGGGATGGCCGCCGGTTTCGTGATGTACGCCCCGCCGGCCTACGTGCCGCGTTCGATGGCGTTCCCGACCTCGCCGGTCTCCGCCGACGCGGCGCTGCTGATGACCGCGAACGTGGTGCCCGCCTTCGCCGGTGGCGGGCTCGGTCGGATGTTGGTGCAGGGGGTCGCCCGGGACCTGACCAAGCGCGGGATCAAGGCGATCGAGGCGTTCGGGGACGCCAAGTTCGGTGACGCCGCCGACCCGGAGGGCACCTGTGTGGCACCCGCCGACTTCTTCCTCTCGGTGGGCTTCAAGACCGTCCGGCCGCATCCCCGCTTTCCCCGTCTACGGCTGGAACTGCGGACGGCGTTGAGCTGGAAGTCGGATGTCGAGTACGCGCTGGAGAAGCTGCTCGGCTCGATGAGCCCGGAGTCGCTGCTGCGCCCGGTCCGTCCGACGCCGGCCACCCGTACCACCGCCGGCTGAGACCGGCACGGGTCACTCAGTCGACAACGGTGCCGGCGGCGACGGCGGCTCGCAGTTCGCTCACGTCGATCGAGCCGGTCGGCACGTCGCGCTCGATCGGCAGGTACATCCGCTGGACCGCCGCCACGATCGCCTCCACCAGCTTGTCCCGGAAGCGGGGATCGATCAGCCGCCCCCGGTCACCCGGCGAGGTGAGGTAGCCGACCTCGACGCGTACCGCCGGCATGCGGGTGAGCCGGAGCAGATCCCATGCCTTGGCGTGGGTCCGGCAGTCGCGCAGCCCGGTCCGCGCGACGATCTCACGCTGCACCAGCCCGGCCAGTCGCTCCCCGGTCGCGGAGGTGACCCCGTTGTCGGTGCCGTAGTGGTACGTTGCCACGCCCTCGGCGTCCGGGTTGGCGTGCCCGTCGGTGTGCAGCGAGATGAAGACGTCCGCGCCGAGGGAGTTGGCAAGCTGCGCCCGGTCGATGTCGGGCAGGCAGGTCGCCGGCGCCGGCCCCCGGGTGAGCTGCACCCGTACGCCCGCGGCGGCGAGCCGCCCCTCCAGCCGGCTGGCCAGGTCGTGTACCAGGTCCGCCTCGGTCCAGCACAGCGGACCGTCGGGCACCACCACGCCCGGGTCGGTGCCGCCGTGGCCCGGGTCGATGACCACGGTCCGGCCGACAAGCGTCGGACCGGACTGCCGGATGGCGTCGGACTCGCGCAGCCACTGCGGCCGTCCGCCGACCACCTTGCGGCCGAGTCGACGCAGCGCACCCATGGTGTGTGGTCCGCAGGTGCCGTCGGGGGCCAGGCCCACCTCACGCTGGAACTGGGCCACCGCCCGAGCGGTGCGTACGCCGTAGATGGCGTCCGCGCCGCCGACGTCGTACCCCATTTCCAGCAGCCGTTCCTGCAACGAGCGGACGTCCTCGCCGGTGAGCGGGACCGGCACCGCGTGGTAGAGCGTCCGGGCGCCGAGGCGCCAGCGTGCGGCGTCCAGCGCCCGCCAGGTCTCGGCGCCGACCCGGCCGTCGACGCTGAGACCACGCGACTGCTGGAAGGCTCGGACGGCTCGTTCGGTGGCCGCGTCGAACTCGTCGTGTTGTGGGTCGTTCGCCTTGGAGAGCAGGTCGAGACCGGTAAGTACGGCACGTATCTCGGTCACCGCGGGTCCCCGGTCGCCGGGACGGATCGGACGCACGCACGACCCCCTCTGCACGGTGGTGGCTGGCCGGACCCGTCAGCGGCGTACGCGGCACACCGCGACGGCGACCAGGCGGTCACCGGCGTCCGGCGCCCCCGGGTTCGAGGTTATGCGCTTGGGCGATCCGCAGGCGGAGAAACGCGTCGACCCCGTACCGGTGGGCCCGGCACGGGGTCGAGACGGCGTACGGTCGCCGGTGGGAACTAGAGCGCCGACTGGATCAGCTTGACCAGCTCACCCTTTGGCTTGGCACCGGCGATCGACTGCACCGGCTCGCCGTTCTTGAAGACGGTGAGGGTCGGTACCGACATCACCCGGTAGGCGCGGGCGGTCTCCGGGTTCTCGTCGATGTTGAGCTTGACGATGCTTACCTGGTCACCCATCTCGCCGGCGATCTCCTCCAGCAGCGGCGACACCTTACGGCACGGTCCGCACCATTCGGCCCAGAAGTCCACCAGAACCGGCTTGTCAGACTTGAGTACGTCGGCCGCGAAACTCGCGTCGGTGACCGACTTGGTTGCTCCCACTGTTGACCCCTCCTCCGGGATATTTCTGGTTCAGTCCTTGGGCAGCGTGGCGATGAAGCGTTCCGCGTCCAGGGCCGCCGCACAACCCGTGCCGGCTGCGGTGATGGCCTGCCGGTAGGTGTGGTCGACCAGGTCACCGGCGGCGAAGACACCCGGGACGCTGGTCCGGGTGCTGGGCGCGTCGACCTTCACGTAGCCCTCGTCGTCCAGCTCCACCTGCCCACGGAACAGCTCGCTGCGCGGGTCGTGGCCGATCGCCACGAAGACACCGGTGACGTCGAGCACCTTGGCCTCGCCGGTGTGCACGTTGCGTACGCGTACGCCGGAGACCTTGCCATCCGCGCCGAGGATCTCCTCGACGACGGTGTTCCACTCGACCTTGATCTTGTCGTTGCTCAGCGCCCGCTCCGCCATGATCTTGCTGGCCCGGAACGAGTCCCGGCGGTGGATGATGGTCACCGAGTCGGCGAAGCGGGTCAGGAAGCTGGCCTCCTCCATCGCCGAGTCGCCACCGCCGACGACCACGATGTGCTGGTTGCGGAAGAAGAAGCCGTCACAGGTGGCGCAGGAGGAGACGCCGTGGCCGAGGTACTCCTGCTCGCCCGGTACGCCGAGCGGACGCCAGGCGGAGCCGGTGGCGAGGATGACCGCCCGGGCCCGGTGGGCGGTCTCGCCGACCCAGACGGTGCTCGCCGTGCCCGGCTGACCGGTCTCGACCAACTCGACCCGGGTGACGTCGTCGGTCAGGAACTCGGCACCGAACCGCTCGGCCTGCTTGCGCATGTTGTCCATGAGTTCGGGGCCGAGAATGCCGTCCGCGAAACCGGGGAAGTTCTCCACCTCGGTGGTGGTCATCAGCGCGCCGCCGGACTGCACGCCCTCGATGATCAGGGGCTTGAGGTTGGCGCGGGCCGCGTAGACCGCGGCGGTGTAACCGGCCGGCCCAGAGCCGATGATGATCAGGTTGCGGACCTCGTCCACTGCCGTCTCCCAATCGTGTTGACTGTCGTCACCGGCGGGTCCCCGCCGATGTCGATCCGAGTGCCGACGGGGCGGCAACTGCTGTGCAGAACGTCATCGTACGAATCGGGAATTCCCGAGCCGGTCATCCGGTGGGTCACGTCACGTGGACGGGTCAAACGTCCGGTGACTGCGAAAATCACCCTACCCGCGTACGGTAGCGGGTGTCCGAGCCGGACCCGGGGATACCGCACTCGGGCCCGCTGACCCAGGCCCACTGGGCACCGGAGCCGTCGGTGAAACGCACGACGAGCGCCGGTCGGCCCTGGAAGCGGGCGTAGTCGACGGCGTCGAAGGTGACCGGGCCTTCGCCATGCTCGGTGCCGATCTCGGCCAGGCAGGTGCTCAGCGCACGCTGGTCGCCGAGCCGCGTCAGGTCACCGAGGCCGGCCGTACGCTCGTCCGGCGCGCCCAACCCGCCCTCCGGCTCCGCGCTGCCGGAGAAGTGCTTGATCGTCGGCAGCGGCAGGGCCTTCGCCAGTTGCTCGGAGGTGTAGTCGGTGCCGCTGCGCTTCGGTGGCACGGCGATCCGGTACGGGCTGCTGGCCTGGGCCGGGGCAGGTTCCGAGGCCTTCTCCTGGGCGGTCCCGGACGTCCCCTCCTCCTGCCGGGCGATCCGCGGTTCGTCCTCGGGCGTCGGGACCGGGGCGGTGCGCTGGCCGCTCAGGGCGGTGTCCGCCGTCGACTCGGCGTTGCGCTGCTGCCCGGACAGTTGCAGCGCCCCCAGCCCCACCACGGCCGCAGCGGCGAGCGCGACGGGGGCGGCGACCCGGGTCCAGCGGCGGCGTCGTCGTCCCGGCCGCGTCGGTGCAGCGCTCTCGTGGCCCGGCCGCAGGGTGCGGCCCGGTCGCCGGGGCCCACCAAGTGGCTGGGCCGGCACGAGGGCGGGTTTCGCCTCACCCGAGTCCGGGTCGGGCTCGTCGAGATCGTCAGTCGCCGGGCGGTCGTCGGTGGTGTTCCCCGCCGCGCCGGCGGCGGCGGAGCCGTCGGACGTGTGGCCGGGCAGATCGGCGGTGGCCAGCGCGGCCAGGATCCGGTCGGCGACCTCCGCCGGCAACTCCGGCGTCTGCTCACCCCAGGCGAACAGGTCGGCGCGGACCTCGGCGACGGCCGGGGCCAGTGCCGCGTGCGCCCGAGCCCAGGCCGGGTCCTCCGCGACGAGGCGGGCGACCTCGGTTTCCGCCGCGGTGCCCGCCAGCGCGCCGCCGAGGTAGTCGGCGAGCAGGTCGTGGTCGACCCCGCTGAACTCCCCGGTACTCACGCTTCCTCCTGGTTGGCATCCGGTCGGGAGCGCCCCGACCTCGATCGGACGCCCTGCGGCGCTCTCGGGTTCCCACGGGTGAGCGCCGGCACGTCGGAGGCATCGTCGGGCAGCTGCTCGCCACCGGTCCGCAGGTGCCCGAGCATGATCGCCAACCGGGCCCGACCCCGGGCGCACCGACTCTTGATCGTCCCCTCGGCGACGCCGAGGATCCGGGCGACCTCGGCGACCGGATACCCCTGCACGTCCACCAGGACGAGAGCGGCACGCTGTTCGATCGGGAGCGCGGCCAGGGCGTCGCGGACCACCATCGCCGTGTCGTGGTCGCGTACCGGTGCGGCCGGTTCGACGCCACCGGTGCCGTCGTCCCGGTCGTGGACCCCGTCGGGCATCGGCACCGTGGGGTGGGTCTGCCGTCGTCGGATCCGGTCGAGGCAGGCGTTCACCACGATCCGGTGCAGCCAGGTCGTGACGGCGGCGTCGCCCCGGAACCGTCCGGCGGCACGGTGCGCGGAGAGCAGCGCGTCCTGGAGGGCGTCGGCCGCCTCCTCCCGGTCACCGAGCGTACGCAGGGCCACCGCCCAGAGCCGGTCGCGGTGTCGGCGGAACAGCTCGGCGAACGCGTACCGGTCACCGGCGACGTGGGCGTGCAGCAGATCCAGGTCGCTGACCGTCTCGTCCACCGGTGCTCCGTCCGTCCGGTCCTGAGCGGCAGCACGTCCGTCGCGTACGTCCATCGTCAGGCCCGCTGCGGGTGCCGCTCCGTCACGACCCCTGGACCGTGATCTCCTGGACACCGACCTTGAAGCCGTTCCCGTTCGGGGGCAACTCGGTGATCCAGAACAGCAGGTAACGGTACTTCTGGTCGGCGTCGAAACCGTTGAAGGTCATGGTGGTCCCGTCGTGCGCCTCGAAGGGCTGCCCGATCTGGTTCTTCTTGTACTCGGTGAGCATCCGCTTGTCACCGGCGCTGCTCGACGGGGCGTCGAGCGTGCCGGTCAGCAGTTCCGCGGAGGCGCCGGTGTCGGAGAGGTTGACCTGGAGGGACCTGACCGTGCGTTCGGCACCGAGGTCGATCCAGATGCCCATGCCCCGCTTGAAGTTGCCGAAGTTGCCGGTCGGGTAGGTCTCGGTCGACCAGCCCTCGTCCCGGTCGCCGTCGAAGACCTTCTCGGCGTCGCGGACCTCGCTGCGGTTGCGGCTGTCGGGGTCGATGATCCGGGCGGCGCTGATCTTCAGGTCCCGGACCGCCGGTGTCGACGGCTCGTCGCTCACCGGTGCGCTGGCGCTGGGCGCGGCGACCGGATCGGTCTGCGGATCCTCGTCGTTGCCGCTAAGCGTGCTGATCCCGATGAGCAGGCCGATCAGGGCAACCGTGAGTAGGCCGGCGATGCCCAGGGCGACCTTGCGTCCACCTGCGGCGGCCAGCGGCGACGGCTCGTCACCGGGCTCAGCGGCGAAGCGCAACGGACCGCTGTTGTCGAGGTAGTCGTCATCGACGGGCACGTCGAGCCGGGCCAGTTCGGCAGCCAGTACATCCGACGATGGCGGCGCGACGGTGGTGTCGAGCAGGTCCATGGTGAGATCGTCAAGGTAGGCCGGCACACCGGCCCGGACCTGGCGCGGAGCCGCCGCGGTGCCGTTCGCGTCGCGTACCGCGTCGGGGATGGCCGCCCGGCCGTGCCCGGCGGTGGCACCCCGCAGCGGTGCCTCGGTGTGCGGCCAGTGCCCGGTAAGCGCGTAGTAGAGGATGCCGCCGACCGCTCGGACGTCGGTCTCCTGGCTGTCGGCGCCGTCGGTGCGGGCGTCCGCCAGGACCACCCGGCCGTCGTCGCTGATCATCACGGTGCCCGGGTGCACGTTGCCGTGCACCATGTCGGTGGCGTGCACGGCGGCCAGCGCGCTGGCGACCGCGTTGCCGACGGCGGTGGCCCGGCCGGCGTCCAGCGGCCCACCCGCGACCAACTCCCGCAGCGACTGGCCGTCGACCCACTCGCGCACCACGTAGGCGCGCTCGGCCTCGTCGATCGCGTCGTAGACACCGACCAGATTGGGATGGACGACCCGGCTGGCCGCGACGGCGGCCTGGAGCATCTCGGTGGCTGAATCGCCGCCCGGGTAGCGCAAGACGACCGCGACGGGGCGACGCAACACGACATCGACGCCGCGCCAGACCAGCCGACCCGCGCTGTCGTTGTTGATGTGCTCGACCAGTTCGTACCGTTCGGCGAGGATCTCACCGGCCTCCGGAGCACCGAAGGTCATGACCGGCGGAGTGGTCTCGTCCGCGTCCTGACCCTCGCCGACCTGGGTCACCCGTCCTCCCTCGGTGATCGTGTCGATCGATGGACCCGCGCTGCTGGGCATCTGATTCCCGCTCCGCCTTCGTGTCGCACCGGGCGACCTGGTCCCGGCACGGCGCGCGCCGGTGCCTGTCGTACCCGTCGAGAGCGACCTTACCTGGGTTGGCCGTCTCCCCGACATGTCATCTTCCCGCCGTCACCGCTGCGGATCTCACGCCTCGGGCGGGCTTGTCCTGTTACGACCGTTGTCAGCCACGTTGCTGGCTCATGTACCAGCCAATTTAGATGTTGCCCACACTCGGCCTCCGCACGGGCGGTGCGGAGAAGTCGACAGTTTCGGACGCCGACGGGGTTCCCGTCGATCGGCCGACCATGCTCGGACTTCCGGTTGGTTATCCACAGGCCGAACCGTCAGGTGAGCGGCGACGCGCCCAGTTATCCACAGGATGGTCCACAGGATGGTGATCCCCGGTCACTCTGTGTGCGGCGGGGCTGATCAGCGGCCGAGCCGGCGACGGACCATGCCGACCACCTCGGTGATCTCCGAGATCCGCAGCACCATGGCCAGGCCGAGATAGCTGCCGCCGATCACCGCGCCGCCCACCAGCAGCTGCACGATCGCCTCCAGCCGGCTCGGCGTGTCGTCGCCGGGAAGCACTGCCACGACCAGCAGACCGGCCACGGCGGCACCGAGCGCGGCGACGGCCACCCGGCCGAGGGTACGCAGGATGGCACCCAGACCGATGCGACCCACCCGGGGCCGCAGCAGCCAGGCGGAGGCGATGGCAGCGGCCAGGTACGAGACCGCGTTACCGATCATCATTCCCGCCCCGGCGAAGCTCGCCGAGAAGATCAGGAAGAGGGCGACCTGCACCCCGATCCGCAGCGCCACCACCGGAATGTTGATAAGTGCCGGGGTGCGGGTGTCCGGCAGCGCGTAGAAGGCGAAGGTGAACAGCTGGCTGATCGCGAACGGCACGAGGGCGAGCGCGGCGGCGAGCAGCACCAGCGACGTCGCGCTCGCGTTCTCCTCGTTGAACGCACCCCAGCGGAACAGGGTGAACGCGATCGGAGAGGCAAGCACGGCGTAGCAGACCGCGATCGGGGCGAGCACCGCCGACACCGTGCGGGTGCCCCGGGACAGGTCGGCGGCGAGGTCGGCGAAGCGACCGTCGGCGGCGGCGGCGCTCATCCGGGGCATCAGCGCGGTGATGATCGAGACGGCGATGATGCCGTGCGCGGTCATCAACAGCAGGAACACGTTGTTGTAGATCAGTGGGCCGGCCGCGTTCTCCTTGCCGGCCCGGTTGAGCAGGTTGAACAGCACGATGAGGCCGACCTGGCTGACCGCGACGTAGCAGATCATCCAGGCCCCGAGCCGACCCAGCTCGGCCAGCCCGAGCTTGCGGAAGTCGAAGCGGAGCTTCCACCGGAAGCCGACCTTGCGCAGGGCCGGCAGCAGGCCGCCGACCTGGATGGCCACACCGAGCAGCGTGCCGCCACCGATCAGCAGGACCCGTCCGGTGGTCATGTCCTCCGGCCCGACGATGTCCGTACCGAAGATCGCGATGTACAGGCCGGCGGTGCCGATGACCACCAGGTTGTTCAGGATCGGTGCCCACATCGGGGCGGCGAAGTGGCCCCGGGTGTTGAGCACCGCGCTGATCAGCGCGCTCAGCCCGGAGAAGAAGATCATCGGCAGCATGAGCCGGGCCAGGTTGGTGACCAGCCCCGAGTAGCCCTGCGCCGACTCGTCGGCCCCGTACAGCCAGGTCAGCGGCGCGGCGAGGGCCACCGCGAGCACCGCGGCGACACCCAGCGCGAGCAGCGCCAGGGTCAGCAGTCGCTGGGCGTACGCCTGGCCACCGTCGCTGTCCGCCTTGCGGCGGCGTACCAGCACCGGAATCAGGACACTTGTCAGGATGCCGCCGAGCAGGAACTCGTAGACCATTCCCGGCAGGATCTGTGCCGTGGTGTAGGCGTCGCCCACCAGCGCCCCGCCCAGCGCGGCACCGATGACCAGGTTGCGCAGGAAGCCCGTACCCCGGCTGACCAGGCTGCCGACCGCCATGACCGCGCTGTTGGCCGCGGCGCTGCCCTCCGCCACCTGTTCCGGCGGCGGCGCGGTCGACTCCATCGCCGGCTGGTTCAGCGGCTCGGCGGAGATGAAGGTGGCGCCGTCGTTCGGCTGGCCGCCGGGCGCGCCGCCCTGCTGGGCGTTCGCGCTGCGGTAGAGCCCGCCGCTCATCTGTGCCTCCAAGGGGTACGCCGGAGCCGGCACCGGCCCGCACGCCACAGACCTTAGTCAACCCGGTGCGGTATACCGCGCCCGGCGGAGGAGATGCCGGTCAGGACCGATAGGCTGGCGCTCCCATGTCCGAAGCCGCCGCATCCCACGCCGCCGACCGCCGCGAACTCACCGCCGCGCAGCGCAACGCCGTCGCCGAACTGCTCCGGGTTTCCCCGGTCGCCGACGAGCTGGGCCGCCGGTTCGCCGCCGCCGGCCACGAGCTGCACCTGGTGGGCGGTTCGGTACGCGACGCCCTGCTCGGCCGGCTCGGCGAGGATCTCGACTTCTGCACCGACGCGCACCCCGACCAGACGTTGGGCATCCTGCGTGGCTGGGCCGAGGCGATCTGGGAGACCGGTCGCGACTTCGGCACCATCGGCTGCCAGCGCGGCGGCCTGCGACTGGAGATCACCACCTTCCGTGCGGAGTCGTACGACCAGGTCAGTCGCAACCCGGTGGTGGAGTACGGCAGCAGTCTGGTGGAGGACCTGCGACGGCGGGACTTCACCGTCAACGCGATGGCGGTGAGCCTGCCCGAGCACCGGTTCACCGACCCGTACGGCGGCCTGGCCGACCTGGCTGCCAAGGTGGTGCGTACGCCGGGCACGCCCGCTGAGTCGTTCGGTGACGACCCGCTGCGGATGCTGCGGGCGGCCCGGTTCGCCGCGCAGCTGCGCTTCGCGGTGCACCCGGACGTACGCGCGGCGATGAGCCGGATGGCGACGGACCTGGACCGGATCACCGCCGAACGGATCCGCGACGAGTTCACCAAGCTGCTCTGCGGCGCGGATCCGATAAGCGGGTTGCGGCTGCTTGTGGACACCGGGCTGGCTGAGCGTTTTCTGCCCGAGCTGACCGGGCTGAAGCTGGAGATCGACGAGCACGCCCAGCACAAGGACGTCTACGAGCACACCCTCACGGTGGTCCGTAACGCGATCTCCTACGAGGACGACGGGCCGGACTTCGTTCTCCGGATGGCCGCGCTGATGCACGACGTCGGCAAGCCGGCCACCAAGTCGGTCGGCTCGGACGGTCGGGTCAGCTTCCACCACCACGAGGTGGTCGGCGCCCGGTTGACCAAGGCGCGGATGAAGGCGCTGCGCTACCCGAAGGACATCACCGCCAAGGTCACCGCCCTGGTCGCGCTGCACCTGCGCTTCTACGGCTACGGCCGGGGCGAGTGGACCGACTCGGCGGTGCGCCGGTACGTCACCGACGCCGGTGAGTTGTTGCCCCGGCTGCACAAGCTGACCAGGTCGGACTGCACCACCCGCAACCGCCGCAAGGCGGCTGCGCTGGCGGCGGACTACGACGCCCTGGAGGAGCGGATCGCCCGGCTCGCCGCCGAGGAGGATCTGGCCCGGGTCCGGCCCGACCTCGACGGGAACGCGATCATGGAGCTGCTCGGCGTACCGCCGGGCCCGCTCGTGGGGCGGGCCTGGAAGCACCTGAAGGATCTGCGCCTGGAGCGTGGGCCGCTGGACCGGGACACCGCCGAGGCTGAGCTGCTGCGCTGGGCCCGCGACGAGGGCATCCTCGGCTGAGCGGTGCCGCGACCTGGCACCGCTCAACACCTTTTATCCCGGGTTGAACTCCATTGCGGACGCTCGATCGGTGCGGGCCGCTACGCCGAAACGCCAACGTTTCGACCGAACGGTTGACGCGGCCCGTTGCGCCGAGCCGCGATGATGAGGCAAGTCCCGCTCGCCCAAGTGTCGAGCCAGGACGATCCACTACCTGTCCGGCCGCGCCAGGCGCGGCCGATGACGAACGGGGAGTTCATCTAGTGAAGCGCCGTGGCGTACTGCGCCGCTCGGCGGTGGCGGGTCTCGCCCTTGCCACCGCCTCGTCCATCCTCACCGTCGCCTCCGGCGGTGTCGCCGCAGCCGAACCGTCGGACCGCTCGCTGCCCAAGGTCCACGGCAGCAAGAGCTCCGGCGTGGTACCGGACCGCTACATCGTCGTCCTCAGGGACCAGCGGGCCTCCTACAGCAGCGTCCGGTCCACCGCGACGACGCTGGCCAAAGCCAACGGTGGCACCGTCGGCCAGGTCTTCGGCAACGCCCTCAGCGGCTTCTCCGTCGAGATGAACCAGCGACAGGCGGAGAAGCTGGCCAAGAACCCGGCCGTGGCTTCCGTCGAGCCGGTGCGCCGACTCTCGGCCAGCGGCACGCAGAGCAGCCCGCCGTCCTGGGGCCTGGACCGGATCGACCAGGCTTCGGCCAAGCTGAACAAGTCCTACAAGTACCCGAACACCGGTAGCAAGGTCACGGCGTACATCCTGGACACCGGCATCAACCTCGGCCACCAGGACTTCGGTGGCCGGGCCAGCTTCGGGTTCGACGCCTTCAACCCGCCGCTGCCGGGCGAGGCACCGGTCGGCGGCGGGGACTGCAACGGTCACGGCACGCACGTGGCCGGCACCGTCGGTGGCACCAAGTTCGGTGTGGCCAAGGGCGTCAAGCTCGTCGACGTGAAGGTGCTCGACTGCGAGGGCGGCGGCACCACCGAGACGGTCGTCGCCGGCATCGACTGGGTGACCGCGAACGCGCAGAAACCGGCCGTGGTCAACATGAGCCTCGGCGGCGGCGTGGACTCGGTGCTCGACGCGGCCGTGAAGCGCTCCATCACCTCCGGCGTCACCTACGCGATCGCCGCCGGCAACGAGAGCATGGACGCCTGCAAGGTGTCGCCGGCCCGGGTGCCGGACGCGATCACCGTGGGTGCCACCGACCGGATCGACATGCGCGCCTGGTTCTCGAACTACGGCAAGTGCCTCGACATCTTCGCCCCCGGGGTGAGCATCGTCTCGGCGCGGCACAACAGCACCACCGGCTCCGTGGGTGAGAACGGCACCTCGATGGCCGCCCCGCACGTGGCGGGCGCCGCGGCGCTGCTGCTGCACAGCTACCCGACCTGGACGCCGAAGCAGGTCCGCGACCGCATCGTCACCACCGGCATCGCCGGCGCGGTCTACGACCCGAAGGGCTCGATGGACCGGCTGCTGACCGTCGGCTCGGTCACCCAGGCCCGCTCGGCGTACGGCTTCAAGGCCAAGTCCAACGGCAAGTTCGTCACCGCGGCCAGCACCAAGAAGGCACTCGTCAACAACGGCAAGAGCCTGGGCACCGCGCAGCGCTACGACATCGTCAACGCCGGCAGCGGCCTGGTGGCGCTGCGCTCCAAGAGCACCGGCCGCTACGTGGTCGCGCCGAGCAAGGGCAAGAAGCCGCTGATCGCCAGCCACAAGAAGATCGTCACCGCCGGGAAGTTCACGATCGTCAACCACACCGACGGTACGGTCAGCCTCAAGGCCAAGGCCAACGGCAAGTACGTGACGGCACCGAAGTCCGGCAAGTCGTCGCTGAAGGCGAGCAAGACCAGCATCGGCACGTCGGAGAAGTTCACCGTCGACGCACCGCCGCCCGTGGTCAGCATCAGGTCGCTCGCCAACAACAAGTACGTGGTCGCCGGCAGCAAGCCGCTTAAGGCCACCAGCAAGTCGGTCACCAAGTCGACGAAGTTCCAGATCGTCAACCGCGGTGACGGCTTCTTCGGCCTGAAGGCACTTGCCAACAACAAGTACGTGACCACGCCGAGCAAGGGCAAGAAGCCGCTGATCGCCAACAAGAAGTCGGTCGGCTACTGGGAGGAGTTCGCCTTCTTCTGGTACTACGGCGACGGCACGGTCTCGCTGCTGGGCGGCGCCAACAAGCTGGTCACCGCCGGCTCGGCCGGTACCAAGCAGTTGATCGCCAGCAAGAGCCTCAGCTCGACCCCGGGCAAGGGCGAGAAGTTCACCTTCTCCGCCGCCTGACCTCGCACCACGACACACCTCTGGCGCCCGCCGGAGCGCCCCGGTCCACGGGACGTTCCGGCGGGCGTCGCCACGTCCGGGGCCGGTCGGGCAGGTGGACAATGGCGGCATGCGTTGGACGATGCTCGACTCGCCGATCGGAGTGTTCACGGTGGCCACCGACGGCACCAGCGTGTGCGGAGCCGCCTTCGGCCCGGTCGAGCACGCCGACACCGAGCCGGCCGACGAGGGTGCGCGGCAGGCCGTGGCGGAGTTGCGGGCGTACTTCGCCGGGGAACGGACCGACTTCGACGTGCCGGTGACGGTGCCCCGCGGATCGGAGTTCGAGCGGGCGGTGTGGCGGGAGATGACCCGCATCCCGTACGGCGAGACGCTTACCTACGGCGAGGTGGCCCGGCGGGTGGGCGACCCCGGGGCGGCCCGCGCGGTCGGGGTGGCCTGCAACCGCAACCCGATCCCGGTGGTCGTGCCGTGCCACCGCATCATCGGTGCCGGCGGAAAGCTGGTCGGCTTCGGCGGCGGCCTGGACCGCAAAATCAAACTCCTCGAACTCGAAGCCCGAGTAACCCTCCAACGCACCTGGACCTAACCCCCACCCCACCCTCCCCACCCCCACCTCCCACCCCCACCCTGTTGATCATGAGGTTAGCGGCAGTTTGAAGATCACCTACTGCCGCTAACCTCATGATCAACCAGGGAGTAGGGAGGGTGGGGAGGGGTGGGGGTGGGGAGGGGAGGGTGGGGTGGGGGGTTAGGCGGGGGCGGGGAGGCAGCCGCCGTCGGCTATGCGGGTACCGATCTCGACCCTGATGTCGTCCTGCCGGACGCTGCCGAAGACGCAGGCTCGTCCGGTCCACCCGGCGAAGAGCAATCCGTCGCCGGGGCCGAGGTCGAGCCGGCCTGGCGGCCGGACGACGACGTCGAGCAAGCCGGTGGCGCTCACCGCCTGTCGTACGGCCTCCTCCTCGGGTTCGTCCTGACCACCGGAGGTGAACAGGTTGAGACTCCGCGATACCTCGGCGGCGCAGGCCTGGGCACCAGCGGTCGCCTCGGGGTCGAGGTTGCCGCGCTGCCGGAAGGCTTTGTTGGCGGCCTGCTGGCGCAGGAACTCCTCCTGGCGCAACTGCTCGTCGGTCATCGGATTCCCGCTGCCGAGTGACCTCGGTACGACCGGGGATGCGCCGACACGCCCCGACTCGGCCGGTGTCTCTGGAGTGGCGCTCGGTTCGGGCACCACCGCCGGTGGCGCGTCGGCTGTGACAGCACAGCGGGCCTGCGGCCCAGGGGTCAGTGCAATGGCGGGTGGTGCATCCTCAGCGGAGTCGGCGGATGGGGCATCCCCCGGCTGGGCGCAGGCGATCAGGGCGGCGAAGAGCATCACGCCCGCGACTGCCCCGGCGACCCGGTGCCCTGACCTCACGGAACGAACAACGCCAATGGACAGCACGGGCTCACCCTAGCCCGAATCCTGGTACGGAAATGCCCCTCTGACGGTCTCGACCTCGAAGTCATGACCGCCTCAACGGAGATCATGGAAGGGGTGTTGCCACCTGTGGTCGAGCCCGGCTTCGGGGCGTACCAAGATCTTTCTGCTCAGTGGGCCGTGGGGCCGGATCCACCAGGATCCGGCCCCCCATGCCTTGCTGAGTAAGCGGGTCAGCGCTCGATCTCGCCGGCGATGAACGCCTCGACGGCGGCGTGCGCCTCGTGGTCGGCGTACTGCACGGGCGGGGACTTCATGAAGTACGACGACGCCGACAGGATCGGTCCGCCGATCTTCCGGTCCAGGGCGATCTTCGCGGCGCGGACCGCGTCGATGATGACGCCCGCCGAGTTCGGCGAGTCCCACACCTCGAGCTTGAGCTCGGCGTTGAGCGGGGTGTCACCGAACGAACGGCCCTCCAGGCGGATGTAGGCCCACTTGCGGTCGTCCAGCCACGGCACGTGGTCGGACGGGCCGATGTGCACGTCGCTCTTGGCCATCTCGTGCGGCACCTGGGAGGTCACCGACTGGGTCTTCGAGATCTTCTTCGAGACCAGGCGGTTGCGCTCCAGCATGTTCATGAAGTCCATGTTGCCGCCGAAGTTGAGCTGGTACGTGCGCAGCAGCTCGACCCCCCGGTCCTCGAAGAGCTTGGCGAGGGCCCGGTGCACGATGGTCGCACCGACCTGGCTCTTGATGTCGTCGCCGACGATCGGCAGGCCGGCGTCGGTGAACTTCTGCGCCCACTCGGGGTCGGAGGCGATGAAGACCGGCAGGGCGTTGACGAACGCGCAGCCGGCGTCGATCGCGGCCTGGGCGTAGAACTTGTCGGCCTGCTCGGAGCCCACCGGCAGGTACGAGACGACGACGTCGACCTGCGCGTCGCGCAGCGCCTGCGCCACGTCGACCGGCTCGGCGCCGGACTCCTCGATGATCTCGCGGTAGTACTGGCCGAGACCGTCGAAGGTCGGGCCGCGCTGCACGGTGACGCCGGTCGGCGGCACGTCGCAGAGCTTGATGGTGTTGTTCTCGCTGGCGACGATCGCCTCTGCGAGGTCCATGCCCACCTTCTTGGCGTCGACATCGAACGCCGCGACGAACTGCACGTCCGAGACGTGGTAGTCGCCGAAGGTGACGTGCATGAGACCCGGGACGCGGTCGTTCGGGTCGGCGTTCCGGTAGTACTCGACGCCCTGTACCAGGGACGAGGCGCAGTTACCCACACCGACGATGGCGACGCGGACGGAGCCCATCGCGTGTGCCTCCTTCTTCTTTGTCACGGCCGCTCTTTCCTGGACTCTCCAGGCGGAGGCGGGCTGTTGTCTTCTCGTCGGCCGCCGGCCGTCCCGTCCTGCGGGACCGTCGGGGCACGGCCGGAGCGCTCGTTGGCGATGAGCTCCTCCAGCCAGCGGACCTCACGCTCACAGGCCTCCAGGCCGTGGCGTTGCAGCTCCAGCGTGTACGCGTCGAGGCGCTCGGCCGCCCGGCCCAGCATGTCGCGAAGTCCCTCGCGGCGTTCCTCGATGGTGCGGCGGCGACCTTCCAGGATGCGTAGCCGGGTCGCCTGGTCGGTTCGGGAAAAGAACGCGAAGTGCACACCAAAACCGGTGTCGCCGTACGTCTCCGGCCCGGTCTGTGCGATGAGCTGAGCGAAGCGTTCCTTGCCCTCCGCGGTGATGGTGTAGACCACCCGACCTCGTCGGCTGGTCAGCGCGGGAACCTCCTCGGCGGTGGCGGGTGTCTCGGCGGCCTCGGCGATCCAGCCCGCCGCCTGAAGCCGGCGCAGGGTGGGGTAGAGCGAGCCGTAGCTGATGGCCGCCCGGATCGCCCCGAGCTTGGCGGTGAGCTCCTTGCGCAGCTCGTAGCCGTGCATCGGAGCCTCCTGCAACAGGCCGAGGATGGCGAGTTCGAGCACGGCCACCCTTCCCTTACCCTGTGCGTGGAGCACTAACCACCACGATGTATCGGACCGATACATCGCACCGTAGCGTCTCGCCCGGTCCGGAGCAAACACCCGCTCCGATACCTCCTGCTCACGGATTGTCACGGTGGTCGCCTCGCCTGACGAGACCGCGTACCCTTTGCCGCATGCGTACGCAGCGCCAGGTGGTCGACTACTCGCTCCGAAAGCGAGCGGTGCTGCGTGAACTCCTCGCCGGACGTGTCGGCACCTATGACCTGTGCGATGCGTCTCCCTACCTGAAGAACGCGGCTCGCTTTCACGGGGAACCCACTGACCAGCGGTGTCCGATCTGCCGGAGTGAGAACCTCACCCACGTCCACTACATTTACGGAGACGAACTCAAGCAGTCCGCCGGCCAGGCCCGTACAGTGGCCGAGTTGTCCGTGCTGGCGATGACGCTGCGTGAGTTCCAGGTCTTCGTGGTGGAGGTGTGCCTCGGCTGTGACTGGAACCATCTCGTCGAGCAGTACCTGCTCGGGCGGGACGGGCTGACCGGTGGCACCGACGGCGAGTCGGAGCAGCAGACGGCGAGCGGCGTGGCCGCCGCCAGCGGAGCAGGTGCGCGACGAAGGCGAGAGGCGCAACGGTGAATCGAGCTCGATCGGCCGGCCCCGGCCGTGGGGTACCACCCGGCTGGGGCAACCGATGGCTCGTACGGGCAAATAGTCCCAATAATTCTGATCCGAACTCGTCGGCGCGGCACCGCCGTGCCTGGCCGGCGAGTGTCGCAACTCACGGCAAACCGGTGGTGGCGCGACAGTGCCCCACCGCGACGGCAGGGTGTGAGGAATGAACTCGTACGGTGATCCCAGCTCCTCGCGCGGCCGGGCCCGGATTCCGGGCCAGGACGACGGGCCGGCGGGCGACGCGTACCGTCGCCCGGATGGTGATCCGCGCGGAGTCAACTGGTCGACCGGGCCGGATGGTGCCGGCCCATCGGCCCGCGCATCAGTCGGCGGGCGAGCATCGGTCGGTGGCTCGGCGAGCGTGCCGCCGCGTGGCGGACCCGTAGCCGGCTCGGCCTCCGTTGGTGCCGCCCCGGTGGGTCGGGCCGGGCCGGGTCGCGCCTCGGTGCCGGTTTCCCGGCGGCACCCGGTCGGGCCTCGGTGCCGGTCTCCCCGCGCCCGGACGGGGCGGTCGCGCCTCGGTGCCGGTGAGCCCGGCGCCGGGACGGGCCTCGGTCGGCGCTGCCGCCGTCGGCGCGGCCTCCGCCGGTCGGGCGAGCGTCGGATCGGCGTCCGTGGGCGGTCGGGCCGCGGTGGCCCGGGCGAGCGTCGGCGGGCCAGGTGGACCCGGTGGCCCGGGTGGACCCGGTGGGCCGGGTGGACCGGGCGGTCCGATCGGACCCGGTCGCGGTGGTCGCGACCCGAAGGCGGCGGCCCGGGCCCGCAAGCGCAAGCGGATGAACATGCTGATCGCCGGTTTCGCGGTCTTCATCATGATGGCCGGCATCGGCGTGGTCGGGTTCACCTACTACTCGACAAACGTGGTGCTGCCCAAGGAGATCCCGCTGCCGCTCTCCACCACCATCTACATGAAGGACGGCAAGACCCCGGTGGCGAAGCTCGGCACCGAGAACCGCATCTTCGTCACCATCGACAACATCCCGGAGCACGTACGCAACGCCGTCGCCGCCGCCGAGGACCGCAACTTCTACCGGCACTCCGGCGTCGACTACAAGGGCATCGCCCGGGCCGCCTGGAACAACCTCTCCGGCGGTGACCGGCAGGGTGCCTCCACCATCACCCAGCAGTACGCCCGCAACGCCTACGAGAACCTTCAGGACGACAGCTACGGCCGGAAGGTGAAGGAGGCGATCCTCGCCTCCAAGCTGAACGACAACTTCACCAAAGACCAGATCATGGAGAACTACCTCAACGTGATCTACTTCGGTCGAGGCGCGTACGGCATCGAGGCGGCGGCTCAGACATACTTCAAGACCACCACCAAGAAGCTCACCCCGGCACAGGCCGCGGTGCTCGCCGCGCTGATCAAGCAGCCGGTCGCCAGCGACACCCACCAGGGTTACGACCCGGCCGTCAACGAAACTGACGCCAAGATCCGGTGGGAGTACGTCATCAACGGCATGGTCGAGGAGGGCTGGCTGGGCGCCCCCGGCAAGCCGGAACGCCCGACCGAGTACCCGAAGGTCGAGAAGGTCAAGAAGGACAACGGCTTCGGCGTCGCCACCCCGAGCGGCAACGTGGTCAACTACGTCCGCAAGGAGATGGAGGAGTGGGGCCTCTGCTCCAACTCGGGCGCGCCAGAGAAGCCGAGCTGCGTGGACGAGTTGCGGGAGGGTGGCTACCGGATCACCACCACCATCGACCCGAAGATGCAGAAGGCGGCCGAGAAGGCGGCCCAGCCGGACCGCAAGGGTTCGATCTTCGACGGCCAGCCGGAGAACCTGATGGCGGCGGTGGTCTCGGTCGAACCGAAGACCGGCCGGGTGCTCGCCTACTACGGCGGTGACAACGGCACCTTCTTCGACTACGCCGGCGCGAACACCGATGAGAAGGGCGCCCTGGTCGGCGGTCACCCGGCGGGCTCGACGTTCAAGATCTACACCCTCGCCGCGGCGATCGACGCCGGCATCTCGGTGAAGTCGTACTGGGATGCCACCCCGTTCAAGCCGGACGGCTACGACGACGAGATCGTGAACGCCGGCCGGGACGTGCGGCAGAGCTGTAACAAGTCCTGCACCTTGCAGGAGTCGACCGTGCTGTCGTACAACGTGCCGTTCTTCCACATCGCGGAGCAGATCGGCACGGACAAGGTGATCGACATGGCCCGGCGGGCCGGCATCCGCACCATGTGGACCGTCGAGCCGGTGCAGGCGTACGACCTGACGAAGCACAAGCCCAAGGAGCTCGCGCCGAGCAAGTTCGACCGGGTGGCCGCCTTCGGCCAGTATCCGGTCACCGTGCTCGACCACGCCAACGGCCTGGCCACGCTCGCCAACAGCGGCAAGTACAACAAGGCGCACTTCGTGCTGAAGGTGGAGAAGCAGAACAAGGCAACCGGCAAGTGGGACAAGGTCCGCGGCACGGGCGAGAAGCTGGAGCCGAAGCAGGTGATCCGCGCCGAGGTCGCCGACGAGGTGACCGGGGTGCTCAAGGAGATCCCCGGCAAGAACAACGCCAGCCTGGCCAACCGCCCGGCCGCCGGCAAGACCGGTACCTGGGAACTGTCCAAGACGGACAAGAACCAGGACGCCTGGATGGTCGGCTACGACAAGAACGTGGCCACGGCGGTGTGGATCGGTAGCCGCGACATGAAGAAGCGGGCCATCCTCGACCGGAACAAGAGCAACATCAGCGGTGGCGGGATGCCGGCCCAGCTGTGGAAGCGGTACATGGACGACGCCCTCAAGGGCTTCGACCCGACGCCCCTGCCCGATGTCACGGGCGTCGGAGACAAGGACGCCGGCAACGGCGAGCCACCGCCCCCGCCGGAGCCGGAGAACGGCCAGCAGTGCGAGCCGACCGACCTCCTCTGCCAGCTCGGCGGTGGCGGCAACAACGGCGGCGGCAACAACAACGGTGGCAACAACGGCGGCGGTCGGGACAACAACGGTCCCGGCAACCCGGCCGACGGCTTCCCCTTCACCCCGCCGGGCGGCGGTGGTGGTGGCGGGCTGCTGCCACCGGCGACCACCAACCGGGACTAGCTCTCTTCGAGCTGCGGGCGGTCGGACCTCAGGTCCGGCCGCCCGCAGCTTTTCGCGTACGCCACCACGGGTCGGGACGATCCGGCGTTGGTGGTGGTTTCGGCTTCTGCCCGGTCAGTTGATACGGCAGGATGCACGGTCATGAGCACGCAGTCGACGCCAGGCATCGATGGACCGGATGTCCCCGATCACCCGTCCCGGTCCGACGGCTTCGTCCGAGGACTCTCCGGACTCATCGGTGGCCCGCTCGGCGACCACGCGGTCGCCCGTGACCTGCCCAGCGGTATGGGCCGCCGGTTCTGGACCGCAGCCCGGATCGTGCTGGCGTTGACCTGTCTGACCCTGGTCCTGCACTGGGTGCAGAAGTCGCCCTGCCAGGACGGTGCCTGGACGGACAACGAGCAGTACACCCGGTTCTGCTACACCGATGTGCTGGCGCTCTACTACGCCGAGAACCTGCACCAGGGCGCGGTGCCGTACCGCGACCACCCGGTGGAGTACCCGGTGCTCACCGGGTACTTCATGGGAGCGCTCGGCCTGCCGGTGCACTCGGTAGGCGAGGGCAACCCCGAAATCAACCAGGGGCAGTGGTTCTACAACCTCAACTTCCTCGTGCTCGGCGCGCTTGCGGTGGCCACGGTGGCGGCGCTGCTGGCGCTGCGCCGTCGGCGGCCGTGGGACGCCGCGCTCTTCGCCCTGTCGCCCGCGCTGCTGCTCACCGCCACCGTCAACTGGGACCTGCTCGCCATCGGGCTGGCCACGTTCGGACTGCTGGCCTGGGCCCGTACCGGACGAGGGCTCGGTGCCCGGGTAGGCGCAGAATCGCCGCCGGGTGGCGGGAACAACGCCGGGATGCTGATGGTCGCTTTGGCCGGAGTGCTGCTCGGGCTCGGCGGTGCGGCGAAGCTGTGGCCGCTGTTCATCCTCGGCCCGATCCTGGTGCTGGCGATCCGCACCGGCCGGGTCTGGGCCGGCATCCTGCCCATCATCACGGCCGCGGTGACGGTGGTGGCGGTGAACCTGCCGGTGGCGATCCCGTACCGGGAGAACTGGGGACGCTTCTTCGAACTCAACACCACCCGCCCGATCGACTGGGGAACCCTCTGGTACATCGGCCGCTACCTGGACGGCAAGGTGGGCGACCCGGCCAGCCAGGGGTCGTTCCAGTGGCTCGACGCCAACATTCCCACCCTCAACTGGGTGTCGTACGCGCTGTTCGGGCTGGCCTGCCTCGGCATCGGCCTGCTCGCGCTGCTCGCTCCGCGTCGGCCCCGGCTCGCCCAACTCGCCTTCCTGGTGGTCGCCGCCTTCCTGATCTTCAGCAAGGTCTGGTCGCAGCAGTTCGTGCTCTGGCTGCTGCCGCTGCTGGTGCTGGCCCGGCCCAAGTGGGGCGCCTTCCTCGCCTGGCAGGTGGCCGAGGTCGGCTACTTCGTCGCCTTCTACGGCGAGTTGCTCGGCACGTCGACCGGCACCCCGGTCTTCCCGGAGGGCGTGTTCGTGCTGGCCGCCAGCCTGCGACTGGCCACGGTGGTGGCGCTCTGCGTGCTGGTCGTACGGGAGATCCTGCACCCGGAGCGGGACGCGGTCCGGCGCACCTACCCCGACGACCCGGACGGTGGCCTCTTCGACGGCACCCCCGACGCGCCCTGGCTGGAACGCTGGCGGGCCCGCCGTGCGGCGTCCGCGCCGACCCCGACCCCCGCCGCCGTCACCTGACGGCGGCCCGCCGGCTGGATCCGCAAACCCGCTAGAGACGGAACACGACGACCGAGCCGATCTCCTCGCGGGTGATGCCCAACGCGTCGACCGGCGCGTTGATGCTGACCTCCCACGGCGTGCCGGCGATCTGGTTGCGCAGCACCAACACGTTGCGGACGCCGAGGGTACGCAGATAGTCGACGCTGACCTGGTCGGGGAAGGTCATCGTGACCCGGCGTACGTCGTTCAGTTGGCGGGGCGTGAAGCCGCTACCCCCGTTGACGATCTGCTGGAACCGCGTCGTCGACCAGAGCATCACCGGCTGGTCGTGGTTCTGCCCGCTGGGCAGCACCAGCAACGGACCGTCGACCGTACGCATGGCGGCCGGCTGCCGTGGCACCACCGGGTGCGGCGTGGTGTTGGTCCCCTCGGCGATGACCAGCAGCAGCGGAACCAGGGTGGCCAACCGAAGCCACGGGCTCGGCCAGGACGGGATCCGTTCGGCCGAGATCTCCCGGACCCGCTCGGCGAACGCCGCGACCGCGCCGGCCGCGAGCAGCCCGAGTAGGAGGGTGGCCCACAGCATGAGCCGTCCCGGCGTACGAATTCCGGACCAGCCCGGCAGGTATTCGAAGAGCGGCGTGTAGGTGAAGCGACCGCCGAAGAACTCGGTGCCCATCGACAGCGTCATCGTCACCAGCACCCCGGCGAGCAGCAGTAGCCGGTGACGGACCTTCCAGATCGAGAAGAACAGGCCACCGGCGGCGAGCGCGTAGAGCACGAAGCCGGGCAGCAGGGTCATCTCCGGGTGCCAGGGCAGGAGCGAGCGGGCACCCTCGTGCAACCCGCCCCAGATCCGCGACTCCGCCGGGGCGGTGACGAAACCGCTGACCGGGGGCGAGAAGACGGAGATGTCGCCGATGCTGCGTTCGGCCTGGGGATGCAGGTGGGTGACGGTGAAGTACGGCATGGCCAGCAGCACGCCGGCCCCGGCGAAGATCAGACCACCGATCACGTCGGCTGCGAAGAGGCGCTGACCGAAGGGCCGCTTCACCCGCCGGAAAATCCGCTTCGCGTACCAGACGACGACGCTCACGAGCACCGCGCCGGCGAGGAAGTACGCGAACGGCAGGCCGATGCCGAAGCCGAGGCTCAGCTGCCAGGTCGCCACCAGCCAACCGGTGTAGACCCAGCCCTCGTGCCGGCGCTCGGGTCGGTAGCCGTGCCGCAACGACCAACCGTGGCCACGGGCGAGCATGGCCAGCGCCAGCGGGATGCCGCCGTTGGAGATCACGTGCAGGTGACCGGCCTGAGCCAGCAGCCACGGCGCGTAGGCGTAGCTGGCCCCCGCCACGGCGGAGCCGACCCGTCCCGCCCCGAGTTGCCGAGCCAGCACGTACGCGCCGAACGTGGCGAGCGCGTGCGCCAGCACGAACATGATGTTGTAGCGGACGAGCGCGGCTTCCGGCCCAATGCCGATCATGCCGGCCGGCGCGTAGCCGAGCAGGGTGTCGGAGAAGGCGAAGCTCCAGCGTTCCGGGAAGAACGCGTTCGCGTGCCACAGTTGGCTGGGATCGGTCAGCAGGATATGCCCGGACCAGGCCATCTGCCACGCCTGGAGGCTCGGGTCCCAGTAGTCCTGCGGCAGCGTGTGCCGGGCATAGCGCAGCGTCGGCCAGGTCATCAGCACGGCCAGCGCGAGCGAGCCGAGGGCGGCCAGGGTCCACTCGTGGATCAGGAATCGGCCGATCCGCCGGCCCGTCCGTCCGTACCAGGTCGGTACCGGCTCGGGAGCTGGCCCGAAGGAAGCCCAGGGATCCTTCTCGGCGTCGTCCGCCGGATCCTTGTCCCCGCCGGACCCGGCCTGGTCGGCCTTGCTGCCACGCCGGCCAGGCCAGCGCCGCCACCATCGCCCAGCCTTGTCCTTGTCGACGGTGTCCGCCGCGGCCCCGTCCTCGCCCACCTCGCTCTTGCCGGCCCCATCCTTGTCGGCCTCGCTCTTGCCGGCCGCACTCTTGCCGGCTGCGCCGGGCCCGCCCTCGCTCTTGTCGGTCTCGTTCTTGTCGGCCGCACTCTTGCCGGCTGCGCCGGGCCCGCCCTCGCTCTTGTCGGCTGCGCCGGGCCCGCTTTTGTCAGCCCCGCTTCCGCCGGCTTCGCTCTTGCCGGCCTTGGGCTTGCCGGCCTTGGGCTTGTCGGCCTCGGGCTTGCCGGCCGGGGTGGTTCCGCCCTCGCCGGTCTCGCTCTCGCCGTTCCCGCCGGTCTTGTCGGCCGGGGTGGTCGTGCCGCTGTCGGCGGTGGCGTTCTTCGGTCCGTCCTGGCTGGCTGCTCGCCCGTTCCCGGCGTCGCCGTCGGGGTCGCCGCTCTTGTCGGACCTGTCCTCGCTGACCGCGCCCGCGCTGTCCCGGTCGCCGCCGGTCGTGCCCTTCCTCATCGCGCCGACGTCTCCCCGCCGAGCTGTCCGCGCAGGAAGTCGATGTCGCCACTCTGCCCGGCTGCACCGCCCGGCGTCTCCACGATGACCGGTGCCCCCGCCGCCCGGATCACCGCCACCACCAGCTCCGGGTCGATGGTCCCGCCGCGCAGGTTGTCGTGCCGGTCACGACCCGACCCGAAACCGTCCTTCGAGTTGTTGGCGTGGATGAGGTCGATCCGCCCGGTGATCGCCTTCACCCGGTCGACCAGGCCGAGGAGTTCCTCTCCACCCGCGTGGGCGTGGCAGGTGTCGAGACAGAAGCCGACCTGCTGGTCGCCGACGGCGTCCCACAGCCGGGCGATCGCGTCCAGCCGGCGAGCGCAGGCGTTCTCGCCGCCAGCGGTGTTCTCGATCAGCACCGGCAACCCGAAGCCGCCCGACTCCTGCGCGTACGCCAGGGCCTTGCGCCAGTTGTCGAACCCGGCGGCGGGGTCGTCGCCGGAACTGACGTGCCCGCCATGCACCACCAGCCCCTTGGCGCCGATGGCCGCCGCCGCCTTGGCGTGCGCGAGCAGCAGCTTCCGGCTCGGGATCCGGATGCGGTTGTTGCCGGTGGCGACGTTCACCACGTACGGCGCGTGCACGTAGATGTCCACGGCCGCGGTGCGTAGCCGCTCCGCGTCTGCGCGGGGCTGCGGCGCCTTCCAACCCTGCGGGTCGGAGAGGAAGAACTGCACGGCGTCGGCGGCACGGGCGGTCGCCTCCGCGAGCGGGTCCGTGGGATCGACGTGGGCTCCGATACGCATGCAGGCGAGCCTACGTCGCGAGGGCGACAGCCGGGGTTAGGCCCGTCGGGTGGGCTCGCGTTACCGCCCGCGACCAAAGTCGTTGATACCGATGGATCCGACACCCGGTACGCCCGACGTTTCCAGCCGGCCGGTCGAACCCTCCGGATCGACAACTCTGGGCCAGTCGAGAATATTGTCGGTAATTCCAGGATTTGCCCCATCGTCCGTCCGCTTCCGCGATAACGTCAGGTAACAACGCGATAAAGCTCCGCGGGGCGTCTCTGGTCCAACCTCATCGGTGTGGTCGTTCCTCCCCAGGTCCCACCCAAGGAATGCGGACGAGGCGCCCCGCGGTCATGCCATCCGGGGGTCCGGGTCGACAGCGAGGTCGACCGGGCCCCCGGATTCGTTGCGCCCCCAACCTCGCTGCTGGTGATCGTCCGGGCCGGGTATCCTGGTCCGGTTGTCCGCTCCCGGGACCGGGTCCACCGGAACGGGACGGTCACGACGCACGACCTCCTGCCACGGAAGGACCGTGGCCGCTTAGCCCACAGGAGGTGAGCACGTCTTGCGTCATTACGAGATCATGGTGATCCTCGACCCCAGCCTCGAGGAGCGCACCGTCGCCCCGTCGCTCGACACGTACCTGAACGTGATCAGGACCGCGGGTGGCTCGGTGGAGAAGACCGACGTGTGGGGCCGCCGGCGCCTCGCGTACGAGATCAACAAGAAGGCCGAGGGCATCTACGCCGTCGTCGACCTCCAGGCGACGCCGGAGGCCGTGGCTGAGCTGGACCGCCAACTCCGGCTCAACGAGTCCGTGCTGCGCACCAAGGTCATCCGGCCGGAGATGCGCTAAGCATTCCACCCGCCCCACCCGGACAAGCCTCATCGGTGCTGTCGGAGGGTTCTGGGAACCTGTACGACGTACGGATGAGTGCGCGAGGAGATGGTCATGGCAGGAGACACCACCATCACGGTCATCGGCAACCTGACCGATGACCCCGAGTTGCGGTTCACCCCCTCCGGGGCAGCCGTCGCCAAGTTCCGGGTCGCCTCGACGCCCCGGTTCATGGACCGGGCCTCCGGCGAGTGGAAGGACGGCGAGCCGTTGTTCCTCTCGTGCACCGTCTGGCGGCAGGCCGCAGAGCACGTGGCGGAGTCGCTCCAACGCGGTGCCCGCGTGATCGTGTCGGGCCGGCTGCGTCAGCGGTCCTACGAGACGCGCGAGGGTGAGAAGCGCACCGTCATCGAGCTGGAGGTCGACGAGATCGGCCCGTCGCTGCGCTACGCCACGGCGAAGGTGCAGAAGATGTCCCGCTCCGGCGGCGGTGGCGGCGGCTTCGGTAGCGGCGGTGGTGGTGGTCAGGGCGGCGGCGGAGGCAACTTCGACGACCCCTGGGCTTCGGCTGCACCAGCCCCCTCCCGTTCGGGTGGCGGCAACTTCGATGAGGAGCCACCGTTCTAATGGCGCCGAGCGCCCGTGATCGTAAACCAGGAGCAAGAGCAATGGCGAAGGCTGCGGCACTGCGCAAGCCGAAGAAGAAGGTGAACCCGCTCGACAAGGACGGGATCACCTACATTGATTACAAGGACACCGCGCTGCTGCGCAAGTTCATCTCCGACCGCGGCAAGATCCGCGCTCGGCGGGTGACCGGCGTCACCTCGCAGCAGCAGCGGCAGATCGCCCGTGCGGTCAAGAACGCCCGTGAGATGGCGCTCCTGCCGTACACCGCGACGGCCCGCTGACAGGAGACACCGACATGAAGATCATCCTGACTCAGGAGGTGTCCGGGCTCGGTGCCCCGGGCGACATCGTGGAGGTCAAGAACGGCTACGGCCGTAACTACCTGCTCCCGCAGGGCTTCGCGATCGCCTGGACCAAGGGCGCGGAAAAGCAGGTCACGCTCATCAAGCGGGCCCGCTCGGCCCGGGAGATCCGCGACCTCGACCACGCCAACGAGGTGAAGGGCCAGCTCGAGGGCCTCAAGGTGAACCTGAAGGCTCGCGCCGGCGACGGCGGTCGGCTCTTCGGCTCGGTCACCTCGGCCGAGATCGTCGACGCCGTCAAGGCCGCCGGTGGTCCTTCGCTGGACCGGCGCCGGCTGGAGCTGGGCGGACACATCAAGTCCGTCGGCTCGCACCCGGTGCGGATCAAGCTGCACCCCGAGGTGACCGCCACCTTCAACCTCAACGTCGTGCAGGGCTGAGACCCCGCCGACCGCTCGTGACCGGGCCCGCACCGTCCATCGGTGCGGGCCCGCTCGCGTCCCGGCATGGCCCAGCTAGTGGCGCACGGACCCGGCGGCCCGGTACGCCATCCGCGCCTCGACGAGCCGACGGCCCGGATCAGCCGATGGGCTGACCGGTCACCGCACTGATCATCACGGTGGACAGACCGCCACCGACCACCGCGGCGGCGAGCGCGATCGTGGTCGACTTCCAGGTGGTACCCACTCGCCGCAGCAGCATCGCGACCACCAAACTGCTCGCCAACGCCAACCCGAAGCGCGGTATCCCCGCCACCATCGCGCCGAACGCCCGAGCCCGTTGCGAGTCGCACCCACCGCCACTGATGTCGGTCACACACCCCACCGGGGGCGAGCCGTCGAGCGTCAACAGCCAGACGAAGATCACCATCGCCGGCAGGACGTAGCACGCCGCGGTGTAGAGCAGCGGCAGCCACGGACCACCCGGATCCGGGTCGAGCAGGTCGTCCTCCAGGCGACGGTTCCAACTGCCGGTACCGACCGCCTCGATTCCCCGCCGTACGGCCGCAATGCCGACCGGCCGGACCGGCGGAGCCGGCGCGGCCCGCCGCCGTGGTGCCGCGCGCGGACGCGGCGCGGTGTAACCGACCACCGGCGAACGCGGTGCGGACGCACTCGCGTCAACCCAACGTGGATCGTCCCCGGCCAGCCGGGTACCCGGCCAGAAACCCTCCCGCGCCGGTTCCGGTTCGGCCGACTCCGCCCAGGACCACTGTCCCGCGCCGGACGTCGCACTCGACCGCGGCGGCTCCGTACGATCCCACCGGTCCGGGCCGGACCGCCGGTAGGACTCCGGCTGCCGGCGCTGCCCGGCCGCCTCGGCGTCGCGCTCCCACTGGCCGGTGGCGTCGGCATCGCGCTCCCACTGGCCGGTGGCGTCCGCGTCGGGTTGCCGCCACTGACCCGTCCGATCAGGCTCCAGCCACTGGTCCGTGTCGGCCGCCCGCAACCACTGGCTGGTGCTGTCGGCGTCCCAGGGATCGGTGGGTTCCGCATCGGCGCGGCGGTCGACCCCTGCGGGTTGCTGCCAGGCGTGCAGGCCAGAAGCATCCCACGGGTCCACCGCCGGCTGGCTCTCCGGCCGCGCTGCGCGGCTGCGTGGCTCTGCCGCCCGTTCCCAGGGCTCCGCCGCCCGTTCCCACGGGTCCACCGCCGGCTCGGCGGCCGGCTCGACCGCCCGTCTACGGCGCCGCGTGGGCGACTCGGCGGCCGGCTCCGCGTCAGCCGCCTGCTGCGCCTCATCTTCAAGCGTCGACCAGGTCACCTGGCGGCGGCGCGACTGCGCCCGACGGGGACGGCTCCGGGGCGCCACCCCGGAGACCGGATCGTCCTCCTCGGCCCGGCGGCTACCGACGTACCCCTCTTCCGACGGGCGGTCGAAGGTCCACTCCCGGGTGTGGTCGGACACCGGCTCGGCAGCGGAATCGCGCCAACTCGGCTCGGCCGTCCGCCGGCTCCGGCCGGTCTCGGTGTCGGCCGCCCAACGGCTGCGGGGGCTCTCGATGTCGGCGTCCCGCCGGCCTCGGCCGCTCTCGGTGGAGCGCCAACTGCCTGCGTAACGCCGTCGGTCCGCGTCGTCGTCGTCATCGTCGTCGTCCGGGGCGGCGTGCCGGCCGCCACCGTCGACACTGCGTACGCCCGACTCCAACGCCCAGCGCGGCAGGTACGACTCCTCCGGCTCATCCTGACCACGCTCGATGGCGCGGCGCCGGCTCGGGGTGCGGTATCGCTCGGCGGATGACTCGTAACGCTCGGCCGGGGACTGGTCGACGGGATCGGCCCACCGTCGTTCGAGCGGGCCATCCTCCCCGCGTGCCCAGTCCCGGTAACTCACGGCCGGAGCGTGACCCTTCTCAACCGAAAGCGCAATCCGCTGTCCAGGTGTAGCCGTAGAGCACAGATCCTACGGGACTATCAGGACAAAGCCCTACTCGAAAGTTACGTCCACAGCATGGGGATAGTACCTGCCCAGGTCAGCGACGTGAGGGGCCAGATTCCCCATCGGTTATCCACATCCTGTGCACAGCCTGCACACACCTTCACCCACCGGCATCCACAGGTTGTCCCGAGGCTCGTCCACCGCCCTGGTTGAGTGGCTGACCTCGGGTTCCGTATGGTTAGCCCCCGACCGGCCGCCCGATGGCCCCCGATCGACGCGGACGGTCGACGTTGTCGCACCCGGGCGATAAGCCTGGAACCGATCCGACGCAGTGGAGGGGGGCCCGAGTGTCGGTCACCGACGACATGCGGACGGAGTCGTTCCCTGGCGGTGGACCACCCTCCGGCCCGCCACCCCGCGATGGCCAGTTCGACAAGACGCCACCCCAGGACGTCGCCGCCGAGCAGTGCGTCCTCGGGGGCATGCTGCTGTCCAAAGACGCCATCGCCGACGTCGTCGAGATCCTCAAGACCAACGACTTCTACCGGCCGGTGCACGCCACCATCTTCGACACCATCCTGGAGATCTACGGCCGGGGTGAACCAGCCGACGCGATCACCGTCGCGGCAGCCCTGGCGGACTCCGGCGACCTGGCCCGGATCGGCGGCGCGCCCTACCTGCACACGCTTATCGCGAGCGTGCCGACCGCCGCTAACGCGGCCTACTACGCGCGCATCGTCAGCGAGCGGGCCGTGCTGCGGCGGCTGGTCGAGGCCGGCACCCGGATCGTGCAGCTCGGCTACGGCACCGGGGGCGGCGGAGGCAGCCGCGACGTCGACGACATCGTCGACCTGGCCCAGCAGGCCGTCTACGACGTGACCGAGCGCCGGGTCAGCGAGGACTTCGCCGTCCTCGCCGACATGCTCCAACCGACCCTCGACGAGATCGAGGCGGTCGGTGCCCAGGGCGGCGTGATGACCGGCGTACCGACCGGCTTCACCGACCTGGACCGCCTGCTCAACGGCCTGCACGCCGGTCAGTTGATCATCGTGGCGGGGCGGCCTGGCCTCGGCAAGGCGCTGGCGCTCGACACACCGCTGCCGACCCCGACCGGCTGGACCACCATGGGTGACGTGCAGGTGGGCGATCAGCTTCTCGGCGCTGATGGCCTGCCCACGACCGTCACCGATGCCTTCGAGACACGCTATGACCGCCCCTGCTATGAAGTTGAGTTCTCTGACGGGTCGACAATCGTCGCTGATGCCGAGCACCTGTGGAAGACGACAACCAGGGCCATGCGGCGGGGTGTTGCCGCAGCCCCCCGCACCTTCAACCGGTCACCGGAAGCCGGGCATCAACTGCGTCGCCTTGCGGCTGGTCCGGCTGCCGGCGACATGGTCACCGCTGTCCGGGGGTACCGGACAGCGGTAACCACCCCTGCTCCCCGCGTCCACCCGGTGCGCGACCGGTATGGCGCGCTGCTGAACCGAGTAGCGGGTTGGGACGCAGCCATAGTGGCTGCACGGCAGTCCCAGGTGGTGACCACTGAGCAGATCATGGCCACGCTCAGGACGCAGAGCACTGACCGCCGACTGAACCACGCCGTGGTGAACGCCAAGCCCATCCAGTTGCCGGAACGGCTCCTTCCGGTCGCGCCGTACACCCTGGGTGCGTGGCTCGCGGACGGGCACAGTGCGGGAAGCCGGATAACGACCGCCGACGCGGAGCTACTGCGGTCAGCCGGAGTGCTGAACAACAAGCACATTCCCCGCCAGTACCTTCGCGCCAGTGAGCGACAGCGCCGCGCACTTCTCGCTGGACTGCTGGACACCGACGGCACCGTCGGCGCGTCGGGCGACGTGCAGTTCACCACGACGGCGCTGCGGCTGGCAGACGACGTCTACGAGCTGGTTGTCAGCCTGGGATATCGCTGTTCGGTAACCCGGAAGGTTGTGCAGGGCCGAACCTGCGAGTCCTCCATCGCATACACCCTGAACTTCACGACAACGGACGAGGTGTTCGGCCTGTCGCGGAAGCGTGAGGTGCACCTGGCGCGTCGGCGCGGTGACAGCAGCGCCCGGACCGGCAGCCGGTACATCGTTGATGTTCGTCCGGTACCGAGCGTCCCGGTCCGCTGCGTGACCGTCGACAACGAGGACCACCTGTACCTGGCCGGTCGGTCGATGATCCCGACTCACAACAGCACCGCGAGCATGGATTTCGCGCGCAACGCCGCTATCAGAGCGAACCAGGCGGCGGCGATCTTCTCGCTGGAGATGAGCAAGGTCGAGATCGTCATGCGGTTGCTCTCCGCCGAGGCGCGGGTGCCCCTGCACGTGCTGCGCAGCGGGCAGCTCTCCGACGACGACTGGACCAAGCTCGCCCGGTGCATGGGCGAGATCAGCGAGGCCCCGCTCTTCGTCGATGACACGCCGAGCATGAACCTGATGGAGATCCGGGCCAAGGCCCGCCGGCTCAAGCAGCGGCACGACCTCAAATTGATCGTGGTCGACTACCTCCAGCTGATGACCTCGCCGAAGCGCACCGAGAGCCGGCAGCAGGAGGTCGCGGACCTGTCCCGGGGCCTCAAACTGCTGGCCAAGGAGGTCGAGTGCCCGGTCATCGCGGTAAGTCAGCTGAATCGTGGCCCCGAGCAGCGTACCGACAAACGCCCCCAATTGTCCGATCTGCGCGAATCGGGGTCTATAGAACAGGATGCCGACGTTGTCATCCTTCTGCACCGTGACGACTATTATGACAAAGAGTCGCCGCGGGCCGGGGAAGCGGATTTTATAATCGCCAAACACAGGAATGGTCCGACCGATACGGTGACCGTGGCAGCCCAGCTACACCTGTCGAGATTCGTGGACATGGCAATCGTGTGAGCCGATTCGAAAACCGGTTGTCGCCGGACCAGATAGCGGCGGTTCATCGTGCGGCTGGTGGCGAAAGCCTCACAGCGATCGCAACGTCATACGGCGTAACCAGGCAGGCGATCCGAGGGCTCCTTCGTAGACGCGGGATCCCGGCTCGAACGAGGGCTAAGCTGGCCGAGCCGCAACGCGCCGAAGCCGTCCGGTTGTATCTGCAAGGGCTGCCTCTTGCGGAGTTGGCGAGGAGATTCGGCTTCACGGAACCGGGCATGCGTGGATTGTTGCTGCGTCGGGGAGTAACCCTGCGAAAAACGGTGCACACGTTGAACCATGACGCATTCGATGACTTGACACCCGAGGCGAGTTACTGGCTTGGTTTCCTCTTTGCGGACGGCTGCGTAGCCTACCGTGCTGGTCATCTACCGCAGATATCCGTCGGGCTGGCAGTGAAAGATAGTGATCATTTGCGTTCGCTGTGGTCCTTCCTTGGATCAACTAGCAGCATCTCGGCGCCAAGTCCGACCCACGGATCATGCCAATTCTCGGTGCGCTCTTAGCAACTAGCGGAGCGCGTGATTACGCTCGGCAGGTACCAAGGTGAGATCGATAATCAATTGTGTGCCTCCCGAGATTTCTGGCGTGGAGTAGTCGATGGGGATGGGTCGCTTGGTTTGTACCCGAGAAGCAGGTCGAGCAGCTTGAAGTTTCCCCAGTTCAGGCTCGTGGGGAGTCGGCGCTTACTTTCTTCCTTCGTGGACTTTCTCAAGGATCACGAGATTCGCAACCTCACGGTACGTTCCCACAAGACAATTTATACAGTAGGGACGACGTGCAATCCGGCTGAGAAAATAGTCTCCTTGCTCTACGTCGGCGCAAGTGTCGCCCTGCCGCGCAAAGCGGCGATCGCTCAGGAGATTCTCGCCAATACGGCATGCGCTAAGCCTCAGCGAGTCCTCAGCCGAGCACCGGGAAGCGGTCGGTCAGGTGGCCGAGTTGCCGGCGTTCCAGGTCGCTGAGTGCGTGAGACCCGGTGGCCTTGAGGAGGTACTCGTGGTCGTCCCAATAGGGCGGTCGGCGGGGTGCCACACCGAGCTGACCGCGTCCACGGTAGCCGGTGCGTCGGCGGGGCTGGCCAGTGCGACGAGCGCCCGCTGCGCGTCGCAGACCAGGTGGAAGAGCAGGTCGGCGACGAGCCAGCCGTGGCACCGGGTGATCCGTTGCAGGTCGGCGTCGTCGAGGTCGGCGACCGCCTCGGTGACGCCGTGGTAGGCGTTGGCCAGGGCGATGTGCGAACCTCGGGACCCCATACCGGCAGCGTCCCACATCTGGGGCCGGTCGGCTCGGGCCACGCACGGCGGTGGGGCCGGGTGACCGGGCCGGCCAGGGTGGCGGCCCGGTCACCGGGGGACGTGTCAGCTGGGGTGCCGGCTGTCCAGGCTCAGCCGAACATGTCGTCCAGGAAGCTCTTGCGCTTCTTCCGACGGTAGTGGCCGTGGTAGCCGTAGTGCTGATGGCCGTACGCCGGAGCCGGGGCCGGGTAGCCGGGCGGTGGGGGCGGCGGCACGGCGCCGTAGCCGGGCTGGTGCGGCGCGGGTGCGGGCGGCGGCTGGTAGCCGCCGCGCGGTGCGGCGGGCTGGGGTGGGGGCGGCGGGGCCTGCTGGGCGCTCCAGTTGGCCTCCGCCTCGAACAGCTTCTCCAGCTCGCCACGGTCGAGGAAGATGCCCCGGCACTCGCCGCACTGGTCGATGACGACGCCGCTGCGCTCGTACTGGCGCATTTCTCCGTGACACTTGGGACAGGTCAGGCTCATTATCCGAAGGTACCTGGTCGGTTCATCCGGCAGCGGCCAGCGCGGCCGTCACCTCCTCGTCGGAGACCTCGTGGAAGTCGTCGTAGTATGCCCCGACCGCGCCGAAGTCGGGTGGTCGTTGGGCGCAGATCACCTGGTCGGCCTCGGCGGCGAGCATCTCGTACGCCTCGTCGGAGCCGACCGGAACGGCGACCACCACGCGGTGCGCGCCGAGTTGGCGGGCGACCTGAACGGCTGCGCGGGCGGTCGCGCCGGTGGCGAGCCCGTCGTCGACGATGACTGCGGTGCGACCGGCCAGGTCCAGCGGTGGGCGGCCGGCTCGGTAGAGCCGCTCCCGCCGGTCCAGCTCTGCCTGCTCGCGATGCTGGACCTCGGCGATGTCCGCCGGGTCGACCTGGGCGGCGACGGTGTCGTTGAGGACGCGTACGCCGCCGGGGCCAAGTGCCCCGAAGGCGACCTCCGGGGCCAGTGGCATGCCGAGCTTGCGTACCACCAGCACGTCCAGTGGTACGCCGAGCCGTTCGGCGACGACTCGGGCCACCGGCACGCCGCCGCGTACCAGTCCGAGCACGACGACATCGGGTTCGCCGATCAGTGCGGCCAGCCGGTCGGCAAGTGCCCGGCCGGCCTCGGCGCGGTCGCGGTAAGTGGTCATGCCTTCAGGTCTACGCTCCGCCGGCCCTCTTCGCTCGCCGGTTGCCGGATCTCGGGAGGTGCCAGCGCGGGTGCCCAGAGTAGGAACGCGATCGGGTACAGCAGGTAGCCGAAGCGGGTGGTGGGCATCAGCAGGATGGCCGCGAGGAGCCCGTACCCGCAGATCAGCGCTGCGGCGTGGGCGGTGCGGGGCGGACGGCGGGCGAGCCGGACGGCGATCATCAGCCCGGTGCCGATCAGCAGCGCCCCGGCAATCGTCCGGCCGGCCGGCAGCGTGCTGGCGATCAGGTGCCCGGGGAAGGGTGACTGGGCTGGGCTGGCGACCAGGCCGTGCCCGAGTGGAAACCGCAGCACGTTCTCCACCAGTGCCTCCGCGTCGACCAGCAGGGTGGGCAGCAGTGCGGCGGCGGGTAGCCCCAGCGCGCCGACCGCGACCCGCAGGCCAGCTCGGCGGGTGATGCCCCAGATGATCAGCACCAGGCCGACCGGCCAGGCGAAGAGCTTGAGGGCACCGGCCAGTCCGACGGCGATGCCGGCGCGGCCGGGACGTGCGGCGGCGGCGTAGCCGAGGGCGAGCAGGCAGAGCGCGAGTACGGGTAGGTCGTCGCCCCCGGTGGCCAGGGTGAGCGCGCAGATCGGCAGGACGGTGGCGGCCTGCACGGCGCGGAGCAGGAGTGCGTCGTGCCGGGTCGGGCCGGCGGTGCGGGGTCGCCGGAGGAGGCGCACGGCGAGGAGGAGGAACAGCGTGGTGCCGATGGCGAACCAGACCCGGGCGTCGGTCCACCAGGTGTCGGCCAGCGCGCGGGGTAGCCCGAACAGTGCCATGCCCGGCTGGTACGGGGTGTAGCCGAGGAGCTGGTCGTCGGGGTGCAGCGCGGCGATCGCGTCCGGCCCGAGGTAGGGCGTGCCGCTTTCCCACAGTCGTCGTCCGGAGTCCTCGACGACGAGTACCTCCTCCTGTGCCCGATCGGTCCGCCCGGCGGCTCGTTGGACGGCCTGTGCGATCAGGGGCGCCACGGCGGTGCCGGCGAAGGCCAGGGCGGCGACCAGCCAGCGGGCCGGTACGCCGACGAGCGGGGCGGCCGGCCGGTGGCGACGCAGGAGGAGCTGGCTGGCTGCGGCGAGCGTGGCGGCGAGGTAGCCCAGTGCGGCGATGCTGCCCCAGGCGCGGTGCGGGGTGAGGGTGGAGGTGGCGGCGGTGACCGCCGCGAAGGCGGCCGAGGCGGCGTAGAGGCCGAGGTCGAGCGGGAGGCCGCCGCCAGCGGAGTCGATTCGGTGCCACCAGCGGGGGCGGAGATCGGTCGCGGTGCCGGTGCGCATTCGGTCGAGTGTGTCAGGCCGGCTGATGGCGGTTGCGGGCCCCCGGTCGGCGGCCGGGAGGTAGCCGGACCACCGCCCCGGCATCGTGTAGCGGAGCGGCGAGGACGCCGGGACGGCCGCCCGCGCCCCGGTGGAGTGCCGCCAGCAGCGTTCCGGTGGCCAGAGGCCGGGCGAAGAGGTGGCCTTGGCCGGCGGTGCAGCCGAGTTCCCAGAGGGCCCGGCGCTGGGCCTCCCGTTCCACTCCTTCGGCGACCACCGCCAGGTCGAGGCTGCGGCCGAGATCGAGGGTGGAGCGGACGATGGCGGCGGCTTCGGTGGAGGACTCCATCGCGGTGACGAAGCTTCGGTCGATCTTCAGCTGGTGCACCGGGATCCGGGAGAGCAGGGAGAGCGAGGAGTAGCCGGTGCCGAAGTCGTCCAGGGCGAGCCGGATGCCGGAGTCGCGTAGCCGGGTGAGCACCTGGTCGACGACGTCGAGTTGGCTGAGGGTGAGGGTTTCGGTCAGCTCCAGCACCAGCCGGTCGGGGGGCAGGTGGTGGGCGCGTAGGCGGGCCAGCACCGCGCTGGGGAATCGGGCGTCGAGCAGGCTGCGGGGGGAGACGTTCACCGCCACCGGGACGTCGAAGCCGGCGTCGCGCCAGGTGCCGGCGGCGATCAACGCCTGGTCGAGGATCGCCTCGGCGAAGGCGGGGAGCAGCCCGGAGCGCTCGACCGCCTCCAGGAAGCGCAGCGGGTCGATCATGCCGTGGGTGGGGTGGCGCCACCGGGCCAGTGCCTCGGCCGCGATGACCTCGCCGGTGCCGAGGTCGACGATCGGCTGGAAGTTCACGGTGAATTCCTGGTCGGCGACGGCGCGGGGTAGTTCGCCGCCGAGCGTGAGCCGGCCGAGGTCGGCGGTGTCTCGGGCCGGCAGGTAGGTGGCGATCCGTTGGCCGGCGCGTTTGGCCTGGTACATCGCGACGTCGGCGCGGCGCAACAGTTCGACCATGCCACCTGCGGACGGGGCGATGGCGATGCCGCCGCTGGCCTCGACGCTGATTCGCATGCCGTCGATGTCGAACGGCTCGTGCAACGCGGCCAGCAGGGTCTCGGCGCGGTGCGCGGCCACCGCGGGGGCGGGCAGGGCTCGCAGGAGTACGGCGAATTCGTCGCCGCCGAGTCGGGCCACCAGGTCACCGGCGCGGGCGGCGGCGCGTAGCCGCTCGGCGACCTGGATCAGCGTCTGGTCACCGGCGGCGTGCCCGAGGGTGTCGTTGACCTCCTTGAAGTGGTTGAGGTCGATCAGCACCAGCGCGGTGACTCCGTCGGCGTGCCGGTTGTGTAGTTGTTCGTTGCCCTCGTCGAGCAGGTGGCGTCGGTTGGCCAGGCCGGTGAGGGCGTCGTGTGCCGCGGCGTGCGCGTGGGCCTGGGCCACCCGGGCGAGTTCGGCGTACGCCTGGGCGTTGCGTACCGCCGTGCAGAGTGCCGAGGCGAAGGTGTGCAGGGTGTAGCGCTCTCGTTCGTTGAGTTGCACCGGGCTGTGGAAGCGCAGCCGCAGCACGCCCACATCGACGGACCTGTCGTGTCCTTCGAGGCGGGCGGAGACGACCGCGCCGGGCGCTGCGGGTGCCTCGCCGGCTGGTCCGTCGTAGTCGACGCGGTCGGAGCCGCCGCGTACGAGGCGGGCGCCGTCGCGGAGTTCCACCTCCACCTCGTCGGCGGAGAACAGTTCGGCGGCCCGGGTGACCGCGGTGGTGAGCACCGCGTCCAGTTCGACGACGTTGAGTGCGTCGGTGGTCTGGGCGAGTCGCTGCCATGCCTGCTGCTCGGTGCGGCCGCGGACCCGGGTGGAGTAGGCGAGGTGCAGGCTGAGCACGAGCGGTGGTACGGCGAGCAGGAGCCGGGGGTCGGCGTGGAGGATGAGCAGGCTGCCGACGGCGACGAAGAAGCGTACGACGTAACCCGCGACTCTGAGGTCGAGGTTGTTGCGGAAGCTCTGGAAGATGGGCGTGCCGGAGGCCAGGGCGATCACGGGGATCGCGAGGATCTCGTCGAGCAGGACAGCGACGAGGTAGGCCACCGCGAGTGGTGCGATCAGTCGCCATGGGTCGCCGGCGAGGCCCTCCCAGCCGGTGGCGTTGAGGGCAGCACCGGCGCCGACGGCCATCAGGATGTTCTTCCCGACGCCGAAGGCGAGCTTGATCGGCGGCAGTTGCAGGGAGGCCAGGGCCACGCCGGCAGCGGTGCAGAGCACCACCCAGGAGGTCGGCGCGAGCGCCAGGGCGATGACCAGTGCGGTCTCGTTCCAGCTGATCAGGTGCTTGGTCGACCGGATCCGGATGGGCGTGTTGGCCAGGGTGCCGACGGCACTCAAGAAGATCAACATCGCCAGCGCGGAGAGCTCGTTGAGGGGGGTGGTCAGGGGTGCGGCGGACGCCACCAGGCTTGAGACCACCACCGCCGCCGCAGCGGCCACGACGACGAGACCGACTAGCAGCGTGAGCCGCCGATCGGTCTCATTGTCTCGTTTCAAGAGATGGATCATGCCACTCCTGACGGCCGACTCCACCGTGGTGACAGCCTACCGTCAGCGGTCCGAAGTCCCGAGAAACAGATCATCCCCAGTCGTTGCCGCGCATGCCAGCCTCCTTGAATCTCAAGCCCCAGCTCTCCGAGGAGATTTCCTGCGGTGACGAGAAAGACGTTAAGTCGTGGCAGGTCGGTCAAGCCAGAATAAATGTGACAATACGCAGAATTAGCCAATAGCATGACTATCCATAACGTTCCGTCATAGCGAGATATGCGGAGCGCATCGGAGATACGGGTCCTCCGGTGCCTTCCTGGGTGGTACCCGTGCAGGTAATTCACGCCACCGTCACCGCGGATTCTCGTACTGAAAGGCGGGGTGACGCCACTCCCCCGGGGGAGTGTTTGTTGTCAGCTGCCGGGTTGGCTGCGCATTGTTAAGGTTCGACCACGCGAAATGCTCTCCCGACAGGAGCCCGGGGAATGTGAAGATTGAGATGCTTGGCGGCCTTCGAGTGGCGTTCGATGGATCGAGGGTCGACCTGGGCACGCCGAAGCAGCGCACCGTGCTGGCCATGCTGGCGATGCGACCTGGGCGGACGGTTGCCTTGGAGGAGTTGGTCGACGAGATCTGGCCGACCGGTCCGCCCCGCTCGGCGGTACCCAACGTCCGGACGTACGCCGCAAACCTGCGGCGTGCCTTCGAGGCGTACGACACCGGCAAGGGTGTCCTCGTCCGGCAGGGCAACGGCTACCGCCTGGACGTCACCGCGCAGGAGGTGGACCTGCTCGGTTTCCTCGATCAGCTCGAACAGGCCCGCCGGCTGGCCGCTGGCGGGCAGGTGGAGCCGGTGCGGTCGCTCCTGGGGCAGGCGATGTCCCGGTGGATCGGGCCACCCCTCGCCGGGATTCCGCTCGGTCCGAATCTGCGGGCCCAGGTGGCCGCCGTGCAGGAGCAGTACCTGCTTGCGGTCGAGTTGTCCGCCGGGATGGCCCTCGAGGCGGACCAGGTCGACGAGGCGATCCCGCTGCTGCGCAGCGCGGTGGCGGCCCAGCCGTTCCGGGAACCGGTGCTGCTGCTGCTGATGCGGGCGCTGCGTCGCCGTGGCGACGTTGCCGGCGCGATCTCCGTCTACCGCTCGGCCGCTCGCGCCATCGCCACCGAACTCGGCGTGGCGCCGGGAGCGGATCTTCGGCAGCTGTATCAGGAGTTGGTCGCGCACCCACCCCAGCCGATCGGCGGCGGCCGGCAGGAGGCGCCGGCAGCCGGGCCGTCGGCGACCGGTGCGCACCGGCCCGACCGGCATGAGTGGGACTGGCTGCCCAGGCCGGTGGCCGACTTCGTCGGCCGGGCCGAGGTGGTGGATCGGATGGTGGCCAAGACCCGGGCCGCCGGTGGGACGCAGCCGGTGATCCACCTGATCGACGGGATGCCGGGCAGCGGCAAGACCACCCTCGCCGTGCATGTGGCCCGCCAGTTGCTGGAGTGGTGCCCGGACGGCCAGCTCTACATCGATCTGCGCGGTCACCAGGACGACAACCTGGTCGAGCCGGCCAGCGCCCTGGTGGCCCTGCTGCGCCAGTTGGGCGTACCGGCCGGCCGGATTCCGATCGATCCGGAGGAACGTCGGGCGCTCTGGCGGCGTGAGCTCTCCTCCCGGCGGGTCGTCATCGTGCTCGACAACGCGGCGGACAGCAGGCAGGTGGTTCCGCTGCTACCCGTGGCCTCCGGCTCGGTCGTGCTGGTCACCTCCCGGCGACGGCTTGTCGACCTGGACGTGGGGCCACCCGAGTCGCTGCCCGTGCTCTCGCCCGAGGAGGGGTTGCGGCTGCTGACCGCCAGTGCCGGGGCGGACCGGGTGCGGGCCGAACCCGAGGCGGCGGCGGAGATCGTTCGCCGTTGCGGGCATCTGCCGCTGGCGATCCGGCTGGTCGGGTCACGCCTGGCCCATCGGCGCACCCGTCGGCTGGCCGACCTGGTGCGCCAGTTGACCGTGGCGGAGCCGAACCTGGCGACCTTCGGCATGGGGGACCGCAGCGTCGCCTCGGCGTTCGGTGCCTCGTACGAGCCGCTGCACGAGGTGACCAAGCGGGTGTTCCGGCTACTCGGGCTGCATGCCGGCTACTTCGACGTGACGATGGTCGCCGCGATGGCCGGGCTGTCCCACGCGAAGGCCGGCCAGATCCTCGACGACCTGGTTGATCGGCACCTGGTGGAGGAGTCGGAGAGCGGTCGCCACCGGATGCACGATCTGGTCCGCCAGTACGCCCGGCAGCGGTGCCTGGAGACCGATTCCGCCGAGCTGCGGCGGGCGGCTCTGGCCAGCCTCTTCGATGTCGTGCTGCACCTCTCGATCGCGGCTGGGGAGACGCTGAACCGGATCGTGGACGTCCGGGAGGACGTCGGTAGCGCAGCGCCGGAGCGCCCGGATCTGTTGCCCGCTCCCGGCACCGTCGACGTCGGTTGGCTCGAACGGGAACGCAGCAATCTGATCCTGCTGATCGAGATGGCGAGCGAGTACGGATTCGAAGGTTACGCCTGGAGAATGGCCCGGGTGCTGTGGCGCTTCTTTTATGTGCGCGGCTATTTCGAGGACATTCTCCGTACCCACGAATTTGGGCTCGCCGCTGCGGAGCGGTCCGGAAATCTTCCGGCGATGGCTTCGATGAACAATTATCTGGCTTCGGCGTTGACCAAGACGGGTTCGTATCGTCGGGCGATCAAGTGTCTCGAGGCTGCCCTGATCATCGGTCAGAAGTCCAACGACAAGCTCGCGATCGCGAAGGTCCGTGGCAACCTCAGTGTCGTCTACTGGGCGATGGGTGATCTGGAGCGCGCCGCGGCGCTCGGCACGGAGGCGTTGCGCGACCTGCCGTTGAAGTACATGAACCGGGTCCGGATACATCTGCCGAACATCGGGCTCGCCATGGCCTCGATGGGGCGTTACCGGCAGGCGCTGCGGGCCCATCGGTCGCACCTGTTCTGGGCCCGGGTGGAGGGGGACCGCTACCAGATCGCCAACGCGCTCAGTCACATAGCTGCGGTGCGGGTGCGGCAGGGCGACCACCGGCAGGCGCTGCGCCTGCTGGGGTCCGCCCTGGTCCTCTACGATCGGACCGGCCACCGCTACGGCGAGGCCGACGCGCGCAACATGATGGGTGTCGCGTACCGGCACGCGGGCCTGTTGGCGCAGGCGCGGCGGCAGCACGAACTCGCCCTGGCGGTGATCGCGGACTCCGCCGAACGGCAGGCGGAATGCGGTGTCCTGAACGAACTCGGCCTGACGCTGGCGGCCAGCGGCGACCGGGACGCGGCGATGCAGGTGCATCAGCGGGCGCTCGCCCTGGCGATTCAGATCGACAGCGCGTACGAGCAGGGCCGCGCCCTGGCCGGGCTGGCCGAGCACTTTCTCGCCATCGATCCCGGACAGGCCCGCCGTCATTGGGAGCGGGCGCTGGCGATCTTCCGCCGAATGGGGGTACCGGAGCGGTTCGAGGTCGAGCGCCGGCTGGCCGAAACAGTTACCACCGGACCCGGCAACTCCTGACCGGACGGGCCGCGTTGCCACAAATGCGGGGCCGGCGGTGCTCCTTATCGATTTCTTATCGCCGGGGTGGCTAGCGTCCGTCTGTTCGCCTACGGGGGAGATCCGGCTGCTGCCGGATCTCATGGGCGGCCCCCGCCGTCTGGTGTCCCCCAGCCACCGGACAGCGGGTCGGTAATCGGCAGGGGGCGGCACGGTCCGGTGCCGCCCCTCCGAACGCTTCGACGGGCTTCGTCGGACCCGGCGGGTAGGCTCCCGACCGTGACCGAACCCGCCCAGCTCACCCACGTCGATCAGACCGGCGCGGCGCGCATGGTCGATGTCTCCGCCAAGCAGGTCACCGGCCGCTCGGCGATCGCCGCCGGCCGGCTGCGCACCACCTCCGAGGTGGTCGAGTTGCTGCGCCGCGACGGGCTACCCAAGGGCGACGCGCTCGCGGTCGGGCGGATCGCCGGCATCATGGGCGCCAAGCGCACCCCCGACCTGATTCCGCTCTGTCACCCGATCGCGCTGCACGGTGTGACGGTCGACCTGTCGCTGACCACCGACACCGTCGAGATCACCGCGACCGCTCGGACCGCCGATCGCACCGGCGTGGAGATGGAGGCGTTGACCGCCGTCGCGGTCGCCGGGCTGACCCTGGTCGACATGGTCAAGGCGGTCGATCCGGCGGCCAGCGTCGACGCGGTCCGGGTGCTGTCCAAGGAGGGCGGCAAGACGGGCCGGTGGGAGCGCCCGGCGAACCGGCCGTGATCCGCGCCCGGGTGGTGGTGGCGTCCAACCGGGCCGCCGCCGGCGTCTACGCCGACACCAGCGGTCCATTGCTCGTCGCCGGCCTGCGTGAGCTGGGCTGCTCGGTGGACGAGCCGGTGGTGGTGCCCGACGGCGAGCCGGTCGGCCAGGCGATCCGCGCGGCTGTGGCGGACGCCGTGGACGTGGTGCTGACCAGCGGCGGCACCGGGATCACCCCTACCGACCGCACCCCTGACGTGACGCGCGACCTGCTCGACTACGAGGTCCCCGGCATCGCGGAGGCGATCCGGGCCCGCAGCCGCGACAAGGTGCCCACCGCGGTGCTGTCCCGGGGAGTGGCCGGCGTGGCCGGCCGCACGCTTGTGGTGAACCTGCCCGGCTCGTCAGGTGGGGCCCGCGACGGCCTCGCCGTGCTGGGGCCGATTCTCGCCCACGCCGTCGACCAGTTGCGCGGTGGCGACCACCGGCGCAGCGGTTAGGCTCGCCCGGTGGGCTCGATGAGAACGGACATGGCATCCGCCGCCGACCCGGTCGCGCCACCGCCGGCCGGTTGGCAGGAGGCGCGGTCCCGGGTGTACGCGGTCGGCCTGGCCGCCGCACTGCCGATCGTCGAGCGCCCGCTCGCCGAGGCCGACGGGCACACCCTCGCCGAACCGCTTACCACCCGCACCGACCTGCCCGCCTTCCCGACCTCCAGCGTGGACGGTTGGGCGGTCCGGGGCGCCGGTCCGTGGCGGATCGTCGGCCGGGTGCTGGCCGGCTCGGCACCGGCCCCGCTGACCGAGGACGGCACGACTGTCGAGATCGCCACTGGCGCGATGGTGCCGGAGGGCACCTCCGGCGTGCTGCGGGTGGAGGAGTCGACGCGTACCCCGGATGGTCTGGTCGAGGGTGCGCCGCGTGCCACGCCGGACTGGCGGCAGCCCGGCGAGGAGGCGTCCGCCGGTGAGGAACTGCTGCCCGCCGGTGCCCCGGTGGACCCGGCGATGATCGGTCTGGCCGCCTCCTGCGGCCACGACACGCTACGGGTACGTCGGCAACCCCGCGCCGCGCTGCTGGTCTTCGGCGACGAGTTGCTGACCGCCGGTCCGCCCGGAGCCGGCCGGGTCCGCGACGCGCTCGGCCCGGCGCTGCCGGCCTGGCTGCGCCGGTACGGCTGCCAGGTCCGCCCGACCGACGTGGTGGGTCCGGTCGCCGACACGCTGCCCGCCCACGTGGCCGCCCTGCGCACCGCGTTGGCCGGCGCCGACCTGGTCTGCACCACCGGTGGCACGATGCACGGCCCGGTCGACCATCTGCACCCCGCGCTGGCGGCGCTGGGTGCGGACTACGTGGTCAACACGGTCGCGGTTCGGCCCGGCTTTCCCATGCTGCTGGCCCGGCTGGTCGGCACCGACAATCGGGTCCGATTCGTCGCCGGCCTGCCCGGCAACCCGCAGTCCGCAATCGTCGCTCTGGTCTCGCTTGTCGCCCCGCTGCTGGCCGGGCTCGCCGGCCGGGCGATGCCGGTCCTGCCGCACACCACGCTCGCCGAGCCCATCGCGGGCCGGGGTGACTACACCCACCTGGCTCTGGTCCGCCGCGATCCGGTGACCGGCACGGCCCGACCGGTCCGGCATGTCGGCTCGGCGATGCTGCGCGGGCTCTCCCTCGCCGACGGGTTCGCGGTGATCCGACCCGGCACCACGGGCCGAGCCGGTGACCAGGTGCCGGTCGTACCGCTGCCACTGCTGCCCGGGGAGCGGGCATGGTGATCGTGCTCGGTGGGGTCACCGACCAGCCGCTGGATCTCGCCGCGCACGAGGCGGCGGTCGCCGACCACCGGGCCGGCGCGGTGGTCTCGTTCGCCGGTGTGGTCCGCGACCACGACCACGGCCGCCCGGTGACCAGCCTGGAGTACGAGGGCCATCCCAGCGCCGAGCAGGTGCTGCGCGAGGTCGCCGACGAGATCGCCGCCGACCCCCAGGTGTACGCCGTGGCCGTGTCACACCGGATCGGCCCGCTCGCCATCGGCGAGATCGCCCTGGTGGCGGCGGTCAGCACCGCGCACCGGGCGGCCGCGTTCGCCGCCTGCGCACGCCTGGTCGACGAGGTGAAGGCACGGCTGCCGATCTGGAAACGACAGGTGTTCGCCGACGGCACCGAGGAATGGGTCAACTGTCCCTGAGGGTGCCCGGCCCGGCGATGCCCGGCACCGCCGCCGCGATGCCGGACGAGGCGTTCACCGGCGGGCGTACCGCATTGCGGTGCGCGCCATCCGGTCGGTGTGGAAGGCCGGTTCGGCACCGGGCCGCCAGGGCAGCGCGGCCACCAGCACGATCAGGGCCAGCGCCAGGGAGTTCTCCATAAGCGCGCCGAACAGGCCGTCGTGGTAATGCGAGACCTCCGGGAGCTGGTGTTCGTAGGGCCAGATCGGGGAGATCAGGAAAAGCAGGTAGAGCCCGAGGGCCGCGACACCGTGCCGGAGCCCGGTGAGCGTCGGGTACCAGATCGGCGGGCGGAGCGCGGAGAGCGCCGGTGGTCCGCCCTGCGGGCCCGGTGCGGTCCGCGGAACCGGCCCACGGCTGGCGTCATGGCGGCGTATCGCGTGGTCGACAAGCACGATGACGGCCGGGATCACCCAGACGAGGTGATGCGTCCAGGAGATCGGACTGATCACGTTGGCGGTCAGGCCGACCAGGGTGAAGGCGGTCAGCTCGTCGCCGTCGGAGTGGGCGTCGGCGGCCCGGGACAGGCCGAGCGCCAGCACCAGCACGGAGAACGCGAGCCAGAGCAGCCCGGGCGTCTCGATCGAGTCGTAGAGCCGGGCGAGCAACCCGGCAAGTGACTGGTTGGGCGTCATGTCGGCGGCGCCCACCCGCTCGGTCTGCCAGAGCACGCTACCGAAGTAGGCGCGGGACTCGGCGCCGACGATGCCGAAGCTGCCGAGCGTGACGCCGATGGTGGTGCCGATCGCGGTCATCGCGACCCGCCACTGCCGGGTGATCATCAGGTAGAAGATGAACAGGGCGGGCGTCAGCTTGACCGCGGTGGCCAGACCGATGCCGACGCCGGCCCAGGCGCCGCTGTAGATGAACCGCAGCAGTGGGCCGTCGCTCTCGCAGCTGTGGGTGCCGCGCCGGGAGCGCCAGCGCAGGGCGACCAGGTCGGCTATCACCAGAGCGAAGAGCAGCAGGTTGACCTGCCCGTAGCCGAGGGTCTCCCGGGTCGGCTCGATCGCCACGGCCAGCGGCGTGGCGATGGCCACCGTGTACCACAGCGGCCAGCCCATCCGGTCGACGATCGGGCGCAGCAGCGCGGCCAGCACCACGGCCAGGACGGCGATGCTGACCACGGCGTTCACCAGGCCGGCCGCCGCCACCGGGAGGTGCGCCATGGGCAGCATCGCCAGCCCGGCGAAGGGCGGGTAGGTGAATCCCAGGGTGGTGTCGGGCGCGACGAACTCGTACAGCTCATGGCCGCTCGCCCACCAGACCACCGCACCGTGGTAGATCTTCATGTCGAAGAAGTTGTACGGCCGCCCGAAAGCGCCGATGGCAAGCCATGCGGCGTAGGCGACGGCGGCCACGATGCCGACCCGTACGACTGTTCTTCGATCGATCCCACGCGTTACGCGGCGGACTGTGGCGAGGCGGTCCAGCCTTTCACCGACGCTCGCCGGCATGGCGTGGCCACCCCCGTACCAAGGTCGTCCTACCCGTCCAGGTCCGGTAGGGAGCCTAGAACGGCGCCTCACGTCATGCCTCCCGCGTTATGCGACCGTGTCCGATCCCACACACTCTTTTGACATTTCCACCGCGTTAACGCCTAGCGGGCGGTTCAGGTAATTCGCGGCCTTAGCGGGGGGCAGGGGTGGATAATCCCAGCTCAGCCTGGGATGCGACGAGCGGTGGAGGCCGACCGGACGGCGATGCGGGCCTCGCGGCGGGCGGTTCGGACGGCACGCCGCACGGACCGTCGCGAGTGGCCGATGCGATGTCCGGCCCGCCAGCGTAGCCCCGGCTTGCCCTCGGTGTCCGCCGCAGCCAGCAACAACCCACCAAGGAGACCGAGGTTCTTCAGGAAGTGGACCTGGTTGTTGCTCCGCTGTACCGGGTCGTCGTTGTTCCAGAAGGGATGCCCGGCAAGGGTCACCGGGATCAGCGTGCCGGCGAGGGCCAGGGCCGCCGGCCGGCTGAACCTGCCGGTGGCCAACATCAGCCCGGCACCGACCTGAACTGCGGAGTTGGCCCGGATCAGCGTCTCGGTGTCGGTGGGAATGCGCCGGTCCGTCCGCTCCAGCAGCGGCGTCACCCGATCGGTGATCGGCTTCGCGGCGGGCACCAGGCGGCCGGGGTTGGCGAAGTTGCGGGCACCGCTGACCACGAAGATGCCGCTCAACATGGCGCGGGCTAGGGACCGTACGGGCTTCATGGACCAGTCATACCCTGTCCAGGGCCGCGCTATACCCTGCAATGGCCGAGGTCGATCGATCGAGTGGGGTGCAGCGCCACGCCGGGCTGCCGGGACCGTCTCGGATGGACGCGCCACAGGGAGTAACCTCGGCGCGTGACGACGCTGCGACTGCGCCCCGAGGATCCGGCCGACACCGGCGCGATCCGCCGGGTGCTGGCCGCCGCGTTCGCCCGCCCCGACGTGGCCACGCCGCCCGAGGTGCGGCTCGTCGACGAGTTGCGCGGCAGCGACGCCTGGCTGCCGGAGCTGGCGATGGTCGCCGAGTACGGCGGTGAGATCGTCGGCTACGCCCTGCTCACCCGGGTGCTGGTCCGCTCGGACGGGGGCAGCCGCCCGGCACTCGCCCTCGGCCCGGTGGCGGTGGCTCCGCATCGGCAGCGGATCGGGCTCGGCGCCGCCGTGGTGCAGGCCGCCCTGGAGGCGGCCACGGAACTGGGCGAGCAGTTGATCGTGGTGCTCGGTGATCCCGGCTACTACCGGCGGTTCGGCTTCAGCCGGGCCGATCGGATGGGCCTGACCAGTCCCTGGTCGGGCCTGGGCGAGCCGTGGCAGGCCCTGGCGCTGCCGCCGTCGACCAGCGGCGAGCCGGCCCCACCCCAGGGCGACGTGATCTTCCCGCCGCCCTGGTCGAAGGTCTGATCAACGATCACCGACCGGTTGCGGACCGGCACTCTGCGCGTAGCTGGCGGCACCGGCGGCGCGGGCGCTAGCATCGAAAACTCACGCTGACGCACCATTCCCAGCCTGGAGGCTCCGAGCCGATGACCCGCGTCCTGCTGCGCTCTGCCAAGGACCCGTTCACCCCGGTCAGCCCGGAGCTCTCCCTCGCGCTCTACAAGCACGGCATCTTCGGGCGCAACGTGGGCAACCTCGTCTTCACCGAGGCGGTGCACAAGCTGATCAGCGTGCCCGGGAACGAGATCGTCTCCAACTCTTTCCTGAGCGAACGGCCTGGCGTGGACCAGGCGTACGTGGACCGCATCAACGAGCAGTTCGACCTGTTCGTGGTGCCGCTGGCCAACGCGTTCCGGATGAGCTTCCTGGAGAATCTCAAGCGTCTCACCTGGGTGATCGAGAGGCTGCGGATCCCGGTCGTGGTGGTCGGTGTGGGCGTCGCGGGCGGGCCACGGAGCCTCGCCGATCCGTTCCCGCCGCCCACCGACGAGCTGCGGGTGGCAGTGCGGCGGTTCGTGCGCGCGGTGCTCGAACGGTCGGCGACGATCGGCGTGCGCGGCGAGTTCACCCGCAACTACCTCGCCGAGCTGGGCTTCGGTGACGACGTGGTCGACGTGGTCGGCTGCCCGTCGCTGTTCCGCGACGGCCCGGACCTGCAAATCACCAAGCGGGTGGCCGGGATCACACGGGAGAGCCGCTTCACGATCAACATCTCGCCGTACGTCTACCTGATGGACAAGATCGGCACCCGGCACGCCGAGCGCTACCCGAACATGGTCTACGTGCCGCAGGGCGACGAGGTTCTCGAACTGCTGCTGTGGGGCAGCCACCCGGAGAAGGTCCGGGCGGGGCTGCCGCACCACCGCGGTCACCAGCTCTACCGGGAGGACCGCATCCGGTTCTTCGTCGACGGCTGGACCTGGATGCGCTACCTCGCCGAGCAGGAGTTCTCCTTCGGCACCCGGATCCACGGCAACATCGCGGCGCTGGCCGCCGGCACGCCCGCGTTCGTCCTGGCGCACGACAGCCGGACCCTGGAGCTGGCCCGGTACCACGACATCCCGCACCGCCTGCTCCCCGACGTGAGCCCGGACGTGGACGCCGCCGAGCTGTACGCCGAGGCCGACTACACCGCTTTCAACGCCGGGCAGGCGGAGCGCTGGGACCGCTTCGCCAGCTTCCTGGAGCGCAACGGCATCGAGCACATCTTCCAACCGGGCAAGGCCAACCCCGGTTACGACGCGCGGCTGGACGCCGCCGGGCTCCCGCCGGCCGTCACCACGCTGATGACCAGCGACCCCGAGGCGCGGGAGCGGATCAGCGCCCGGATGGCGGAGCTCTACTCGCTTGGCGGTGTCCGTGCGCTGCGCAAGAAGCACAAGCCGGAGTTCCCGTTCCCGCACACCACCGCGCCGCGCGAGGGCCTGGCGGCCGGCGAGCGTCCCCCGGTTCCGTCCGCCGTACGGCGGCTGCCCGTACCCGTGCAGTCCGCGCTGCGGCGCAGCCGCGCGCTCGCCCGGCGACTCAGCCGCCAGCCCTGAGCCAGACCCGGGCGGGACGGTGCCGAGTTGGCCGACTCGGGCGGCTGATCCCGCCGTGCCGGTGGCGCAGCACCCGCCGCGCCCGGCCACCTGCGTTCAGGCCGGCTGGGTACGCAGGTAGCGGCCGAAGTGCGGGACGGTGAAGGCGACCGTGCCGCGCTCCCCGGAGTAGATCAGCCCTTTCTTGATCAGCGCGTCCCGGGCCGGGGAGAGGCTGGCCGGCTTGCGGCCCAGGGCCCGGGCGATCTCGGCGGTCGGTACCGCCGCGTCCATGTCGTCCCGGCCACCGCCGTCGGTCGCCGCCTCGACACGCGAAAGTGTGGCCATCGCCCGCATGTACTCGCGTTCGGCCGGGGTGGCCCGCTCGAATCGGGAGCCGAAGAAGCCGACGGCCAACTCGGCCTCGGCCTCCGGTGCGGCGACCCGGACGTCGGCCACGGTGATCGGCGAGCGCGGGGCATGGTCCCAGGTGGCCTTCCCGTACGCCTGGACGAAGTACGGATACCCGCCGGACTTCTCGTAGAGCAGGTCGAGTGCCTTGGCCTCGTACGCCACGTCCTCGCGCTCGGCCGGCGCGCAGAGTGCCTGGTCGGCGGCGAGCCGGTCGAGCCGGTCGATGCGCTGGTAGCGGAACAACCGCTCGGAGTACGACTTGGCCGCGCTCAGCACGGCCGGCAAATGCGGCAGGCCGGCACCGACCACGATCAGCGGTGCGCCGAGTTGGGAGAGTTCGTGACACGCGGCGCAGAGCGCCGAGACGTCCTCCGGCCCGAGATCCTGCATCTCGTCGATGAAGATGGCCACGCCGGTGCCCACGTCGCTGGCGACCGAGGCGGCGTCGGTGAGCAGTTCCACCAGGTCGATCTCGATGTCGCCGGAGTCGGCGCGTCCGGAGGCGGCCGGTACGTCGATGCCGGGCTGCCACCGGTCGCGCAGCTTCGGTACGCCGCGTCCGGCCGGGGTGTCCCGTTGAGCGAACGCCTTGAGCACACCGAGGAACGCGTCGATCCGATCCGGTGCGCGATGCCGGGGGGCGAGTTCCCGGACGGCCATGTGCAGGGCGGCGGCGATCGGCCGGCGTAGCGACTGCTCGGGCCGCGCTTCGATCTTGCCGCTGCCCCAGAGACGGTTGATCGCCTGCGAGCGCAGGGTGTTGAGCAGGACGGTCTTGCCGACTCCGCGTAACCCGGTGAGCATCAGGCTCCGCTCTGGGCGGCCTCGGGCGATCCGTTCCAGCACGATGTCGAAGACGTCCAGCTCACGCCCCCGCCCGGCCAGTTCGGGCGGGCGCTGGCCGGCGCCCGGGGCGTACGGGTTGCGGACCGGATCCACGAATCGCAGAGTATCGGGCCATCTAGCCGAGGGGCTAGAGATGGATAGACGGGGCTATCGGCGTGTCGGCCCTCGACCAAAAACTAGTGCTGTCTAGCCTGGACGCTAGACAGCACTAGTTTCATCAATCGAGCGGTCAGTCGCGCTGCTTGAGGCAGAGCACGAAGTCCAGCGAGTCCAGCTCGCTGTCGTAGAAGTACCAGTTCGTGTAACCGTCCACCCGGCTGCACTTCGCCTCGGCGTCCTTCTCACCGCTGGTCTTGCCGTCGAAGCGGCGCAGTACCTCGTACGATTTCGGGGCACAGTCGCTGATCAACAGCCTGGGCTTGGCGCCGGCTGGCGCGTCGTTGCGGACGCACTGGCCGGGTTCCACGAACCGGGGATCGGCCGATGAACTGGCGGCCGGGTCGCTCGGCCCAACCTCCTCGTCCTCCTCCAGGGTGCCGGTCGTCGGCACCGGCACCTCGGTTGGCGCGGCCACCGTCGTCGGCGGCTCATCGTCCCCGGCGAACAGGTAGAACGCGGTACCACCGGCGAGGATCAACACCAGGGCCGCCCCCACCGCGGCCAGCACCAGGCCGCGTCCGCGCCTGCGCCCCGGTGGCGTCGGCTGGCCCGCGTACGCGCTCGCCGCGTCGTACTCCGGCCCGGGCCGGCCAGGCCCCTGCTGCCCGCCGGGGTACGCGGACCCCGGCGGGCCGCTGCCGTACGGCGGCCCGGCGGAGCCATGCGGCCCGCCACCGTAGACCTGGCCCCGACCGTAGCCCTGCTCTGAGCCGTAGCCCTGCTCCGGGCGGTAACCCTGTTCGGGTCCGTAGCCCTGCTCTGAGCCGTAGCCCTGCTCCGGGCGGTAACCCTGTTCGGGTCCGTAGCTCTGCTCCGGGCGGTAGCTCTGGCGCGGGTCGTGGGCCTCACCGGGACGCGGATCGTGCCACGGGTGTGGGCCACCGCCCGGGGAGCCGTAGTTCGCCATGCACACCCTCCTGCGCCAACGATGGAAGATCGGCGGCTTATCGAAGACCGTCGCCCACGTCACCGTAACCTGCCCGACCACGCCGCTGAGGCGACAGACCGCAGGTCAGATGAGCCGCAACTGGTGGTCCTTCGGCCGCCGGGTCCCGCCACCGTCGCCGATCCGCTCGAACAGGCCCGGGTCGATCACGTCGAGGAACGGCGACGGTCGGCAGTCGCGCTCCGCGCCGTGCCTGCTCCGGCGGGCGGCGTGGCTGACGTAGAGGCGGTCCTGCGCGCGGGTCAACCCGACGAAGAACAACCGCCGTTCCTCGGCCACCGCCTCCTCGTCGGGCGTGCTGCCGGGCCAGCGCAGCGGCAGCAGCCCGTCCTCGGCACCGACCAGGAAGACGACCGGGAACTCCAGGCCCTTTGCGGCGTGCAGGGTCAGCAGGGTGACCGCCTCGGCGCGTGGGTCCAGTGCGTCCACCTCGGCGCCGGTGGCGAGCTGGGAAAGGAACATCTCCAGGTCATCGCCGCAGCGACGGGCCAACGGGGTCAGCAGCTCGACCGCGGTGCGGATGTCGGACGGGCGGACCCCGCCGGAGCCGTCCAGGGTGGGCACGGCGAACCGCTCGGCGAGCACCTGGCCGGCGAGGCGTACCCGGGCCGGCAGGGCACCGTCCAGACCCGAGGCGTGCCGTAGCTCGCGGGCGATGGCGGCCACCCCCGGGCGGTCCCGCAGCCGGTCGTGCGAACGCTTCTGCACCGGCACGTTGGCCCGGGACAGGGCGTCCACGATCGGCGCGGCCTGCGAGTCGGTCCGGTAGAGCACGGCGATGTCCGAGAAGGAGAGCGTGGTCGACCGGCCGTCGATACGGCCCGAGTCGAGCGACCGGTGGGAGAGGCCGCCGACCAACTCGTCGACGGTGCGTACCACGAAGTCGGCCTCGTCGGCGACGGAGGCTGCGGCGTACCGGCCGACCAGCGGGGCCTCCGGGTCGAGCCGGGCCGGGTCCAGCCGCCGGCCCCGGACCAGCGACGACGGCGCGATGGCCTGTGCCGCGGCGGCCAGGATCGGCGCCGAGGAGCGGTAGTTCCGGTTGAGCCGGACCAGCCGGGCGTCGGTGAAGTCCTGCGAGAAGCGCAGGAAGTATCCGACATCGGCACCCCGGAACGAGTAGATGGCCTGGTCGGGGTCGCCGATCGCACACAGGTTGCCGTCGGCGGGGCTGAGCAGCCGCAGCAGCTCGTACTGCACCGCGTCCACGTCCTGGTACTCGTCGACGAAAATCCACTGCCAGCGATCCCGGTATCGCTCCACCAGCCTGTGGTCGTCCCGCAGCAGCATCACCGGCAGGGTGAGCAGCTCGTCCAGGTCGACCATGCCCTGCTTGCGCAGCAACGCCAGGTAGCGGGCCGGATCGTCGCCGGCCTCGGCCCGCGCCGCCGTCCGGTCGGCGTCGTCGGCGATCCGGAAGTTCTCCGGCAGGCCGGCGGCGTCGGCGTTCTCCCGCAGGATGGTCAGCCCGAGCGAGTGGAAGGTGCCCACCGTGACGTCCTCGGCGACCGGGCCGAGCAGGCCGTCGAGCCGGTGCCGCAGCTCCTCGGCGGCCCGCCGGGTGAAGGTGATCGCCAGGCAACGCTCGGGAAAGACGTTCAGCTCCGCGCAGAGGTACGCGATCCGGTGGGTCAGCGTACGGGTCTTGCCGGTGCCCGGTCCCGCCACGATCAGCAGCGGGCCGCCGGGTGCCGAGGCGGCCACCCGCTGCATCGCGTCCAGCCGGTCGAGCAGGCCGGTGCCGACCTCCTCCATCCCGGCGAGCATCGGCTCGAACGGCTCGTGTGGCGAGGGCGGCGGCGCGATCGGCGGTGCCGGTGCCGCCGGCTTGCGCTTCGGTTCGGCCTTCGCCGCCGGCCGCTTCGCCCTGGCCTCCGGTTTCGCCGCCGGCTCCGTGGGCCGTCGCGGTGCCGGCACCGGTACGTCGAAGAGTGTCTCCTGTCCCGCCGAGCCACCGGCAGCGCCCAGCTCGGCCGGGTCGAAGAGGGTGATCACGCCGTACTCGCCGTCGTAGCCCGGCACCCGGCGGACCTCGCCACGGCGCAGCCGGCCGATGCCCTCGGCGAGCAGTTCCCCACCGACCCGACCGATGTCGTCAAGCGGCGTACGGGTGAGGATCTCCAGCTCGGGGCCGAGCGCGGCGACCAACTCGGTGAGCTTCCCCTCGACCTTCTTCGAGCGCGGGCCGACCTTGTTGATCTCGCCGAGGATCTCGGCGAGCTGAATCAGGTGCGTCACCTCGGGCCGGTGTTCCGGCCGGTACCCCTCCGGCCGGTCGGCCAGGTCCTCGACCCGGCTCAGTACGCCCACCGTCAGCGGCTTGCCGCATTCCGGGCACCGTCCGCCGGCCTTCCTGGTCTGCTCGGGCGACCAGTTCACCCCGCACAGCCGGTGGCCGTCCGCGTGGTACTTGCCCTCCTCGGGGAAGAACTCGACAGTGCCGGCCAGCCCGTCGCCGGTGCGCAACGCCTCGCGGATGCCGAAGTAGTCCCGGGGCGAGGCGAAGACCGTGGCCTCACGGGCCAGCGCGGGTGGTGAGTGCGCGTCCGAGTTGGAGACCAGCCGGTAGTTGTCCAGGCTGCCGACCCGCCAGTTCATCTCCGGATCGGAGGAGAGCCCGGTCTCCACCGCGAAGATGTGCTCGGCCAGGTCGGCGTAGCAGTCGGCGATCGCGTCGAAGCCGGACTTCGAGCCCAGCGCGGAGAACCACGGGGTCCAGATGTGCGCCGGCACGAGATAGCCGTCGGCGCTCGCCTCAAGCGTGATCTCCAGCAGGTCGCGCGAATCCAGACCGAGAATCGGCCGGCCGTCGGAGCCGAGGTTGCCGATCCGACCCAGTGCGGTGTTGAAGCGGCCCACCGCGTCCAGATCCGGCAGATAGATCAGGTGGTGCACCTTGCGCGTCCGGTCGTCCCGCTTGTAGATCGTAGAGATCTCCACGCTGAGCATGAACCGGACCTGGTCGCTCTCCGCCTCGCTGGCCAGCCTCGGCGGTAGTCGGCGGGCGATGTCCCGCTCCGCCTCCGGACCCAGCCGGTAGAGACCGGGCTCGGCCGGACGCAGCGTCTCGCACAGGTGGTCGTACCAGGCGGGGTGGGTGAAGTCGCCGGTGCCGAGCACTGCGATGCCCTTGCGTCTGGCCCACCAGCCGAGGTTCGGCAGGGTCAGGTCACGGCTACAGGCCCGCGAGTACTTCGAGTGGATGTGCAGGTCCGCGACGAAGGGCGGGCGGCCACCGGGGGGTATGACGTTGAACGGGGGCACGCCGCATCCTGTCATGACCGGCCACGCTTGCGCTCGGCGCCACGCGCTTGAGAGATCCCGACGACACGCGGTGGCGTCGCCGGTATCTCCGCGCTGCGGTGCGCTACTGCGCGCGAAGCTCGACGAGGGTGACCTGAGGCTCCGCGCCGACCCGCACCGGCGGCCCCCAGAAACCGGCGCCGTTTGTGACGTAGACCTTCGTGCCGTCCACCTCGCCCAGCCCGGCGACCACCGGCTGTTCGAGCGCGACCAGCAGGTTGAAGGGCACCATCTGACCACCATGGGTGTGGCCGGACAGTTGCAGGTCGACCCCGTACTTGGCCGCCTCGATCGCGGCCACCGGCTGGTGGGCCAGGAGCACCACCGGCCGGGACGGGTCCCGGTCGGCGAGGGCGGCGGCGTAGTCGGCCGGCGCGGACACGCCGGTGCCCGCCGCGCTGACGTCGTTGACCCCGGCCAGGTCGAGTACGCCGCCCCGGGCGGCGATCTCCAGCCGCTGGTTCTGGAGCACCCGCAGCCCGAGCCGGTCGACTTCGGCCACCCATTCCTCGACGCCCGAGTAGTACTCGTGGTTGCCGGTGACGAAGTAGCTGCCGTACCGGGCGCGCAGCCCACGCAGCGGAGCCGCCGCCTCACCCAGTTCGGCCACCGTGCCGTCGACCAGGTCACCGACCACGGCGACGATATCGGCGTCCAGGCGGTTGATGGCGTCGACGATCTGCTCGGTGTGTACCCGGCCGCGCAGCGGTCCGATGTGGATGTCGGAGACGGTGGCGATGCGTAGACCGTCCATGCTCCGGGGCAGCTTGGCCAGCGGGATCTGCACCCGGTCCAGCTGCGGCGGGCCAAAGGCGGTGCGTACGCCGTGGCCGACCAGGCTGGCGGCGGTGAGCCCGGCGAAGATCGCGGCACCCCGGGCGAGCAGCAGCCGTCGGCTCGGATCGTGGTCCGGCCCGGCGGCTCCGGCGTCCGCAGCACCGGCCGGCTGGTCGCTCGGCGGCGTGCTGGTCGAGACCGGGTCGCCGGACGCCGTGGTCGAGTTGTCCGGGCCGACCGAACCGGGCGCGGCCGAACCGGATGCGGCCGGACTGACCGACGCGGGTGCGGCCGGGCCGGCCAGGACCGGTTCCGGTGCGGAACCGGCCGCCCGGCGGCGCAGCACCAGCCGGGTCACCAGCAGCGGAATCTCCAGGGCGGCGAGCAGCACCATCAGATAGAACATCAGGGCGAGCCAGAGGTAGCCCGGCCAGGCGAGCCAGTACAGCCCGGCATTGGTGCCGATCAGGGTCGCCGGCACCAGCACCGCCAGCCCGACCGCCGCGATCGTGCCGGCCCGCCGCCAGCGGCCCGCCATGGTGGTGTCCTTGACCAGCCGCTTCCACAGATAGAGATGGATCAGCCCGGTGACCAGGGCAAGGGTGGCCACGAAGCCGATTACCGCGAACACGTGTGGTTCCCCCTCAGCCGCCGGCGAAGGGAGGCAGGACGTCGATCGTCACCCCGGCCGGCAGCGGCTTTTTGCGATCATGACAGGTCACTCCGTCGACCAGATAACTCGATACGGCCAGCACCGGCGCCAGCCGCCCGCCGTGCCGCTCGGTCAACTCCGCGACCAGGTCGTCCAGCGACCGGCCGGCGGGAACGACCTCCTCGGCGCGGCCTGCGGCGGCCCGCGCACCGGCGAAGTAGCGGACGGTGACGGTCGGCATGGTCAACCCCCGATGGCCGACATCGGCCGGGCCGGTTGCAGGAAGGTCGGGTCGTCGATGCCGTGTCCGGCCCGCTTGCCCCAGGTCGCCGCCGACCAGCGCCGGGCCAGTTCGTCGTCGTCGGCACCGGCGCGCAGGGCGCTGCGCAGATCCGACTCCTCGGTGGCGAACAGGCAGTTGCGTATCTGCCCGTCGGCGGTGAGCCGGGTCCGGTCGCAGTCGCCGCAGAAGGGCCGGGTGACGGTGCCGATCACACCGACCCGGGCCGGGCCGCCGTCGACCAACCAGGTCTCGGCCGGCGCCGCGCCGCGCGCGGTCGGGTCCGGGCTCAGTTGGTACGCGGTACGCAGCCCGGTCAGGATCTCCTCGGCGGTGACCATGGCCGCGCGGTCCCAGCCATGCTGGGCGTCCAGCGGCATCTGCTCGATGAAGCGCAGCTCATAGCCGTGTTCCAGAGCGAAGCGGAGCAACGCAGGTGCCTCGTCGTCGTTGACGCCGCGCATCAGCACGCTGTTGACCTTGACCGGGGTGAGGCCGGCGGCCGCCGCGCCGGCCAGGCCAGCCAGCACGTCGGCCAGCCGGTCCCGCCGGGTGAGCCGGGCGAAGCGCTCCCGGTCCAGGGTGTCCAGCGAGACGTTGACCCGGTCCAGACCGGCGGCGCGCAGCGCCGGGGCGAGTCGCTCCAGGCCGATGCCGTTGGTGGTCAACGAGAGCCGAGGACGGGGGTCGAGCGCGGCGACGGCAGTCAGGATGCCGACCAGGCCGGGCCGGATCAGCGGCTCACCGCCGGTGAACCGCACCTCGGCCACGCCGAGTCGGCACACCGCGACGCGGATCAGCCGGACCACCTCGTCGTCGGTGAGCAGCTGCGGCCCGGCCAGCCAGGGCAGCCCCTCGGCGGGCATACAGTACGTACAGCGCAGATTGCACTTGTCGGTCAAGGAGACTCGCAGGTCCCGGGCGACACGGCCGTACCGGTCGACGAGGACGCCACCGGTCGGCGGGGCCACACTCACCCGTCGACCGTAGCGCGCCCGAGCCCGCTCAGGGCAGCGCGGGCGCGGTCGCGGACCGAATCGCGATACGCCCCGCCGAACAGCGCGGTGTGCACCAGCAGCAGGTGCAGCTGGTGCAGCGGCACCCGCTGCGGCCAGCCGGCGGCCAACGGCCAGCTCTCCTGGTACGCGGCCAGGATGCGGTCGGCGTGTGGCGGGCCGCCGAAGAGCGCCAGTTGGGCGAGGTCGGTTTCCCGATGCCCGCCGTGCGCGGCCGGGTCGACCAGCCAGACCCGGCCGTCGGCGCCCCAGAGCAGGTTGCCGGGCCAAAGGTCACCATGGATCCGGGCCGGCGGCTCCTCCCCACCGAACTCGCCGATCCGAGCCACCACCTGCTCGACGAGCGCGACATCGGCGCGGTCCAGGGCTCCATTGTCGACCGAGGCGCGCAGGTACGGCAGCAGCCGCGCCTGCGCGAACCACTCCCCCCACGGGCCCGGGCACGGCGTGTTCTCCGCCGGCAGCGCACCGATGAACCCGGTCCACGGTGCCCCGAACTCCGACGCGCCAGCCCGGTGCAACCCGGCCAGCTCGCGCCCGAAACGCTCGGCCGCCGCCGGGGCGGGCTCGCCCGGCTCGACCCACTCCAGCGCGAGCAGATCGGGGAGCGCCACCAGCACCTCCGGTACCGCCACCGAACCGGCCTCGCGCAGCCAGCGCAGCCCGGCCGCCTCGGTGGCGAAGAACCCCTCCGGCACCGGCCGTCCGGCCCGCTCCGGCCAGGTCTTGGCGAAGATCGAGTACCCGTCGTCCAGGGTCAGCCGGGCCGCCGCGCAGATGTCACCGCCGCTCACCGGCGTCTCCCGGATCCGCTGGTGGGTCAGAAAGGTCGGCAGGTGCTCCGGATGCTCCCGCAGATACGCCAGATCCATACCCGCCAGCTTCGCAGCAAGGAAGGGCCCCCTATTAACGCCTCCGGTAGAGGAAGGGCCCCTTATTAACTCGCGATCGGCCGTGAGCAGGCAAAATACGAAGAGTAGCTGTGGAAAACATGCGTGTCCTCCACAGGGACAGCGGCGGCTGTCGGCCGGCTCGCAGGCTGACGTCCATGAATTCCACCGATCTCCCCCGGCTGACCGTCCGCTCACCTGCCGACCTGATCGCCGCGGTGCCGTACCTGCTCGGCTTCCACCCGGCCGAGAGCATCGTGGTGGTGGCGATGTCCGGTTCGCGGATCGTCTTCGCCGCCCGCAGCGACCTGCCCGGCGACGCCGATCCCCGCGAGGCGGCGGGGCACATCGCCGCGGTGACCGCCCGGCAGGGCGCCGACTCGGCAACCGTGATCGGGTACGGCCCGGCCGCCCAGGTGACCCCAGCGCTCGACGCGCTCCGGGACGTGCTGGCCGACGCCGGTCTCGCGGTGCTGGACGCCTTGCGGGTCACCGACGGGCGCTGGTGGTCGTACCTCTGCACCGAGCCTGATTGCTGTCCGCCCGAGGGCAACGCGTACGACCCACGGGCCAGTTCGGTCCCGGCGGCGGCCGTCTTCGCCGGCCAGGTGGCGCTGCCCGACCGGGCCACCCTCGCCCGGCAGGTGGCCCCGATCGGCGAGGCGACGATGCGGCCCGCGATCGAGCGGGCGGAACAGCGGTTGACCGCACTGCTGGCGGGGGCACCGGCAAGTGACCTGCTCGGCAGGCGGGCGCTGCGGGTGGCCGGAGTGGCCGCGTACCGTGCCGCTCGCCGCCGGCACCGCGACGGTGAGCGCCTGACCGACGACGAGGTGGCCTGGCTGTGCCTGCTGCTGACCCACCTTCCGGTACGCGACCACGCCTGGGAGCGCACCGACGGCCGGGTCGAGGACGTGGCGTTCTGGAGTGAGCTGCTGCGTCGGGCCGAGCCGGAGCTCATCGCCGCACCTGGCGCGTTGCTGGCCTTCGCCGCCTGGCGGGACGGGCAGGGGGCGCTGGCGGCGGTGGCGCTGGAGCGCGTGCTGGCCGAGCATCCGGATTACTCGCTCGCGCTGCTGATGGACGACCTGCTCCGTCGTGGCGTACCGCCGTCCCGGCTCGACGGATGGCCCATCGACGGGTCGGCGACGGGATCAAAGCGGGGGAAACGTCGCCCTCGTCGTCGCCAACCGCGCCGCCGGGACCAATAACAAGATGTCTTGTACGTCATTCCTTGTTAATTTAGGCTGGCCGCGTGTCGAACGAAGAACCGGTGCGGATGCACCTGACCGATCCCCGTGCCATGCGTGCCCTGGCGCACGCCACCCGGCTACGGCTGCTCGGCGAGTTGCGGTCGCGGGGGCCGCAGAGCGTCGGCATGCTCAGCGAGGTCCTCGACGAGGCGGTCGGCTCGGTCAGTTACCACCTGAGCAAGCTCGCCGAGCACGGCTTCGTGCAGGAGGCGCCCGAGCATGCGCGCAGCCGTCGGGAACGCTGGTGGCGGGCGTCGCACACCCTGACCGCCTGGGAACCACTGGAGGCGCTCGGCGACCCGGAGCGCAAGGCCGCCTCCGATCTGCTGCGCCGGGCGATTCTCGACCGGTACCAGAAGGCGTTGCAGAGCTACCTGGACGCGGAGGCGACGTTCGAGCCGGAGTGGGTACGCGGCACCGCCAACAGCGACCGGGGTTACCACCTCACCGCCGAGGAACTCGGCGAACTGCGCGCCGAGTTGGAGGCGTTGGCGGCCCGCTGGCAGCAGCGCAGCAACGCCGACCGGGCCGACGCCCGCCTGGTCACGCTGATCTACCACGCGTTCCGGCGGCCGGAGTGAACAGTCGGTCGCGCGCCCCACTGGCCGGTCTGCTGATCGGGCACGCGGTCTCGCTGACCGGCAACATGCTGACGATCATCGCGTTGCCGCTCTATGTCCTCGCCGAAACTGGCTCACCGGCCGCCACCGGCCTCACCGGAGCGGTGGCCACCGTTCCGATCGTGCTCGGCGGGGCACTGGGTGGGGTCCTGGTCGACCGGATCGGATACCGGCGGGCCAGCGTGCTGGCCGACCTGATCTCCTGCCTGACGGTAGCCGCGATCCCGCTGCTGCACGTCACCGTGGGGCTGCCCTTCTGGGCCCTGCTGGTGCTCGTGTTCCTGACCAATCTGCTCGACACGCCAGGGCATACCGCCCGCATCGCCCTGCTGCCCGAGGCGGCGGCTGCCGCCGGCCTGCCGACCGAGCGGGCGATCGGCTGGTTCGAGGCCACCGAGCGGGGCGCCCGCCTGCTCGGCGCGCCGGTGGCCGGTCTGCTGGTCGCCACCCTGGGTGCGCTGCCCGTCCTGGCCCTCGACGCGGCGACCTTCGTGCTGTCGGCCGTGGTCGTCGCCGTACTGGTCCCAGCCCGCCTGCAACCCGGCGCCGACCAGCCCGCAGCCGTCGATGACAGCGGAGGTTACTGGCGGCAGTTCGCCGCCGGGGTGCGCTTCCTGATCAGCGAACCGCTGCTCCGCGCCATGGTCCTGCTCGTGCTGGTCACGAACTTCTTCGACGCCACGAAGACAAATGTGCTGCTGCCCGTCGTCGCGCACCGGGAACTCGGTGGGGCGACCGCGCTCGGGCTGCTTGTCGGTGCGATGGCGGGCGGCGCCGTCGCCGGCTCGCTGGTGTTCAGCGCGATCGGCCACCGACTGCCGCGCCGGGTGACCTTCGTGGTCGCCTTCGCCGTGTGCGGACCGCCGCCGTTCCTGGGCCTGGCCGCCGGGCTGCCACTACCCGTGCTGATGACCATCTTCGTCGTCGCGGGCTTCGCCGCCGGCGCGATCAATCCGATGATCGGCGCCATCAAGCTCGAACGGGTGCCGGTCCGGATGCGAGCCCGGGTCTACGGCGTGATCGGTGCCGGCGCCTGGGCGGCCATCCCGCTCGGTGCACTCAGCGCCGGCTTCGCCAGCGAGCACGCCGGTACCACGCCCACCCTGGTCGTGGTCGGCGTCGGTTACCTCCTGGTCGTCCTCACTCCGCTGCTCGGCGGCCCATGGCGGACGATGAACCGGCCACTGCACCAGGTACCGTCGCCGCCCCGCGCCGATCGATCGGACTTCTCCGCAGCCTCGCCCGGCCCGGCCGTGAATGCGAGTGCCGGCCCGGCCGTGAATGCGGGTGCCGGCCCGGCCGTGAATGCGGGTGCCGGCCCGGCCGTGAATGCGGGTGCCGGCCCGGCCGTGGGCGCCGGCCCGGATGTCGATGCGAGCGCCGGCTCGGCCGGGGATGCGAGCACCGGCTCGGCCGCTGGCGTGGCCGTCAGGGTGGCGGGGGTACCGGATAATCGCGGGATGTCCGACCAGTTACCGGAAACCGCATGAGCGTCGTCCTGCTGCTCTCCCTCGCCGGTCTCGCCCTGATCGACAGCACCAGCATCGGCACCCTGTTCATTCCGGTCTGGCTGCTGCTCGCTCCCGGCCCGGTCAGCGTCCGGCGGATGTTGACCTATCTCGGCACGATCGCCGGCTTCTACTTCGTGGTCGGGGTGCTGCTCTACTTCGGCGGCACCGGCCTGGCCGAGGCGCTGGGTGGGGCGCTGGACAACCGGCCGGTGCTCTGGGGCCAGTTGGCGCTCGGGATCGGGTTGTTTGTGCTCAGCTTCCGCTACGACGGCAAGCGCAATGGCGGCACCGGCCGGGTGCTGCGGTGGCGGGACCGGGTCACCGCCGGTAATTCCTCGCCCCGGTGGCTGGTCGGGTTGGCGGTGTTCGCCGCGCTCGCCGAGGTGGCGACGATGCTGCCGTACCTCGGTGCGCTGGGCTTGTTGACCACCTCGGGTCTGGCGGTTTCGACCGCGGTGGCGCTGCTGGGGGCGTACTGCCTGGTCATGGTCCTGCCGGCGATGCTGCTACTGGGCGGACGGGTGGCCTGGCCGAGCCGGATCGAGCCGGTGCTCGCCCGCCTCAACGCGTGGATCGTCCGGTCGTCCGGAAGCATGCTCGGCTGGGTGCTGGGCATCGCCGGTTTCCTGATCGCCCGGGACGCCGCCGTGCGGCTGGAACTGTTCGAGATGCTCGCGAACCGCTGATCAACCGGTCACCCGGTGCGGGCCGGTGTAGATGTTCATCGTCCGGCCACGCAGGAAACCGACAAGGGTCAGCCCCGCCTCGGCGGCCAGGTCGACCGCGAGCGTGCTCGGTGCCGAGACCGCCGCGAGCAGGGGCAGCCCGGCCATCCACGCCTTCTGGGTCAGTTCGAAGCTGGCCCGGCCCGAGACGAGCAGAAGGTGCCCGGCCAGCGGCAGCCGGCGCTCGCGTACCGCCCAGCCGACCACCTTGTCCACCGCGTTGTGCCGCCCGACGTCCTCGCGCAGCACCACCAGTTCACCGTCGGCGGTGAACAGGCCCGCCGCGTGCAGCCCGCCGGTGCGGTCGAAGCCCCGCTGCCCGGCGCGCAGCCGCTGCGGCAACTCGGCCAACACCTCGGCCGGTACGGCCAGCGGGTCGTCGGCCACCGCGAAGAGGGACCGGGTACGCACCGCGTCGATGCTCTCCTTGCCGCACACCCCGCAGGCGCTGGTGGTGTGGAAGTGGCGACTCGCCTCGGCGGCCGGCTCCGGCACACCGGGTGCCAGCGTCACGTCCACGACGTTGTAGGTGTTCGGCGTCTCCGTCCCCGAGCAGAGCTGCGCGGTGGAGATGTCGTCCGCCGACCGGATCAGCCCCTCGGTGAGCAGGAAGCCGATGGCCAGGTCAAGATCCGCACCGGGGGTACGCATGGTGACCGCGAGTGGTCGTCGCGCCGGTCCGGCCGCACCCACCCGGATCTCCAGTGGCTCCTCCACCGCGAGACTGTCCGGCCGCCGCACCCGACCGCGCCCAACGTCGCCAGCATCAAGATCGACACGAAGCACACCTCGCCGATCAGTAACCCGTCCCATCCCCTCATCCTGCCCCTTCGCCCTGCCCTCCTGCCCTGCCGATCTTGCGCTTGTGCTCGCTTGCCGGCGGCTTCTGCGGCATTTGTCGAGGCAAGACGTGCAAGCTCGACTGAGCCCGTTCGGGGCAGGAGAAGGAGAAGGGGGCGCGGGTAGCGTGGGGGCGTGGGGGTGTACGCGGCGGTGGTGCTCGCGGGGGGTGCGGGACGCCGGATGGGCGGGCTGGACAAGGCGGCGCTGCCGGTCGGCGGGGTGCCGATGCGCGAGCGGGTACTCGCCGAGGTGGCCGACGCGTCGCCTCGGATCCTGGTCGGACCCGGGCCGGCACCGCCAGGGGTACGCCTGACCCGGGAGGTGCCGGCGGGTGGTGGACCGGTGGCCGCCATCGCCGCCGGCCTGGCCCTGCTCGACGCCGACGTGCCGGCCGTCGCCCTGCTCGCGGCCGACCTGCCGCTGCTCACCCGCTCCGCCGTCGGCAAGCTGCTGCACCACCTCGGTAAGCGATCAACCGGCACGCTCGGTGAGCGACAAACCGGCACGCTCGGCGAGCCACCGACCGGTGCCCTCGGCGACTCATCGGCCGGCACGCCAATCGAGCCCTCGGCTGACGCGCTCGGTGAGCCACCGGCCGACGCGCTCGGTGAGCCACCGACCGACGCGCTCGGCGGGCCACCGGCCGACGCGCTCGGCGGGCCACCGACCGGCGCGGTCGGTGCTCTCGACGGGGTGTGCTTCGTGGACAGGGATGGGCGGCGGCAGACGCTCTGCGGGGTGTGGCGCCCGGATGCTCTGCGCGCCGGCCTCCATCGGCTCGCCGTCGAGCGCGGCGGAGAACTGGCCGGTGCGCCGCTTCGGGAATTGCTCGCCGGACTCGTCGTGCACGAGGTGACCTGGTCCGGTGCGGGCCCGCCGCCGTGGTTCGACTGCGACACTGAGCGCGACGTACGCCGAGCGGAGGAGTGGATGCGGTGACCGTGATGGACGACTGGGTCACGGCGGCCTGTGCGGAGTTGGGTCTCGATCCGGCGCAGGTACCGGTGCCCACCGTGCTCGACCTCGCTCGGGACGTGGCCCATCAGGTGCTGCGACCAGGCGCCCCGGTCACCGCGTACCTGCTCGGCCTGGCCGTCGGCCGCGGTGCCGATCCCGCCGCGACGGCCGCCCGCCTCGCCGACCTGGCCGGCACCTGGCCGGTCGAACTGGGCCGCGACCGCACCGCCGAGTGACCGGCTGCGCCGCGACCGCACCACGCACGGACCGAGCCGGGCTGCGCCGCGACCGCACCACGCACGGACCGAGCCGGGCTGCGCCGCGACCGCACCACGCACGGACCGAGCCGGGCTGCGCCGCGACCGCACCACGCACGGACCGAGTCGGGCTGTGCCGCGACCACACCAGGGACCGAGTCGGGCTGTGCCGCGACCACACCGGTGTATCGACCGTGTCCGATCACCGTCCGGGTCGAGCCCTCCGGCGGGCGGCTGGGTAGGGTGACCGGAACGGACGGAGGCGATCATGACGGCAGACCACCCCTCGGTGCCGCCCGGCGCCACGGCACACCACGAGTCGATCCTGCTCGACGAGCCGAGCACTGCCGACCTGCGGGCGAAGGTGACGCAGGCGTGGCAGGAGTTCGCCCGGGCACTGGCCGACCGGTTGGGCGCCCTGCCGCCGGGAGCACACGTCGAGCTGACCCTGGACCCGACCGCCTCCGGCACCGATGATGCCGTCTACTCGGTGGGCGTCGAGATCGGCGCTGACGGCCGCTTCGAGGCGCGGGCGGTGGGCAACGCGGCGCTGCCGCAGGGACACCGACTGGACCGGGCGGCGGTTGCCGACATGGTCGCGTTGGGCTGGTCACCGCCGGGCGTGGTGGAGGGCTCCGGGGACCAGTTCGGGTTGCATGCGGCGGCCGGAGAGAGCGGTCGGCTGGCCGCCCTGCTCTCGCGTACGCTCCGCGACATCTACGGTGCCCCACACCCGGCCTTCCTGGTCTATGTGATCGAGGACGCCGAGGGTGAGGCGCTGCCCGGACCGCCGCTGGGCACCGCGCGCGGTGGCTCCCTTCTGCTGCGGGAGATCGCGACCGACCTGGAGGAGGCGCTGGCCGTCGCCGGTGAGGCCGGGGCGGAGACCGAGGTGCTGGAGCTGGCCGAGCGGGTCCGGACGGTCGTCTCGACGATGCTCAAGTCGGACTTGGACCGGCTCCAGGTCGACTCCGACGGTGACATCAACATCCGCGCCGGCTCGGCCATGGTCTTCGTCCGGGTCCGCGACAACCCACCGCTGGTCGACGTCTTCTCTCCGGTGCTGACCGAGGTCGAGCCCACCGAGCGGTTGTACGTCAAGCTCTCCGAGCTGACCAACCGGATGCCCATCGGCCGCCTCTACTGCGCCGACGACACGGTGTGGGCGTCGATCCCGGTCTTCGGCCGGAATTTCCAGCCCACCCATCTGATGCTCGCGGTGCAGGTGATGACCGGGCTGGCGGACGAGTTGGACGACCGGCTGCACGGTGAGTTCGGCGGCAAGCGCTTCTTCAGCGAGGGGGACACGCCGGTCCGGCGCGGGGAGCACCGCACCGGCATGTACCTGTGAGCCCGGTCAGCGCAGGTCGAGCAGGGTCTTGCCGACGGTCGCCCGGGAGCTGATTGCCGCGTGCGCCTCGGCCGCGCGTTCCAGCGGAAACCGCTGGCCGATCACCGCGCGCAGCCGACCGGCCGCCGCCTGCGCGAGCGCCCGCTCGGTGTACGCCCGCAGCTGCTGCGGTGTCGGTGTCGGCCGGATCAGCGTCACGCCCCGCCCGGCGGCGGTCTCGTCGCCGATGTCGGCCCACTCGCCGCTGGCCAGCCCGAAGCTGAGCATCCGGCCGCCCGGGGCGAGCAGCTCGAACGCTGTGCGCCCGACCGTGCCGCCGACCCCGTCGAAGACGACGTCGACCCCGTCGACCGCTGAGCGGACCTGCTCGGGCCAGCCCGGCTCCAGGTAGTCGACGGCGACCTGCGCGCCCAACCCGGGCAGCAACGCGACCTTCCGGGCACCACCGGCGAGCCCGACCACCCGGGTACCGGCTGCGGCCGCGAGTTGGACCAGCAGGCTGCCCACCCCACCGGCGGCGGCCTCGATCAGCACCCGGTCGCTCGCGCGAAGCTCGGCCGCCTCGGCCAGCATCAGCGCGGTACGCCCGTCGGCGAGCACCGCCACCGCCTGGTCCAGCGGCAACCCGTCCGGCACCGGGACCGGCGCGGCAGCGTCCACCACGACCCGCTCGGCGTACGCGCCGGACCCGCCGGTGCTGGTGACCACCCGCTGTCCGACAAGTCCCGGGTCGACGTCCGGCCCGACCGCCCCGATCACGCCGCCCACCCCGTTGCCGGGGATCACCGGCAGCGTGGCGGTCGACGGCCCGAAGCCGGTGGCGCGAAACTGCGTCTCCACGAAGGTGATGTTGGCGTGCACCACGTCGACGAGGACCTGACCTGGGCCGGGTACCGGATCGGGTGCCGGGCCAGGTACCAACGTCTCCGGCCCGCCGAACTCGCGCAACCACACCGCCCGCATGTCTTCCCCTCCACGATCGGCCGAAGCCCAGTGGACTACCTCAACCTCGGTTCAGGTCAAGGGCGGGTGGGGCCCGGAAACCCCGAAGAAACCGGGCCCCACCCGCTGCGGGAGGAAGGCTCAGGTCGTGGCGATCCAGCTCAGGCTCTGCGCGGTGGCCGGATCGGAGGCGCGCAGGCCCGCCTCGGACACGGTCCAGAGCACATCGCCGATCACCAGCGCCCGGCGCACCGGCGGTTTCCAGGTCCAGGACTGCCGGCCGTCGCCCTGGCGTACGACGGGGTGGGTCACCGCGCCGATCTCGCTTATCGTGTCGGCGGTGACGCGCAGCAGCCGGATGCCCTCGTTGACGGGCAACGCCAGCAGGCCGGTGTCCGGCCGGTACAGGAAGGCGTGCGGGTCGTGGTCGACGCTGGACCAGGTGCGGGGCAGGTGCCACTGGTTCAGCCGGGTCGGTCGGGCCGGATCGCGGACGTCGAAGAGGGACACCTGGACTCCCTCGGCCCGCCCGTCCCGGTCGGCCTCCTGACCAACGCCGAGCAGCCGCCCGTCGGGCAGCGGATGCAGGTACGCCGAGTAGCCGGTGATCTTGAGTTCTCCGGTGACCGCGGGTGCGGTTGGGTCGGCCAGATCGAGCGAGTAGAGCGGGTCGGTCTGCCGGAAGGTGACCACGTACGCGACCGGCCCGAGGTAGCGCACCGAGTAGATGCGTTCGCCCCGACCCAGCCCGCCGACCATCCCGACGGGCACCAACGCACCAGCCTCCCGGCGCAGCACCCGCACGGCGGACTCGGACGTCCGGCCCTCGCCCCACAGGTCACCGGTGGTGGTCGCCACCCGGAGGTGACCGTCCCATTCGGAGAGCGCGTACTGATTGATCAGCCAACCCGGCACCGAGCCGGCGGCGAGGAAACGGGGCCGGCCCGGCGTCCCGGTGCCGAACTGGTAGATCTCGGTGACCTGATCGGTCGGTGCCGGCCGCCAGCGCGCCGTGCGGGCCATCGGCGCTGGCCGCTGGCCGGCGAGGTAGAGGCTGGTAGCCGTCCCGTAGACGGTGTCGGCATCGGCCACCACGCCGACCGGATCGCCGTCGCCGAGCCGGTCGGCGGTGAGGTCGAAGCTGAGCACGGTGAGCGTGGTCGAGCCGGTCATCCGCTCCGGGCGGCTGAGTCGGTCGCAGCCGACCCGTCCGGTGTGCCGCTCGCCGCCGGCCGTCCACTCGTACTCCGGCAGCCATGCCTCGACCCCGGCCCGCGCGATCACCTTGCGGTTGCGTTCGGTCCGGACCCGGTCGCTGCCCTTGCCGCCGACCGGAAACTCCAGCTGGGCGCCCGCGCGGACCGCCACCCGGGCGGTGGCGCCGGTCAGCCGGGCGTCGACGGTGTGGCCCTGGATGCGGTACGTGCCGAGCAGCCGGGGATCGCCGGTCAGGTCGACCAGCAACAGGCGGGTGGCACCGGCAGGCCGGGTCGACCGGAAGCTCCCGGCCGGCGTCGACACCTCCGCCGCGAGCACCAGCGCCCGGTCACCGAGCAGCAGGAGCCGCTGCTCGGCCCAGTACGACTCCGCCCGGCCATCGGTCAGGTCGAGCTTTCCGGTGAGCTGGCGGCCGACCGGGTCCACCACCCGCAGTACGCCGTTGGTGACCGTGACGATCCGCCGGCCGTCGGTCTTGACCAGATCGGGCTCGTCCACGCCGGCCTCGTGGTTGTTTGTCGTCGAGTGCGCTACCTCGGCAGCCGGGCCGGCGGCACCGGCCAAGGTGCGCGCGGACGACTTGGCGGCACCGAGGGCGCCGTCGCTGAGCAGGACCGACTCACCGGCGAAGCCGTAGGGGCCGACCGCCGCAGTGGCCGCCGCGCGTAGTTCGGTGAGGGCGTCGGCACAGGAGTCGAAGGAGACCAGACCTACCGGCACCATCGACGATCCGACGCCGCCAGGTCCGGGTGGCGCGGGTGGCGGCGCGGCCACGCTGCCGGCGAGCAGAGTGAGCGCCACCAGCGATCCGCTGGCCGTGGCGAGCTTGGTTCCCCGTTTCATGGCTGGTTCGACGCGGTCCGCGCGCATCCGGTTCCCCGGGCGAATGTGCATCCGCCCGGTCGCGCTACGTTCTGGGCAACGGCAGCCAGGCGATGCGTTTGGCGGTGGTCGGGTCGTGGGCCGCGATGCCGACGCGGGAAACCGTCCAGAGCGCGCCGTCGGCGAGCATCGACCTATCAATTACGTTGTGCCGCTCGCGGTGGCGCCGACTGTCTTCGGGGTGCTCGACCACGCCGATTGTGTCCACGTTTCCGTCGGTCAGCCGGAGCAGGTGCAGCTCGTCATCGGTGGTGACCGTCAGCAGCCCGGTTCCCGGCTCGTACTGAAAGGACCCGGAACGGAACGTGTTGACCCGCGACTTCTGGTCCAGCGTCCATGGGACGGCGGTGGTCGGCGCCGACGGGTCACGCATGTCGAACAGCGAGATGCGCGGACCAATGTGGAAATCAGCAGCGCTCATCTCGTGTCCCACGCCGAGCAGTCGTCCGTCGGGCAACGGATGCAGGTATGTCGTCCGGCCGGCGAGCTTCGCGTCGCCGGCCACCCGAGGGCTGCCCGGATCCTTGAGATCCAGTGTGTACAGCCGCTCCTCGTCCTCAAGGTACCGCCGGGTGATCAGATATGCCTGGTCATCGAGGTAGCGTACGGACTGAAGCTGCTCCTCCTGGCCGATCACGCCGACCACGCCGGTCTCCACAATCGTGCCGTCGACACCCCGCAGCACCCGCAGCGTCCAGGCAGGTGACTGATTCTCGTCCGCGTTACCCGTGATCACCCGCAGCTGTCCCTGCCACCCCGACAGCGCGTCCGGGCTCTCCGGCCAGCCGGGTACCGAACCGGAGGCGAGATAGCGAGGGCGACCGGGGCCGGCGATGTCGAACTGGTAGATGTCCGTCTTCCGGTCCTGCTTGAGCGATGCTTCGGCGACGTAGAGGTGGGAGTCGGCCACATGGACCAGGTCGGGTCGGGCGGCGATGCTCACCGGGTCGCCGTCGTCGAAGCGATCGCGGGTCAGGTCGAAGCTGAGCACGGTGAGCGTCCAGGCGCCGGTCGCCCGCTCCGAGCCACTGAACCGGTCGCAGCCGACCTGCCCGGTGTGCCACTCGCTGCCGTCGTACCACTCGTATTTCGGCAGCCAGGAATCGATGCCGGCCTCGGCGATCACCTGCCGCTTCTGCTCAAGCAGGGTCTGCGTGCTCGCCTTCCCATCGTCGGCTGGGAAGTCGAACTTCGCGTTCGTCCGGATCATCACCCGGACGGTGTCGCCGGTGAGCCGGGCGGCCTCGGGGTAGCCCTGGATCTGGTATTTGCTGAGAATCCGTGGCGTCTTGGAGAGGTCGATCAGGAGCATCCTGGCGATGGCGCCCGGTGGCAGCCGAGTGTTGTGCCTGTCCTTCGGCCGGGGCGCGTTGGCGTCCGGGGGCAGGTCGCCGAGCAACAACCAGTGGGTCACCACAAGCGCCCGGTCGCCGCGGAGCAGCAACTCGTACCGCACCGAGTTGGCGTCGCCGTCGCCGTGCAACTTCAGCTTCCCGGTCTCCTGCCGACTCGTCGTGTCGACGACCCGCAGAAATCCCTGGTCGATCAGGACGATCCGCCGGCCGTCGGTCTTGACCACGTCCGGCAGTTCCCCGCCGGACTCGGGCTCGGTGCCGGTGGGGGCCGGTCCGTCGGCGCTCAGGTACGACCGCAGGTAGTCCGCGCTGTACTCGTCATCCTCGTCGAGGAAGCCGTCCGGCCCGATGTAGGCCGCTGCCGCCGTCCGGAGCCCGGCCAGGGCCTGGTCGCAGGAGTCGTAGCCGACCAGGGGCGGACCGGGTACGGGCCGCCCGTGGTCCTTCCGCTCGTCCGGTGAGTCGGTGCATCCGGCGAGCACGATCAGTGCGGTGACGAGTGTGCCGGCGAGGCAGGTACGGATCCCCCGAAACATGGCGCCTTAGACGCGCCCGGGGCATGTGCGGTTCCTGTCGGCAGCATGTTTGTCGATGTCCGCCGGACGGTCGTGGCTACCGCTGGACGCCGACGGCGCTGGTGAACGAGTTCGCCACGCGCTCCGCCACGGCCAGCCCGGCCGATGCCGGGTGCCGGCGGTCAGCGGGTGGACGGGCCGACGCCGGGGGACTCGACCAGCCGGGACAGCACGATTGTGCTCCGGGAGGAGGTCACGAACGTCTCCGCCCGCAGCCGCTCCAACGCCTCCTCAAGGTGGGCGATGTCGGCGGCGCGCAGGTGCACGAGCGCGTCGGCCTCCCCGGAGACGGTGTACGCCCCGACCACCTCCGGGTGGCGCCGGACGGCGGCACCGATCTGGGCCGGGGTGGTCCGGCCGGCACAGAACAGTTCGACGAACGCCTCGGTGGTCCAACCGACCGCGGCGGGATCCACGACCGTGGTGAATCCCCGGATCACCCCGGCCGCACGCAGCCGGTCGACCCGACGCTTCACCGCCGGAGCGGAGAGTGACACCCGGTTGCCGATGTCCGCGTACGACGCCCGAGCGTCTGCGACGAGCAACGCAATGATTCGCTGGTCAACGGCGTCGATCTGCAATGTTCCGCCTCTGAGAAGCAACGGTTCTGGCTGTTCCGGAAGTTCTACCCTACCTACTCTTGGTGACCGTGAACCAGCAGCGAGTGCCGCGAAAGCGGACATATCTCATGTGCTCGCCTGAGCACTTCGCGGTCGAGTACGCGATCAACCCGTGGATGGACGTGACCGCTCCGGTCGACCCGGAGTTGGCGGTCAAGCAGTGGGACCGCCTGCGGGAGACCCTCATCGGGCTCGGCCATGACGTGCACCTGCTGGTCCCCGAGCCCGGCCTGCCCGACATGGTCTACGCCGCCAACGGTGCCTTCATGGTGGACGGGACGGTCTACGGGGCGCAGTTCAAGCACCACCAGCGGACCGCCGAGGCGGCGGCGCACCGGGCCTTCTACGAGTCGCGGGACTGGCGGTTCATCGCGCCGAACGAGACAAACGAGGGCGAAGGCGACTTCGCGTACCTGCCGGAGGCGTACGGCGGGCTGATCCTGGCCGGGTACGGGTTCCGCACCGAACTGTCCGCGCACGCCGAGGCGCAGGAGGCGTTGGGTCGGCCGGTGGTCTCGCTGCGGCTGGTCGACCCGCGCTTCTACCACCTGGACGTGGCGCTCGCCTCGATCGACGACGGCAACGTCGTCTACTACCCGGGCGCGTTCTCCGCCGCCAGCCAGAAGGTCCTCGCCCAGCTCTTCCCGGACGCGGTGCTCGCGGACGACGACGACGCCCTCGCCTTCGGCCTGAACCTGGTCAGCGACGGGGCCAACGTGGTGCTCAACAGCGAGGCGACCCGGCTGGCCAGCCGGCTGAAGACGGCCGGCTACACGCCCGTGCCGGTCGAGTTGACCGAGCTGAAGAAGGGCGGCGGCAGCGTGAAGTGCTGTATCGCCGAGCTGCGGCCCTGAGCCGCTGCCCGTCGAGTGTTAACAGGGGGCCCTTCCTCTACCTGAGGCGTTAATAGGGGGCCCTTCCTTGCATGCTCAGCCGAGGGTGGCCAGTTCGTTCACCAGCACGTTCGACAGCACCTGACCGTCGCGCTGCACCTCGCGCAGGTACCACTTCTGCTGCGGGGTGCGCGGCTGGTTGAACTGCCACGCGCCGCGCGGGCTGTCAATCTGACCGATCCGGCCGAGCGCGAGGTTCACCTCCTGCGGGGTGGGCGTCGAGCCGGCGAGACGGATCGCCTGGTCGAGCACCTTCGCCGCGTCGTACGAGGCCATCGCGTAGGTCGTCGGCGAGGCGTTGTGCTTCTTGCGGTACGCCGAGGCGAACCGCCGGTTGGCGGCGTTGTTCAGGTCTGCGGAGTAGTTCAACGCCGTGCGGATGCCGAGCGCGTCGCCCGCCGGCCGGATGCTCTCCAGCACCGAGCCCTCGGTGAGGAAGCCGGGCGCGTAGATCGCGCCTTTGAACCCGCCGTCGCGCAGCTGCATGATGAATTCTGCCGCCGCGGTGCCGGAGTAGAAGCAGAAGACCACCGAGGGGTTGCGGTCGAGTGCCCGGGCGATGTCGGAGACGTAGGCGGTCTTGCTCGGGCTCGGGCTGTTGGACGTCCAGATCACCGGGTCGGCGATGCGCGGGTCGGACTCGCCGAACTCCTGGCGGAAGCCGCGCAGCACGTCCTCGACGCCGACGCCCGCCTCCGGCAGGATGATCGCGACCCGGTCGTTGCGGCCCAGTTCGTCCTTGAGGTAACGGCCGAGCGCCCGGCCGGCCTCGTCGAGCACGTACGAGGTACGCCAGATGTACACGACGCTCTGGAGGCTGGTCGGCGAGGCGTTCGAGCCGATCAGTGGGACCCGGGCCTGCTCGATGGCGTCCCGGATGCCGAACATGACCGCCGAGCTGGCGACCCCGGTCAGGGCGAGTACGCCCTGCTTGAGCAGCCCGTCCACGGCGGCCTGGCCGCTCTTGGCGTTGTCTCCCTCGTCGGCCACGAGCAGGTCGACCGGGCGACCGCCGAGCCGGTTGTCGTTGAGTTCCAGGTAGAGCTGGAAGCCGTTGTTGAGTTCGTCGCCGATGGGCTTGCCCGGGCCGGCCTGCGGCGCGATCAAGCCGATCTTGACCGGTGTCAGGCTCTCCTCGGTGCCGCTTTCCTCGGCATCAGAGCCACATCCGGTGACGACTGCCCCCGTACCGAGTGCGGCGAGCAGCTGGAGTGCCCGCCTGCGGTTCATCTGCGACACCGGGTTCCCTTCAATTACCTTGCCGGAGCGGCCGTCCGCCCCCTCGGCGTTCTACCCGCTCGACGACGCTGCGTCAATGGCTATTGATCTTCCGAAAACGACCGCAACGTGCTGGTTACCTTGGGCCAGGCCGGCGACTCCGGGTCGATGAGCCCGTAATGTTCGCATTCCGGCAGCTCGACAAGGTGCATATCGGCACCCGCTGCCCGGGCTGCGGCCACGTACGCGCGGCTCAGCTCCACCGGAACCTGTCGATCCAGAGTGCCGTGAATCACTACGGTCCGTGGTGGGAGTGAGGTCAGCGCGCCGGGATCGGCGTCCGCGTACCGCTCGGGCACCTCGGCCGGACCGCCGCCCAGCAGGGCGGCCACCGCACCGGTGTCCAGGTCGAGCCGGTACGCCTCGGCCAGGTCGGCCACCGGAGCGAGGGCGAGTACGCCGCCGACGGCGTCCGGTGTGCGCGCCGCCGCGTACAGCGCGAGGTGTCCACCGGCCGAGTGCCCGACCAGGATCGCCCGCCCCGGTGCGACCCGGCCGGGCAGGGCGGCGGCGGCCAGCCGTGGCAGCGCGGACACCCCGGCCAGCACGTCGGTGAGCGTTCCCGGCCAGCCGCCACCGGGCTGCCCGGTCCGGCGATATTCCAGCTGGGCGACCGGGTACCCGAGGGCCGCCAGCGCAGCGGCCAGCGGGCCGGTGTGCCGCCGGTCGTACTCCGCCCGCCAGAATCCACCGTGCACCACGATCAACAGGGGCCGGGGCGGGCCGTCGCCGGCCGGCTGCCGCAGGTCGGCGATCTGATCGGGATGCTCGCCGTAGGCGACGGTCAGCTCCGGATCGGGGGCCGGCCGGGTCAGCACGGCGCGCGGGTCGAGCGGCATCGGCCGACGGTAGCGTGAATCACCACGGACCAGGAAAAGGGGTCCCCTCCCGCTCGGGCCGGCGGGCATTGGGCAACCCGGCTGGGTAAAGATGGAGGGCATGACCGAAGGACGCTCCGCTGGACAGAACGACGAGCCTGGCCGGGACGGCACCGGGCACCCCGGCACGGTGGTGGTGGTCGGGCCGGACGGCCGACCGGTCGGCACGGTACAGACCGACGACGGACCGGGGGAGGATCCGTCCCGCCTGGTCGAGCAACCGGCCAAGGTCATGCGGATCGGCAGCATGATCAAGCAACTGCTGGAGGAGGTCAAGGCCGCCCCCCTGGACGACGCCAGCCGGCACCGGATGCGCGAGATCCACCAGCGCTCGATCGTCGAGCTGAAGGAAGGGTTGGCTCCCGAGCTGCGCGAGGAACTCGAACGGCTCTCCCTGCCGTTCACCGAGGACCAGGCGCCGAGCGAAGGTGAGCTGCGGATCGCCCACGCCCAGCTCGTCGGCTGGTTGGAGGGGCTGTTCCACGGCATCCAGGCCGCCCTCGTCGCGCAGCAGATGGCGGCCCGGGTGCAACTGGAGCAGATGCGTTCCGGTCGGCAGGCGCTGCCCAGCGGGCCGGCCGGGGCGGTGCTGCCGGGAATGCCCGGCCTGGGGCAGCCCGGTGGCGAGGGTCACAGCACCGGCCAGTACCTCTGACCGTGACCGCGCGGCCCGCCATCGGGCGGGCCGCGCGGTCGGCTCGCCCGTGCCCTCAGTCCACCCCGAAAACCTTCTCCAGGTACGTCGCGACCCCGTCGGTGGAGTTCGCCGAGGTGACGTCGTCGGCGACGGCCCGCACGGCGGGGTGTGCGTTGGCCACCGCCACCGCCCGCCCGGCCCAGGTCAGCATCGGTACGTCGTTCGGCATGTCGCCGAAGGCCAGCACGTCGGCCGCCTCGACCCCGATCCGGTGGCAGTACCAGGCCAGCCCGGCCGCCTTGGTCACGCCGACCGCGGAGATCTCCACCAGGCCGGAGCGCGAGGAGTGGGTGGCCTCGGCCAATCCGGTGAGGGCCTCGGCGACCAACTGGGTGAACCGGTCCGGGTCCGGGTGTGCCTCGGCCCGGGCCAGCAGCTTCACCGCCGGCAGCGAATGCAGTTCGTCGGGGTGCTCGACCACCCGGATCGCGGCTTCGTCGGCGTCCCAGCGCAGCGGGTAGTGCGCCTCGTGGCGCATCTGCCGACCGTCGACGATCTCCACCGCCAGGCTCACCCCGGGCACCTCGGCCCGCAGCCGGCGGGCCACCTCGGCGAGCAACTCGGGGGCGAGCGGGTCGGCCCGCAGCACCTCGTCGTTGACCGGGTCGTAGACCACTGCACCGTTGGCACAGACCGCGGGCAGCGGCTCGGCGAGCTGGTCGTACACGAGTCGGAGCCAGCGGATCGGGCGGCCGGTGACCAGCACCACAGGCGTGCCCCCGGCGGAGATCCGGGCCAGCACGGCTGCGGTGTGGGCGCTGAGCGTACGGTCGTCGCGGAGCAGGGTGCCGTCGATGTCACTGGCGATCAGGCGTGGCGTTGCCTCCATCACCTGGACAGTAGCCGGTCGAGGTAGAGCGCCACGCCGTCGTCGTCGTTGCGCAAGGTGATCTCGTCGGCGGCGGCCCGCAGCGTCGGATGGGCGTTCGCGACCGCCACCCGACTCCACCCGGCCCACTCGAACATCGGCAGGTCGTTGGGCATGTCCCCGAAGACCAGCACCTCGGCCGGGTCCACACCGAGGCGCTGCGCCACCACGGTCAAGCCGGTCGCCTTGTCCGCGCCGGGCGGGCAGATCTCGATGAACCCCAACCCGGCCTGGGTGAGCGTGGCGAGGTGCGGCGGCACGATTTCCCGGGCGACCGCCAGCAACTCGTCGACGTGATGGTCGGCGGTCCGGGCGAACGCCTTGATCACGTCACCGGCGAGGCACTCGGCCCGGCTGCGTACCTCGAACCGGTCCTGGTAGGGCCAGGCCGGATGGTAATCACCCCAGAGCGGGGCATCGTGCTCGTCGGACGCCTCGACCATCACGGTGAGCGGGCCTACCGCCACCTCCAGTTCGGCCAGCAGGGTGGCCAGCACCTCGCTGGAGAGACGCTCGTCGCGGAGCACCACCGGGCCGGCCGGATCGCTCTGGTCGACCACCTGGCCACCGCCGGCCATCACCAGGAAGTCCGCGGCACGGATGTCGTTGCGGGTCAGCTCGGTCAGCCGGGGACCGCGACCGGTGGCGCCGACCACCGGGATGCCGGCGGCGCGGACCCGGTCGAGAACCTCATGGGTGTACGCCGAGACAGTGTCGTCGCTGCGGACGAGCGTGCCGTCAAGGTCGGTGGCGATCAGCTTGGGCAGGCCAGGGCGGGTCATGGTTCCTCCTTCGCCCGCCGCCGTCGCGGCCAGCCGTACGGTCCCCGGTAGGCGACCCGGCGTGACGGCGGGCAGCAACCGTACCTCGCGGATCCGGCCGCAACCATGACTTCCCGGCGAATCGGGTGCCAACGGACGGCGGCGCCCAAGTGACCAGGCGATCAGCCCAGCAGACCTCGGGGCGGGGGTGCCTCCCGGGCGAAGGGAACGGTCGGCGTGACGGTGAGGTCGACCGGTGGACGGTCGTCGTCCGGCTCTGCGTCGTCCTGCCGCGACCTGGTCCGACGCGGCTGCTTGGCCGGCTCGGCGGATGCGTCGGCCGACCGCGGGACGGCCCGGGCGAGTGCGGCGGCGAAGAGCAGCACGGCGCCGAAGGCCATCACCAGCCCTCGGCCGTGCTCGATCTTGAAGCCGTCCTCGGCGGAGTAGAACGGAATCTGCCGGTTCTCGTCGAACGTGACCGCAGTCGCCGCCAGCACCGCGAGCAGACCTGTGGCCAGGGCCAGGCCGCCCACCCGCGCGTTGACCCGTACCGCGGTGGTGCCGCGCAGCGCGAGCGCGACCACGGAGCCGAGCAGGAGGATGCCCACCACGTAGCCGACCCCCAGCCCGCCGATCTCGGTCACGCCGCTGGCCATCTCGACCGGCGTGACCCCCTCGCCCTCGCCGGAGGGGAGGGTGATGGTCACCCATTCGCCGATCAGCGAGAGCAGGGCGGCCACGGCACCGAGCCCGGCCAGCAACAGTGGCAACCGGTGATCGCTGCCGAGTCCGGCGAAGGCCCGGCCGAGTCGTCCGGTGGCCGGCGAATCGTCGTCCTGCGTGCCCCACTCGACCACGCTGGTGCCCTCTGGTCGGTCGTCCTGACGGGGGATGGGGAGGTCGTGGGTCATCACTCAACCTCTCGTGACATGGCACCGGGCACCCCGCCCGCGCCGCATGCCGCCGGTACGCCGTCCGCATCGAATGATTCCACAATCCGCGCGTCCCACCCGGGAACGCGGACGGGCAAGCCGCGCCGGTCGGTCGCCGGGCGGCGCTCGGTGCACTAGCGTCGGGTGCATGCCTATCCGTACCGCTTCCGCACGCTGGCAGGGCAACCTTCCCGAGGGGTCCGGCACCATCCGCACCGGCAAGGGGGGGTTGCAGGGGAACTACTCCTTCAAGTCCCGCTTCGAGGAGGGCGAGGGCACCAACCCCGAGGAGTTGATCGGCGCCGCGCACGCCGGCTGCTTCTCGATGGCCTTCTCCAAGGCGCTCGCCGACGCTGGCGCGACGCCGACCTCGGTGGAGACCACCGCGAAGGTGCACCTGGACAAGACCGACGCCGGCTTCACCGTGACCCGGATCGAGTTGGACACCGTCGGTGAGGTGCCCGGCATCGACGAGGCGGAGTTCGCCAAGCTGGCCGAGACAGCCAAGCAGAACTGCCCGATCTCCCGCCTGCTCTCCCCTGCCGCCGAAATCACCCTGACCACCCGCCTGACCTCCTGACCCGACCTCATCCGCGCCGATCTTGCACTCTTGGTCGCCGTAACGCGGCATTGGTGACCATATGTCCCGACCGGTAGTGCAAGATCGGCGCGCGAGGGTGGGGGAGAATGGTGTTCGTGGCGGTGGAGATGGAGCGTGAGCGGTTCGAGGAGTTGGTGGGAGAGGCGCTGGACGAGGTTCCGGAGGAACTGCTGGCGCTGATGAGCAACGTGGTGATCCTGGTGGAGGACGATCCGCCTCCCGGCGAGGATCTGCTCGGCCTCTACGAGGGGCACGCGTTGACCGACCGGGGCTGGGACTACGCCGGTGTCCTGCCGGACCGCATCCTGATCTACCGCAACCCGATCCTGCGCATCTGCGACACCGACGAGGACGTCATCGACGAGGTGGCGGTGACCGTGGTGCACGAGATCGCCCACCACTTCGGCATCGACGACGAGCGCCTGCACGAACTCGGCTGGGGCTGAGCCCGCCGCTTTCGGCAACGATCCGCCTGGCGGGCGAGCAGGCACCGCACCTCGGGGAGCGAAGGTGCTGCTAGGTCAGCTCACCGGCGCGCAGCCGGGCGAGCCAGGCGGCGGCGTCCGCGTAGTCGGCGTCGGAGAGGCCAGCGGGGGCGGAGACCGGGCGCTCGGCCATCGTCGGATTCCACCGGTGCCGGGGGTACGAGCCGAGGAAGCGCAGGTCGGCGCAGACCCGGCGCAACCCCTGCAACGCCTCACCGAGCCGGGCGTCGGCCACGTGACCGGTGCAGTCGAGGAAGAAGACGTACCGCCCGAGCGCCTCGCCGGTGGGCCGGGACTCGATCCGGCTCAGGTTGACCCCACGGACGGCCAGTTCCATCAGCACCGACAACAGCGCACCCACCCGGTCGTGCGCGATGTACACCGCGAGCGACGTGACGTCGTCGCCGGTGGGCGGCGGTGCGGGCGCCGGCCGGGAGAGCAGCGCGAACCGGGTCACCGCGTCGGGATGGTCGGCGATCTTGTCGGCCAGCACGGTGAGCCGGTGCCGGGTCGCGCCGATCGGAGCGCAGATCGCCGCGTCGTACTCGCCGGTGGCCGCGCCGGCCGCCGCCGCGCCGTTGGAGAGCACGTCGATCACGACCGCGTCCGGCAGGTGCGTACGTAGCCAGCCACGGCACTGGGTGGACGCCTGGGGATGGGCGGCGACGGAGCGTACAGCCGGCAGGAGCGTGCCCGTACGCGCGCCAAGGACGAACTCCACCGGCAGGATCACCTCGCGGGTGATCACCAGCGGCTCCCCCTCGGCCAACTCGTCCAGGGTCACCCCGACCGCGCCGCCGATCGAGTTTTCCAACGGCACCAGTGCGGCGTCGGCGTCCCCCGCGCGAACCGCCTCCAGGGCCTCGCCGACGCTGCGGGCCGGCGTGCGGATGCCGTGCTCGGCGGCGGGCACGGTGCGCAGCGCCTGGTCGGCGAAGGTGCCCTCGGGCCCGAGGTAGACGAAACGTGGTGGCGGCGTTCCTGGCATGGCGCCCAGCCTACGCATCCGGCAATGGCCGAGGACGTCTATCGCGCCGACGCGGTGGTGCTTGGCGTCGCGGTGGGCAGCCCGCTCGGCGGCGCGGCCGGCGGCACCCCGCCGGGGGCCTCCTCGCCGCAGGCAAGCGTGCGGATCCCGGGTGGGCTGGTGACCCGTACCTCGACCGAGCAGACGTCGGTGCCGGCGGTCACCAGGCGCAGTTTCCCGGCCTGGTCGCGGGTGACCACCTGGAGCGGCTCGTACCCGGTCACCTCAAGGGCGGTGAACTGCCAGCCGGCGGCGCAGAGCGGGCCGGTCCGTACGCGCACCCGCGCGTCCCGGGGCAGCAGGCCGCCGCGACCGCGGACCAGGTCGACGATGCGCTGCTGGGTCGGTTCGTTCGGGCAGGCCACCGCCACCAGGCCCGGATCGGCGGTCGGGCTGGGCGTGATCGTGACCGGTGCCCCAGCGGTGGGCGGCGGCGTCGACGGCGTCGGATCGGGCCCGCTCGGGGTGGCCGCCCGGGTCGGTAGGCCACTGCCGCTCTCCCGCAGTTCCGGAGGTTCGCCACAGCCGGCCAGCAGCAGCGCGGTCATCACCAGCGCGGCGGGAAGCCAGCGGTGACGCCGGCCGGAACCGTACGACGGGCGGCCAGCGGCACGGCGGGCGGTCATCGGCGGCACGTGGCGGTCCTCAGGGCAGCGGAGAGCAGTCGTGGATGGCCGAGCCCATGCTAGGGCATCCCTGCCGGATTCTCGCCTGCCTGCGCCGGCGCTGAGGCGATCAGACCTCCGAGAAGAAGGTAAGCGTGCCGGCGACCGCGCCGTCGGCGAGTACCGGCGTGGAGATGGCGTCGACGGTCGCGTCGGATCCGCCCTCCGCAGCCGCCTCGATCCGCAGCAGGCCCCGGGCCAGCCGACCGGAGGAGAGCGCGAGCAGCGGTGGAATCTTGTCGAGCTCGGGCTCGGTCAGCTCATTGCGGTTGGCGGTGAAGTCGAGTAGCCGCAGGCCGCCGTCGAGCAGTGGCAGCCCGACCAGATCCTCCGGCGCGCCCAGACAGAGCAGCTCGCAGCCGGCGGCGGAGACGGCCAACACCCGGGTCTCGGCATCGATCAGCAGGCAGGGCTCGTCGGCCTTGGAGACCGTCGCTGACCAGCGGCCGATGTTGTCGCACTCCGGCTCTGTCGGTGTCCTCGTCGCGGGCGCGAACACTTCCGAGAGCGAGAGTTCGACGTGGGCCACCGCGCCTCCTATGTACACCGACGGTACGTCCACGCTAGCCGGTCGTCGCGGCGATCGACGACCGTGCCTGGTACCGGGCCGTCGGTGTTGATCGGTGCCGAGTTGGCGACGGCGCGGGCCAGCAGATGCTGGGCCGGCCCGGTCGCGTGGCGTCGCCGCAGACGTTACCGGTGGGTGGCCCGCTTGTCAGCGGCCATTCGGCCGTCCTCGTACCACCGGTAGTCCGCCGCCGGTGAGTACGTGCCGTTCATCCAGGTGCCGGGGTGCTGCGCCACCCGGGAGAGCTTCTCGGCGGTGGCCGGGCTGATCCGGTTGCCGCCCGCGACGAGCAGCCGGTCGAGTTCCCGGTGCGTCGCCATGAGGCAGTCCTTGGGCAGGCCGTAGACGCTGATCACGCCGGAGCCGACGAAGGTGAGCACCGGCGTCACCGGGATCGGATGGCCGACCGCGGCGGTGAGTGCCTTGCTGGCCCGCCGGGCGTCGCGCCGGGCCTCGGTCACGTACGGCGGTCGCTTGCCGTTGATCTGGACCACGTCGCCGGCGACCAGCACGCGGGCCCGACCATGGTCGGCGATGGTGACGGCGAAGAGCCCGCTCGGTCCGATGGCGAGGAACCCGGCCCGGTTGTCCTCGCTGTCGTCGAGCAGGGCGTCGGCGGCGTCGGTGCGGGGCCAGTCGATGACATGCCAGGCCGGTCCGAGATGGTCGAGTTGGCCGAGCGCGCGGGCACCGGCCGCCTCCAGCCGCCGGGCGCCTCGCTCGGCCCGGCGCCGGCGAGCCCACTCCAACGGGGACGGACGAGGGGCCGCGGTCACCCCTGGCGCCTCCACCCGGGGATGCGGTACCGCCACGGGCGGCAGTGCCCGGGCGGACGGTACGGCTCGACGAGCGGAGAAGACAGTCATCGCGACCTCCGGCAAAAGGTCCCTCGAAGTTACTTACTCACTACCCTACGTTGACGGTCCGGGTGGTCGGCAAGCCGGAGCGCCGGAATGAGTACGGATGAATGCCATATTCATCCACAGTCTTTTTGCCGGATACCGCCAAACCCTGCCCTACGCTGCCAAGAGTGACCCATCACGTCGACAACGAGGTCGGTCGGCTCGGCACCGTCCTGTTGCACCGCCCGGGGCCGGAACTCGCTCGGCTCACCCCGCGCAACAACGACTCCCTGCTGTTCGACGCCATCCCCTGGGTGGGGCGCGCACAGGAGGAGCACGACGCCTTCGCCGCCGCGCTGCGGCAGCGTGGTGTCGAGGTGCTATACCTGACCGACCTGCTCACCGAGACGTTGGCCGTGCCGGACGCCCGAACCGACCTGACTGAGCAGGTGCTCAGCTCGCCCCGGCTCGGCGACACCCTACGCGCCCGGGTCGCCGCGCACCTGTCGTACCTCGATCCGGCCGCGCTCGCCGGAGTCCTGGTCGCCGGCCTGGCCCACGAAGAACTGCGGCCCGGCCCGGACCGGCGCGGTGGCCTGGTCTACACCCTGATGGACCGGCATGACTTCGTCATCGACCCGCTGCCGAACCTGCTGTTCACCCGGGATTCATCCATCTGGATCGGTGACCGGGTGGGCGTGACCAGCCTGGCCATGCCGGCCCGGCGGCGGGAGAGCACGATCACCGATGCGATCTACCGGCACCATCCGCGCTTCGCCGGTACCGAGTTCGTCTACCGGCCGACGCTGGAGCCGTTGGAGGGCGGCGACGTGCTGCTGCTGGCTCCCGGGGTACTGGCCGTCGGGGTCGGCGAGCGGACCACCCCGGCCGGCGCCGAGCGGCTGGCCCGCCAGGTCTTCGCGGCCGGTCTGGCACACACCATCCTCGTGGTCCCGATCGCCCAGGAACGGGCGACCATGCACCTGGACACCGTCTGCACGATGGTCGACGTGGACGCGGTGCTGATGTACCCGAACGTGGCGAGCACGCTGTCGGCGTACACCGTGATCGCCGGCACGGACGACGACGCCCCCCGGGTGGACGGCCCGGCACCCTTCCTGCGGGCCGCCGCCGACGCGATGGACCTGGACCGGCTCCAGGTGATCGACACCGGCCTGGACCCGGTCACCGCCGAGCGCGAGCAGTGGGACGACGGCAACAACACCCTGGCGCTGGCGCCCCGGCTCTGCGTCGGCTACGAACGCAACGTCGAGACCAACGCGCAGCTGGAACGGGCCGGCATCGAGGTCATCCCGATCGCCAGCTCCGAACTCGGCTCGGGCCGAGGCGGCCCCCGCTGCATGTCCTGCCCCCTGCTCCGGGAGTAAGGAAGGGCCCCTTCCTAACGCCTACGGCATAGGAAGGGCCCCTTTTTAACACCGGTGGAGACTCAGCGCAGGGTTAGCTGGCGGCCGAGCAGGCCCTGCCGGGACCGCCGGGCGGCGGCGTCCAGCGGACCGGCGTCGGTCAGCGCGTCCGCGTAGCGCTTCGCGAAGTCGGCCACCGGGCCCTCCCAGTCGGCCGCCGGCACCTCCTCGGGCAGATCCCAGACCGGCACCAGCCGTCCGTGCGCCCGGAACATGCCGGCGAACCTGGTCCCCTCGCCGAGGCTCAGCGAACCGGCCGCGCCCAGCCGGGCCAGCGCATCCAGGGCAGGCTCCTCGGCCTCGGGCAGCACCCAACGGACGTGTGCCTTCTCCGGCACCTTGCACCAGTACGCGGCGCGAGCGGCAGCCAGCCGTACGGTGGGGTAGATCGCCGCGTTGGCCCGCTCCAGGGACGCCTGCACGGTCGGGTCGTTGGCGGCCTCCGGGGCGAGCCAGAAGTCGAAGCCCTCGTGCAGGGTGATCTCCAGCGGGCCGTCGATCAGGATGTCCTGGAGCCGAGGGCCGGGGCCGGGCAGCGGCGGCACTGAGACCGGGGCACCCGGTTCGGCCCGCAGCGCGCAGAGCAGCGACTCGGCCAGGTCCCGGGAGACATCGCCGGACTGGAGGTGTCGCTGGAGCCCGACGAAGACGTGCCCGTCCGTCCGGCTCATCGCGGGCGCGGCCATCGGCAGCACGGTGGCCAGGGTGACCGGCCGGTCGCCGTACTCCTCGACAAGCGTCGGCGTGAGCCGCAGTGGCGCGGAGGCGGCGGGGACCAGCTCCCGCAGGGCGATCCACTCCGGCTCGTCGGCGAGCCCCTCGAAGGGGCGGGGGACGAAGACGTCCCGTACCCGCTCCCGCTTTCCGCTCGGCGCGGCCGACCGCTGGTTCCTTCGACGCTTGCTCACGGCGACACAGCCTAGAGGCCGGCACGACCCGGTGGGGTCACGACCCACCTGCGGAGCCGCTCAGCGGCCCGCTCGCCCCGGCCAGCCGGCGACGAACAGGCCCGGTCGGTCGGGTCACCAGGTCCGGTCAGCCGGCGACGACCGGGTCCGGCCGGGTCGGGGTCACCAGGCTCGGTCAGCCGGCGGCTACCAGGCCCGACCGGTCGGGGACGGGATCGAAGTCGGCCCAGACACTCTGGCCGAGACCGTCGCGTTCCACCCCCCACCGGCTCGCCAGGCCGGAGACGATGTGCAGACCACGGCCGTCGGCCGCGTCCGGGTCCGCCGGCCGCATCCGGGGGCCGGCCGCGGCACCCCCGTCGGTCACCCGCAGCCGCAGTTGTGCCCCGTCGGGCGTGGTGCGTAGCCGCCAGGCCACCCGGACCACGCCGCCGGGCAGTGGATCGGCGTGCCGGACGGCGTTGCCCACCAGTTCGGCCAGGACCGCCACCAGATCGGCAAGCACCGTCGGGGACACCACCTCGGCCAGCTCGGCGGCGAGCCGGTGCCGGGCCAACCGGGCTCCTGTGGCGTGGTGCGGCACCACCACGCACCACGCTCGTTCGACCGCTCCCGTCGACACTTCCGCCCCTCTTCCGGGCTGTGCTCCCGCCGGTTCACCTGCGGGGCAGCCGCACCTCTGCGACCGTACCGCCACCTGTTCTCGGTCGGAGGAATACCCACCCATTCTGCTGTTCAACGATCCGGCGGACGAGATAGAGGCCGAGACCGGTGCCGGGATAGCGCCGCCGGTCGCCGGAGTCGCCCTGCCAGAACCGGTCGAAGGCCCGTTCGACGTGCTCCGGGCGTACGCCGATGCCCCGGTCGCTGACCCGGAAGCAGACGGTACGGGCGTCCGCGCCCGCACTGATCTCGATCGTCGACCCGGGCGGTGAGTACTTGGCGGCGTTGGTGACCAGCTCGGTGAGCACGGTGCCCAGGTTCTGCCGGTGCCCCACCGCGCGGGGCAGGTCACGCGGTAGCTGAAGGGTGGCCCGGCGGCGCAGGTCCGCAGGCAGGTCGGCGACCGCGATCCGGAGCGTCTCGGCGAGGTCGAACGGTGCCGGCGGCCCGTCACCAGGCCATGCCTCGGCGGCGGAGGAGAGCAGCCGGTCGAGCAGCCGGGCCAGCTCGTTCGCGCGCTGCCCGATCACCCGGGCCGCCTGCCGCCGGTCGGTCTCGCTCAGCGACTCCCAATGGTCGGTGAGAGTGTCCGCGTACCCCTTGATGACCGTCACCGGGGTCCGGAGCTCGTGGCTGGTGACCGCCACGAAGAGGTCCCGCTCGTCGTCGTGGCGTTGCTGGTCGCTGATGTCCCGGAAGGTGACCACCCGCAGGGTGCCCGGGCCGGGCAGCTCGCCGGAGGTGATCCGCAGCCAGCGCCCGTCCGGTAGCTGATGGTCGAGGACCTGCCCGGACGGCGGCAGCGGGAACGGCAGCGGCTGGTTGAGGGCGTCGGCGGAGGACCGACCGGTCACCTGGGCGGCGGCCGGATTCCAGAGCCGGACGTAGGCGTCCCGGTCGACGACGGCCAGCCCGTCGGCGAGCGCCGCCACCACCGGACCGTCGCCGTGCACCGGCAGGCCGCTCTGATCGCCGTACATGTGGGCGATGCACGAGCTGAGGTAGCCGACCACCCCGTGCTGCTCGGCGCTGGGCTCGTCGGCCCCGGCCGGATAGAGGGCGTGCAGGCTGCCGACGGTGTGCCCGGCGATCTCCGCACGGCAGACCACCATCCGGTGCAGACCACGTTCGGCCAGCTCGACGGCGAGCTGGTTGTCGAACCGGTCGGTCCGTACGCACTGCACGCGGGGGCCGGTGAGCAGGCAGATGGTGACCGGGTCGGTGGCCGGCAACGGCCGGCCCATGGTCCACTCGGCGGCGCCGGTGGCGGCGATCACCCGGCCGCCGCTGGGCGCGAACTCGACGAACGCCATGCCTGCGGCACCGACCGCCGGCTGGGCCACCTGGAGTAACTGGTTCAGGACCGGCAGGCCCGCGTCGCCTGAGTTGATCATCTCGATGATGACGGTGTGTCCGGCGATGAGCGCGGGGTAGTCGGTGCGGTCCGGCATGTCCCCGAGTGTGCACCGCCGCTCGCGTGGTTGGGCACCCCCGAGTGGCTCACCGAGGTAACCGGGCGAGCATCTGCGCCGGACGGTCGGTGATCACGCCGTCCACCCCGGCGGTCAGCACCAGATCGAGATCGGCCGGCTCGTTCACGGTCCAGACGTAGACCTGGTGACCGGCCGCCCGCAGCGCCGGCACCAGCGTGGGGCGGGCCCGGACCAGCCCGATGCCCGGACCGGCGATGCCGGCACCGAAGGGCAGCCGACCCAGGTGCGGCCAGCGGGGCAGCAGCTCCAGCAGCAGCACCGTGGGCAGCGCGGGAGCCAGGGCCCGGATCCGGCGTACGGCCAGCGGGGAGAAGGACATCACCGAGACTCGTACCGGATCGTCGGGGCGCGGCTCGGCGAGGCCGTACCGGCGCAGCAGCGCGACCAGCCGGCGCTCGACGTTGCCGCGGTAGCGGGAGGGGTGTTTGGTCTCGATCAACAGCCGGACCGGCCGGCCGGCGGCGAGGACCGCCTCCAGCAGCCGTTCGAGGGTGAGCAGCCGGGTGTGCGAGTCGTCGAGCACCTCGTCACCGTCGGGCGGCACGCAGCCGGGGTGCCAGGAGCCGAAATCGAGCTGTTCCAGCTCGGCGAGGGTACGCGCGCTGACCAGCCCCCGGCCGTTGCTGGTCCGGTCCAACCGGCGGTCGTGTACGCAGACCAGGTGCCCGTCGCGGGTCAGCCGGACGTCGCACTCCAGCCCGTCCGCCCCCTCGTCGAGGGCGCGCAGGTAGGCGGCGAGGGTGTGCTCCGGTAGGTCGTACGACGCGCCACGGTGCGCGAAGACGAGGGGTGCACCCATCTGCGCCTACCGGACCTGGCCCGGCTGCCCGTCCGCGCCGATCACCGGCCGCCCGGCGGCTGCCCACTCGCCCATTCCGCCCTCGACGTTGCGTACCTGCTCCCACCCGTTGCGCATCAGGTACGCGACCACCTGTGCCGATCGTCCGCCGGAGCGGCAGATGACGGCGACGTCGCGGTCGGTCGGCACCTCGGCGAGCCGGGCCGGCAGCTCCATCATCGGCAGGTGGTGGGCGCTCGGGGCGTGACCGGCGGCCCACTCGTCGTCCTCCCGGACGTCGAGCAGGTACGTGTCGTCGCCGATCTCGGGCACGGTAACGGTGGGAATCTGAGGTCCGAACACGGGTACCAAGCCTAACGGTATCGGCCGGCGGTCAGAGGCGGGTGACCCAGCGTGGATGGGCACCGGCCCACTCGGGCATCCGGGTGCCCCGAACCGCCTCGAACAGCCCCTGACCGCCGCCGTCGAGTACGACGTACGACACCTGACCGATGGTCTGCGGGTACGACGGCACCTGTACGCCGTGCAGCGTCTCGGCGGAGAGGCCGTGCAGGGCGAACAGCAGATCCTCCACCGGCACCCCGTTGGTGTCCATGGTCAGGGAGTGGCCGACCGCCTGGATGAGCCGGTGCAGTTGGACGGGATCGGTACGCAGCCGGGTCTCGCCCGCCCGGGCCAGCATGGCGCCCAGCAGCTGCTGCTGGTGGGTCTGCCGGTCGTAGTCACCGCCGGGCAGGTCGTAGCGTTGGCGTACGTAGTCCAGCGCCTGTGCGCCGTCCATCTGCTGACAGCCGGGGTGGAACACCCGGTCGGTGTGGATCGAGTGCACCTCGGTGCGTACGCACATCCTGACCCCGCCGAGCAGGTCGATCACGCTGCGCAGGCCGGCGAAGTCGACCAGGGCGGCACCGTCGAAGCGGATCCCGGTGAGCCGGGCCAGGGTGGCCGAGAGCAGTTGCGCCCCGGCCTGGCCGCTCCCGCCGTACTCGTACGCCGTATTGATCTTGTCTTCCCCGCCCGGGTAGCCGGCACCGGGCGGGATGGTGACCAGCAGGTCGCGCGGCACGGAGATCAGGTAACCGGTGCGCATCCCGGTCGGGACGTGCACGATCAGGATGGTGTCGGTGCGTTGCTGCGGCCCGGCGTCGCCCGGCCGGCGGTCCGAGCCCACGAGCAGGTAGTTGAGCGGGCCGTCCAGGTCGGTGCGGTCGGCGCGGGCGGACTCGTCAAGCAGTTCCTCGTGGGTGATCGTGCGCTCGTACCGGTCGGCGAGTACCCGCAGGCCGACCACGGCGAGGGTGGCCAGCAGCACCACGGCCAACCCCGCACCGAGCAGTAGGCGGGGCCAGCGGGGGCGACGCGGGCCATTGCCCGGTGTCCGCCCTGTGCCGTGCTGCGCCGTCCTGGCCGTGACGTCCCCCCGTGGTCCTGACATGAATCCCGCTCATGTCAGGCTACGAAAGGACTACCCGCAGTGATGGAGGTTCGTGGGTATCGTCAGGTCGCTCCGGCGGGCTCAGTCCCGGGAGGAGATCACCTGGGGGTTGTAGAAGACGAACTCGGCCAGCTTGTCCTGCCGGAGGGCGCGGAACATGTCCAGGGTCTGCTCGTCGAGCGCCTCGTTGCCGTTGCCCTGGGTCTGGTACGTGCCGCCGTTGGTCTTCAACATGATCAGCTCGTTGCCGGTGACCCCGCGCATGGTGAAGACGAAGTCCTCCACCGGTACGCCACCGGTGTCCAGGATGAACGCCTTGCCGGCCGCCTTGATCATTTCGTTCAGCTTGACCGGGTTGGTAAGCGTGCCGTTCTTGGTGGCCTTCTTGGCCATCGCCTTGATCAGCTGCTGCTGGTTGGCCTGCCGGTCGTAGTCGCCACCCTTGAGGCCGTAGCGCTGGCGGGAGTAGTCAAGCGCCGCCCAGCCCTTCATCTCCCGGCAGCCCTTCTTGTGCACCACCGGAGTCCTCGGCTTGCCGGTCTTCTTGGCGTCCGCGTTCCACATCGGCTTGCCGTCGACGTACGACATGTGGATCGACTCGACCTCCTGCTTGACGCAGATGCGTACCGAGCCGAGCGCGTCGATGACGCCCTTGAAGCCGCCGAAGTTGATGATCGCCGCGCCGTCGAAGCTGACGCCGGTCATGCCCTTGATGGTCTTCGCCATCAACTGGGCGCCGCCCTCCCAGCCGCCGCCGTTGCGGGCACCCGCCTGGAAGGCGCTATTGATCTTGCCGACCCCGCCCGGATAGCCGGTCTTCTCGAAGGCCGGGATCCGCGCCTCGGTGTCCCGCGGGATCGAGATCAGGTAGGCCTGGTCGTGGGTGGCCGGGATGTGCAGCACGATGATGCTGTCCGCCCGGACGTCGTCGGCGTCCCACCGCTCCCGGGCGTCCACCCCGAGCAGCAGCATGTCGATCGGGCCATCCAGGTCGCCGCCGCCCTCCGCCTGCGACTTGCCCGCCTCGTCGAGCAGGTTGCGCTGAGAGATGTTGCCGGTCGCCTGGCTGATCACCGCCTTGCTGCCGACGATGGCCACCCCGCTGGTCATCATCAGCACGGCGCCGAGCACCACGGTGAGCCGGGCCCAGAGTGGATCCTTACGCCGCTTCCCACTCTTGCCGGACTTCTTCTTCTGGCCGGGCGATGGCGTGGCGGATGCACGAGGCGGATCGAGCAGGGCGGGGCTGTGAACCGGCATGCGTGCTCCAGCTCGTGTTCTCCGAAGGGGGCGGACACACTTTACGTACGTCGTTCTCCCGTGGCGAGTTCGGGTGACGGCCAGCCAGCGTTTCCCGCCGCGTCATCCTGCTGAAATGCCCGAACGGACAGATCGAATTGGATGGTCGGAGGTTGGTTCGCCGGAACCGGCGGGTCAACCGTTGTCGTTCGCCGGCTTCTTGTTCGCCTGTACCCAGTCGGCCATCGTGTCGGCGGACATCGCGCGGTACATGGCCAGGGCCTTCTCCCGGTCGGAGACCACCACCGACTCCCCGTTGATCGTCTGGCTGCCCTGGTGCGGGCTGGTCACGAAGGTCAGGTTCTCGCCGCGCAGGTTGCGGAACTGCACCGCCATGTCGGTAAGCGAGAAGCCGTGGTCGACGGTGACCGCGTCGGTCACCGAGCGAAGGAAGTCGTTGAGCTTCTTCGGGTTGGTGAGCGTGCCCGTGCTCGCCGCCTTGTCCATCAGCGCACGCAGGAACTCCTGTTGGTGGCGCATCCGGGCGAAGTCGCCGTCGGGGAACTGCTTGCGCTGCCGGATCCAGTCCAGCGCCTCGGCACCGTTCATCTGGTTGGTGCCCTTGGTGAACTTCCGGTACGGCTTGTGGATCGAGGTGATGGTCCGCTCCACCTTCAGCTCCACCCCGCCGAGCGCGTCGGTGACCTGCTTGAAGCCGCCGAAGTCGATCGCCATCACATGATCGATGTGCACGTCGGTGAAGCACTCGACGGTGCGTACCGCCAGGGGCAGCCCGCCGAACGCGAACGCCGCATTGATCTTGCGGCGCTGGCCGGTGTCGCAGTCGGCGCCAGCGCTCTCCGGAATCGGCACGTACAGGTCGCGCGGGATGGAGACGAGGTACGCCTCCTGGTGGTCGGCGGGGATGTGCATGACGATGATCGTGTCGGCCCGCCACTCGCCGGCCTTGTCCATCGGGGCGTCCGGATCCCGCGAGTCGGTGCCCACCATCAGGATGTTCAGCGCACCGTTCACCGCCTTGGCCGGCCGACCGCCGGTGATCTCCGAGAACGGGTCGGTCCGGGCCAGGTTCTTGTCCAGGCTGCGCGCGTAGAACCAGGCGCCGGCCCCGGCGACAAGCGCCAACACCAGCACCACGACCCCGGCCACCAGGACGATCCGACGCCAGCGGGGTCGCCGGCCGCGCGGTGCGGGTACGCCGCCGGGCCCGTCCGGCCCCACCGGTCCGCGCGGCCCGCCCGGCCCACCGGCCATGGCCGGCTCGTCGTGCGACGGATACCAGCGGGTCTCGGCCGGTCCGGCGGAGCGCCCGCCCGGACCCGGCACCGCCGCGCGGCCCGCGCCGCGACGCAGGTGGAAGAACGGCTGCCCAGCGGGGATGGTGGCTGACATGTAACTCAGGGTACGCAGCAGTAGCCAGTGTCGCCGTCAGGCGAGATCCCGCGTCGTGCCGGCTCGACTACGCCAGCCGCTCGCGGAAGTCCTCGATCGTGCGCCGCAGACCCTCTTCCGGTGCCACCGTGGGCTCGTATCCGAGCAACTCACGGGCCAGGGTGAGGTCGGGCCGGCGCATCTCCGGATCGTCCGCGGCGCGGGTGACGTATGTCACCTCCGACTTGCTCTCGGAGAGTGACACGATCGTCTCCGCCAGTTCCCGCATGCTCATCTCGTGCTCGGTGCCGCAGTTCACCGGCCCGCTCTCGGTGGAGTCCAGCAGCAGCAGGATGCCCCGGACCAGATCCGCCACGTAGCAGATCGAACGGGTCTGGTTGCCGGTGCCGTGCACGGTGATCGGCTCGCCGCGCAGCGCCTGGGAGATGAAGGTCGGGATGGCCCGACCGTCGTCCGGCCGCATCCTCGGCCCGTACGTGTTGAAGATCCGCACGATCGCCGTGTCCACGCCCCGGCTGCGGCGGTACGCCATCGTGGCCGCCTCGGAGAAGCGCTTCGCCTCGTCGTAGACGCTGCGGATGCCGATCGGGTTGACGTTGCCCCAGTAGGTCTCCCGCTGCGGGTGCTCCTTCGGGTCGCCGTACGCCTCCGAGGTGGAGGCCAGCAGGAACCGGGCGCCGTCGGCAGCCGCGCGCTCCAGCAGGTGCAGGGTGGCCACCGAGCCGACCCGCAGGATCTCCACCGGCAGCTTCTCGAAGTCCGTCGGGCTGGCCGGGGAGGCCATGTGCAGGATCGCGTCGAACCGCTCGGCGAGCGCCGGGTGCTCGGGTAGCCCGTCGGAGATGTCCGCCTCGACCAGGGTGAAACTCGCCTTGTCGAGCAGGTGCGCGATGTTCTCCCGCGACCCGGTGACGAAGTTGTCGAGCGCGACCACCGTGCAGCCGCGGGCGATCAGCGCGTCCACCAGATGCGACGGGACGAAACCGGCCCCGCCGGTGACCAGAATGCGATGACCGGGCCCGAAACGCTGCTCAACCTTCATGCGGGTGAGCATATAAGGAGGGGCCCCCTACTAACGCCTGGTGTAGTAAAGGGGCCCCCTATTAACAGAAGCCGCCGCCGGTCAGTGCGCGCCGGCTCCGGTCAGCGAGCGCACCTCCAACTCGGCGTACTTCTCCTCGTCGCTCTCCTTCGAGATGACCGTGCCGATCCAGCCGCAGAGGAAGCCGATCGGGATGGAGAGGATGCCCGGGTTGGACAGCGGGAACCACTGCCAGTCGTGGTCGGGGAACATCGCCGTCGGCGCGCCGGAGACCACCGGCGAGAAGAACACCAGCAGTACGGCCGCCAGCAGGCCGCCGTAGATCGCCCAGACCGCGCCGGAGGTGTTGAACCGCTTCCAGAACAGGCTGTAGAGGATCGCCGGCAGGTTGCCCGAGGCGGCCACGGCGAAGGCCAGCGCCACCAGGAAGGCGACGTTCAGGTTCTGCGCGAAGATGGACAGCGCGATGGCGACCGCGCCGATCACCAGCGCGGAGATCCGGGCGACCCGCACCTCCTGCCGCTCGGAGGCGTTACCCCGCTTGATCACGTTGGCGTAGAAGTCGTGCGCCAGGCTTGACGACGAGGCCAGGGTCAACCCCGCGACCACCGCCAGGATGGTGGCGAAGGCGACCGCCGCGATGATCGCCAGTAGTGCGGCACCGCCCAGTTCGCCGCCGAAGAAGTCGATCCCGAGCGCCTCGGCGAGTTGTGGTGCGGCCGTGTTTCCGGCCGGGTCCTGGGTGCGGATGGCCTCCCCGCCGACCAGCGCCGCCGCGCCGAAGCCGAGCGCCAGGGTGAGCAGGTAGAACGAGCCGATGATGCCGATCGCCCAGAGCACGCTCTTGCGGGCCGCCTTGGCGGTCGGCACGGTGTAGAAGCGGATCAGGATGTGCGGCAGTCCGGCGGTGCCGAGCACCAGGGCGATGCCGAGGGAGAGCAGGTCGACCTTGTTGTAGAAGGTCTGGGTCGCGTTGCCGGCCACCTCGACGCCGTACCGTAATCCGGGCCCCAGGAAGTCGGCACCGTGGCCGGAGCTGGCCGCCGCGTCGCCGAGCAGCGACGACAGGTTGAACTTGTACTTGGCGAGCACCAGCAGCGTCATCAGCAGCGCGCCACCCATGAGCAGGAACGCCTTGACGATCTGTACGTAGGTGGTGCCCTTCATGCCGCCCACGGTGACGTAGATGATCATGAGGGCGCCGACCATGATGATTGTCGCCACCTTGGCGGTTGCCGCGTCCATGCCCAGGAAGGTGGTGCCGGGCCGGATGCCGAGCAGCAGCGCCACCAGCGCACCCGCGCCGACCATCTGGGCCAGCAGATAGAAGATCGACACGGTGATCGTGGAGACCGCCGCCGCCGTACGCACCGGACGCTGCCGCATCCGGAAGGCCAGCACGTCGGCCATCGTGTACCGGCCGGAGTTGCGCAGCAGCTCCGCGACCAGCAGGAGCGCCACCAGCCAGGCCACCAGGAAGCCGATGGAGTAGAGGAAGCCGTCGTATCCGTAGAGCGCGATGATGCCGGCGATGCCGAGGAAGGACGCGGCGGACATGTAGTCGCCGCCGATCGCCATGCCGTTCTGGAAACCGGAGAAGGACCGGCCGCCGGCGTAGAAGTCGGTGGCGGTCTTGGTCTGTCGGCTGGCCCAGATGGTGATGGCCAGGGTGGCCGCGACGAAGGCCAGGAAGAGCACGATGGTCAGGTTGCGGGCGGTGGTGTTGCCCGCCTCGACCGCGAGGATCATCGTGTTCACGACTCACCCCCGTTCAGCTCGTCGCGGATCTTGTCGGCCACCGGGTCGATCTTCCGGTCCGCGTACCGGGAGTAGTACCAGGCGATGAGGAAGGTCGAGACGAACTGGAGCAGGCCGAAGACCAGCGCCACGTTGATGTTGCTGCCGAACAGTCGCGTGCCCATGAAGTCGCGCGCGTACGCGGAGAGGATCACGTAGAGCGCGTACCACAGGAAGAACGCGATGGTCATCGGGAAGACGAAGCCGCGTAACGCGCGACGTAACCCGGCGAACTCGTCCGACCGTTGAACCGCTAGGTACCGCTCCGAAAGTGAATCGCTCGGCGCGGCGGGGGGCGTGTCCGTGGACATTCTGTGGATCACCACCTTCACAGGCGACAGGAATACTGCGCACGGTAGGAAGCGCGCTTCCCGGCGGAGAAGGTGAATATCGGCATCGGTCGCTACCTGCGCCGAGCGGCAGCGCCGTTGCGCCGAGTGACCACTGCTGCTGCGCCGAGTGACCGGCTGCACGCCGATGGCCGGTAAATGACGATCAGTCCAGTTCGTGCACCGGCCTCGGTGCCTCGGTCCAGTCCGCGGTACCGACCTCGACGCTTCAGTCCAGTTCGCGGTACCGGCCCCGGTGATGCAGCAGCGGTTCGCTCTCCTCGGTCAACTCCACCCGCTCGATGGTCGCCTCGACCAGCAGACTCCAGCCGTACTCCCGGACGGTGTCCAGCCGGCACCCCGCCCACCCGCCGGCGTCGGCCGGCACCGGCCCGTACGGTGTGTCGGTCCAGTGACCGATCGCGAAGAGTCCGCCGGGCGAGGGAAAGAGCCCGGCGAAGCGGTCGGCGAGCTGCCGGTGTGGCGGGCCGAGCGGCGTCACGGCGAACACCTCGGCCTCCTCGACCGCCGTCCAGAGATCCGACTCCGCGTCGACCAGGCCGAGCAGCCGCCCCGGGTCGCCATCGGCCACCAGGGTCGACGACACGGTCAACCCGGCCGGCCCGGGCGCCGTCCAGAGCGTCACCGGCGCGGCGAGCCGACCCCGCAGCCGGCGTACGGGCGAACGCTGGCCCGTCGGCACGGCGAACGGGTCGGTGTGGTGGATCTGGGCACCCGGCTCATGATTCACGTGAAACATTGTGACCGGGTCAAGCGGGTGTTCGCGGGCCACCCGGGAAGATCACGCTCGTTCATGGAACGAGTGGCCTCGTTCCAGGTGGGATGCCACTCGTTCCTGGCTCGAGCGTGATCATGGCGGGCCGCCCGCAGTGGGTTATCCACAGGGGCAGCGCCGCAGCGGGCGGGGATGCCACCGTCAGGGACATGCCTCGATCGCCTCGTCGGCCCCCGCAGCTGCGGGGACGTGTGTTCCGTGGCTCGGTCGCCGTCGCCCGTGGCCTGCTCACTCGCAATGATCTTCGCAGCACCGCCTGGCGTCCACTTTTCCGTGACGTCTATGCGGATGCCCAACTGCCCGCCACCCATCGGGTCAGGTGTGCCGCCGTCGGGCAGTGGCTGGTTCCGCCGGGCGCGGCGATCGCAGGTCGATCCGCCGCAGCGCTCTTCGGTTGCGCCCAGGGCAGGGCTGATGATCCGGTGGACGTGCTCGTACCCCGTGGCGTACGCCTCGCGCCGCACGCGGGGCTGCGCGTCCACCAGGGGCCGGTCGACCAGGGAGACATCGTCAAGCGGTCGGGGACGGCAGTCACCTCACCCGAGCGTACCTGCTGGGACCTGGCGAGCTGGCTCGACCTCGTGGAGGCAGTGGTGATCATTGACGCGCTGCTGTCACGTCGGCTCACCGATGTGCCGGCACTGCGCGGGTACGCACTGGCCAGGGCGGGCCGTCGAGGTTGGCGGGCGATGCTCCGGGCGGTCGACCTGGCGGATGCCGGTGCCGAATCTCCGCAGGAATCCCGCACTCGTGTTCGGCTGGTGCTGGCCGGGCTGCCCCGTCCGCGTACCCAATGGGTCGTGTCGCGGCAGGGCCGTTTCGTCGCCCGCCTCGACCTTTCCTGGCCGGAATATCGGGTGGCGGTGGAGTACGACGGTCTCTGGCACGACGACCCGGAGCAGTTCCATGCCGATCGGAAGAGGCTCAATCGGCTGGTCAAAGATGGTTGGATCGTCGTGCATGTGACCGCAAAGCGCCTCCGCGAAGACTTCGACGGCGTCGTTGCCGAAGCTCGCGCCGCCCTGCGTTCCCGGGGCCACCACGCCCGCGCGACCCCGCGCGACCCCGCGCGAACCGCGATGACCGCGGGAACCAGGTGACCGGGTCAGGAGATCAGCGGCGTGGGGTGACCATCGCCAGCAGTTCGGGTTGGCGGCGGTCCAGTGCGTCGCCGGCCAGGTACGCGCCGAGCAGTGCCGCGCCGACGCCGTACGCGACACCGAGCGGGAGGCCCAGCCAGAGCCAGAGGTCACCGAGCAGCGCGGCGGCGAGCACCAGCGGTACGGCGATCGCGCCGGTGGCGACCATGGCCAGCAGCGTCAGCAGGCTCTTGACCATCCCGGCGCCGGTGTTCATCGCGAACGGGTTGCTCGTCTCCGGCAGCGAGTAGGCGCCGAGCACCGACACGAAGGAGTTGACCGCCAGACCTGCGCCGTAGGTGGCGACAAGCGTGCCCGCCATGAATCCGATCCAGGCCGGTTCGCCGAGCACCACGCCGAGCACCACGGCGATCACCGCCAGCATGGGCAGTACGTACAGCGAGAAGGCGGTGATCCGGGCCCGCAGCTCGACCCGGCCGGGCACCCCGGCCACCACGTTCGCGGCGTACGCGCTGCCGTCGAAGCCGAACTGGTTGGCCAGCGTCACCGCGGCGAGCAGGCCGACGAAGACCATGGAGAGGCTGACCAACACCGGTGACGTGTCACCGGCGAGGCTGAAGCCCTCCTCGCTGTCGAGGCCGAAGCCCTGCCCGCCAAAGTTGACCATCACCGGCACGAAGAGGCCGACCACCGCGATGGTGATCAGGTTGGCCCGCCGCCGGGCATCGCGCCACCAGTAGCGGGCCTCCCGCGCGACCAGCCCACCGAACCGGTCCCGGCGCAGCCAACCGGTGGCGCGGGGAAAGAGTTGAGCCACCACTCCGCCGGTCACCGACGCCTTGGCCTGGGCCGGCCCGCCACTCGCCGCACCCACCATCGCCGACTCCAGCGAACGCGACCACCAGGCCAGCAGCGCGACGATGGTGACCACGGTGATCAACAGCTTCAGCGGCGCGGCCCAGACCCGGCCCTGGGCCACGTCGATGCCGGCCGTCCACGGTGCGCCGAACGGTGTCCAACCGATCACGGTCGCCACTCCGGCCAGCCGGTCCCAGTTGACGTCCTGGATCGCGGCGATCCCGGCGAGCTGCAACGGCCCGAGCAGCGCGGCGGCCACCGCGAGCAGCACGGCAGCCAGGTCACGTACCCGCCGGGAGCGGAGCATGGTGGCGAAGGCGCTGGTCACCGCCCGCGCTGCGGCCACGCAGAGCAGCAGCCCGCAGACCACCCCGACCGCCGCGACCACGGCGGCGGACCAGCCACCGAAGGCACCGGCCGTGACGACCAGGCCGGAGAGCGCCACCAGCACGGCGATCGTGGGTACGCTCACCAGCGCCGCCGCGAACAGCCCGGTGACCAGGGTGCGCCGGGACAGCGGCAGCAGCGCGAAGCGGGCCGGATCGAGCGTCTCGTCCACGCCGAAGAAGACAAGCGGCAGCAGCAGCCAGCCGAGTACGGTCAGCCCACCGGCGAACGCGGCGACCAGCATCGCGTACCGGTCCTCGCCGGCCAGCCCGGGGGCCGCCAGGCCGAAGAAAGCGCCGACCGCGAACCAGAGCCCGATCAACGACCCGATCAGGAAGAGCGCCACCCGCCAGCCCTGACCTCGGAAGTTGTTGCCCATCACCCGCAGCTTGAGCCGGACGAAGTGCCACGCCGACACCCGCCGCACCCCAGCCGTCGGACGGCTCACCGGGCCGCTCACCGCTCCGCCGCCCGCTGGGCCGCCGGTCGCCGGTCCGCTGCTCGCCGGTCCGCCGGTCGCCGGTCCGCCGCTCGCTGGGCCGCCGCTCGCTGGGCCGCCGGTCGCCGGTCCGCTGCTCACCGGTCCGCCGGTCGCCGGGCCGCTCACTGGGACAGCCACGCCAGCTCCTCACCGGTGGCCGTACGCCCGCCGACCACCTCGACGAAGACCTCCTCCAGGGAGCGCTCGCCGCGTACCTGCTCCAGGGTGCCGACCCGCTTGATGGTGCCCTCGGCGAGGATCGCCACGTGCGAGCAGAGGCGCTGCACCACCTCCATGACGTGGCTGGAGAAGACGACCGTCCCGCCGCCAGCGACGTACCGCTGGAGAATCTCCCGGATCAGCGCCGCCGAGACCGGATCGACCGCCTCGAAGGGCTCGTCCAGCACCAGCAGCCGGGGACCGTGCAGCAGCGCGCAGGCCAGGCCGATCTTCTTCTTCATGCCGGCCGAGTAGTCGACCACCAGGGTGCGGCCGGCATCGGCGAGGGCGAGCACGTCGAGCAGCTCCGCCGCCCGCTGGTCGACCACCGCCGGGTCCATGCCGCGCAACAGTCCGTGGTACGCCAGCAGCTCACCGCCGCTGAGCCGGTCGAACAGCCGTACGCCGTCCGGCATGACGCCGAGCAGTTGCTTCGCGCCGACCGGGTCGGCCCACACGTCACGCCCGAGCACCCAGGCCGCACCGGAGTCGGGCCGCAACAGCCCGACCGCCATCGACAGCGTGGTGGTCTTGCCTGCGCCGTTCGGGCCGAGTAGGCCGTAGAACGAGCCGGTCGGCACGTCCAGATCCACGCCGGCCACCGCCACCTTGCCGTCGAAGCTCTTGGCCAGGCCGCGCAGTGCCAGTGCAGGGTGCTCACCAGTCATGCACCAGACCGTATCCGGTCCTGGCGAGGGCACGGCCAGCCCAGCGGCGGATTCCGGGCTCCTCCCTCAGGCGTAGTTCCTCCCTCTGGCGTAGTTCCGCGCTCGTGCTACCGCCCGCACGCCGGTGGTCGGTTGTTAAAAGGGGGCCCTTCCTCTACCGCAGGCGTTAATAAGGGGCCCTTCCTTACAGCCGGAGGCTGTCCGGGGCGTGTAGGCGGAGCATCGTGCGGTTGACGTCGGCGGGTGCGCGGCGGCGGGTCGCCAGCGAAATCACCACCATCACGGTGAAGGCCAGCGGCACGGTCCAGGCGGCCGGCTGGGCGGTGAGGGTCGCCGGCCAGCCGGTCAGCGGCGGCCCGAGCACGGTGAGCAGCACGGCGGTAACCGCCGCGCCGCCGCCGACCAGGATTCCGGCCGCCGCACCGGCGTCGGTGAGCCCGCGCCACCAGATGCCGAGCACCAGCAGCGGGCAGAAGCTGGACGCGGCGACGGCGAAGGCCAGCCCGACCACCTGCGAGACGTCCAGCCCGGAGATGTTGAGGGCGAGGATCGCCGGCACCCCACCGGCGATCACCGTGGCCAGCCGGAAGCCATGGACCGAGCCGCGCCCGAGTACGTCCGTGGAGATCACCCCGGCGACGCTGGTGAGCAGCCCGGACGAGGTGGAGAGGAAGGCCGCGAACGCCCCGGCGGCGACCAGCGCGGCAAGTAGTCGCCCGGTGGTGCCGGCACCGAGTGCCGCCTCGGGCAGCAGCACCACCACCGCGTCGGTCTGGCCGCTGACCAGTAGTTGTGGGGTGTAGATCCGGCCCAGCACGCCGTAGATCGTGGGAAACAGGTAGAAGCCGCCGACCAGGGCCAGCACCACCAGGGTGGTTCGGCGGGCCGCCGCGCCGTCCGGGTTGGTGTAGAACCGCACGAGTACGTGCGGCAGCCCCATGGTGCCCAGGAAGGTGGCCAGGATCAGCGAGTAGGTGGCGAACAGCCCTCGGTCGTCGGAGCCGGCCGCGCTGGGCAGCAGCCAGTCGGTGGCACCCGTGGCCACCCCGGAGACCTCCGGCACCGGCTCGCCCGCCGCGAAGGTCAACTCGTCGCCGGGATGCACCTCGCGGGACTGCCCGTCGGGCAGGGTGAGCACCGCCCGGTGCTCGACCACGACGGTGGTCGCGGTGCGGAACGTCGGCCCCTCCGGCGGGGTCACCTCCGGCCGCCCGTCGGCCTGCCACTGGAGGGCCAGGAAGATCACGGGTACGGCGAGCGCGGTCAGCTTCAGCCAGTACTGGAACGCCTGCACGAAGGTGATCGCCCGCATCCCGCCCAGCGCCACGTTGGCGGTCACCACCACGGCCACCACCAGGGCACCCACCGGGTACGGCGAGCCGGCCAGCGTGGCCAGCGTCAGCCCAGCCCCCTGGAGCTGCGGCACCAGGTAGAGCCAGCCGATGAAGATGACGAAGATGGTGGCCAGCGTGCGTAACCGGCGGGAGCCGAGCCGTACCTCGCAGAAGTCGGGCAGGGTGAACGCGCCGGAGCGGCGCAGCGGGGCGGCCACGAATAGCAGCAGGGCCAGGTAGCCGGCGGCGAAGCCGACCGGATACCAGAGCACGTCCACGCCGTACTTGAGGACCAGTCCGGCGACGCCGAGGAAGCTCGCCGCCGACAGGTACTCGCCACCGATCGCGGCGGCGTTCCAGGTCGGGCTGACCACCCGTGAGGCGACCAGGAAGTCGGAGGTGGTGCGGGCCAACCGCAGCCCGTAGAAGCCGATCCCGACGGTGACCAGGGTGACCGCGACGATCGCCGGTACGACGAGTCCGTTGCCCACCTCAGCGCTCCGGCCGCTGGACCAGGTCGGTGAAGTCCTGCTCGTTGCGTTCGGCCAACCGCACGTACGTCCAGCCGACCGCGACCAGGAACGGGAAGGAGAGCACCCCGAGCAGCAGCCACGGCAGGTTGACCCCGAGCACGGTCGTCTGGCCGACCGACGGTGCGACGGCGAAGAGCAGCGGCAACCCGCCCAACGTCACCATGATCACGGCCGACAGTTGCAGTGCCAGGGCCAACTGGGCGCGAACCAGGCCGTGGATCAGTGCCGCACCGACCCGGGTCTGTTGGGTCAACTCGGTGCGGGTGCCGCCGGGCCGGTGTTGCCGCCGGGACACCTCGGCCAACACCACCCGGGTACGCGCCGGCGAGTGCCGTACGTCCGCTGGGACGCCCACGCCTTCCGGCTGCGCCCCGTCGGCCCGATACGGCTCGGGCCGGCGGGGTGCCGGCACTGGTTCCTCGGCGACCATCCCGGCAGTCTGGTCCGCTCCCCACAATTGTCAAGAGGGCTGTGGACAACCTGTGGACAACGCTTCACCCCTGTGGATAACCCGGTGGACAAGCCCCAAGTCCCCGATCTTGGACCGGGAGCGCCGCCATAGGGGCACGGCCGGTCCAAGATCTATCCTTCCGGTTTCCTGATCCAGCCCAGGAACCTGACGTGCATGTCGCGGGGGTCGAGGGGCGCGCCGAGGCGGGTCAGGTCGGCGGTCGCCTCGGTGAGCAGGTCGGCCATGTCCAGGCCCAACAGCCGGACCGTGCCGTACTCGGCGCGTAACTCCGTACGGGCCTGTCGACAGGGCCAGCCATGCGCGCACGCGGCACAGAACCAGAGGGGTTTGACGGGTGCGTGGCGTTGCATCGACGGCTCCTCCCACACGAGTCCAGGCACCCCCGGCCGCCGGGCTCCGCCTCCAACAGCCGAGGGGCTCTCCAAATCACACCCGCCATCTCCTCAACTGTCAAGCATCCGGAGACCCCCGATCGGGGGTGAGCGATCGGGGACCCCCACCCAAGGAGGGCAACGCGCACATACCTTCGGCTCTATGGCTGCTGGGAAGGGACCAGGCGAGCTGGTAGGGCCGTGGGAGATCGCCCAGATGCTCGGCGTTACCCGCTCGCGCTTTCAGCAGATCGCGATGCGGCCCACCTTCCCCGAGCCCTACCAGGAACTGCGAGCTACCAAGGTGTGGCTCAAGGCGGATGTGGAAGCCTGGATCGCGAAGTATCGGCAGCCGCGCGCCACCGACGGCGACGAGCAGGAATAGCACGACCAGGCCGCCGGCCCGAGCGCGCGACCGAGCAGCGTCCGGCCTCAGCCTCCGGCGGTCCAGCCGTTGGCTTCCTAGCGACCCCACTCCTGCTTGGCGGCCCGGACCAGCTTGTCCTTCAGCTCCCGGGTGTGCCGGCGGCTCACCGGCAGTTCGGTGCCGTCGACCACCACCACGTACCCGGAGTTGACCAGCCTCAGCTCGGCGATCAGCCGCAGCTGCACCAGGTACGACCGGTGGATCCGGACGAACCCCGCGTCGGCCCACCGCTCGGCGAGCGTCGCAAGCGACACCCGGACCAGGTGCGAACCCTCCGCGGTGTGCAGCCGGGCGTAGTCGCCCTGCGCCTCCACCCAGCGCACCGCCGAGCGGGGCAGCATCCGGGTGCTGCCGGCCAGCTCCACCGGGATCGTCGGATCCTCCTCGGCGCGGGCCAGCGCGGCCGGATGCGACGGCACCACCCGCGAGCCGACCACCCGGCGCAGCGCCTCCGCCAGCCGCTCGGCGCGTACCGGCTTGCGGACGTAGTCGGTGGCGCCCAGGTCGAAGGCGTCCGCCGCGCCGTCGTCGTACGCGGTGACGAAGACGATCGCCGGTGGCCGGGCGAACCGGCGCAGCACCCGGGCCAGCTCCATGCCGTCCAGGCCGGGCATCCGGATGTCCAGGAAGACCACGTCCACGTCGCCGTCGCGGAGCACCCGCAGCGCCTCGGTGGCGTCGCCGGCCGTGTGCAGCCGGGCCACCCGGGAGTCGGCCCGCAGGTGGTACGCCAACTCGTCCAACGCCGGTGGCTCGTCGTCCACCGCCAGTACGCGCAGAAAGCCCGACGTCCCGCCGTTGCCGGTCACGAGCTGGCCCGTACGCCGGGGTGGAACTTCGGCACCCGCATGCTCACCTTCGTACCCGAACCCAGACCCGTCTCCACGACCAGGCCGAAGCCGTCCCCGAAGACCGACCGGAGTCGCTCGTCGACGTTCGAGAGACCGACGTGCTGGCCCGGGTCGTCGCCCGGGTCGCCGGTGCTCCCGGCCAGCTCGGCGATCCCGGCGGTAAGCGTGCCCGGATCCATCCCCACTCCGTCGTCCTCCACCGTGATGTGGCATTCGGCGCCCGCGTCCTGGGCCTCGATGCTCACCATGCCCGTGCCGGGCTTGCGCGACAACCCGTGCCGGACGGCGTTCTCCACAAGTGGTTGCAGGCAGAGGAACGGCAGGATCACCGGCAGCACCTCGGGGGCGATCTGGAGGCGCACCTGGAGCCGGTCGCCGAACCGGGCCCGTTCGATGGTCAGGTAGCGATCGATCGAGCGCAGCTCCTCGGCCAACGTGGTGAATTCGCCGTGCGCCCGGAACGAGTAGCGGGTGAACTCGGCGAACTCCAGGATCAGCTCCCGCGCCCGCTCCGGGTCGGTCCGGACGAACGAGCCGATCGCGGTAAGCGCGTTGTAGATGAAGTGCGGGCTGATCTGCGCCCGTAGCGCCCGGACCTCGGCTCGGGCCAGCCGCTCCCGGGACGAGTCCAACTCGGCCAGGGCGAGTTGGCTGCTGGCCCAGTGCGCGGTCTCCAGGGTGGCCTGCAACAGACCGGGTGCGGGTACCCCGGCGGTGACCGCGACCAGGGCACCGGCGATCCGTCCCTCCCCACCCGCCAACGGCGTCACCACCGCCCCCCGGACCGGGCAGTCGAGCCGATCGCAGGAGAGTTCGGACTCGGCGAGCACCGTGGACCGCTCCGAGGCGACCACCCGCCGGGCCGCCGCGCGCAGCTGTTCGCCGTGGTGCGCGCCGCGCCCGTCGATGGCGAGTACGTCGTCGGTGTCGGTGAGCGCCAGTCCTTCCGCGCCGATCAGGGTGCGCAGGTGCCGGGCGGCCTTGGCCGCGCTGGTCGGGTTCAGCCCGGTGCGCAGCGGCTCGGCGGCCAGCCCGGCGGTGTGCAGCACCTCGTAGGTGGCCCGCTGACCAGGGGTGGCGATGCCCCGGCGTCCGCGTAGCCGGGCGACCGCGACCAGGGTCGCGGCCACGACGGTGACCAGCGAGAAGACTCCGATGATCGCGGAGAGGTTGCCACCCACGCCGATGATCCTGCTGGTTGCGCCGGGTGAGGGGAAGAGGGGATCAGTACGCGCCCTTGCGGGCCAGCACCACGCCCACCGTGCGCCACAGGATGCTCAGGTCGTACGCGAGCGACCAGTTGTCGACGTAGTAGAGGTCGAGCCGGACCGCTTCGTCCCAGGACAGGTCGGAGCGGCCGGACACCTGCCACAACCCGGTCATGCCGGGGCGGACCAGCAGCCGACGCCGCACATCGCCCAGGAAGTCACCGTCGTCGGCGGGCAGCGGTCGCGGCCCGACCAGCGACATCTCGCCCTTCAACACGTTGATCAGCTGCGGCAGCTCGTCGAGGGAGGAGGCACGCAGGAAGCGGCCCACCGGAAAGACCCGGGGGTCCTGCTTCATCTTGAACAGCATGCCGTCGGTCTCGTTCTGGTCGACCAGGCTGGCCAGCCGGTCCTCCGCGTCGACGTACATGGTCCGGAACTTCCACACCCGGAACGTGCGTCCCTCGTGTCCCACCCGAGGCTGGCGGAAGAAGACCGGCCCGGGGTCGGAGATCCGGATCGCGACCGCGATGGCGAGGAAGACCGGCGCCAGCAGCAGCAGGCCGAGCCCGGCGGCGACCCGGTCCATCATGCTCTTGGCCAGCAGCGCCGGCCCGGACAGGGTCGGCTCCTCGACGTGCAGCAGCGGCAGGCCCTCGATCGGCCGGATGTGCACCCGGGGGCCGGCGATGTCGGTCAGCTGCGGAGCCACCACCAGGTCGACGCCGGAGCCCTCCAACTGCCAGGCCAGCCGGCGCAGCTCGCCCGGCTCGGCGCTGGCCGAGCCGCAGACCGCGATGGTGTCGCCGCCGACCTCCCGCACCAGGGCCAGCACGTCGCGGCCGGCGTACACCGGCACCGGGGTCTGCACCCCCTTGGCTGCGGCGTAACCGTCGGTGATGTGGATGGCCACCGGCACCAGCCCGGCCGACGGGTTACGGGTGACCGCCGTGTAGACCTCCAGGCACTCCGGCAAGGTGCCGACCAGCACCATCCGGTGCGCCGCCTGCCGGGTGTTGCGGCGCATCACGTGCAGCACGAAGCGGGTCAGGATCCGGCCCAGCAGGATCAGCAGCAGGGCCATCAGCAGCGCGGTGCCGACGGTGAACCGGGACAGGTCGGTCTTGGTGGCGAAGGCGATGAAGGAGACCGCCGCGCAGACCGCCACGCCGGCCCGGATCACCCGCTTGAACTCGTCCGGCCCGAGCCCCAGGCAGCGCCGGTCGTAGGCGCCGTTGAACCACAGAATGATCAGCCAGCCGAGCGGCAGCAGCAGGAAGGCGACGGTGAAGAACCAGGTCGGGTCGTCCTGCGCGGCGTGGAAACCGGCGGTGGCCTGGTCGAAGGTGTGGATCGCGGTGAAGCTGGAGAAAGCCACCGCGGCGAAGTCGAGCAGCAGCAGAATCAGGGTGTACGGACGGTGCCAGCGGGAGACACGACGCCGGGCCCGGGCCCAGGCCGACCGGGGTACGCCGTTGTGGGACGGCTGATTCGGCGGCTGGATCTCGAAGCTGTCGACGTGCCGCACGAGTCTGCTCCGGCCTTCGTTGGTTACCGGGCGCTGGAGGCTAGTCGTCACCTCACCCATGTCCTCCCGCATGCCACGCGCCGCTCACTCGCCGTGAGGACGCGGGTCGCCCACCGTTCCAGTCTTCCACGCGTGATCCGTTGCGTCGCCGACCCGAGGGACATTGCGCGACGGGCTCGTTTTCACCTGGCATCTGGCCGGCTCCACGCCATCCGGAAGCCGGGGACCGGGCCACTATACCGATGGATGGCGGCCCGGGTAGAGCGGCGGACCGGTGGTTACGCACCGCGCGTCCGATTCCGTTCCGTAACCAGCGAGTGGCGTTACTCACCGTACGAGTCTGGACAACCGACGGTCAGCGAGGGGTTTGCCGCCGGTCTGGCAGGTCGGGCAGTACTGGAGGTCGGAATCGGCGAACGAGACCTCCCGGATGGTGTCGCCACAGACCGGGCAGGGCAGACCGGTGCGGGCGTGCACCTTCAGCCCGGACCGCTTCTCGCCCTTCAGTTCCGCGGCCCGCTGACCCAGCGAACGGGTCACCGCGTCACCGAGCACCCGCCGGGTCGCCGCGTGCAGGGCCGCCATCTGATCGTCGGTCAGCCGGTTGGTGAGCGCGAACGGTGACAGCTTCGCCGCGTGCAGGATCTCGTCCGAGTACGCGTTGCCCACCCCGGCCAGCACCGCCTGGTCGGTGAGCACCCCCTTGACCTGTCCACGGCGGCTGCGTAACGCGCCCGCGAAGGTGGCGAGGTCGGCCGAGAGCGCGTCCGGCCCGAGCTTGGCCACCCCGGGCACCGCCTGCGGGTCGGTCACCAGATAGGCGGCGAGCTTCTTCTGCGTACCGGCTTCGGTCAGGTCGAAGCCGGAGCCGTCGTCGAGGCGGACCCGCAGCGCGATCGGCCCCTTGCCGGGACGTAGCGGCACCGTCGAGGCGAACGCCTCGCGGTAGTGCAGCCAACCCGCGCGGGCCAGGTGGACCACCAGGTGCAGACCGCCGTCGAAGACGACGTCGAGGAACTTGCCGTGCCGCCGCGCGTCGGTCACCGTCCGGCCCGCGACAGCAGTCGGCGCCGGATCGTACGTCTTCAGGGCGCTGATCGCGGTGATCTCCAGCCGGTCGACGCGGCGGCCTACCGCGCGCTGCCGCAGGTAACCCGCGAGCGCCTCCACCTCTGGAAGTTCGGGCACCGTTCAACGGTAGCCTTCTTTGCCGTGAGAATCGTGGTGGCACACAACCGGTACCGGGAAGCTCAACCCTCCGGTGAGAACACCATCGTCGACGCGGAGATCGCCCAGCTCACCGCAGCCGGCGTGGAGGTGCTGCCGTTCCTGCGCAGCTCCGACGAGATCGCTTCGATGCCGAAGACGGCCAAGGCGCTGCTGCCGATCTCCCCGATCTATGCGCCCCGGGCCCAGCAGGACCTGTCCCGCCTGCTCACCGAGCACCGGCCGGACGTGCTGCACCTGCACAACCCGTACCCCCTGCTCTCGCCCTGGGTGGTGCGGACCGCACACAAGCACGGCGTACCGGTGGTGCAGACGGTGCACAACTACCGCCAGGTCTGCTCCTCCGGGCTCTACTTCCGCGACGGCGTGATCTGCCAGGACTGCCGGGGCCGGGCGCTCGGCGTGCCGGCGGTGGTGCACCGCTGCTACCGGGGGTCGCGGGCGCAGAGCGCGCTGATGGCCACCACGCTTGCCGTGCACCGGGGCACCTGGAAGTCGGTGGACCGGTTCATCGCCCTGACCAGCGCGGTCGCCGACCACCTGCGCGATTACGGCATCCCGGATTCGCGCATCGTGGTCAAGCCGAACGGAATCCCCGACCCGGGCACGCCCGCGCCGCTCGGCCAGGGTTTCCTCTTCCTCGGCCGGCTCTCCCCGGAGAAGGGGCTCGCGCTGCTGCTGGAAGCCTGGCGGCGGCACCCGGACGGCGCACTCGGGCCGCTGCGGATCGCCGGTGACGGCGAGTTGCGTCCGCTTGTCGAGTCGGTGGCGGCCGAGCGCGCCGACGTCACCTTCCTCGGCCCGCTGGACCGGGCCGGCGTACGCGCCGCGCTGGCCGCGAGCGCCGTGGTCCTGGCCACCTCCACCTGGCACGACGTACTGCCAACGGTGATCATCGAGGCGCTGGCCAGTGGCCGTCCGGTGCTCGGCACCGCGCTCGGCGGCATCCCGTACCTGGTCGGCGCCGACACCCCCCGCGAACCCGCCGGCACCGGCCCCGCCGCCACCGCCTCCGCCCCCGCCGGGGTCGAGCCGGCCGTCGGCGGGAGCGCCCTGCCCACCGGGATCCAGACCGGCGAGGCCGGCTGGGTGGTGCCCCCGGACCCGGCCGTACTGGCCGCAGCGCTACCGCTGGCCATGGCCGGGGCCGCCGCGCTCTCCGCCGCCGCCCGGTCCCGCTACGAGCGCACCTTCCACCCCGACGTAGTCACCAAACGCCTCCTCCACACCTACGCCTCCCTAACCACCCCCACCCCTAACCCCCACCCCCACCCCCACCCCCACCCCCACCCCCACCCGGTTGATCATGAGGTTGGCGGCAGTTGTTGATCTTCAAACTGCCGCCAACCTCATGATCAACGGGAGGATCTGGGGCCTTGGGGGTCGGGTCGCGGAGGGGTGTTAATGGGGGGCCCTTGCTATGCACGAGGCGTTAAAAAGGGGCCCTTCCTTGCATCTGGTTACAGGGAGGCGCGGGCGGAGAAGGCGATGCTGGCCAGGAGGAAGCCGCCGTTGACGATGGTGAAGGCGATCAGCAGCCAGAAGGCCAGGGCGGGGGCGAACATCAGGACCAGGGCGGCGACGAAGATGACGGCGCCGTAGTCGCGGACCAGCTTCACCAGGCGTACGGGCAGGGACGTCGAGGTGACCATGCTTGCCGCGTTCGGGCCGGACTGCATGACCGAGGTGACCAGGTTGACCATCCAGGTGCCGGCGAAGGTGGCCACCAGCCAGACCGGTGTCGACGGGCGCTGCGCCACCGCCACTGCGGACAGGGCGGCGACCAGGGCGATCTGGGCGGCCACGTCACAGAGGACGTCGACCCGGGCGCCGGCCGCGCTGCCCTGGCCGGTGACCCGGGCCAGCTGACCGTCGGCGCAGTCCAGGGCGTACGCGATCTGCCAGCCCAGCAGGGCGGCCAGGCCGACCACCCAGGCCGGTACGTCCCCGGCGGCGACCGGGCCGGCGAGCGCGACCACGGTGACCGAGGTGGCCAGGCCGAGCACCAGGTTGGTGATGGTCAGTGCGGTGGGGCGTAGCCCGAGCCGCTGGGCGACCAGCGCGAAGACCGCACCGATCCACTGGCTGATCGACTCGCTGAACAGGCCGCCACCCCGGTTGACCCGGTGGAAGTCGGCGAGCGTGGGGTGGGACGGCTCAGCCAAGGTGCGCACGGAGGGCGTCACAGTAGTCTCCCAGCCGGGATCGAAGGTCGTCAGCGGGCATCGCGAGGTGTTCGAGGATCGTGTAGCGGTCCGGTCGGGTGTTCGGCGCGAAGGCCACCGCCTCGACGAACTGCTCGTCGGTGAGCCCGAGGTCGCCGGGCCGGGTGGAGAGCCCGTGCCGGTGCAGGCAGCGGGCGAGCTGACCGAAGCGTTCCAGGTCGTCCCGGAGGAAGGTGCAGAACAACGCGCCCAGCCCGACCTGCTCGCCGTGCGAGGCGGTGCCCGGGAAGAGGCGGTCGATGGCGTGCGAGATCTCGTGGTCGCCGCCGCTGACCGGGCGGGTGGATCCGCACACCGAACTGGCGATGCCGCCCAGGATCAGCGCCTCGGCCAGCGTGGTGAGGAAACCGTCGTCGGTGATCTTCCCGGGGTGGTTGAGCAGGGCCTCGGCACCGGTACGCGCAAGCGTGACCGCCAGCCCGTCGATCGGCTCGCCGCGTACCTCGTGGGCCAGTTCCCAGTCGGCGCAGGCGTTGATGTTGCTCACCGCGTCACCGATGCCGGCCTGGGTCTGCCGGTCTGGCCCGTTCTCCACGAAGTCCAGGTCGACGATGACCGCGATCGGGATCTGCACCCCGTAGGAGCCCTTGCCGCCCTCGTGGTCAAGCGAGGCGGTGGGCGAGGCGATGCCGTCGTTGGCGAGGCTGGTCGCCACGGTCACCATCGGGATGCCGTACCGGGTGGCGGCGTACTTGGTGGTGTCGATGGTCTTGCCGCCGCCGATGCCGACCACCGCGTCGTACGGGCGGCGGCGTAGCCGGTCACCCAGTTCGTTCGCGGCGTCGATGGTGCCCCCGGCGACGGTGAACACGTCGGCCGACCCGAGGGACGGCCGGCACAACTCGACGATCTTCTCGCCCTGTCCCGGGCCGACCACCACCGCCACGTCGCCGCCGCCGGAGATCCTCCGGTCGGCCAGCAGCGCACCGAGGTTGGCGACCGCACCCCGGCGGACCTCGATGGAAAGTGGCGTGGTGACGGTACGGGCTAGTAGCGGCATGCGATCTCCCGCGCCCGGGTCAGGTCGTCGTGGTTGTCGACCTCCACCCAGGCGACGTCGCCGATCGGCGCGGGCCGCACCTCGCCACCCCGGTCGGCGAACTCCTGGTAGCCGTCCTCGTAGTACAGGTTCGGGTCGCGCCGCCAGGTCGCCTCCAGCGCGTCGGCGAGGGCGTCGGCCACGTGCGGCTCGATAAGCGTCGCGCCGATGTACTCGCCGTACGCCTCGCCCGGGTCCATCAGCTTGGTGATCCGGGTGAGCTGGCCGGCGGCGTCGAAGGTGGTCTTCATCTCCTCCTCGGCCAGCGGCTTGATGGTGTCGATCGCCAGCAGTACGCCGGGACCGCGCTCGGCCAGCAGGGTCTTCTCCACGCTCACCGGGTGCACGGTGTCGCCGTTCACCAGCAGCACCCCCCGGGCGAACCAGTCGCGGGCCAGCCAGAGCGAGTACGCGTTGTTCCACTCCTCGGCCTTGTCGTTGTGCACGAGGGTGAGCGTGACGCCGTACCGGCGCTCCAGGTCGGCCTGGCGCTCGCGGACGGCGTCCGCCGCGTAGCCGACCACGACCACCACGTCGGTGAGCCCTACCTCGGCAAGGTTGCGCAGCGCGATGTCGAGGATGGTGGTCTCACCATCCACCGGCACCAGCGCCTTGGGCAGGGTGTCGGTGTACGGGCGCAGCCGGCGGCCGGCTCCCGCCGCCAGCACCATTCCGACCATGCTGACATCGGTTCCTGTTCTCGGGGCAGTCACCGAAGGAGGATAGCGCCGCCCGTGCCGCGCCCGTCGCCGGTCAGCGCCGTGGCCGCATGGCCGACGTGGCCCGGCGTGGCCCGGCGTAACCCGGCGTAACCCGGCGTGGCCGGCGTAACCCGGCGTAACCCGGCGTGGCCGGCGTGGCCGGCGTGGTCCGGCGTGGCCGCCGTCGGTCCCCTGCGGCCCTCAGCCGGGGAGTGCGGCCAGGTCGGCGAGCAGGTCCAGGCGCTCCGGGGCGGTCAGCGTCGCGTACGGGCCGGCGGCCCGGCGGTCGGTCTCCGCCTCGATGGCCCGCCGTTGCGGTCCGTCGGGCAGCTCGGCGATGGTGCGCGGGGTGTGCCCGGCGGCGGCCCAGGCTGCGGCGTGCGCGTCGGCCCGGTGGTACCGCAGCGCGCCGAGCCGGTTGAGCAGCAGCACACCGGCCGGGGTGCCGTCCGGCTCGTGCGGGGGAGCGAGTGCGGTGAAGGCGCTGCCGCCGGCCTCGGCCGGGTCGTCCGGAACGCCCTCGCCGATCGGCTCGCCGGTGAACGCGGCGGCCAGCAGCCGGCCGGTCATCGCCGCCAGCCGGAGCACCCGCTCGTCGTGTCCGGCCCAGAGTTCCTCGGTCACCTCGGCGTGCACCTGGTACAGCTCGGCCAGGAAGGCCAGGCCGCGTTCGGTCGCGGTAAGCGCGCCGTCCGACGCGCGATGGAGCATGCCGTACGCGACATGCCGGTCCACGGTCCGCCGGCAGGCGACCGGATCGCGGTAGCGGGTGACGGCGGTGAAGCCGGGACCGTCGACGGTGCCACCCGGTACGGCCAGCCGGGTGCGCAGTTCCACCAGGAGACCGGTGGCGCTCGGGCCGCCGTACCGTTGACTGAGTTCGGCCCCACCGCCGTCCCGGCCGGCCTGCATGGCCGCGATGAACACCCGGTCGACGGCGGGCGCGACGAGCGCGGCGTGCCGGTGCGGAGGGAGCCCGACGGTGTCGCTCACGAACCGGTCGACCCCAGCATGGTGAAGGCCCGCTCGGCGATCCGCCGGATCAGGCCGTCGTTGACGTCGCGGTGCTCGTCGAGCAGGTCGAGGTCGCCGTGGCCGAGCCAGCGGTACTCGGTGTGCTTCTCCGCCTCCAGCATCGGGGTGGCCAGGTCACCGTCGACCCGGACCAGCCAGTCGCTCTCGATCCGGGCCAGGCCGTCATCGCCGACGTAGTGATACTCGCCGACCTGGCCGAGGATCTCCGACACCCGCCAACCGGTCTCCTCGGTGACCTCGCGGCGCAGGGCTGCCTCGACGGTCTCGCCCGGTTCGAGGTGCCCGCCGACGATGTCCCAGCAGTTGGGGAAGAGGCGTCGGTGCGGGGAGCGGCGTTGGAAGAAGAGGCGTCCCTCGGGGTCGACGATCAGCGCTCCGGCGCAGCGCAGCGGCTCGATGGGCACCTCGAAACAGTAGCCGCCGCGTACCAGCCTCGCCGACGTCGGTCGGTGTGCGGCGCCGGTGCCGGGGGTAAGGGATGCGGTACGGGTACGGCCGACCGTGCCCGTGGGGAGGCCACCATGCGCGACGCGGACCGGTTGATCGAGCAGCAGTACACGATGCTCCTGCGGCGGGACGTGGCCCGGCTGCCCGAGCTGTACGCCGCCGACGCCGAGTACGCCATGCCCGGCGTGACGGTGCGTCCGGCCGAGTTGCCGGCCCTGCTGCGTACCTGGACGGGTGCCTTTCCCGACCTGCGGGTCGACCCGCTCGGCGCGGTACGCACGGCCGGCGGGGCCGCCGTCGAGCAGCGCCTCACCGGCACCCACACCGGCGTGCTGCACACCCCGTTCGGCACCGTCGCCCCCACCGGACGCAGCGTTTCCTGGGAGGTGGTGGACGTGGTCCGGGTGCGCCGGGGCCGGATCGCGGCGTGGCGGTCCTACTTCGACTGGGGGCAGCTGATCGCGTTGCTCGGCCTTCAGGTGGCCGGCCTGTCCCGGGCGCCGCAACCGGAACCGCTGAGCCTTTCGGCCTGATCTGGCCGGCCTGTCGCGGGAGCCGCAACCGGAGCCGCTCGGCCTTTCGGCCTGATCTGCCGGCCTGTCCCGGGCGCCGCAACCGGAGCCGCTCCGCCTTTCGGCCTGATCTGCCGCACAGCCGGACCCGTCCGGGCCGCCTCCGGCGGTGGTCGGGTTCACCCGACCCGGTGGCTCAGGATGCGGACATTGCCGTGCCGTCCGCGTACGCCCGACCAACGCCCGTACGCTGAACAGCCATGACCGCCGAGCAGCTGATCTCCTTCGCCCGTGGCGCCCCCTCGCTGGACATTGTCGATGTCGAGGGACTCAAGGCCGCCGCCGTCCGCGCCTTCGATGCCGACCCTGCCGGAGTGACCGCGTACGGCACCTCCGTCGGTTATCTTCCGCTGCGTAGGTGGATCGCCGAGAAGCACGGGGTCGAGGCGGACCAGGTGTTGATCACCAACGGATCGTTGCAGGCCGACGCCTTCCTCTTCGACCACCTGGTCCGGGCCGGCGACGCGGTGGTGGTCGAGCGGCCGACCTACGACCGCACGCTGCTCAACCTTCAGCGGGCCGGTGCCGAGCTGCACGGGGTGACCATCGAGCCGGACGGTCTGGACACGGTCGAGCTGCGCAAGCTGCTGGAGGCGGGGGTACGCCCCCGGCTGGCGCACATCATTCCGAACTACCAGAACCCGGCGGGCGTCACGCTCTCCCTGAACAAGCGGCGCGAGCTGCTCGACCTCGCCGCCGAGTACGGCTTCACGATCTTCGAGGACGACCCGTACGCCGACATCCGGTTCCGTGGCGAGCCGCTGCCGTCGATGCTGTCGATGGACACCCGCAACGTCGTGGTGCACGCCTCCAGCTTCACCAAGACGGTCTGCCCCGGGGTCCGGGTGGGCTACCTGGTGGGTCCGGCGGACCTGATCGCCGACATCGCGAAGAAGGCGACAAGCCTCTACATCTCCCCGGGCATGGTCTCCGAGGCGATCGTGCACCAGTTCTGCGTCTCGGGGGATATCGAGCGGTCGATCGAGACGGTCCGGTCGGCCCTCGGCGAGCGGGCCGGGGTGCTCGCCGAGTCGCTGCGCCGGCACATCCCGGAGGCCCGGTTCGTGGAGCCCGACGGTGGCTACTTCCTCTGGGTCGAGCTACCCGAGGACGTGGACGTCGACAAGCTGGCCCCGGCGGCGGCCGAGCGCGGTGTCGCGGTCGTCAAGGGCAGTGACTTCGTCATCGACGGCGGGCGGCACGCGCTCCGGCTGGCCTATTCGGCGGTGACCGCCGATCGGATCGACGAGGGCGTACGGCGGCTGGCGGAGGCGATGGCGGCGGTCCGAGGCTGAGTTTCTGTCAGATTTCCGACAGAAACTGAATCTGGCTCGCCTCGGGGCTCCCGTTGACGCCGCTGGCGGCTCACAATGCTGCGAGCGTCATTCACCACGCGTACTGGCTGATCCGTCGGCTCTGCTCGCCACGGTTCCCTTCCGGCGCGGCCCGGCCGCACCGCACGCTGGTGTGGCGTGCCAGCACAACCCCCCGCCCCCATGGCGCCGGGCGGACCGGATCGCCCCTCACCCCCCGACGCGGTCCGGTCCGTCCGGCGCCACCCCTCGTACTCCGCCGGCTGTCTCGATGATCGGCCCGGCGGCGTAACCTGCAAGCCGCAGCCGGGCGCGAGAGGGGGCGGGATGGCGGATCGGATCCAGCGGGGACGGGTCACCTCCACCAGCGATCACCGGGCCACCCCCACCGGCGGTCCGGCCGGGACCCCGGAGAGTGGCCGCGCCCTGCGACCCCGCAACTGGTCACCGGTACGGGCGGTGACCCGCCGGCTCAACCCTGACGGCTCCCCACCGGCGGAGCATCCGGCCGGTCCCCGGCGCAGCGCCATTGTCGACTGCGCGCTCTACCTCGACGGCCGGCGGCAGTCCGGCGACTGGGACTACGCCGAGGCGCTGGCCGAGGCCCGCCGTGCCGAGACCGGCTTCGTCTGGCTCGGGCTGCACGAGCCGGACCTGACCGAGATGAGCGAGATCGCCGCGACCTACGGGCTGCACGAACTGGCCGTCGAGGATGCGGTCAAGGCCCAGCAGCGGCCCAAGTTGGAGCGCTTCGGTGAGGTCAGCTTCCTGGTGTTGCGGACCGCCCGGTACTGCGAGCACGACGAGCTGACCGAGAACTCCGACGTGGTGGAGACCGGGCAGGTGATGCTCTTCATCGGCCCGCAGTTCCTGATCAGCGTCCGGCACGGAGACGCCTGTCGGCTCGCCCCGGTCCGCGAGGAACTGGAGGCTCGACGGGAGTTGTTGCTGCACGGCCCCTGGGCGGTGGCGTACGCGATCACCGACCGGGTGGTCGACCTCTACCTGGAGGTCGCCGACCGGCTTGAGGACGACATGGACGTGCTGGAGGCGGAGGTCTTCGACCGCCAGTCCAGCGGCCGGATCCAGCGGATCTACCAGATGAAGCGGGAGTTGGTCGAGTTCAGGCGGGCGGTGATGCCGTTGCAGCGCCCGCTGCTCACGCTGGCCACCCAGCTGACCCGGGAGGTGCCCAAGGAGGTACGCCGCTACTTCCGCGACGTGCAGGACCACCTCAGCCGCACCGTGGAGCAGGTCAACTCGTACGACGACCTGCTGAACTCGATTCTCCAGGCGCGGCTGGCTCAGGTGACTGTCGACCAGAACAACGACATGCGCAAGATCGCCGCTTGGGCGGCCATCGCCGCCGTCTGGACCGCCATCGCCGGCATCTACGGGATGAACTTCGATTTCATGCCCGAACTCAAGGTCACCTACGGCTACCCCGTGGTCCTGGCCCTGATGCTCACCATCTCCCTGACCCTGTACCGCTGGTTCCGCCGCAACGACTGGCTCTGACCCCCGCCCTCACCCCCACCTCCGCACCCCCACCTCCGCACCCCCACCCTCGCACCCCCACCCTCGCCCCGCCGATCTTGCAGTTTTGGTCGCCGTTACGAGGCTTATGCCCGTTATGTGGCGACACAAAGTGCAAGATCGGCGGGGGTGGCGGGGTGGCGGGGTGGTGGGGGTGGCGGGGTGGGGTGGGGGTGGGGAGTGGGGTGGTTGGTTGGTTAGGCGCGGGTGTTGGTGTTGTTGGTGGACTGGTTCAGGGCCTTGTCGATGTTGTCGGCGGGTCGGCCGCTTGTGGTGCGGGCGCCCTCGGCCACCGAGGGGACCTTGCTGGTGGGGGTGACCTTGCCGCTGCGGGTGGTCGCCGGGGGAGTGGTGGAGGCGCTGTCGCCGCCGGTCACCGTCGAGCTACCCGCTCCGGTCGACGCGACCGACGCCTTGCTGTCACTGGCCGGACCTGCCGTTCGCACCTCGATGGTCTCCACCTCCTCGCGCATCGGCTCCAGCGACGCGGTCGTGTCGTACTCCGTCCACACCTGCTGCTCCCGGTAGCGCCGCAGGGCAATCGCGCCGGCCAGGCCGGCCACCGTGCCGGCGGCGAGCAGTCCGGCCATGGTGAGCCCGCCACTGCGGGACTTCTTCTTCGCCCTCATCTTCTTCGCTTTCTTGGTGACCGCGGCCTGCTTGGCGGCGGCCTTTCCGACGACTGCCTTGCCGGCGGCCTCGATCCGCGCCTGGCGCACCGCCACGGCCAGCGGCGCGAGCGCGGCGGCCGTCGTCGCCAACCCGCTCGATGCCCGGTCCCGAACCACGACCGCGGCGGGCGCAACTGCACCCCGGGCCGCGTGGACCCGCGGGCCGACCGTCGCGCCGGCACCCTTTGCCGCGTGGCTGGCGGCCTGTCGCAGGTGATCGATGCCACGGTTCAGTTCGGCCCGGGCCAGTTGCCCCTCACTCCTGCGCCGCCCGATTCCAAACACGGTCCCACCTCCTGGGAGTAGCTCTCTCTCATCCTCCACCTTCGGATGCCTCCGCATGTCCAGATCGGGCACATGGGAGGATCCGCATGGAACTGACCAACGAGTGAGGAGTACCCGTGGCCGAGGCTGTCTACGCCACCCTGCACACCAACGCCGGCCCGATCCGGCTGGAGCTCTTCCCCAACCACGCACCGAAGACCGTCCGCAACTTCGTCGAGTTGGCCGAGGGCACCCGCGAGTACACCGACCCGCGGACCGGCCAGCCGGGCAGCGGCCCCTACTACAACGGCACCATCTCGCACCGGGTGATCAGCGGATTCATGATCCAGATGGGTGACCCGACGGGCACCGGTCGCGGCGGGCCGGGCTACACCTTCGCCGACGAGTTCCACCCCGAGCTGCGCTTCGACCGGCCGTACCTGCTGGCGATGGCGAACGCCGGGCCCGGCACCAACGGCTCGCAGTTCTTCATCACCGTCTCGCCGACGCCGCACCTGAACAACCGGCACACCATCTTCGGGCAGGTGGCCGACGAGCAGTCCGCAAAGGTCGTCGACACGATCGCCAACACCCCGACCGGCCCGAGCGACCGGCCGTTGCAGGACGTCGTCATCGAGCGCGTCGAGATCGAGCGCCAGTCCGCGTGACGCCGCGCCAGGCCCCTTCCGCCGGCCGGGCCTGGGCACGGCGGTCGGGGTACGGCGGCGTCACCTGATCGGTGCAGCGAGGTACCTTTGCTCGCATGACTGAGCGCTCGGGCACCTGGGGCCAGCGGTGAGTGAATCCCCGGCGACCACCCCGGCCTGTTACCGCCACCCGGGCCGTGAGACGTACGTCCGATGCACCCGGTGCGAGCGGTCGATCTGCCCGGACTGCATGCGTGAGGCGTCGGTCGGGTTCCAGTGCCCGGAATGCGTGGCGGAGGGACGTCGCAGCGTACGGCCGGCGCGTACCGCCTTCGGTGGCGGTACCGCCGGCCGGCACGGCTACGTGACAAAGGTCCTGATCGGCCTGAACCTCCTGCTGATGCTGGTCTCCATCGCCTCCGACCGGGGCGGCGACGCGGCGGCCGGCGGCACCGGCTTCGGTGGCCTGATGGGTGGCAGCACCCCGCTCACCGAGTGGGGTGCCGTGCTCGGCCGGGCGATGTTCCCGGACGGCCACATCGGCGGGGTCGCCGAGGGCGAGTGGTACCGACTGGTCACCGCCATGTTCCTGCACTACGGCGTGCTGCACCTGCTGCTCAACATGTGGGCGCTCTGGGTGCTCGGGCGGTCGCTGGAGGCGGTGCTCGGCCCGCTGCGCTTTGCCGCGCTCTACTTCATCGCCGGCTTCGGCGGCAACGTCGCGGTGTACGTCTTCAGTGCGCCAAACCAGATGTCGGCCGGTGCCTCCACCGCGATCTTCGGTCTCTTCGCGGCGATATTCGTGATCATGCGACGGCTGGGCCGGGACACCTCGGCCATCGTGCCGATCCTGGTGATCAACTTGATCTTCACGTTCACCGTGCCGCAGATCTCGATCGCCGGGCACCTGGGCGGTCTGGTGTTCGGCGCGCTGATGGCCCTGGTGCTGGCCTACGCTCCCCGCTCGCGTCGCACCCTGGTGCAGGCCGTCGGTGGCGGGCTCATCCTGGTGGCGCTGCTCGGCCTGGCGCTAATCCGGACCGCCGCGCTGCTCTAGCCGGTGGCCGGTCCGCCGTGCTGCGCTAGCGATCCTGACTGGCATGGGGTGGTCGGGCGGTGAGTAGCGCGTCGGCGACCTCGGCGGGATCGGCGCCGAGGTCGAGCCGGCTGAACAGGTGCAGCGACTCGCCGGCATCGATCTCCAGCGCCGGTCCGGTGAGTCCGCGCCCGGTCCGGCGGTCCGCCCGGATGGTTTTCACCGCTGACCAGGGCAGGTGCCGGCGGCCCCGCCAACCGGTCGACACGGTGATGCCGTCGACGTCCACCGCCAGCCGTACCGGCGCGATCAGGTCCCGCGCCGCCCAGCCGGCCAGCAGCGCGGCGGCCAGGACGCCGAGCACCGGCCGGAGCAGGTCGCCCTCGGCGAGCAGGAAGCCCAGCGCGAGTACGCCGGCCGCCCCAACCAGTTTGACCGCCGGTAGGGCCGGGGGTACCCGCCACTGTCTGGGGACCGTCTCGAAGGGCATGCCGACCAGCATGCCAGCGGCGTGACGGATCATGTGCGGTGGCGGCGTGGTGGGCCGGGGGCGAGCGTGCGCGTAGGATCGGAGACAGCCAAGTTACCGGGGAGTAAATATGAGTGACGCGGTCATCGTCGGTGCGGTGCGTACCCCGATCGGGCGGCGCAAGGGCAGCCTGGCCACGGTGCACCCGGTGGATCTGTCGGCGCATGTGCTGCGCGCCCTCGCCGAACGCACCGGCATCGATCCGGCCCAGGTCGACGACGTGGTGTGGGGCTGCGTCTCCCAGGTCGGCGAGCAGTCGTGGAACGTCGCGCGCAACGCCGTGCTGGCTGCCGGCTGGCCAGAGTCGGTGCCCGGCACGACCGTGGACCGGCAGTGCGGCTCCAGCCAGCAGGCCCTGCACTTCGCCGCGGCCACCGTGCTCTCCGGCCAGGCCGACCTGGTCGTCGCCGGTGGCGTGGAGTCGATGACCCGGGTGCCGATGGGCTCCAGTGTGGCCGGTGGGCAGCCGTTCAGCGAGCAGATCCTGGCCCGCTACCGGGGCGTGGAGGGCGTCGCCGACGATGCGGCACTGCCGTTCAACCAGGGCGTCGGTGCGGAGCTGATCGCCAAACGCTGGCGGCTCTCCCGTACCCAGCTCGACGAGTTCGCACTGGCCAGCCACGTCAAGGCCGCCGCCGCCCAGGACGCGGGGGCGTTCGAGGCCGAGGTGGCGCCGGTCGTGCTCGCCGACGGTGGCAAGTTCGCCGCGGACGAGGGCATCCGCCGGGAAACCTCGCTGGAGAAGCTGGCCGAGCTCGCCACCCCGTTCCGCAGCGACGGCGTGGTCACCGCCGGCTCCGCCTCGCAGATCTCCGACGGCGCCGCCGCGCTCGCGGTCACCACGAGCGAGTGGGCCGGCCGGCACGGCCTGCGACCGCTGGCCCGGATCCACACCGCCGTGGTCGCCGCCGACGATCCGGTGGCCATGCTCACCGCGCCGATCCCGGCCACCGCCAAGGCGCTGCGCCGCGCGGGGTTGGGCATCGAGGAGATCGGTGTGTACGAGGTGAACGAGGCGTTCGCCCCGGTACCGCTGGCCTGGCTGACGGAGACCGAGGCGGACCCGGAGCGACTCAACCCGCGCGGCGGCGCGATCGCCCTCGGGCACCCGCTCGGCGGATCCGGTGCCCGGATCATGACCACGATGCTCGCCCACATGCGCGACAACGGCATCCGCTACGGCCTCCAGACCATGTGCGAGGGCGGCGGGATGGCCAACGCGACAATCGTCGAACTGCTCTGATCCGTCCAGCGCCGCTTCGCGGCCGGGTGCGTCGTCGCGTGGAGGCGGTGACGCACCCGACGCTGACGGCGTGGAATTTGCAGAAAGCAGGTGCGGGGGGCATGTCACCCAACGAACGTCATCGTTGGACAGGGCATGGACGTCTTCTCCCGAACGTTCCTTCCGGCCGCCACTGAGGCCGGGCTGGCGGTGCAGACCGCGAGCCGGCACATGCCGGTGTTCCGTCGTTGTGTGGGCTCCGGCGAAGCCACGATTCTCGTCACCCGGTGCAGCCGGCCAAACCGCCCGATGTCCGGGGACCATCTCCTGCTGCTCACCCATCGGCGGCTCGTGGTCACCCGGCAGACCCGGATCCTGCACCGGCTGCGGCTGCACCTCAACACCGACCTGCGCGAGCTGAGCCACGTCACCTGGAGTCCCGACCCCCGGCTGAACTCGGTCGAGCTGGCGGCCACCGCCATCGACGGCATCCGGGAACGGTTCCTGATCCGCACCCAGAACCCGAAGCAGGTGTGGCAGCTCGACGCCCTGCTCAACCACGCCTTTCGCGCCCGGGTACGCAGCACCCGCCCCCGGTTGCTCGCCACCGTCTCCGAGCCGCCCGCCAGCACCCGGCCGACCACGTTCCAGCCCGCCGTGGCCAGCTGACCGAAGGCCCGGACAGGGCAGCTGACCCGGGGGCCGGGGGAGGGCAGCTGACCCGGGGCCCGGGGGAGGGCAGCTGACCGAAGGCGCGCCGAAGGCGGCTGGCTCCGAAGGCCCGGGAGGGCGGGTCACAACCCGCCGCCCCCGGACCGGTCCGGGTCAGTAGACGCGGGACCCGATGAAGTCGTCGTAGCCGTACCCCACGGGCTGGGCGTACGAGCGCGACTCGAACGACCACTGCTGCCGGGCATTGCTGGCGCAGTTCGCCAACCGCAACCGGGGCGTACCCAGCAGCGGGTTGTCGAAGGCCAGGCAGAGGTTGCTGTTGCCGGCGGCGCGGAGCTGGTTGCCGGAGAGCACGAACTTCTGGTTGGTGCCGCCGTGGCAGTCGTAGATGTTGACCGCAGTGCCGGAGGTCAGCGATCCGCCGGAGACGTCCAGGCAGCGGTCGTGGGAAAGCTCGGAGTGCAGCGACTGCCGGGTCGGGTCGTACCAGAAGCCCTGGTTACGCCCGCCGTGGCAGCGGTACGACTGCTGGGCGGTGCCGTTACGTGAGTCGTACCCCTTGCCATCGACACAGGTGCCGGTGGCCGCGTTGCGCAGCTGCTTGAATTCGAGCAGCCCGCCGTAGAGCACGCCGTTGCCGGTGCTGGCCGGGTCGACGCAGGTGCCCTGCCGCTGCCCGGAGGCGTAGAACTGGGTGATGCACTGGGCGAACATGCCGTGCCCCCGCTTGTTCGGGTGGAACGACTGGCGGGCCGCGTTCTCGTCCCAGACGCCCAGCTCGATGTAGAGGCCACGGACGGAGGTGTTGTCGGTGCACACCTCGTGGCCGTGAAAGAGCCGACTGCCGTCCAGGTAGCGGGTGTTGGTGTTGGCCGCCGCCGCGCGCAGCGCCGACTCGAACAGCGGCACCGCCTTGTTCCGGGCGAACGCGGCGTCGGCCAGGTAGAGCAGGCAGCCGCCGTTGTACCAGCCGGGGAAGTTGGGGTTGTCCTCCACGTCCGGGCTGGCCGGGCTGGAGTACGACATGAGCACCAGCTCGTAGTCGGTGGAGAGGTAGCCGGCGTTGGTCATGGTCCGGCGGATGTCGGTGAGCGCTTCCTCGACGGCCCGACGGCTGCCGTCGGTGCGTACCGCCCACTGGTCGGTGTAGGTGGGCCAGCAGGGGCCCTGGAAGAGCACGCGGCGCAGCGCGCAGTCGGTGGCGACCGGGCCGAACTGGATCGTGCCGTCGCCGTTGGCCCCGACCACCACCCAGATCAGTTTGATGTTCGTGTTGCGTGCCTTGATCGCGAGATGGTCGCCCTGGTTCAGTTCGTTGTGCTGGGTCGGGCCGCCCGCGACCAGGTTCCACGGGGTGGCACCGGAGCAGGCGATGTTGTAACGCTCGTCGGCGGCGATGCCGGTACGGAACACCGCCTGGTCGTACGAGCGGTCGCACCAGTTGCCCGGCTGGTGGGTGCCGGGCACGTAGTTGCCCACCCCCTCGCCGGAAATCTGGCTGTCGCCCATGGTGAGGATCGCGGTGCGGCGCTGGTCGAGCGGGCGGATGCCGGGTGCGCCGTAGAGCGCGGTGGCCTCGGTGGCGCGGATCGTCTCGAGGTGGGCGGGGAGGGGCTGGACGGCGGGACGGTCGGCCGCGGCGGCTGGCGTGGCCGGCCCGGCCAGCATGGGCAGGACGAGAGCGGTGGCGAGGACGGCGACCTGGGTGAGTCGCCGTCGATGCGTCCGGTCACGCCTGGCGGTGGTACCAGACATCGACGCACTCCTTCCATCTCGATCGTTGGGTGTCGATCGAGTTACCGGAAGGTAACGCACCTGCTGGGGCTATGTGAATACCTCTCGCGATACTTGCGTGCAGCGCCGAACCGGGCCAATGGGGCAGGTGACGGAGACCGGGCGCTCGTCCCGGTGGCGCGGTGCGGTCCGCTCAGCGGTCGGCGGGCAGGGCGTAACCGACGTGGTCACGGAACTCGAACCGCCAACCCGGCGGCACGAGATCCGCGCAGAGCCTGCGGCTGTTCACGCAGACGATCGCGTCCAGCGCCGCCGGATCGGCCGGCGGCCGGTCGTCCAGAACCGACTGGAGCGCAAACAACTCGGGTGGCCGGCCGTCGGCGTCGCGCAGCAGCAACCACCAGGGGTATTCCCAGTCGTCGTTGCGCTGGGACAGGCCGATCCGCTGGGCGTCGGCGGCCCGTACCGCGTCGGCGGCCCAGCGGTACTCCTCCGCCCACTGGGGACGCCGCAGGAAGCGCTGCTCCCACTCGGCCGTGGTGAAGACCGAGCCCGCGCCGACCAGCCGGCGCGGGAAGCCGTACGACACCGCAAGCACGCCGGCCAGTGCGCAGGTGGCCAGCACCGTCACCGCGAGCGTCACGGCGATCGGCCGCCGGCCCCGCCCCGCCCCGCTGCGGGAGCCGGCGCGGCGGAAGAGGGCGTCGAGCCAGAGGCCGGCCAGCGGCACCGAGGCGGCCAGGGCGTAGAGCACCAACCGGTTGCCCCACGGCTGCCATTTGATCATCGCGGTGTGCAGGACCACCGCAAGCACCATGACCAGGGCGTACGCCCGCAGCACCCCGGCTGCGCCGGAGCTGATCCGCCCCGGCCGGAACAGCGCCGCCCCGGCACCGATCAGCGCCAGCGCCCCGGCCAGCGGGAAGGCCACCCGATCCTCGTCGGGGTACCAGGACGGCACCGGGAAGATCTCCTGGCCGAAGGTGATGGCGCGGTCCTGCGGATCGACCCCGATCAGGTCGGCCAGGCCGGCGATCGCGTCGGCGGTGGCGCTGCGCAGCGGGGCCAGCGGGGTGTCCAGCGCGGTGTGCCCGATCCGCAGCGCGTTCACCAGCACCGACGGCGGGTCGTGCCGCTCCATCGGGACCGACTCGCGCAGCCGCTCCGGCCCGAGCGGGTGACCGAACTCCGCGTACACCCGGCCCAGGAACGGGCCGACCACCAGGGCGGCCACGATAATGATCAACGCCGAGGCGCCGACCGTACGGGCGATCCGGCCGACCGGGGCCCGGCGACGCGCGGCCGGCCGGTCGGCGTACGCCAGTCGCAGCTGGCCCAACCCCCAGAGCACCAGCAGCGGACCCACCGCGAGCAACCCGCTGGTCTTGGTCAGCGCGGTCAACCCGGTGGCCGCACCGAGGGCGAGCAGCTCGCCCAGGCCGGCCCGTCGACGCAGCCCGTCCAGGGCGAGGGTCGCCGCGCACGCGACCCAGGCGGCGCAGACCAGGTCGGTCTGGGTGCTGGTCGCCTGAAGGGTCACCATCGGCGTGGTGGCCAGGACGAACGCGGCGAGCAGCTGAGCCCGCCGGCTGCCGCCGAGCTGTGCCGTCACCCGGGCCACCGCCAGCAGACAGCCCACCCCGCCGGCCCACTGGACCAGGTTGTACAGCGCGTCCCCACCGGTGAACAGGCGCAGATGCAGCAGCAGGTACTCCGCGCCCGGCGGGATGGTCACCTGCCGGTGGATCGCGGTGGCCCAGAAGGCCAGGTCGCCCTGGGCCACCCAACGCTCCACCTTCGGCAGGTGGTACGTCTGCGAGTCGAAGTTGTTCGGCGCGGCCAGCAGGGCGATCAGCAACTCGATCAGGAGCAGCCCGCCGATCGTGCCGGCGAGCAGCCGTTCGCCCCGGCTCGCCGTACGCCAGAAGCCGCTTATCGTGTCCCGCCAGCCGGCGGCCGACCCGGCCGCGTCGCCGGTCGAAGCCGAGCGGTCGGACGCGGAGCGCGCCGCCTCGGGCGCGGTTGCCTCGGCGGCGGACGCGCTACTGGCCGCCGCGTCCAGCCGGCGACGCCAGCGGACCGCCACCGCGCAACCCGCCACGAAGAGCAGCCAGGCCACGCCGAACGCGACAGGCGTCAACAGCCGCAACCCACCCAGCACCTCGACGGTCAGCACCGCGAAGACACCGGTGGCCAGGGCCGCCCGGACCACCGCCAACCGTCGGGGCGCGACGGTGTCCGCGGCCCGTGGCCGTAGCGCCACGGTGAGCAGTACGACGGCGGCGACGGGGGCGAGGACGAGCGGGAAGCCGGCGACCGACATGGCCGGAAGTAAACACCATCAGCCTGGATGCCCGACTCCGGATCTCCAACGACGGTCGCCAGCGTCCAGCCGGGCAGCCAGGCTAGGCTATGGCCGATACACTGCCGCCCTCGTGGAGAATCCCGTGAAGCTGTCGATCCTCATGCCGGTCTACAACGAGGAAGAACGCATCGCGGATGCCCTCAAGCAGGCGTTGGCGGTCGAATATCCGTGCGAGATCGAGCTCGTGGTGGTCGACGACGGCAGCCGTGACGGCACCTCCGAGGTCCTTGGTCGGGTCGACGACGCCCGGCTGCGCGTGATCACCCATCAGCGCAATGCGGGCAAGGGCGCGGCCATCAAGACGGCGGTCGCCAACGCCGACGGTGAATACATGGTCATCCTCGACGCCGACCTGGAGTACGACCCGCAGGACATTCCCACGCTGCTCGCCCCGGTGCTCGACGGGCGGGCCACGGTGGTCTACGGCAACCGCACCTTCGGCAGCCACAGCGCCTACAGCTTCTGGTACGTGATGGGCAACAAGGGCGTCACCATGGCGGCCAACGTGCTGTTCAACTCCTACATCGGCGACCTGGAGACCTGCTTCAAGCTGATGCCGATCGAGCTGTACCGCTCGCTGGACATCCGCTCCCGTGGTTTCGGCATGGAGGCCGAGGTGACCGGCAAGCTCCTGCGCCGCCGGATCCGCCCCTTCGAGGTGCCGATCAGCTACCGGGCCCGGGGGCGGGAGGAAGGCAAGAAGATCACCTGGCGGGACGGGGTCGAGGCGCTCTGGATCCTCGGCCGTGAACGCACCCGCCGCCGCCCCGCCACCCGCACCCGGTAGCCCGCTAGACCAGCGCGGGAGCGCAAAAGTCGGTGAGCGAGCGGCGCAGCCCGGCCGGGTCCAGCCCGTGCCAGCGGTCGTGATCCTCGGCCGAGCCGTAACGCCGTAGCTCCTCCCGGCCCACCCCGAGCGCGAGCAGCCGGTGCGGCCGGTCCGCCAGCGCCGCCGTGACCACCCGGGCCGAGGTGCCGGCCAGGTAGGGCTCGACCAGGATCACCTCGCTGCCGGCCAGGGCACGCAGGCCGGCGGTGTCGAACGGGCGCGGCCGATGGGTGTACGCCACCGTCACCGGCAGGTCCGCCGTCGCCGCGAGCGCCGCGTCCAGCACCGGGCCGACCGCGACCAGCAGCGGCGCGCCGGCCCCCGCGGCCCGCAGCACCACCAGGTCACCGTCGCCGCCGTACGGGCGCGCGTTGCGTCGCGTCGACAATCGCAGGTACGCCGAGGAGTCGCCGGCCACCGTGGTCCGTAGCAGGTCGGGTACCTCGGCCGGATGCCCCGGCACGTGCACCGTCCAGCCGGAGAGCGTGTCGAACAGCGCCACGTCGGCCGGGCTGAGGTGGGTCCGCCCGGCCGCCGCCCGGTCGTACGAGGCGCCCACGCTGACCAGCACCGCGCTCGCCGCCTGGTGGTCGAGGTCCAGCTTGATCTGCTCGTACGCCCGCTCGACGAGAAACGGCGCGTAGCTGTGCACGATCGGCCGGAGCCCGGTCAGCGCCAACCCACCCGCGACACCGAGCATCAACTGCTCCCGGATGCCGACGTTGATCACCCGATCCGGGTGCCGTCGGGCGGCCGGTGCGAACGCGTCGGCGGAGATGTCGGCGAGCACCAGCGCGGTACGCGGATTCTCGGCCAGCAGCGCCGTGGTGGTGTCGATGAAACTCTGTCGCATGGCTACTCCTTGGTGTCCACGACCGCGACGACGGCGTGCGGCCGGTGGCCGTGATGTCCGGTGAGCGCGGCGTGCAGGGCCTCGTGGTCCCGCCCGTCGACCGTGGCGGCGGTCCACCCGTTTACCGTGAACCGGCTCGCCACCCCACCCGGCCAGCCGTGCGTGGCGGAGGAGTTGTCCACCACGATCGCGGTCAGGTTCGCCAGGCCGGCCGCACCCGCGTACGCGATCGCCTCGTGGTTGGAGCCCTCGTCCAGTTCGGCGTCGCCGACCAGGACGTACACCTGCGGGTCGAGCAGGCCCTGGGCGCGCAACCCGAGCGCGGTGCCGACGCCCAGGCCGAGGCCGTGCCCGAGCGAGCCGGAACCGATCTCCACCCCCGGCACCAGCGTGCGGTCCGGGTGGTCGCCCAGTCGGCTCTCCGGACCACCCTGATCGTCAAGCCAGTCGGGCGGGACGAAACCCTTGGCGGCCAGCACCGCGTAGTAGCCGGCCACCGCGTGCCCCTTGGAGAGCAGGAACCGGTCCCGGTCGGGCGCGTCGACCGTGGCGGGTGTGATCCGCAGCACCCGGTCGTAGAGCACCCAGAGCACGTCGAGGGTCGAGTACACGTTGGAGCCGAATTCCCGACCGGCGCGAATCCGCTCCAACAGCGGCGCAACCTGGTGTCGGCCGTCGAGTGGGGCGGCGGCTTCGGTGATCCGGTGCGTGATGGTGGCGAGTGAGGTCATACGGATAGCCTGCAAGTTGAAGCGCGGTTCAACTCAAGGCAGAGTGATGCAGGAAGCTCTCACCATCGGACAACTCGCCGCCCGCAGCGGGGTGGCGCCCTCCGCGTTGCGCTACTACGAGCGGCTGGGGCTGATCCGGGCCGACCGCACCGGCGGCAACCAGCGTCGCTACCACCGTGGCGAACTGCGCCGGGTGGCCTTCATCCGGATCGCGCAGCAGGTCGGCATCTCGTTGGAGGAGATCCGGGCCGCGCTGGACTCGCTGCCCGCCGCGCGTACGCCCACCGCCGACGACTGGACGCAGATCTCCACGGTCTGGCGGGACCGGCTGACCGAGAAGATCAGGCTGTTGAACCGGCTCCGGGACGACCTGGACGGCTGCATCGGTTGCGGCTGCCTGTCGCTGCGCCGCTGCTCCCTCTACAACCCCGAGGACCAACTCTCCGACGAAGGCCCCGGCCCCCGCCTGACCCTCCCCCGCTGACCCCCGGCCTCTGCCTGCCCTGCCAGCCTCGGTCCCTCGCCTGTCCTCTGCCGGCCCCGGCGCCTGCCGGTTGTCGGCGTTGAAGTTGTCGGCGTTGAAGTTGCCGGCGGTGACCCGGGGATGGGTCAGGGCAGGGTGAGCAGGACCTTGCCCAGGTGGTCGTTGGACTCGACCAGGTGGTGGGCGGCGGGGGCCTCGCTGATGGGGAGTCGGCGGTCGATGATCGGGCGGATCCGGCCCGCCTCGATCAGCGGCCAGACCTGGTCGCGTACCCCTTTGACGATCGCGGCCTTCTGCTCCAGCGGGCGGGAGCGGAGTGCGGTGGCGGCCACCGTGCCCCGCTTGGCCAGCAGCGCGCCGAGGTCCAGTTCACCCTTGCGCCCGCCCTGCATGCCGATGACCACGAGCCGCCCGTCAGGTGCCAGGGCGGCGACGTTCCGGCCCAGGTACGACGCACCCATGATGTCGAGCACGACGTCCGCGCCCCGCCCGTCGGTGACCTTGCGGACCTCCTCGACGAAGTCCTGCTCCCGATAATCGATCAGATGATCGGCGCCCAGGTCGCGCAGCCGGTCATGCTTCACCGACCGCGCGGTCGCCAGCACGGTCGCGCCCAGCGCCTTGCCCAGTTGAATCGCGAAGGTACCGATCCCGCTGCCACCGCCGTGCACCAGCAGCGTCTCGCCGGCCACCAGCCGGCCCACACCAACCACATTGGACCAGACCGTGCACGCCACCTCGGGCAGCGCGGCAGCATCGACCAGATCCACCCCGGCCGGCACCGGCAACAACTGCCCGGCGGGCACGGCCACCCGCTCGGCGTACCCGCCGCCGGCCAGCAGCGCGCAGACCTGGTCACCCACCCGCCAGTCGGTCACCTTTGGACCGGTCGCGCTCACCACCCCCGAGCATTCCAGTCCCGGGTACGCGGGCGCGCCCGGTGGCGGCGGATAGTGCCCCTGCCGTTGCAGCAGATCGGCCCGGTTGACCGCGGTGGCGCGTACGTCGACAAGCACCTCGCCCGGCCCCGGCTCCGGGTCGGGCACCTCGCTCCAGCTCAGCACGTCGGGTCCGCCAGGCTCCGGGATCGTGATCGCACGCATAGGCCCAGTCATACCCGATCAACCCGCCCTACCACGTACCATTCCGACGCCACGCAGCGTAAGTGATCATGGCCGATCGGGTAGCCCTCGGCCGCTCCCCGGTCCGGCGGGCATGGCAGACTAGGCACGGCCGCGCGGTGCGCGGCTCGGGAGGGTTCGCCTAGTGGCCGATGGCGCTGGTCTTGAAAACCGGTAAGGCAGCGATGTCTTCGTGGGTTCGAATCCCACACCCTCCGCATCCCAGAACCACAAAAACGCCCCCTGATCAGCGCGAACGCTGATCAGGGGCGCTTCCATGAGTCTCACTTTGTCTCGCTCGGTGCCGCAGAAGACGCACGGTTGGCAACAACTCGGCTGGCGCGGTGAGCGCGTAGCAGGCGGCGCACCGGCTCACCGCGTACGTGTCGCCGGTGGTCGGCCGGGGATACGCCGATCCGGGACCGGATGAAACCAGACCCCGCACCGGTCCTGCAAGCCGTGGCTGCCACCGGCGGGCTCGCTGGGCATCACCGGTCTTAGCGGAGACTAGAAAAGCTTATCTCCTGAGTCGGTGACCTTCTTGCTCTTCGGGAAGCTCCCCTTTTTGCCTACCGTCGGAAAAAGTGAACCCTGGCCGTACCGAACAGCGACTCCGCGTGTTTGCTCGGACGTTCGGGTAATGATCTGCCTCTCGACCAAGTCTTTTAGAATGTCGCGTGCCGCGTACACGTCGACATCAAACAGGCGTTGCACTGTTCTGTTGTTGATCTCGCCATAGTCCCGCATGTGTTCGACTATCTTCCGGTCTACCTCATCGCTCGTGCGCCCATGGTAAGAAACGGCGTTTCCTAGACGGGTGAGGGCGTCAGCTGTTAACCGGTAGGTTGGTTGAGTGCGATTCGCTGTTCCCCTAGTTGGCTCCAATAGCATGGACGGATCACTTGACAGGCGTCGCAATACGGCCTGCCCTTCCAGTTCGGAGCGCTGAATGATTGGCGCTAGCTGCTTCGCTGTGATCGTTCGTTTAGAGCAAAGAACGAGGACAATCAGGAGGGCGTCCGTGTCGTCCTGTTCTTCCGGAGGAAGCGTCGCTAGGAATTTCGTAATGCGAGTATTGGGTGCCTGCCCGCGAAAAAGAACGGTTACCTGGTCGTTGTCTTCGGAGATAAGAGGTGTGTCTCGACCGGACCGGATCATCTCCCGGTACATGCGGTCAACGCCCTGCCCCACTTCTTCTGCCAGGCCAAGCAGGCGAAAAGCGGAGGCTAACGCAGGATGGCGTGCCCTGGATCCCTTGGTCAGTATGTTGTTGACAGTGATGCCACTTACCAGTGGTCCGGGGGATGTCACTTTCAGGTACTGCGTCGAGTGCTCGACCGAGACAGGCAGGCGGGCGCGCCAGTCGCCATGGATGAGGGCGTTCGCGACGGCTTCCCGCACCGCAGCCATCGGATAGTCTTCAATCTGAAGCTGCTGTCCATCAGCTAGCGTCACTGGGGTTATTCCCTGGCGTGCGCGGATTGCCTGTAGGAGCTCATCGAACGCGAGGACGAGCGGGGTGCCCAGACGCATGATGGCATCGGGCTCCCCTGCCTGGGTCCTTCTATGTTGATAAACTACTGCATCTACCGGGGCGGACGAGGCAGCTGTGCAAAGTAGTAGTTCACCCGCGTGGGTCAGCTTTTCGTCGTCGCCTACTGCTTTCAATGATCGGAGTAGGTCATTGTCCGAAAGGCGCGCGTATGACTGGCGTCGAGAGTCGACGGAATTGGAGAGAAGGCGCCTGCACTGTCTAAGAGCAAGAGGATCGACATCCTCTAAAGAGCGTGAGCTGGACGCTGCAGACCAGTCGACTCCTCTGCGCTCCTCTGTCAGCCGGCTTACCTCGGCGGGACGCATAGGGAGACATTCGTCATTGACTCGGTGGTAGGTGTATCCGCGAGTGGTGGAATACACCTCCAACCCTTCTGGCACCCTGACTGCTAGGAGGCGCTTGTCGGCGAAGCGGACCACTTCTACCTCGACAAGAAGCCCCGGCACTGTAAGGCGGTAGATGCGCTGACGCAAGATATTTTCGTCCAGCTCGCACCCAATGAACGCCCCAGGTCCTCCCGGGGTGTCGGAAACTCCGACGACTATTGTTCCGCCGGATGCGTTCGCGAAGCAGACGGCCGCTTCGGCCAAGTCTGCCCATGCCTCCTTGAGGTCGGACTTGGCCACCTTGAAGTCGAGGATGCTGCTCTCACGCTTCCGCGCCGCAGTGCCGGCGAGGATGGCCTCAAGATCCTGATGTACAGCGTGGGACACCCTTTGGGACTCCTTTGGGGGAAGTGACAGAAGCAGACTAGCCCCAAAGTCGCCTCAAAGGTTAGAGGTCCGGTGTGGTGATGCGGCGTGTTTGTAGGACTACGGAGCGCCCCTGCTTCTCTGTAGCGACAGCGACGTAGCCGACGCCGGACCTCGGCTGCGCTCCGCGGACTGCTGGAGTCTCCTGCGTTCGTCGGCTGAGACAGACCCGCTGGTCATCATGACCGACCATTGGCCGCCGACCGGTGGATGGCGTGACTGGTGCCCGCCGCGCATCGGCTAGCTCGGTTCGAAGGCGGCGCGCAGGATGTCGCGGTGGGTCCGTACGTAGCGGATGTCCGCCGCGTACAGATCGGCGTGCCCTTCCGCGATGTGCCGCTGGAACGCCTCGTTGCCCTGGCTGGCCTGCTCGTGCATGAAGTCGACGAGCGCCTGTAGGCGGTCCGGGACGACGTCGATGACTTCGGCACCCACCTGCGGCCCGTACGCGCGGCAGAAGTCGGCGACCCGACGGCCCTGCTGCTGCGGTGTGCCGAAGCTCTCCGGGTTGTCCGGCCCTTGCAACGGTGCGAACCGGTAGACGGCATAGGCGACGTCCCAGCTGCGTGGTCCCGGGTGGGCCGCGTCGAAGTCGATGAAGCCGACCGCCCGGCCGTCCCTGACCACGCAGTTGTACTGGGCGGCGTCGCCGTGGCACATGACCTCGGCCGGGTGCCGGGCCGGCACGAGCCAGGGGTCGTCGGGGCGCGGCCGGAACGTGACGCTCGCGTCGTGCAGAGCCCGTAGCAGGGCGGCTGCGGAGGTGAGGAGATCGTGCGTACGCAGCTCCGGCGTGAGCGCGTCGGGCACCGCACCGTCGAGGAAGGTGACCATCTCGTTGCCCTCGCTGTCGAAGCCGCGTGGCTCGGGAGCGCCATGGAACCCGTGGTCGTGCAGGTGCCGCAGGAGTCGATGGATCGCTGGCGTGGCTGGTGACACCGGCCGGTGGACGACGTCACCGTGCCGGTGCACGACGTTCATTCCGCCCCGAAATTCCATGTGGTGCCCTCCTCAGGACCAGAGTCGGTATGCGGTTTGCTCGAATGCGGGCGGCTCGCGGGGTATGAAGGGTGCGCAGAGAAGCACATCCACCGGAAGGAACCTGTGTCGATGTCCCTGGAACGACCGATCGCCCCGGACCCGTACGAGCTGCTGCCGACCGTTGCTTCGTTCACCGTGACCAGCGATGACGTGCGCAACGGTGAGCCGATGGACGCGGCGCACGCGCACCCAAGCACCGGCGGCGACAACGTCTCGCCGCAGCTTGCCTGGTCGGATTTTCCGGCGGAGACCAAGAGCTTCGTGGTGACCTGCTTCGACCCGGACGCGCCGACCGGCAGTGGGTTCTGGCACTGGGTGCTGGTCAACCTGCCGGCCGAGGTGACGGAGTTGCCGCGCGGCGCTTCCGGTGACGATCTGCACGGGGCGTTCACCGTGCGCAACGATTACGGCGAGCAGGGTTACGGCGGTGCCGCGCCGCCGCCCGGGGACCGGCCGCACCGGTACGTCTTCGCGGTGCACGCGCTCGACGTGGAGCGCCTCGACGTCACCCCGGACGCCACGCCGGCCTACGTCGGCTTCAACCTTGCCTTCCACACCCTGGCCCGAGCCACCACCCGCCCCACCTACCAGATCGCCGGCTGACCCAGCCCCGGCCGCCGGCCAGCCCCGCTAGTTGACCAAGAGGTTTGCGTCAGCGACCCGTCGGATTCTGACGCAAACCTCTTGATCGACGTCAAATAAAGGGGCGGTCAGGAGGGGGTGCGGGCCACGGCGAAGACGGACTGGCCGAAGGGTGGGCGGACGACCTGCTCGGCGGCCTTGGTGGCGGGGAGGACGAGGGTGTCGTAGACCTTCACCATCGGGCCCTCCTTCGGCATCAGCCGGAAGACCTTGGTGGCCATGAAGTAACCGATCAGGCCGAGCGCGTTCGCGTAGTGGATCTTCTCGACGCGCAGACCGGCCTCGGTCATCGCCGTCGACAGGGTCTTCTTGGTGTAGCGCCGGACGTGGCCGGTGGCGATGTCCGCCGGGCTCATCGCGAACTCGAACGCCGGCACGATGATGATCACCGCACCGCCGGGCCGGACCAGCTGGCGCATGCTGCTGAGCGCACCGACGTGGTCCTCGATGTGCTCCAGGACGTTGTACGAGACGGCAGCGCTGTAGTCACTGCGCTCCGAGTGCGGCAGCAGCATCTGGCGTACCTCGATGCTCGGCCGGTCGGCGAGCCGCTCCTTCAGCGCGACCAGGCGGTCCGGGTCGGCTTCGGTGGCGGTGAAGCGGGGGAGATGGTCGGACCACTCAAGGGCGTAATCACCGAGCCCACTGCCGATCTCGATCGGATTGTCGCCGAGGTAGGGCAGTGCCAGCTCGACGAACCAGCGTCGGTGGTTGACCGCGGTGGCGAGGCCCTCCAGGACCTCGGACTGCACGCGCTGATCCCCAGTGATTTCTGCCATGCGTCGATTCCTCACGATACGACTCGACCCGCGCCGGGACCGACTGAGTGAACCATCCGCGCGGAAGGCGGGGATATCGGGGCCCGCGGTGGCCGAATTGGTCGGGGTTATGGGCACGATCGGTGGTGGTCAGCGAACCCGCAAGATACTACGCGAGGGGCCCGAACCCTGCACGCTGACGGCATTGCGCCAACTACGCTCTGAATTGCTATGACTACTCCTGATTCGGGCCGATCTGCCGAGGAGTCCGTGCGGCCCGAGCGGGCCGAAGGGCTCGGGAGGTCGGGTCCCGGGTGGTGGCGGGACGTGCTTGCCGTGGTGAGTTTCGCGGCGTTCGGCTTCTGGATCACGGCCCGGATGTGGCGAAATCCCGCTGACGGCATTCGCGACAATCCAACCGATATGGACCAGTTCGAATGGATGATGGCGCACGGCGCCCGGGTGGTCACCGAACTCGCCTACCCGTTCTCATCAGATCGGATGAATGTCCCCGAATCGGTAAATCTCATGGCAAACACCTCGGTGTTGTCCGTTTCCCTGCCGATGACTCCGATCACCCTGCTCTTCGGTACGCGTACCGCCTTTTTGCTCTTCCTCACCCTCGGGATGATCGCCACGGCGACCGCCTGGTACTTCGTGCTGTCCCGGGTGCTCATCGGCGCGCGTGGGCCGGCCTGGCTGGGCGCGACGTTCTGCGCGTACGCGCCGGCCATGGTCTCGCACGCCAACGCGCACCCGAACATCGTGTCGCAGTACGTGGTGCCGCTGATCATCTGGCGTACCGTGCGGCTGGCCGAGCCCGGCCGCTGGCTGCGCAACGGCGCGCTGCTCGCGCTGGTGATCGTCTGGCAGGCGTTCCTGAATCTGGAGATCCTGCTGATGACCGCGATCGGCCTCGGCGTGGTGGTTGTCGCGCTGGTGCTCGGTCGGCCCGAGGTGCGCGGTCGGGCCCGTCCGTTCCTGGCCGGGCTGGGCGTGGCCGTGCTGATCTCCGGCGGGCTGTTGGCGTACCCGCTCTACGTGCAGTTCTTCGGTCCGGGCGCCTATCGCGGGCTGCCCTGGGTGATCCGCGGCTACTCCACCGACCTCGCCTCGTTCTTCGCGTACTCCCGGGAGTCGCTGGCCGGCGACGCACGCGGCGCGGCCGGGCTGGCCAAGAACCCCACCGAGGAGAACGCCTTCTTCGGCTGGCCGCTGCTGATCCTGGTGGCGGCGCTGGTCTGGTGGTTGCGCCGCAACGTGGTGGTGCTCGGCCTGGCGGCGCTCGGCCTGGTCTTCGCGCTGCTGTCCCTCGGTCGGGAGATCCGCTTCGAGCGGAAGGGGACCGGTGTGCCGGGGCCGTGGGCGCTGCTGGAGGACCTGCCCGTGCTGCACTCGGTGGTGCCGACCCGCTGGTCGCTGGCCATCACGCCGATAATCGGGCTGCTGCTCGCGTACGGCGCGGAGCGGGTCCGGGAGTTGGCCGCCAGGTATCCGGACCGGCGCTCGCAGATCCGCTTCGGCACGGTGACCGTACTGGCCATGGCGCTGGTGCCGCTGCTGCCCACCCCGCTGCCGACCAGACGCCTCGAACCGACTCCCGAATTCGTCACCTCCGGTGCCTGGCGGCCGTATCTGGCCGGCGGGCGCAGCGTGGTGACCCTGCCGCTGCCTGACACCGAGTACACCGAGCCGCTGCGCTGGTCCGCGCAGACCCGGCTGGCGATGCCGATCGCCCGGGGCTACTTCCTCGGGCCGGACACCCGGCCCGGCAAGGACCGGGTGGCCCTGTTCACCGCGCCGCCGCGCCCGACGAGCAGTTTCTTCGCGAGCATCCGGCGTACCGGCGAGGTGCCGGCGGTCACTGCGCAGACCCGCCGCAACGCGGTCGAGGACCTGCGCTACTGGCGAGCCGGCGTGGTGATCCTCGGCCGGCACGAGCGCGCGGACGCGCTGCGCGCGGGAATGACCGAGCTGACCGGGATCGAGCCGACCCACACCGGCGGCGTGTGGCTCTGGGACGTCCGCCCGCTTACCGACTGAGCCGATCGGCGGGCGTGGGTCAGGGGGTGCGGATGCGGCTCGGGGGCATGGTCAGGGGGTACGGATGCAGCAGCCCTGGCAGACCTTCGGCTTGGGCAGGGTGAAGGCCAGGCAGCAGGTGCGCCGCTGCACGGTGGGTTCACCCTTCGGGCCGGGCACCAGTTCCACCAGGTCGGTCAGGTCGAGCGTGTCGAGCAGCGTGTCGACCGCCTCGACCGCCGAGCCGGGCAGCCCGTCGGCGGCGTGCAGCAGGCCGTACGCGATGCCGGAGGCCACCGAGCCGAGCAGCGTACGGGTGCCGATGCGGACCTCGCCCTGGATCGCGGTGATCATCGGGGTGAGGTGGGCGTCCAGCAGCGTGCTGCGCAGCGTGCCGAGCAACTCCTGCTCGTCGGCCACCACCTGCACCTCAGCTGCCCCGGTGACCGCCAACGGGTCGGTGGGCAGCACCGCGATCGGGGTCGACCGGCGCAGGCCCAGGGTCACCAGCGTGCGCCGATCCGCGAAGTGGATGAGCGTGTCGGTGGGATCGAGCAGAGGCACCCGCCGGGCGGCGGCCCAGCCGAGCACCACCGGCAGCGCCGCCCAGTAGCTGTACGCCTTCCAGGCGAGTGCCGCGGAGGCGTGCGGGGTGCCGCCCCAGAGGCGGGCGGCCGAGTCGAGCAGTTCCGGCAGCCGACTGCCGTCGGTCAGGGTGGTCGCCGGAGCCCAGCCGGCCTCGTCGGCGACGAGCAGCCCCGGCGCGAGCCCGGGGAGGACGTCGGTGCCGAACATGGCCCGCAGGGTCGCGGTGACCGGGCCGAGTGGGGTGGCCGGGGGGTTCACGGGCAGCACGGCTGTCACCTGCTCCACCTCCGTCCGGCACGCCAGCTGTCGACTAAGGCTAGCCTAACCACACTTCCTGGCGGTGGGGAACCCTCGATGAGGTGGCAAAGACAGAGGTTCGAATCACTCGCACCGACTGCCGCGCGGCGTAGGGGTCACCCAGCGTGGGGCAATCGGGCGCATCGCTCGGGATGTGTCACTGAGGGTAATGATCCGGAGACTGGGCGCAGTATCGGCAGAAATCGCTCACCGGTCAAGCGTCTTGTCGAGAAGGTGCCAGTACCTGTGCGTGTCCGGCAGCCAAACGTGAAACTTGTACTCCCGGCCACGAGGAAGCTGATGACGACCTCACCGCTCGATCGGGCTGCCGACTCCTTCGCCGCCGAGCTCGCACGGCACCGGATGGAGCGGGGGCTTTCCAAGAAACAGCTGGCGACGCTCATGGGTTTCGACCCTTCCTACGTCAGCCACGTGGAAGGGCGGCGGCACCGGCCCACCGAGGATTTCGCCCGCCGGGCCGAGGCCGTGCTGGAAGCCAGCGGCGCGATCTGGCAGCGTTTCCGGGAGTACGACCACCTGCGCCACGCCCGCACCGAGCGCAGCCAACGGGAGCCCACCCCACCCGACCGCTGGCTGCCGCCCGGCACCGGACTCATCGTCGAACGCGAGACGGCCAACCTGATCCACACCGACAGCGGCTACCGCTGCGTCGTGCGTCGCGAGCTGTACAACGCCGGCACCGAGCCGGTCACCCGCTACCTGGTCCGGGTCGCCGTCGACCGCTACCCCAACGATCCGGGTCGGTCCAACCGGCACCACCGGGAACGCCCGCTCACCTTCGCCGAGCTGCACCTGCGCGCGTACCGGGAGGAAGCCGGCGAGCAGGAGGCCATGCACTGGCGGGCCAAGCACGACCGGGACGCGTTCAAGGAGATCTGGCTGCTCTTCGAGAACGCCGAACGGCGCTTCCCGCTCTACCCCGGCCGGCGGGCCACAATCGAGTACACGTACCTGGTCGGGCGGGACAAGTGGGGTCCCTGGTTCCAGCGGGCGGTCCGCGTACCGACCCGTCACCTCGCCATCCGGCTGGACCTGCCGACGGAGCTGGACCCACAGGTCTGGGGTGCGGAAACCTCGCTCTCGGCGGAGGAGGGACCGCTGCGTACGGCGATCGTCCGGCACGACGAGGGAGAACGGGCGATCTTCGAGTGGGCCACCGACGAACCACCGCTGAACGCGCGGTACCGGTTGCAGTGGCGCTTCCGCGCCCAGCCGGACCTCGACCCGGAGGCCGAGCGGGTGAAACCGTCCGAGCGGATGCGCGCCTTCGGCATCGTGCAGCGCGGCGCGGACCTGCTCCGGCAGCCGGCCCGTCCGTTCGACCTGCCCGCCGAGGAGGCGGTCGCCCGGGAGACCGTCGAACGCCTGTTCACCGCCCTGGCCCGACTCGACGAGCTGCATCCGTTCGCCAAAGGGGTGGGGATCGCCGCCCCGCAGCTCGGCATCGACCGCGCGGCTGCGGTGATCCGCCCGGCCGATCGCACCGCCGAGCCGGTGGTGCTGCTCAACCCCCGGATGGTCGACGCCTCCATGGACACCGACGAACAGTACGAAGGCTGCCTCTCCTTCTTCGACCATCGTGGACTGGTGCCCCGACCGTTACGACTGGATGTGGAGCACGCGCAGCTCGACGGCAGCCGGGTGATCACCTCGTTCGAGTTCGGCATGGCCCGGTTGGTGGGACACGAGGTCGACCACCTGGACGGGCGGCTCTACGTCGACCGGATGGCACCCGGGGTGCCGCTGGTGCCGATCGAGGAGTACCGCGAATCCGGCCACCCCTGGCGGTACTGACCCACCCCGAAGGCGCGACCATGCCCGCCCGGTGGGAACGACGGCGGGCGGACATGGTCGCGCGGGGCGGTGCGGGTCCGCCCGATCGGGGGGGACCGGGGCGCGTGCCCCAGGGGGCAGGGGCACGCGCCCCGGTTCGGGGGGAGGAAAGCTCTACAGGTTGCCGAAGGTGTCGTACCGGATGCGCTGTGGCGGGACGTCGTCGGCGGCGAGTACCCGCAGGGTGGCCCGGACCATCGGAGCCGAACCGGAGACGTAGCAGTCGTGCGCCGTCCAGGGACCGTAGCGGGACACCACTTCCGGGATGTCGCCGTGCTCACCGTCGAAGTCCGGATCGTCGCCGCACGCGGCGGTGACCGACAGCCACGGATGGGCGGTCACCAGATCCCGCAACCCATCCAGGCCATAAAGGTCCGCCTCGGTCCGGGCACCGTAGAAGACGTGCACCCAGCGGGCCAGGTTGAAGCTGGCCAACTCCTCCACAAGCGCCTTGATCGGGGCCAGCCCCACACCGCCGGCGACGCAGAGAATGTCCCGCTCCGACGACCGGTCCAACGTCATCGAGCCCATCGGCGCGGCCACCCGCAGCAGGTCACCCGGCTTCAGCCGACGAACCAGGGCACCGGAGAGCCAACCGGCCCCCTCCGGCGTACGCACGTGGAACTCCAGCACGTTTTCGTCGTTCGGCGCGTTCGCCACCGAATACGTCCGCCACACCCGTGGGTGGTAGCGGGGAGCCTCGACGCTGACGTACTGCCCCGCTTTCCAGGAGAGCGGAAATTGCAGGGCCCGGCAGGTGAAGACGGCGGTGTCCGAACCGTACCGCTGATGGGTAAGCACCTCGGCGTGCCAGAACGGCGGGTTGGTGTCCGCGGCGGCCCCGGCGAGCATCTTCTCCACGATCGCCGCGTACGCGTCCCGCCACGCCTGGTCGTACGCCAGGTTCCAGCCGTCCCCGGCGGTGCTGCGCAGCGCGTCGAGCAGCGCCTCGCCCATCGTGTCGTAGTGGGCCGGGTCGACGTGGTACTTGCGGTGGTCCCGGCCGAGCGCCCGGAGGAACTCGTCGAAGCCCTCCGGGTCGTCCACCGTGTGGATCGCCGCGATGATCGCCTCCAGCAGCCGGTCACCCTGGCCGCTCATCTGCACCGGGAAGAGCCTGCGCAGCTCCGGGTCGAGGAGGAAGGCCCGGGCGTAGAAGTGCTCGGTCAGCCGGATCCGATCCTGCTCGATCAGGGTCCAGCTCTCCTTCAGCAGCCGCGCGAAGGTGTCCACGGGCGCTCCTTACTTCTGCTGGCGGATCGGGCCCGCATAGAATGTCCACGGAGCGTGTCGACAGGTCGCACAGAATGTGCGATCGGCTCGCGACGATGACTCGCGGCCCTGGCTGTCACCAGCGCGCCCGGTCGGGCAGAGTGGTCCGGTGACCATTGAGCTCACCCGTCCGGTGTCCCGTCGGACGCTCGGCACCGAGACGCTGCTGGTGCTCGGCCTGTCGCTCGGGCAGTCCGCCGTCTACGCCACCGTGTCGATCATCGCGAAGCTCACCGCCGAGGGTGGGCTGTCGAAGCAGACCGCCGCCCTGAACACCTCCGCGTCGGCCCGGCCCTACCTCGATCTGACGTACCAGCTGCTCGGCATCGTGTTCGCGCTGCTGCCGGTGCTGCTCGCCGTACACCTGCTGGCGCGGAACCCCGGCGACCCGGTGCGGACCCTCGGCCTGGACGGCCGGCGACCCGGGGTCGACCTCGCCCAGGGCGCCGGGCTGGCGGCGCTGATCGGTCTGCCCGGCCTGGCGCTGTTCTGGGCGGCGGCCCAGCTCGGACTCAACGCCACACTGGTACCGGCCGCGCTGCCCGACCTCTGGTGGACGGTGCCGGTGCTGATCCTCGCCGCCTTCCAGAACTCGATCCTGGAGGAGGTGATCGTGGTCGGCTACCTGATGACCCGGCTGCGCCAACTCCAGTGGCGGGTCACCGCGATCATCGCGACCAGCGCTCTGCTACGCGCCTCCTACCACCTCTACCAGGGCTTCGGCGCGTTCGTCGGCAACGCGGTGATGGGTGTCGTGTTCAGCCTCTTCTACCTGCGTACCCGCCGGGTCATGCCGCTGATCGTGGCGCACGCCCTGCTCGACATCTTCGCCTTCCTCGGCTACACCCTGCTGCCCAAGTCCTGGTTCAGCTGGCTCTGACCCGGGTTCACCTGGCTTCGACCCGGCCTCCGGTCAACTCGGCCGGCGGGGTGGGCGGTAGCTGGCGATGGCGCGGGCGGCCAGGCGCTGCGCGGCGGCCGAGTCACCGGCTGCCGCGGCGAGCACCGCCGCACCGGGGATCAGTCGGGACACCAGCCGCAGGGCCAGCCAGCCACTGGCCTGCGCGGTAAGCGGGGCGGCCAGCCGCCAGGCGGCCTCCACCGCGCGCGGCCCCGGCGCCTCAGCTGGCCCGTCGGCCGCCCGCGCCGCCGCCAGCGCCATTCGCGCGCTTGTCAGGTCCGGATGCACCTGGGTCAGGACCAGCAGCTCCGCCGCCCGCTCCGGGTGCGCCGGATCGCGGTCGTACGCCGCCGCCAGGTGCAGCACCAGGTTCGCCTGTGACCAGAGCACCGCAGCCAACTCGACCGCCGGAGCGAAGGCCCCGGCCAGGGCGGCGCTTGCGCCACCGATCGCGGCCTGCCGGACGAACCGTTGGGTCGCCAGCCGGGCCAGCCCGTCGCCGTCCGCCTGCGGGTAGGTCTCCCGCAGCCGCCGGGCCCACGCGCCGGCCGGTGGGCCGAGCGCCTCCACCGCGGTCAGCGCCAGCAACTCCGGAGCAAAACCCGGATGATCGCGTACGCGCGCCACGAGCGCCCGCAGCTCCGATTCCGTGCCCATACCTGTGCTCGGGACGGTGGCTGTGGCTGTGTCCGTGGTCGGTGTGTCCGTGCTCGTGGCCGTGGCTGTGTCCGTCGGTGTGTCCGTGCCCGTGCCCGTGGCGGTGTCCGTGCCCGTGCCCGTGGCGGTGTCCGTGCCCGTGCCCGTGCCCGTGGCTGTGTCCGTGCTCGTGGCGGTGTCCGTGCCCGTGGCCGTGGCCGTGGCTGTGTCCGTGCTTGTGGCGGTGTCCGTGCTCGTGCTCGTGGCGGGTGTGCTGGCCTTTCGGGCCCGCGTGGCCTTGACCGGTGCCGCCGCCGTCTTCTTCGCGGGCGTCTTCCTGGCCGTTGCCTTCTTGGCCCGACCCGGTGCGGCATCCTTGCCGGCCTCGGCCGGTGGGGCGGCAACCGCTTCGGTCCCGGCTTCAGTCGGCTGAGGGCTGGTCACTTGTGGTTCGGCTCCGGTCTGCTCGGCTTCGGTAACTTGTGGCCCGGCCTTCCTGGCGGCGGTCTTCCTCGGTCTCGGGGCGGCCCGCCCTCCCGTCGAGGTGGGGCTCGACGCTGCGGCGGCAGTCGACCGGCGGCCCCGGGCGTTCGGTGCCGGTGCCGGCTGCGCGTCCCGGTGCTCCTCGGCGTTTGCCGGGGCCACCGCGAACGGCGCCGCCGACGTCACCGGCGGTACGACCGATCCGGGGACTGGCGGCGACTGCTCCGGGGCCGGCGGCGGCTGGAAGAACACGCTCGGGGCGGCCTTCGTTCGCCGACGGCGCGGCGGGTCGGAGTCACCCGGCGGGTCCTGGGCCGGCGGTGTGGGTACGGGCGGCGGCGTGAAGGTCGCCTTCGGGGAGCGCCGGCGTGCTCGCTCGGCAGATTCCGGCTTGGTCTCCTCGCTGGGCGGCTGCTCCTGCATGTCGATGGAGCGTAGTCCTGATCACGGCTGCGCACAGCGGTGATAAGCGGCCGATCCGACCTCGGACGCCTCGTTCCGGTAGTCGCTTTGCCCCCGGCCGGGCGTGGCCTGTATCCTCGGGCGCGGTGGTCTGCGGGCCACCGGGGAGACTTCGCCTAGTCTGGTCTATGGCGCCGCACTGCTAATGCGGTTGGGGTCTTAAAGCCCCTCCCGGGTTCGAATCCCGGAGTCTCCGCTCGAAAGGCCGGGCGGAACATCGTCCAACATCAAGATCTTGAGCCGCGTCCGCTGGGACGCGGCTTTTCTTGTGCTGCGCCGCAGCCGATCAGAGTCGCCGGGCGAGGCTGAAGCCGGTGCCCGAAGCTCCGGTACAGGTCTGAAGAACCAGGTCGGTGCGGCTCATCCAGGAGGGGATCGGCCCGCCCTTGCGTGCCTGCCACCGGTGGCCGGTCACTCGGTAGCGTCCGGCACACGGGCCGGTGGTGACCTTGACGATCGTGCCCTTCTCCAGGTCGTCGATCCAGTCCCAGCCGGCGTAGTCGTGCCCCGCGAGGAGGCAGGTGGGCGACGTCATCCAGGTCACCAACCTTCGCCGGTCGATGGTCGCCTGCGACCCGAGCGCGGTGACCGGGGTGAGCCGGACGACCTCCGGCTTCGCAGCTGGCGTCTTCTTCGGCTTGGTAGCTGGCCTGTCCTTCGGTTTCGTAGCTGGTTTCTCCTGCGGCTTCGTGGCTGGCCTCTCCTGCGGCTTCGCGGGGGTGCCGGTCGGGCTTGGCGCGGGTTTCGCGGGGGCGCCGGTCGAGCTTGGCGCAGGTTCACCGACGCGGCCGGTCGGGCCTGGCACGGGTTTTGCAGTCGAGCGGGACGGATCCGGCGCTGAGGCGCTCGACGGCGTGGCCATCGGGTAGCGCGGCGGTGCCACGTACCCCTGCCAACTGGGCTCGGACCCAGGAGTGGGAAACGGTTGGGTCACCGGCGGCAGGTCGCCCTCGGCCCAGCCGGTGGTTGGTGGCAGCAGCGGGCGCGACGTCGCGGCGGCCGAGGCGGAGAGGGCAAGGGTGACGATGCCCAGCGCGCCGCCTATCCGAATGGACCTTTTCATAGTGATCTCACTTCCGTGAGAGCCAGCGGGCCGTTAGCGTGTTTTGCCCGATTGTTGCGAGGGATCGAGAAATGTCCAAGGCAACCTGCCGCGTGGATCGTCGCTTTGTTCTCCCCGGTCGAGCGAGACCGGAGCCTGGCTCACGGCTGCGTACGTGGCTGCCTGTCGGTCGGCGGCGGCCAGGGCGGGGAGGTGGCAGCAACGCGGAACCCCGTTGCGTGGGTGGGACCTTGGTCGGGTAACGTGGTCGCCGAAGGCAGGCGATCTGGGACGAGTCGACCGGCGGGTCCCGAAGTCTGCACGCGAAGGCCAGGTGTGTAAACTGGCCGAGCACCAGCGCCCGTAGCTCAACGGATAGAGCATCTGACTACGGATCAGAAGGTTAGGGGTTCGAGTCCCTTCGGGCGCGCAAGATCATAAGGCGTCTGACCTGCGGAAGTGTAGGTCAGACGCCTTTGCTTTTTGTCGAGTCGTTGCCGTCCTGTTCCGAATGCTCAGCTGCCGTGTGGCCGAGTACGCCAGAGCCGTTGACGATCCCCTGGCTCTGCCGGAAGCCCTAGTCTGAAGGCGTGCCCGGCACGGCCACCTGCCGTTCGCTGGCAGGCGACACGCGCACCGAGGAGGGCCACGATCGTGAGCGCATCAGCCACCGACGGGTCGACGGGTCTCATGCCCGCGGTGTTCTTCGGCCACGGCAACCCGATGAACGCCCTCGAAGTCAACCGCTACACCACGGCCTGGCGGGCCTTTGGCGCGTCCGTGCCCCGCCCGCGGGCCATCCTCGTCGTCAGCGCGCACTGGTACATCAACGCCACCGCGGTCACCGCCATGCCCAGGCCCCGGACGATCCACGACTTCTATGGGTTCCCGCAGGAACTCTTCGACGTCCAGTACCCTGCGCCCGGGCTGCCCGAGCTGGCCACCGAGATCAGCGACGTCGTCCACCCGACCTGGATCGGCGCGGACGTTGACAGCTGGGGCATCGACCACGGCACCTGGTCGGTCCTGACGCACGCCTTTCCCGACGCGTCCATCCCCGTCGTGCAGCTCAGCATCAACGCCGACAAGCCGTTCGACTACCACGTCGAGCTCGGTGCCAAGTTGGCCACGCTGCGTGAGCGGGGTGTTCTCATCGTCGCCAGCGGGAACGTGGTGCACAACCTCCGCAGCATGGACTGGAGACTCACCGACGACGGGTACGACTGGGCGCGACGCTTCGACGAGGACGCCAAGGCCCGCATGCTGAGCGACCCCGCCGAGTTCGCGGCCCTGGACAGCCACCGCGACTACCGCCTCGCCGTGCCGACGCCCGACCACTTCATCCCGGCGCTGTACCTCGCCGGCCTCGCCTCGGCTTCGGGCATCTCCGACATCGACGTGCTGGTGGACGGCTACGCCTACGGCTCGCTTTCGATGACGGCCTACACCCTCGGTCTCGCCTGCCCAGAGGTCACCAGCGAAAAAGGGTCCCCGCGGCCTCCGGACGACCTGCCGCCCGACACCTCGAACATCTGACCTGGCACGCGCGGCCGGCGACCGACCGGCGCATACGCTCTTAGCCGAGAAGAGCGCGACACCGACTACGTGGACCGGCGATCGTCAGCCGGCGGCCAAAACCTCGCGGAGCCTCGCGGCGAATTCCTCGGGCTTGCCCGCGTAACCGAACTGACCGCCGAGGAAGCCGCCGTGATGGCTTGGGAACACCACGGCCTCCTGGCCGAGCAACGCCGCAGTGCCGATGGCCGTACGCGCGGTATAGGTTCCCGCCGACTCCTCTCCGACCGCGATCACGATTCGGGTCGATGCCGCGGTGAGCAGGCCCGGGTCGGGTCGGTAGTCACTGATCGCCCACGAGTTCTTCGACAACAACGGATCATCGCGGGTGCCGTCGTCAGCCGGCATGCCGAGCATCGCCGGGTCAGGCATGGGCTGGGCGAAGTAGTCGTCGGTGAACTCGCCCTGCCAGGACGTCATCGCGGTGAATGCGGCCATGCCCGCGCCGAAGCCGTTCGCCTGGTATGCCTCGTGAAAGGCGGCCCGGGCGCGCTCGGCGCCTGCGGCGTCGGGCAGCACGGCGTTGATCGGCGGCTCGTGTGCGACCAGCGTGACGACGTCGCCGGGGTGGGTCGCGACCAGTTCGAGCGCGGTCACCGCGCCGCCGCTGCTCGCGAATACGTCGACCGGCCCGGCGTCGAGCGCCTCGATCAGCAGGTGAAGGTCGGCTGCCTGCTGTTGCGGCGTGTGGTCGGACCGGCCGTCCGTGCGGATGCTGCGGCCCAGGCCGCGCGGGTCGTAGGTGACAACCGTGCGGTCCGTGAAGTTAGCGGCGAGGGCGTCAAAGCCCTCCGCCGTCATCGGCTGACCGATCATGAGTAGTGCGGGCCGACCGCCAGCTGGCGGGAGTGGTCCGCGCACGTCATAGACCAGGTCGACACCGGGCGCGGCAAGGGTGATTGTCCGTCTCGTCGTCATGACGGTGAGCCTACGATCAGGCTGCGACACGTGCGGGGAGCCAGCGAGCGCACAAGAACCAGGAGTTCCCACGGATGGCCGCACAGACGGGTGGGCGTTGACATGGGAAGCATGCTTCGTGAATAATGGATCGTAGTTCGAGGGGGAGTACCCGACGATCCACGCGCCGCCGTCAGTACGTTCTCGGCCTATCCGGGTTCCGGCCGCGCAGCCACCGATGCGGTGGCCCGGGGAGACCTTCGTCCGACAGTGCCGGCTGCTGCCCGGCCGGCTGGACGAAAGGCATTCCCGCATGACCGTCTCCTGGTGGGTCTGGGCGCTGCTGATGTTGGCGATCGCCGCAATGCTCGCGATCGATCTGTTCCTGCACCGCGACAACCATGTCATCGGCTTCCGGGAGGCCGCGATCTGGTCCGGCATCTGGATCGCCGCCGGACTGCTCTTCGGCGTCGTGCTGTGGGCCTGGCAGGGCGGCGAAGTGGCTGGCACCTACTACGCCGGCTATCTCATCGAGAAAGCGCTGTCGATCGACAACGTCTTCGTCTTCGCGCTGATCTTCAGCTATTTCGCCGTCCCCGCCGCCTTCCAGCACAAGGTGCTCTTCTGGGGCGTCATCGGTGCCCTGGCGTTCCGGTTGGTGTTCATCTTCGTCGGCGCCGAACTGCTGGAGACCTTCTTCTGGACCGCGTACGTTTTCGGGGCCTTCCTGATCTACACCGGCTACAAGATGGCGTTCCAGCACGGCGAGCAGACTCTGCCCGACCGTAACCCCGCTGTGCGCCTGGTCCGCCGCGTCATTCCGACCGACCCGGCCTACCACGGCGACAAATTTTTCACCCGAGTCAACGGCAAGCGCGTCGCCACCCTGCTGTTCGTCGTGCTCATCGCGGTCGAGGCCACCGACCTGATCTTCGCCATCGACTCCGTCGCCGCGATCCTGGCGATCACCACAAGCACGTTCATTGTCTGGACCGCCAACGCGTTCGCCATCCTCGGCCTGCGCAGCCTCTACTTCTGCCTGGCCGGGCTGTTGCGCCGCTTCGTGCACCTGCACTACGGCCTGGCCGTCCTGCTCGTCTTCGCGGGCGTCAAGCTCATCCTGTCCGAGACCCCGGTCGGCAAGCTTCCCATCCCGGTCACCCTCGGCGTGATCGTCGCGACGATCACCGTCTCCATCGTCTCGAGCCTGCGCAGTACCCGTGGTACCACCATCGACGGCGCGCCGGCCGAGCCTTCCACAAACGCGCCGGGCGGGCGATGACCACGAAGGGGCCGCGGTAAAGCAGGGAGTGAACCTCGACCGAGAATGGCTTCGCTAAGCGAGCTGGGAGAGCCGGCGGCGGGCGTCGTCCGCCGCCGGGTCGTCCAGGGCCTCGTAGATGCGTACGGCCAGCTGCCACGCCGAGCGGGCCGCCTCGCGGTCGCCCATGGCCAGCCGGACGTCGCCGAGCCGGGTCAGCGTCTCCGCCTCGTGATAGCGGTCGGCGGAGTCGCGGAACAGCTGGATCGACTGTTCGTACAGTTCGGCGGCGTGGCCGTGATCACCCAGCCCGGCGTAGGCGAAGCCCAGGCTGTCCAGCGTGGCCGCCTGCCCGTTGTGGTCGTCGATCTTCCACAGGATGCTCAGGGCCTCCGTGCAGTGGGTGATGGCCCGGTGGAAGTCGCCGGTCGTCGCCTGGATGTAGCCGATCGCGTTCAGCGTGCGCGCCTCACCGGCGGGCGTGCCGGCCAGGCGGTGCAGCACCAGGGCTCGCTCACCGTGCGCGATGGCCTCGTCGGGGCGGCCTCGCTCGTACGCCAACTCGGTGCGGCTGTGCAGGACCTGCGCCTGCCCGGCCAGGTCACCGATCCGCTCGTAGAGTGACAACGCCGACTCCAGCCGGGTCTCGGCGTCGTCGTGCCTGCCGAGGCGCAGGGCGGCGCGGGCCAGCAGGCGGTTCGACAGAGCCTGTCCGGACTCGTCGCCGGCTTTCTCGGCGGCGGAGACGGCGACCTCCTGGACGGCGAGCTGGTCCTGCCAGAGACCGCGCGGAGCGAGGAACGCCGTCACCGCCCAGGCGAGCTGCCAGGCGTACGAGTTGAAGCCGAACTCGGCCGCCTGCCGCACGATCCGGACCAGCACGTGGTGTTCGGTGGTGAACCAGTCGAGGGCCGTCTCGCGGGCGGTCGGCGGCGTCGCGAAGCTCGCCGGCAGCGGCGGCTCGGGCGTGATCGGCTGCCACTGCGGCTGGAGCAGGCGAGCTGCGGGGTAGCCCGTGTGGAGGTAGTAGTCGAACAGGCGGTGCAGGGCGGCCTCCCGCTGATCGTCCGGCTCGGACTCGCCGACCAGCTCGGCCGCGTAGGTCCGCAGAAGATCATGCAGCGTGTAGCGGTCGGGCTGATGCTCGATGAGCAGGTGCAGCCGGGTCAGCTCGCGCAGCGTCGAGCGGACCCTGGCCGGCTCGACGCCGGTCAGTGCCGCGGCGACCGGGCTGGTGAAATCGGGGCCGGGATGCAGGCCGAGCAGGCGGAACAGCCGCGCGGCCGGCTCGCTCAGCGCCCGGTAGGACCAGGAGAACACGCGCCGCACATCGCCGTCAGCGAGGGCGTCCAGTCGGGAGTCGCGCGGGCGCAGTTCGGCGGCGAATGCGGCGAGCGGGAAGGCCGGCTTGGCGGCGATCCGTGCCGCCACAATGGACAGAGCGAGCGGCAGGCGGCTCGCGGCCTCGATGATGTCGGCGACCGCGGCCGGTTCGCGGGCGATCCGGTCGGCGCCGAGCCAGTTGCGCAGCAGGCGCCGGGACTCCTCGTCGGTAAGCACGTCCAGGGTCACCGAGCGGGCACGCTCCGCCGCGACGAGGGCGGTGAGCTGGTCGCGGCTGGTGATGACGACGGCGCCGTGGCCGGTGCCGGGCAGCAGCGGGCGCACCTGCTCGGTGTCGCGGGCGTTGTCCAGCACGATGAGCATCTGGCGGGCCGCCAACAGGCTGCGATAGAGACCGGCCCGGGCGTCGGTGGTGACCGGAATGCGGGCATCGGGCACGCCGAGGGCCTCAAGGAAGCTGCGTAGCGCCTCGGCCGGGGTCATTGCCTCGGCCTCGTCGTAGCCGCGCAGGTTGAGGTAGAGCTGGCCGTCGGGGAAGCGGTCGACTACCCGGTGGGCCCAGCGCAGCGCCAGCGCGGTCTTGCCGACGCCGGCCATACCGCTGATCGCCGAGATCACCACGGTGGCCGGCTCCGTTGCGGCCACTGCGGCGTCCAGCAGGGCCAGTTCCGGCTCGCGACCGACGAAGCCGGTCGCCGCGAGCGGCAGCTGTGCGGGCCGGCGGCCGGGCGGCTGTTCCTCGGCCGGGGCCGGGCCGGCACGATGGTGCAGGATGTCCTGGTGCAACCGGCGCAGCTCCGGCCCCGGGTCGAGCCCGGTCTGTTCCGCCAGCGCCTGCCTGGCCTGTTGGAAGGCGTCGAGGGCGCCGGAGACGTCGCCGGTGCGATAGAGCGCCGTCATCAGCTGCCCCCACGCGCGCTGCCGCAGCGGATGCTTGTCGACAAGCGTCCGTAGCCGCTGAATCACTTTCGCCGTTGCGCCGGCCTGCAACAGGGCGGCCGCGTGGTCCTCCTCGGCGAGCAGGCGGTGCTCCTCAAGCCGCCGCACCCGGCGGGCCAGCACGGGTGTGAGCGGCAGGTCGGCGAGCGGCGCGCCCCGCCACAGGTCGACCGCTTCGGCCAGGTCAGCCGCCGCATCCTCGGGCCGGCCCTCGGCGAGCGCCGCTCGGCCACGCGCGGTCACCTCGTCGAAGCGGTCCAGGTCGCGCTCGCCGGGCTGGACCACCAGTTGGTAGCCGCCGGGCACGGACGGCAGGCGGTCGCTGCCGAGAAGCTGCCGCAGACCGCGTACGTAGGTCCGGAGGTTTGCCGCAGCGGAGGCCGGCGGGTCGTCCGACCAGAGGGCCGCGCTCAGCTCGTCGGTGCTGATCACCTCTCCCGGGCGCAGCAGCAGGCTGGCCAGCAGCAGGCGCTGTTTAACCGAGACGAGCGGGATTTCCTCGCCTTCCCGAGACACCCGCAGGGGACCGAGCAGGTCGAAGCGACAGGACGCTGCTGCGGAGGGATTCGCCCGGAGCGCCACCTGCGAAAGCTTACCCATGTACGCGCGATGTACCAGGCATGTGCGCCCTCCGTTGTAGCTTTCGCCGCGTTGTTCCTGGCACCGCTCGAGGAGGCACCGCTCCGTATGGATCTGCGTCTCCCCGCGCTGTCCTCGTTCCGGCGGTTGCTCGGTTATGCCCGCCCGCACCGCCGGGTACTCATCCTCGGCGCGGTGATCAGCTCGGTCGGTGGCATCGGCGCGCTGACCACCCCGCTGCTGGCGAAGGAGTTCGTCGACCGGCTCGGCTCCGGCCGCCCGGTCTTCTGGCTCAGCGTGCTGCTGTGCGCGATCGTCCTGGGTGCCGCCGTGATCTCCGCAGCCGGCCGTTTCGTCATCGACCGCACCTCCGAGCGCATCGTCCGCGACGTGCGGCTCGACCTGGTCTCCCGGCTGCTGCGGCTGCGGGTGCCGGCGGTCGACCGCACCCCGCCCGGCGACCTGATGGCCCGGGTCACCTCCGACACCACCCTGCTGCGGCACGCCACCACGAACGACCTGGTCGACCTGGTCCTCGGCCTGATCGTGCTGCTCGGCATGGTCGGCTTCATGGCCTACCTCGACCCGGTACTTGTCGGCGTGGTCGCCGCGGTCATGGTGGTGGTCGGCGCCGCCGTCCTGCTCGTGCTGCCCCGGTTGGGCGCCGCGAACCGGCGCGCCCAGGACGCTGTCGGCGACATCGGCGGCGCGCTGGAGCGGGCGCTCGGCGCCCTGCGCACCATCAAGGCAAACGGTGCCGAGCGGCGGGAGGCCGCGACCATGCACCGCAGCATCGATGCCGCCTGCGCCGAGGGGACCCTGGCCGCCCGGTGGAGCGCGCTCGCCGGCTCGGCCTCCGGCCTGGTCGTCCAGCTCTCGTTCCTCGCTGTCTTCGGCATCGGCGGTGCCCGGGTGGCCTCCGGCGACCTGCCCGTCTCCTCGTTGATCGCCTTCCTGATGTACCTCTTCTACCTCTACTCGCCGATCAACCAGGTGGTCCAGGGCGTCAGCGGCCTCCAGGCCGGCATCGCCGCGGTCGACCGGATCACCGAGGTCTACGAGCTTCCCGCCGAGCCCGAGAGCGACCAGGCGGTCGCCGGTGTGCACACCCGCAGTGGTCCCGCGCTGGCCTTCCGCTCGGTTTCCTTCCGGTACACCGAGGACGGCCCGCCGGTGCTCGACGGCGTCGACTTCGAGGTGCCCGCCGGTGGCATCACCGCCCTGGTCGGCCCGAGCGGTGCCGGCAAGTCCACGATCTTCGCCCTGATCGAACGGTTCTACGAGGCCGATGCCGGCGTGGTCGAGCTGGCCGGCGAGGACGTCCGCAAGCTGGACCTGGGTGGGCTGCGTGCCGAGATCGGCTATGTCGAGCAGGACGCTCCGGTGCTCTCCGGCACGCTGCGGGAGAACCTGCTCTTCGCCGCCCCGTACGCCGGCCCCGCCGAGTTGGCCGCCGCAATCGCCGCCACCCGGCTGGACAAGCTGGTCGACCGTCTGCCCAACGGGCTCGACACCCGCGTGGGACATCGCGGCATGACCCTCTCCGGCGGAGAACGGCAGCGCATCGCCATCGCCCGCGCCCTGCTGCGGCGGCCACGCATCCTGCTGCTGGACGAGGCGACCTCGGCGCTCGACGGCATCAACGAGCTGAGCCTGCGGGACGCGATCGACGAGGTGGCGGGCATCAGCACCGTCCTGATCATCGCCCACCGGCTCTCCACCGTGACCACGGCGCGGCAGATCCTGCTGCTCGACCACGGGCGCGTCCGGGCCCGCGGCACCCATGCCGAACTTCTCCGCGACGACGACCTCTACCGCACCCTGGCGACCACCCAGCTACTGGCGGCCGCCGCCGACCCCTCTCCAGCCGCAACGAAAGGCTGATTCTTCATGACTGAGGCCGCGATCGCGATTGTCGGAATGGCCGCCCGGGTGCCGGGCGCGGGCGACGTGGAGACCTTCTGGGCCAACGTGCTCGCCGGGCACGAGGCGATGGTGGAGACCGACGACGAGGTCTCGCTCCGGCACGGCGCGAAGGCGAGTTCCCTCGCCGCCCCGGGCTACCGGCGGGTCTACGCGGGCGCGACCGATCTCGACCTGTTCGACGCGGACTTCTTCGGCCTCAACCCGCGCGAGGCGGCCCTGGCCGACCCACAGTTCCGGCTCTTCCTGGAGCTCGCGCATGCCGGGCTGGAGGCCGCCGGTTACGAGCCGACGCGCGACCTGGGCCGGGTCGGTGTCTACGGTGGCAGTGCGGCCGGCGACTACCGGGAGCGGTACATCGAGGCGAACCCCGGTGTGGCGGCCGCGGCCGGTGGCATGAGCATCCGGATCGGCAACAACGCCGACTACATCGCACCGCTGGTCTCCTACAAACTCGGCTTCCAGGGCCCGAGCGTCTCCGTCTACACCGCCTGCTCCACCTCGCTGGTGGCGGTGCACCTCGGCATCCAGGCGCTGCTGCTCGACGAGATCGACGTGGCGGTCGCCGGCGGCGTGCAGGTCGATCTGCCACTGGAGACCGGCTATCTCCACGAGCCGGGCGGGATCCGCTCCGCAGACGGTCACGTGCGCCCGTTCTCGGCCGACGCGTCCGGCACCATCTTCTCCAACGGCGGCGCCACCGTGGTGCTCAAGCGCCTCGCCGACGCGCTGGCGGCCGGCGACGTCATCCACGGGGTGCTGCTCGGCTCGGCGATCAGCAACGACGGCGACCAGCGGGCCGGCTTCACGGCGCCGGGTGCCGACGGGCAGATCAAGGTCGTCCGGGCGGCGCTGGACCGCGCCGGGCTCACCGCGCGGGCGATCGGGCTGATGGAGGCGCACGGCACCGGCACGGTCGTGGGTGACCCGATCGAGTTCAACGCGCTCACCGACGCCTACCGGCAGGACACTGGCGACACGGGTTTCTGCCGGATCGGATCGGTCAAGGGCAACGTCGGCCACCTCGGGCCGGCCGCAGGAGTGGCCGGCCTGATCAAGGCCACCCTGGCCGTGCGCGACGGGATCATCCCGCCGACCATCAACTGGGCGCCGGTCAACCCGGCGATCGCCCTCGACAGCAGCCCGTTCGAGCTGGCCACGTCGCGGCAGACGTGGGAGGCGTCGGCGGCGGAGCGGATCGCGGCGGTGAGCTCGTTCGGCATCGGCGGCACCAACGCGCACGTGGTGGTGACCGGGCCACCGCCGGTGGCGTCGCGCCCGCCGGTCGACGGGCCGCACCTGCTCACGCTGTCGGCCCGCTCAGCGGAGGCGCTGGACGAGGCGACCGGACGGCTCGCGGACCACCTCGACCGCACCGAGGTCCGGCTCGACGACACGGCGTACACACTGGCGCGTGGGCGTGGTGTGCACCCGTTCCGGCGTACCGTGGTCGCCCGCGACCCGGCCGAGGCCGCCCGAGCGTTGCGTGAGTCCGTCGGCCGGCCGGCCGGCCCGGTCGCGGGCCGCCGCGACGTCGCCTTCCTCCTGCCCGGGCAGGGCGCGCAGTACCCAGGTATGGGCCACGAGCTCTATCGGACCGAAGCGGTCTACCGCGCGGCCGTCGACGAGTGCGCTGCGGGTTTTGCCCCGCTGATCGGCCTCGACCTGCGCGAGCTGCTGCACGCCGACCCCTCCGACGCCCAGGCCCGGACCGCGCTGGCGCAGACCTCGCTGACCCAGCCGGCGATCTTCACGGTCGAGTGGGCGCTGAGCGCGCTGTGGCGCAGCCGGGACGTGACGCCGTCGGCGCTGATCGGGCACAGCATCGGCGAACTCGCCGCAGCCACCATCGCCGGGGTGTTCCCGCTGGAGGACGCGCTGCGGGTGGTCGCCGCGCGTGGCCGACTCATGCAGTCGGCGCAGCCCGGCGCGATGCTCGCACTGCCGCTCAGCGCCGACGCGGTCACCGAGCTGCTGCCGACCGATCTGGAGGTCGCCGCGGCCAACTCGCCGTCGGCGTGCGTGGTGACCGGCGCAGCCGAGGCGATCGACAGGTTCGCGGTCGAACTGGACGACATCGGCATCACCGGCACGCGGCTGCGGACCTCGCACGCGTTCCACTCGCGGGCGATGGATCCGGTCCTCGACGAGTTCGCCTCGGTCCTGGAAGGCGTGCGGTTCGGTGCCCCGCAGATCCCGTTCCTCTCCAACGTCAGCGGCGACTGGGCCGACCCGGGCGAGGTGATGGAGCCCGGCTACTGGGTCGCGCAGCTGCGGCGGCCGGTGCTCTTCGCCGACGGCGTGACGCGGTTGCTGCGGCGTGGTGAGCCGTTCCTGCTCGAGGTGGGACCGGGGCGGGCGCTCGGGGGGTTCGCGCGGCAGGCCGGCATTGCCGACGGGCGCAACCCGGCGTGGGCGGGCAGCCTGCCCGCCGGGCGCGACGGGACGGCGGAGCCGGACCATCTGCTCGGCGCGGTGGGGGCGTTGTGGGCAGCTGGGGTGCCGGTCGACGTGGCGCCGCCGCGCACCCCGGACGGGCCACGGCGGGTCGTCCTGCCCGGCTATCCGTATCAGCGACGGCGGCACTGGGTCGACCCCGATCCAACGGCGGCCCGTGCGGCCGGGACGGAGCAGGCGGAGATCCCCACCGACCCGATGCTGACTCCGTTCTACGTGCCGGTCTGGAAGCAGGTGCCGCGCGGCGGGGAGCCGGCCGATGTGTACGGCGAGCACTGGCTGGTCGTCGGCGCGGACGCCGACTTCGGCCCGGCGGCCCTGTCGTTCGGCGTGACGGTCACCCGGCTCGACCCCGGGGAACTGCTCATCGAGGACTTCCACGGGTTCATCGCGGACCTGGCGGACGCCGCGCAGATCAAGGCGGTGCTCGGGCGCATCTGGGCCACCGGGCCGGTGCCGGATCGCATCGTGCTCGACCTCGGCCCCCCTGCCGCCTCCCTCGACGCGGCGGCGGCGCACCGGCACTACCGGCGGTCCGCCGTCCTCGCCTCGGCGCTGCTGGACGTGGTCCGGGAGCCGATCGAGATCGTCGCGGTCACCCACGGCATGTTCTCGATCGCGGGCGAGTCGGCGGATCCTTCGGCCGCGACGGCGTTCGGGCCGCTGGGATCGCTGCCCGCCGAGCTTCCGGTGGCGCGCGTGCGGCACATCGACGGACTCGCGCCGGCCGCCCGCCTGGTGGACGAAATCCGCCACGCGGGCGACGAGGTGGTCGCGCTGCGCGGCCACCGGCGGCACGTCCGCTCCTACGACACCGTGCCGAACGTCGAGGTCACCCGGTCCGTGTTCCGGTCAGGTGGCGTCTACGTCATCACCGGCGGTCTCGGCGGCATCGGCGCCACGATCGCCGAGGACCTGGCCCGGGTCGACCGAGCCCGGCTGGTCCTGGTCGGGCGCAGCGGCCTACCCGACCGGGAGACCTGGTCCAAGCTGCTGGAGGCGGACGACACCGACGCCGTCCTGCGCGACCGGATCGAAGCGGTGCGGCGGATGGAGGCCTGCGGCGCGCAGGTACGGGTGCTGGCCGCGGACGTGGCCGATGCCGAGGCGCTGCGGCAAGTCTTCGCGACGGCGACTGCGGAGTTCGGGGTGGTGCACGGCGTCGTGCACGCAGCCGGCCTGCCCGGTGGTCAGCTGCTGGCGCTGCACGACCAGGACGCCGCGGCACGGGTACTGCGGCCCAAGGTGGACGCGCTGGTCGCCCTGTACCAGAGCGCCGCCGACGTGGAGTTCATCGCGCTCTGCTCGTCGATCGTGGCGGTGACCTCGGCGTACGGTCTCTGTGACTACGCCGCCGCCAACCTCTACCTGGACGCTTTCGCGCACGCCGTAGCCGACCGGCCGGACGGCCCCCGGGTCGTTTCGATCAACTGGCTGGGCTGGCGCGAGGTCGGCATGGTCTCCGAACAGGGCGCCTCCGAGGGCGTGCAGGCGCTGCGGGCCATGCGGCTCGACGGCCAGGCCGAGCGGATCGAGCACCCGTTCCTGTCCTCGGTGACCGTGGAGGATTCCGGCCGGCACCGGTACCGGGGCACGTTGCAGCCGGACGGGCACTGGGCGCTCGCCGAGCACCGCATCGCCGGTGAGGCCGTCGTGCCTGCCACGATGCTGCTGGAGAGCGTACGCGCGGCGGCGCATCACGCTTTCGGCGCGGTGCCGATCCGGATCCAGGACGTGCTGCTCATCGACCCGATCGTGGTGACCGGGCCGATGACGCTGACCCTGTCGCTCGACCCCGCCGACGGCGTCTTCGAGGTGACGGTCGGCGAGCGGGTGCACTGCCGGGGCATGGTGCGTGTCCTGACCGAGCAGCCGCCGCCACCGGTCGAGCTGCCCGAGCTGGAACCGGCGAGCGTCGAGCGTGCCTCGGCCGGACTTGTCGACTTCGGACCCCGCTACGACGTGGTACGCGAGTACCACCGGACCGGCGACACCGGCCTGGTCGCCCTGCGCGCCCCCTTCGAGGAGGGGCTCTGGCTGCACCCGGCTCTGCTGGACCGGGCCGCGCACGGGCTGCGCGGCCAGGGCGGCGTCGGATATCTGCCGTTCTCCTACGCGGATGTGCGGGTCTGGGCACCGATCCCGGCCGAGGCGTGGGTCGTGCAGACCCATCGCGGTGATCCCGGGCAGCCGGAGTTCATCGAGATCGACGAGGTCATCGTGGACGCGGACGGCCGGATCTGCGCGACGGTCGGCGGCTACACGCTGCGGGCCCAGCAGGAGCTGCCCGCCCAGGCCGGCGCTCCCGCTCCGGTCGCCACCACGACGGGCAGCCTCACGCTGATCGGCAACGAGCAGGGTGTCGAGCTGTTCCGCCGGATGATGGCGGTCCCCGACCAGCCGCAGCTGATCAACTCGGCCGGGCCGTTGCAGCGCCGAATCGACCAGATGCGCACCTTCTCGACCGACGTGGTGTCGGCGCATGAGGACGCCGCACCGGTGGCCGGGTCGGCCCGGCCGGCGAGCCTCGGCGCGTACGTGCCGCCGGAGACCGACGTCGAGGTCGCGGTGGCCCAGCTCTGGTCACAGTCGCTGGGCATCACGGAGATCAGCCTGGACGACGAGTTCTTCGTGCTCGGCGGCACCTCCCTCACGGCGGTGCAGCTCGCCTCCCGCACGCGGGAACGCTTCGGGGTGGAGTTGTCAGTGGCCGAGCTGTTCGAGCACTCCACGGTGCGGCGGCTCGCCGCGGTGCTGGATGTCCGGCTGGACGCGCTGCTCGACGAACTGGAGGCCCGATGAGCACCCCCAGGCCGTCCCGCGCGGAGCTGCGGGCTCGGATCCTGGCCGGCGAACGCCCGATGGCGGCCCGGGCCGGCGAGCGCCCGGTGGCCCGCCTCGCCCGGCGTGACTCGTTGCCCGATGTGCTGCCGATGACCGACGCCCAGCGCCGGGTGTGGTTCGCCGACCGGCTCGCCGGCCCGTCGCCGGTCTTCACGCTCAGCACTCGGCTGTCGGTCACCGCCGGGGGCGCTGACATCGAGGCCGCCTTCCGGGCCGTGGTCGGCCGGCATGCGTCCCTGCGGAGCAGGGTCGTCGTCGACGACGACGGGGTGCCCGGCATCCGGCTGCGGCCGATCGACGACTTCCGGCCGGAGGTGGTCGACCTCACCGGCCGGACGCAGGCGGAGGCGACGGCCGAGGCCGATCGGCTCGCTGCGGCGGCGGCCGTCCATCGCTTCGAGCCGGAGCACGAGCCGCTGCTGCGGTTCACCCTGCTGCTGATGCCGGAGCAACCGAACCAGCTGATCGTCGCCGTGCACCACCTGACCTGCGACGGGCAGTCGCTGTCCGTGCTGGTCGGCGAGCTGATCACCGGCGTACCGGTGGCGGCTGGCGGCGCCGACTATCCGGACCTTGCGATGTGGCTCGACGCGCCGGAGCAGAAGGCCGCCCGCCGGGCACAGGTCGAGCGGGCCGTGGCGGCGCTCGCCGGGGCCCCACGGCCGGTACGCCTGCCGGCCGACCTCGCCCGCGGAGCCGTGGACGGCGCCTTCGAACACCACTTCGACCTGCCCGAGCAGACGCGCGACGTTGCGCGGCGGCTGAGTGTCTCGGACACGGCGGTCCTCTTCACCGCCTTCAGTCGGGTCGTCGGGGCCTGGACCGGCGAGGAGGATCTGGTCCTCGGGCTGCCGGTGTCGACCCGCGACGACGCGGACGTCGCCGCGATGGTCGGACTCTTCGTCAACACGGTGCTGGTCCGGGTGCGGGCCGACGCGGACGTGTCCGCCGGTGCCGCGGCGATCGCGACCGCGCTGGAGAACCTGCACGCCCCGCTGGAGGAGGTGACCCGGGCCGGGTACGGGGCCGGAGTCTCGCCGGGCGTGTGTTTCAACAAGTTCGCGATCGAACCGAAGGTGCTCGACCTGATCCCGAGGCCGCCGTCACCCGGGGCCGCGGAACGGCCGCTCGTGCTGGAGATCGCGGACGACGGACGGCGCTACCACGCCAAGCTGATCTTCGATCCGGAACTCTACGCTCCGGCGAGCGTGGCGGTGCTCGGCGCGGCCTACCGGACCGAGGTGGAACGGCTGATCGGGTTCGACGCTCCCGCGCGAGGTGTCAGCCAGCCACTCCCGGCGCCGGACCCGGTCGACGTGCTCGCGGTGATCCGTTCGCACGACGGCGTCGCGGTGGACGGCGAGCTGGACTACCGCGAGTTGGTCACGGCGGTCGACGTCCTGGCGGAACGGCTACGGGTTGCCGGGGTGCGGCCCGGTGAGCAGGTCACCGCCGATACGGCTCGCGGGGCGACCGCCGTCGTGGCGCTGCTGGCCTGCCTCGCCGTCGACGCCGTGTACGTGCCGCTGTCCCGCCAGTTGCCGCCGGCGCGCCGGGCCGTGATGACGGCGGGCTGGCTGTTGACCGGGGAGAAGCCGGACGCGCTGGAGCTGCGCCGGGTCTCCGCCGGCCCGGTCGCGGCACCGGGATACGTGATCTACACGTCCGGCAGCACCGGAACGCCTCGCGGCGTGCACGTGCCCGCCGCGACCCTGGTCCGCCACGCCCGCGCGATCGCCGACCGGCTCGGCGTGACCGCCGCCGACCGCTACTTGCAGTTCGCCGACCACGCCTTCGACGCGGCGCTGGAACAGGTGCTCGTGCCACTGCTCAGCGGCGCGACCCTGGTGACCCGTGGCGACGAGCCCTGGGACCCGGCTGATTTCGGCGCGCTGGCCCGACGCACCGGGGTCACCGTCGCCAACCTGCCCACGCCATGGTTCGCCCGGATCAGCGGCTGGGCAGACCTCGCCGCCAGCGCTCTGCGGATCGTGATGGCCGGCGGCGACGCCCTCACCGCGGCGGCCGTCGCCCGCTGGGCCGCGCATGCACCGCGGCACATCACGCTGCTCAACGCGTACGGGCCGACCGAATCGGTGATCACCGCAGCCATCGGGGAGGTGCCGGTCGACGGACCGACGCCGGCCCGGCCACCGATCGGTACCGCAGTGGCCGGGCACGACCTGCTCGTCCGCGACCGGTCCTGGCAGGCGGCCGGCCCAGGCGAGGTCGGCGAGCTCTACGTCGGCGGACTGTTGGCCACCGGCTATCTCGACGATCCACGCGCGACCGCCCGGAGGTTCGTGCCGCACCCGTACCAGCCCGGCGAGCGGGTCTACCGCACCGGCGACCTGGTGCGCAGCACCCCTGGCGGCATCGGCCTGGAGTTCCTGCGTCGGGTGGACGACCAGGTGAAGGTGCGGGGAATCCGCGTGGAACTCGGCGACGTCGAGGCCGCGCTGCGCAGCCACCCCGACGTGCGGGAGGCAGCCGCGACCGTCGGCGACAGCCACCTGATCGGCTGGGTCACGCTGCACCCGGGGGCCCGGGCCGGCGAGGCGGAACTGCGTGCCGCCGCCGCAGCTCACCTACCGCACGCCGCCGTGCCGCGCCGCGTGCACATCCTGGACACACTGCCGCGCGGAGCGGGCGAGAAGGTCGACCGCCAGGCCCTGCGGCAGCTGCCCGACATCCCGGCTGCGCCCGCCGACGGCAAGGTGGACAGCACCACCGCTGCGGTGGTCACGATGGCCACCGAACTGGTGAACGCGCCGGTCGGCCCGGACACGGACTTCTTCACGGCCGGCGCCGACTCACTTACCGCCGCGCGGCTGGCGGCCCGCTGCACCGCAACCTTCGCCGTCCGGATCGACCTCGCCACGGTGTTCGAGCACCCCACCCCCCGCCGCTTGGCCGCCGTCATCACCGCAGGCCCCGAAGACGCGCAAGCTGCGGTGGTCTCCGGCGGCGCGCCAGCTGCCGCCGTCACCGCAGGTGCCGGCGTCGGCCGTGCCGCTGCCGGCGCCGACGAGGGCCGAGATTCCGCGTCGGCCGAGGTGACGGCCCGGTGGCCCCGGGCCGGTGAGGCACGTGCGCTGACGCCGACGCAGCAGCGGTTCTGGTTCGCCTCGCGGTGGGACGGTGCGGCGGCGCAGGTTGTCGCGATACCGCTGCGGCTCGACGGGCCGCTCGACCGCGCCGCCCTGGCGAAGGCGGTGACGGCCCTGGTGCGCCGGCACGGTGTGCTGCGCAGCCGGATCACCGGCTGGGGTGACGGGGTGCGGGCACAGGTCGTCGACGTCGATGCCGGGCTGCTCGCCGACCAGCTCGCCGAGCGGACCGCCCCCGACGCGGCCACCGCGGACCGGGCCGTGGCCGCGCACATCCAGGAGTCGTTCGACCTGCGGTCCGGCTGGTTCCGTCCCTACCTGACCCGGCTGGCCGGCGGCGGCCACGTGCTGCACCTGGCCGTCCACCACATCGCGGTCGACGGCGATTCGGTCGGTGCGCTCGTCACCGAGCTGCTGACGACCTATGCGGCGGCAACCCGTGGCGAACCCGTCGGCGACAAACCGGCCCGGCAGTATCCCGACATCACCCGCGGCACGACGATCTCGGCCGAGCAGGCCGCCGCCGAGCTGGCCGGCACCGTGCCGCTGGATCTTTCCGCCGCCGGTGGGCAGCCGGACGCCGCCGGCATCGGCGTGCTCGCCGTTGCGGTGCAACCGCACCGGCCCGCCGAGTTGGCCCGGCGGCAGCAGGTGACCGCGTACTCGGTGGTGATGGCCGCCTGGCAGCGTGCCCTGATCCGCTGGACCGGCCGGGACAGTTTCGCTGTCGGGCTGCCGGTGTCGCTCCGTGAACCGGACGACGCCGGCGTGCTCGGCCCGTTCCTCAACACGGTCGCCGTGGCCGCCGTGCCACTCGACGGTGACCCGGGCCGGCACGCGCAGCGGGTCCACGCCGACCTCACCGCCGCGTACGCCCGTCGCGAGGTGCCGTTCGACCAGGTGGCCGCTGCCCTCGCCGCCCTACCGGGCCGGGCACCGGACGCCCCGGTGTTCCAGACCATGCTCGGGTGGGAAGCTGGCCACCGCTCGGTCGCACTTGGCGACCTGCACGTCGACTGGTTCGAGCCGACACCGCTGGGCCTGCCCGCCCCGCTGGTCCTGATCGTCACGGCCGGCGAGGGGCACCGCCTGACGCTGCGCTACGACCGGGCGCGCGTCGGGCCGGGCCGCGCTGCCGAACTGGCCGACCTGTTGGCGTCCGAACTGGTCGGTCCCCGTGACGTCGTCGGCCGGATGACCGAGCTGGTGGCCACCCGGCCGCAGGCCACCGCCGTGGTCCAGGGGGACCGGGCGCTCGACTTCGCCGCGCTCGACAGTGCGGTGACGCGAACCGCCGCCGGCCTGTACGCGGCCGGCGTACGCCGGGGCGACCCGGTGCTCGTCGTGCTGGCGAACAAGGTGGACACGCTGGTCGCCGCGCATGCTCTCTGGCGTCTCGGTGCGATCCATGTCCCGCTCGGCGCCACACCCCCGGCGGACCGGGTACGCCGGATCGCCGCCACCAGCGGCGCCCGCCACCTGATCACCGACCGGATCGACGGCGACGGCCACGGCGTCGTCGAGGATGGCCCGGCGGTCATCGGTTGGCCCTGTGCCGCCGACGAAGCCGGCCTTCCCTCGGTGGAGCTGTCCGCCTGGGACGCCGCGTACGTCATCCACACCTCGGGCTCGACCGGGGAGCCGAAGGGCGTCGTGGTGGAGCACGGGCAGCTGGCCGCGTTCCTCGATGCGTTCGGTGACTATGCCGGCTGGGCGGGCGCCGACTGCCTGGTCGGCCTCGCCGCGTCCACCTTCGACGCGAGCGTCATGGAGATGTGCTGGCCGGTGCGGCGCGGACAGCCGGTGATCTATCCCGAGGAGTCGGTCACCTTCGACCCGTCCGCGGTCGTACGCGCTCTGGAGAACGCCCGCCGGTATGGTCAGGCGCCCGCCGCCTTCGCCACGCCGAGCCTGTGGCGCGAGGTGCTGCGGGTCGGGCCCGAGTCACTTGCCGGAGTCGCGGTGGCGATCGGCGGCGAACTCGTGCCGGCCGCCACGCTGCTCGCGTTGCGGGCGGCGGGAGCCGAGGTGAGCTGCTGTTACGGGCCGACCGAGTGCACGATCATCTGCGCGATCGGCCCGGTCGAGGGCGAACCGACGTCCGGCCTCGTCGGCCGGGAACTGCCCGGCACCAGCATGCCGATCGACGACGACGAGATCTTCGTGGCCGGACCGCTGGTTGCCCGGGGCTATCTGGGTGATCCACGGCTGACCGCACTGCGGTTCGTGCCGGACACCGCAGGCGCCCGGCGCTACCGCACCGGCGATCGGGCGCGGCGTGCGGCGGACGGCACCCTGCGGTTCATCGGTCGTGCCGACGACCAGGTAAAGGTCCGGGGCGTACGCATCGAACTCGGCGAGGTGGAAAGCTGCCTGGCCGGGCATCCGGCCGTCCGGGCGGCAGCCGTGGCGCTGACCGGTGAGGACGGCGCCACCAGGCTGGTCGCCGCGGTGGTCCCGCACGAGCCCGAACCGGCCGGCTTCACCGCCGACGTGCGGCGCTGGGCGGAGAGCCGGCTGGTTCCCCAGGCCGTGCCGGCGGTGGTCGCGGTCGCCGAGCTGCCGGTGACGGAGAACGGCAAGGTCGACCGCAGCGCCGTGACCAGCCTGCTCGACCGGGCCGGCGGGGCGCCGGACGGTGGCGCGCCCGACGGTGGCGCGCCGGACGACGGGGATGCCGTGTCGCGGCTGGTGGCCGCGGTCTGGCAGGCGCATCTCGGGGTCGAGGTGGCCGGGCCGGACACCGACTTCTTCGAGGCCGGTGGGCACTCGATCGCCCTGTTGCACGTCGTCGAGACCCTCGAACGGCTCTTCTCGATCTCCTTCCCGATCGCGCAGGCCTTCCGGGTCCGCACGGTCGACGCGATGGCGCGGGAGATTCGCGTGATCGCGGGGGACCGGGCCGAACCGACGGCCGCCATCGCGCTGGAGGTGTTCGGCTCATGACCTTGCAGATGAACGACCCGGACCGGCTCGCCGAGTTCCAGCGTCGCCTCGCCGCCGCCGGCCTGACCTCCCCGACGGCCCCGGCACCCGAGACCCGGGCCGAGGAATCCGGGCGGCGGGAACTGCGACCCACCGAGGCCGGCCTCTGGTTTCTCGACCGGATGCACCCGGGCAGCCCGGACTACATCGTCGCGGTGGCCGTCGCGGTCTCCGGACGGCTCGACACCGAGCGGCTCGCCGCCGCCTTCGCCAGCGTGGTCGCGGCCCACCCGCAGCTGCGGACCCGCTTCGGCGAGGTGGACGGCAAGGCGTACGCCGAAACCGTGCCGGTGCCGCCGCCACGCCTCGCGGTCGAAACCGTCGCCGACCTCGACGCCTGGTTGCGCCGTACCGCGGTCGAGCCGTTCGATCTCGCGGCTGGCGAGCTCGTTCGGCTGCGCCTCGCCGCAGCCGGTGACCAGCAGGTCGTCCTGCTGACCGCGCACCACATCGTGGTCGACGGGACAGCGCTCGACCTGCTCGGCACCGAACTCTTCACCCGCTACGCCGGCCGCGAACCGGCAACCGCACCGATCGCCGCGCCCGCCCCCGCGCCGGCCGCCGACTCCAGCCTCGACTGGTGGCGTGCTCGGCTTGCCGGGGCGACGCTGCCCGAGCCCGCTTCGGCCGGTCCCCGTCGGGGCCGGCGGATCGGCGCCGACCTGGACTCGACGGTGCGCGAGCGGGTCGACGCGGTGGCCCGCGCGTACGACGTGACGCGGCCCGCGGTCTTCGCCGCCGCCTTCCGGATCGTGACGCGGGCGCTGTTCGCCCACGATGACCTGCTCATCGGGACGCCGGTGAACCTGCGTACCGAGCAGCAGGCCGCCGCGCTCGGCAACTTCGCCAACCTGGTCTGCCTGCGCAACCCGCTCCGGCCGGCGATGCGGCTGGCCGATCTGCTCCGCGCCGAGCAGCAGATGCTGATCGAGGCGATCGCGCACCGGGACACCCCGTTCGACCAGGTTGCCAAACTGCTCCGGGACGAGGCCCCGGTGCAGGTCGTCTTCACCCACCACCGCACTCGGACCCGGCACGAGGTGCTGATCGGCGATCTGGCGCTGCGGCGGCTCGACGTCGACCTGGGTACCACGAAATTCGATCTGACCCTTCAGGTGGAGGAGGGCGACGAGCGGACCCGGATCTGGCTGGAACACGACCGCTCGCGCTATCCCGCCGACGTGGCCCAGTCCGTGCTGGACAGCTGCCTGCTCGCCCTTGCCGCCATCGCGGACCGGCCGGACACCACGCTGGGCGAGGTGAGCCTGGGCGCCGCTGCCCCGATCGCACCGACGTGGACGCCGGTCGGGACGCGGGGCGTAGTGGGCTGGTTCGAGGACCGGGCCGCGAACACGCCCGATCGGGTCGCGGTCGACGGGGACGAGCCGGTCAGCTACGCGCAGCTGGACGCCTGGGCGGACCGGGTGGCGTACGAGATCGATCGCAGCGCAACGACTTCGCCGGTTGCCGTGCTGACCGGCCGCACGGCGGCCATGGTGGCCGCGATCCTGGGGGTCGCCAAGGCCGGGCGGACCTACCTGCCGATCGACCCGGAACATCCGCCGCAGCGGATCCGGCGCGTTCTCGGGGCGTCCGGCGCTGAGATCATCGTGACCGCCGGCGAGGTGGAGCCGCCGCCGGGACTGCGGGTCGTCGACGCGGACGCCTGCCGGGCCGCAGACCTCCCCGGCGATCGGAGCCGGCCGGCGATTCCCTGGACGGCGCCGCTCTACCGCATCTACACCTCGGGCTCGACCGGCGAGCCCAAGGGCGTCGAGGTCACCCACGAGAACCTGGGTTCCCTCATCGACGGCGCACGCGAACTGCTGGCCCTGACCGAGAACGACAGGTGGAGCCTCTTCCACTCGATCGCGTTCGACTTCTCGGTGTGGGAGTTGTGGGGGCCGCTGGTGACCGGGGCGACAGTGGTGCCGGTGGACCGGACTGTCGCCCGGGCGCCGGAGCGGTTCTCCGCGCTGCTGCGCGACCGCCGGATCACCGTGCTCAACCAGACGCCTACCGCGTTCGGAGCGATCAGCGCACTGGCCAGCCCCACCGATCTGCCCGACCTGCGGCTCGTGGTGTTCGGCGGGGAGGCGCTCCGGCCGTCGACGCTCACCGGATGGTTCGACGGGCCGAGGCTTGTCAACATGTACGGGATCACCGAGACCACGGTTCACGTGACCTGGCGGGACATCACCCGGGCGGACGTCGATGGCGGCACCAGTCCGATCGGTGGCCCGCTGCCGACGTTGAGCGCGGTGGTCGCCGACGCCGACCTGCGTCCGCAACCGCTGGGCTTCCCCGGAGAACTGCTCGTCGGCGGCGTCGGGGTGAGCCTCGGCTACCGCGGGTCGCCGTCCCTGACGGCGCTGCGCTTCATCCCGGACCTGGCCGGTGGGGGCGGCCGGATGTACCGCACCGGTGACCGGGTGCGGGCTCGGGCCGGCGGGGACCTCGACTATCTGGGCCGCCTCGACGGCCAGCTCAAGGTGCGCGGCTTCCGGGTCGAGCCGGCGGAGATCGAGCACGTGCTGCTGGAACATCCGGCGGTGTCGGCGGCGGGGGTGGTCGCCGGGACGTCCGGGCCGGCACTCGTCGGTTTCGTGCAGGCCGACGCGGGAGTCGACCTGGACGCCATCCATGACTTCGCGAGTGCCCGGCTACCCGCCCACATGGTGCCGAGGCTGCACCGGGTGGACCTGCTGCCGCGCACGGTGAACGGCAAGCTCGACCGGGGCGTGCTGCGCGACCTGGCGTCGGTGAGCAGCGTCGACGAGCAGGCGGGCCACGTGCCGCCGGCCGGCGAGCGGGAGCGGGCGGTGGCCGCCGTCTGGCAGGAACTGCTCGGCACAGCGCGCGTCGGCGTGACCGACAACTTCTTCCGGCTCGGCGGGGATTCGATCCTGGCGGTGCGGGTGGCCGCGGCGATGACGGCGCAGGGCATCCCGGTGACGGTGGCGGACATCTTCGACCGGCAGACGATCCGCGCGCTGATCGCCGCCTCGGGCGGGACCGGTCCGGAGTCGCGTCCGACCGCAACCGCCGACCACCGGCCGATGCTCGCCCCGGCCGACCGCGAGTCGCTGCCCGCCGGTGTGGAGGACGCCTATCCGCTCACCCTGCTGCAACAGGGGATGCTCTTCCACCAGTTCGAGCAGAACAGCTATCTGAACGTCACCACCACGCGGGTGAGCTGCCAGGTCTTCGACGCAGAGCTGCTGCGACAGGCGTACGACCGGGTGGTGCAGCGGCATCCCGTGCTGCGCAGCGGGTTCGACCTGGCCGGCTTCTCGGAACCGTTGCAGCTGGTCTGGCGGCACGTGGCCGTCGACTTCCCGGTGCTGGACTGGCGTGGTCGCCCGGCGGACGAGGTGCGCCGTGACCTCAAGGAGTGGATGGGCGCACAGCGCCGGGAGCCGCTCGACCTGAGCCGGCCGCCGCTGCTGCGGTTCACCGCGCACCGCACCGGCGACACCGAGTTCTGGCTCAGCGCCGTGGAGTGCCACGCCATCCTGGACGGCTGGAGTTTCACCTCGACGCTCACCGAGGTGCTCGACGAGTACGACGTGCTCTGCGCCGCCGAGCGGGACAACCGGCCGCTGCGGCGCCCGGAGCCGCCGGCCGAATCGTTCGGCGACCAGGTGTGGCGGGAGCGGGCGGCGCTCAACGATCCGGCGGCGATCGCGGCGTTCGACCGGATCCTCGCCGACGCGGCGCCGGTGCGCGTGCCGACGATCAGCGGCGGCGTGGCACACCGGGATCGGGCGCTGCTGCCGTTCGACGAGGAGGTGCGCGAGGGTCTCGCGGCGGCCTCGGCCCGGCTGGGGGTGCCGATGAAGAGCCTCCTGCTTGCCGCGCACGCGGTCGTCATGTCGGCGTTGTCGCACGCCGACCGGGTCACGCTGGGGCTGGTGGTCAACGGGCGGCCGGAGTCGGCGGCCGGCACCGAGACGCGCGGCCTCTACCTGAACACGCTGCCGATGAATGTCACGGTCGGCAGCCGTACGTTCGCCGAGCTGGCCCGTGAGTGTCTGCGGACCGAGAGCGAACTGCTACGGCACCGGACCTACCCGGGCGTGGCGGCGGAACTCGCCCACGGGCGGCAGCAGCTGATGACGACGGCCTTCAACTACACGCGGTTCCACGCGATGAAGCGGGTCAGCGGCGGCGGAGAGGTGCGGCGGGTCGGGCATCTTGAGGAGGACGCGCCGACAAACTATCCGCTCTACGTCTCCTTCGACCACGGGGCCGGCGGGGACGACCACCTCGCGCTGATCATGATGGCGTCGCCGCGGCACTTCTCCGACGCGGCCGTGACGTCGCTGCTCTCCTGCTACCGCACCGTTCTGACGGCGATGGCACGGGACATCGACGCGCCGACCGGCTCGGTCGAGCCGGTCGGGCCGCCGGACCGGCCGGTGCCGGTGACCGTCACCCCGCTGCCGCACGTGATCGCGGAGCGGATCGCGCGGTGGCCGCACCGCACGGCGGTACGGGACACGACCGGCTGCACGGTGAGCTACGGCGAGTTGCACGACCTCGTGGACCGGGCGGTGGCTGGGCTGCACGCGGCCGGGGTCGCCCGGGGCGACACGATCGGCGTCTGCCTGCCCCGCGACCACCGGCTCGTGGTGGCCGTGCTGGCCGTGTTGGCGGCCGGCGCGGTCTACGTGCCGCTCGGGCCGGACCAGCCGGCCGCCCGGCAGCGGGCCGTCCGCGACGTGGCCGGGCTCCGGCACGTCATCACCGCCGGACCGCTCGACCTCGACGTGCCGTTGCTCGACATCGGGAAGCTCACCGCCCATCCCACCCCGGCCGGGTCGTGGCCCGAGCTTGAGCCCGGTGAGCTGGCCTATCTGATGTTCACCTCCGGCTCGACCGGTACGCCGAAGGCCGTGATGATCCCGCACGCCGCGCTGGCGGCCTTCGATGCGGCGATCGGCGACCGCTACCGGCCGGAGACCGTGGTGCTGGCCGCGACCGGCGCCACCTTCGACATCTCGATCGCCGAGCTGCTCCTGCCGCTGGCGCACGGCAGCGCCATCGTCGTGTTCGACCGGGGTGGTGGCTTCGACTGCGCCGATTTCCGGACCACGGTCAAGGAGACCGGGGTCAACCTGGTGCAGGCGACGCCGTCGCTGTGGCGGGAGATCCTGGACGGGCCGGCCGACCTGACCGGCGTCGAGGCGTGGACCGGCGGCGAGGCGCTGACCGCGACGCTCGGGCGTGACCTGGTGGAGCGGGCCGGGACGGTGCGCAACTGGTACGGGCCGACCGAGACGACCATCTGGTCGACTGTGGCACCGCTGACCGGCGACGACCTCAGCTCGGCGACGGTACCGATCGGCACGGCGTTGCCGGGCGAGAGCGCGTACGTGCTGGGGCGCGGCCTGCGGATGGCGCCGGACGAGATGCCCGGCGAGCTGTTCCTCGGCGGGGCCGGCGTGGCGCGGGGATACCTGAGCGATCCGGCGCGGACCGCGCTGCGGTTCGTGCCCGACCCGTACGGCGTGGCCGGCGCTCGCATGTACCGCACCGGAGACCTCGCACACCGCCGCGCCGACGGCACCCTGGTCTTCCTCGGCCGGGTCGACGACCAGGTCAAGGTGCACGGCCACCGAGTCGAGCCAGGCGAGATCGAGGCGGTGCTCACCGGCATCGACGAGGTGTCGCGGGCGGCCGTCGTGCTGCGCGACGGCGAACTCGTGGCCTTCGTCGTGACGTCCGCCGACGTCGACCTGGCCGCCCTGCGTACCCGCCTGCGTGACCGGCTTCCCGCCCCGCTGGTGCCCCGCCTCGTGCGCGTCGAGGCGTTGCCCCTCAGCCCGAACGGCAAGGTCGACCGGGGTCGGCTGCCCGAGGTGTCCGCCACCGAGGACCTGACCGTCGCGCCGTACGCGGCGCCCTCGACCGACGCCCAGCGGGTGCTGGCCGAGGTGTGGCAGGAGGTGCTCGGCGTGGCGGCGGCCGGGCAGCGGGACAACTTTCTCGACCTGGGCGGCGACTCGATCTCGGCGCTGCGGGTGGTGGCCCGCGCCCGGATGCGTGGCGTCGCGGTGTCCGTGGCCGACATCCTCGGCCCGAAGACCCTCGCGGAGATCGCCACCACCGACGCCGCGCAGACCGTTCGTGCCGCCGAGCCGTCGTCGTCCACCGAGCTCGACGGGGTCGACGTCGGCCTTGCCGGGCTCGACGAGACGACCGCCCGGGCCCTGATCGCGCGGCTCGGCCGCGCCGGAGAGGAGCGCCAGCGATGACCCAGGCCAGTCCGGTCGAGGCCATCTTCCCGCTGACCCCGCTTCAGGAGGCCATGCTGCTGGAATCGCTCGATGCCGGCGACGCGCGGGCCTACCTCAGCCAGGTCCGTTACACCCTCGACGGTGACCTCGACACCGACGCGCTCGCCGAGGCGTGGACGGCAGCGGCGGCCAAGCACGAGGCACTGCGAGCCTGCGTGGCCTACACCGGGTTGACCCAGGCGGTGGAGGCGGTCTACCGCGAGCCGCGCGAGCTGTTCGCGGTGGCCGAGGGGGTGTTCGACGACGACGCGCTCGACACCTGGCTGACCGCGGACCTCGACGCCGGGTTCGACCTGGAACGGGCGCCGCTGCACCGGGTCCGGGTGCTGCGCCGGGCCGACGGCGGCTGGGAGATGGTGTGGACCTCGCACCACATCATGATCGATGGCTGGTCCATCCCGATCGTGATCAGCGACGTCTTCGTCGGCTACGGCCTGCGCCGCGCGGGACGGCCGATCGAGCTGACCCCGGCGCCCAGCTACCGGGCGTACGTCGCCTGGGCGGCCGGTCGTGACCCGGCCTCTGCGCTCGCGCACTGGCGGCGGGCGTTGCGTGGGTTCCGTGAGCCGACGCCGTTGCCGGCACCGTTGCCGGGGACGGCCAGGGCCGGCCGCGGCATGATCGAAGCGACGCTCACCCCAGCGGAGTCAGCGGCGCTGACCGCCCGGGCCAAGCGGGAGCGGGTCACGCTCAACACCCTGGCCCAGGCCGCGTGGGCGGTGGTGCTGGCCCGGTTCGCCGGACGCGACGACGTGCTCTTCGGGGCCACCGTGTCGGGACGGCCGGCGACGCTGCCCGGCGCGGAGACCATGGTGGGGCTGTTCATCAACACGTTGCCGGTGCGGGTGCGCATCGCCGGGCGGGTGCCGGTCACGACGTGGTTGCAGGATCTGCAACGGCGGTTCCTCGCGGGGCGCGAATTCGAGGAGATGTCGCTGCGGGACATCCGGGCGGCCTGCGCGGTGCCCCGCGATCAGGGACTTTTCCACAGCATCGTGGTGGTGGAGAACTATCCGCTGATCACGGACAGCCGGTTCTCCGACCGGCAGCCGCCGCTGGGCGTACGGGCGGCGACGTCCCGTGAAGAGCTGGCGCATCCGCTGGTGCTGAGCGTGACCTCGGGCGACCGGGTCACGGTGGAACTCTTCCACGATCACGCCCGGGTCGCCCCGATCGCGGCGGGCGCGATGCTCGACGGGTTCCTGGCGGTGTTGCGCCGGCTGGCCGGCGACCCGGACACCACAGTGCCGGAGCTGCTCGACGCGGTGCCCGCCGCCCCACCGCTGGCCATACCGTCCGGTGTGGACGGTTCGCCGGTGCTGGTTCCCGTGGCCGTCCGGGCCGTCGCGGCGGCCTCTCCGCACGCGGTCGCGGTGGTGGACGGGACGCGGCGGCTCACCTACGGCGAACTGGTCGCGGCGGCTGAAACGGGGGCGGCGCGGCTGCGGGAGCACGGTGCCGGGCCGGGCCGGGCGGTCGCGCTGATCGCCGAACGGTCCGCCGACCGGGTGGTCGCGATGCTTGCCGTCTGGTTCGCCGGCAGCCAGTTCATCGCGCTGGACCCGGCGTGGCCGGCGGCCCGCGTCACCGCCCTGCTGGAGTCCACCGCGCCCGCCCTTGTCGTGTCCGACGACGGCGACATCACGACCGCCTCGCTGAGCGCGGGTCCGCCGGGCGACGATGCCGCGCCGGTCTCCCCGGCCGAGGCCGCGTACACGATCTTCACCTCCGGGACGTCCGGGCAGCCCAAGCCCGTCGTCGTCCCGCACGGCGCGCTCGCCGCCGCGGTGGCCGGGTGGGAGGCCGCGCACGACTTCGCCGGACGCACCGAGCGGCACCTGCACCTGCAAAACCCGGCGTTCGACGTGGCGATCGCCGAGGTGCTGCGGGCACTGTGCGCGGGCCGCACGCTGGTCATCGCCGCACGGGCGGTAGGTGACGACCCGGCGGCGCTGCTCGACCTGCTGCTCGACGAGGAGATCGACGTGGTGGACCTGCCGCCGAGCCTGCTGCGGCCACTGCTCGACGAGGCGGAACTGTCCGGGCAGCGGCTGGACCAGCTCAGCACGGTGCTGGTCGGAGGGGAGGCCTGGCACGCGGCCGACTACCTGCGTCTCACCCAGCTCACCGGCGCGGCCACCCGGGTGATCAACGCGTACGGCATCACCGAGACCGGGATCGACAACGCGTACGCCGTGCTGCGCGGGGTGGGCCGCACCGATCCGCTCTGGCTGGACAGCACCTATCCGGGGACGGAAGCGTTCCTGGTGGACGGCCGAGGCAGGCCGGTGCCGCGCGGCGCCCGGGGCGAGGTGTGGCTCGCCGGGAGGACCCTGGCCCGAGGTTACGACGGCGACCCGGCCCGCACCGCGATACGTTTCGTGCCGGACGAGCGTCCCGGGCAGCGCGGCGGCCGGGCCTACCGCACCGGCGACGCGGGCACCATTGACGACCGTGGGCGGTTGTTCCTGCTGGGCCGCCTCGACGCGCAGCTCTCCGTGAACGGCCACCGCATCGAGCCGCAGGAGGTCGAGGCGGTGCTGCGGTCGCACCCCCAGGTGACCGGCGCGGCGGTGACGGTCCGGGACGGGCGGCTCGTGGCGTTCGTGACCGGCGACGCCGATGGCGACGTGCTGCGGCGGCACGCGGCGGCGGTGCTCCCGTCCTACGCGGTGCCGGCCGTGGCTCGCATCGACGTGCTGCCGGTGACCGCGAACGGCAAGCTCGACCGCGCCGCCCTGCCGCAGTGGACCGGCCCGCAGCCGACCGGGCACGTCGCCGCAGCCACCCCGACCGAGCAGGCTCTCGTCGAGGTCTGGGAGGAGGTGCTCGGGGTCACCGGGATCGGGGTGCGGGACAACTTCTTCGACCTGGGCGGCGACTCGATCGCCGGCCTGCGGGTCAAGGGCCGGGCCGCCGGGCGCGGCATCGACCTTCAGCCGCGGGACGTCTTCAGTCACCAGACGATCGCCGAACTGGCCGCACACGTCGACGCCGCCGCGCCCACGCCGCAGGCCGAGCACGCCGCGTCCGGTACGAACATCCCGCTGCTGCCGGTGCAGCGGATCTTCCTGGACGAGGCCGGTGCCGACCCGGCGCACTACGACATGGTCCAGGGCATCCAACTCGACCGGGAGCTGGACCCGTCGACGCTGCGGGAGGCGCTGATCGCGGTCGCCCGCCGACACGGCGCGCTGCGGTTGCGTTTCGACCGCACCTCGACCGGTTGGCAACAGTGGCTCACCGGTGAACCGCAGGTCACCTTCCGGCTGATCGACCAGCGTGCGGAGCCGCGCCCGCACGACGACGTGGTGGCCGGTCTGCGCGCCTGCGCTGACCTCGCCACAGCGCCACCCTGGTCCGGCACGATGGTGCTCGACCCCGGGCGGACGACGCTCTACCTGGCCGTGCACCACCTGGTCATGGACATCTACTCGTGGCGGATCATCGTCGAGGACCTGCTACGGGCCTATGCGGGGCAGCTCGACGGCGAGCCGTCCCCCGGCTACCCGGAGTACGCCCTGGCCGCGGCGGCCGAGACCGCGCGGATCCGCGACCTGGCGTCCGACTGGCTCGCCGTGGTGGGCACACCCCGGCCGGTTCCGGTCACCGGGGAAGGCCCCAACACGCTCGGCGGCGTTCGCAGTTCGACCGCGTCGGCCTCCCGTGAGGCCACCGCACGGCTGCACCGGTTGCGCGCTCCCGGCGCCACGGCCAGCCCGGTGCTCACCACGCTGCTCGCGGCGCTGTCCCGCGCGTACGGCCGGTGGACCGGCGAGGACCTCTACCTCTTCGTGGAGAGCCACGGGCGGGACGGGTCCTTCGGCGGGGTGGACGTCAGCGCGACAGTCGGCTGGTTCACCGCGCTCTACCCGGTCACCGTGCGCTACCGGCCCGAGATCTCGTACGCCGGTGTCTGGCAGGAGGTCCGGCGGCTGCTCGAAGCCGTACCCCAGCCGGTCTCGTCCTTCGGCCTGCTGCACCGCAGCGCCGAGCTGACCGGCGCACCGTCGGCCCTCACCGGCCTGGCGTTGCCACAGATCGCGTTCAACCACACCGGCACGATGTCCGCCGACACCGCAGCGCGCGACGGCCTCACCGTGCTGCCGGTGCCCGCGCTGACCGCCGACCCCAGCACCGGCCGCGACCAGCTCATCGACATCGAGAGCGGCATCGCCGACGGGCGGCTGGAGTTCGCCGTCAACTACAGCTCCGCACACTTCGATCAGGGCTCGATCGAGAAGTTCGCCGCCCTGTTCGTCGACGAACTCGAGAACCTGCCGGACGACATCGAGGAGGAGGACAGCCATGGCGCTGTTTGACGAGGACGACGACACCATCATCTACACCGTCGTGGTCAACCACGAGGAGCAGTACTCGGTGTGGCCGGTCGACCGGCCGATCCCGGACGGCTGGCGCGAGGACGGCGTGAGCGGCCGGATCCGCGAGTGCCTCGACCACATCGAGAAGGTCTGGGTGGACATGCGTCCGCTGAGCCTGCGCCGTGCCCTGGAGCCGCGGTGACGGTCTCCACCCTGCTGCCGTACGGCACGAGATGGTCGCTCGTGCCGTCGGTGTTCGCCCGGGTCGCGGGGATGCCGTTCGACTGGCTCGAGATCGACGCGCCGGACGACTACGCGGCGGCCCGTGCGGCAGGCGAGCAGGCACTTGGCCGGATCCTCCGCGAGCCGGCCTTCACCGCGGCGCTGACCTGGCAGAACCGCGACATGCTCCGGCAGGCCACGCGCAACCTCGGCTCGGCGCGCGGGTGGCGGCGTCGCGAGGCGCAGCGCCGGCTCTGGGCGTACGCGGCGCGTTACTGCGCCAAGAACGACACCATCGGCTTCTTCGGCCCGATCGTGTGGGGATCGATCGTCGCCGGTGCCACCGAGATCGGCCCGGTGACCGGCCGGATGCGTCGGCGCGGAGTGTTCTTCGAGCACTGGGCGTTGCGGGCGGTCGCCGCCGCCCTGGAGACCCGCCACGGGCTCGGCCCGTGGACCGCCCCACGGCTGGCCGCCGGTGTGACGGTCGTGCCGGACGGAGTGCTGCTCGCCGACGGCAGCCCGCTGCGCCTCGACGTGCTGTCCCGGCGGGTCGTCGAGCTCGCCGACGGCAGCCGGACCGGTGACGACCTGCTTGCCGAACTGTCGGACGCGGACGCGGCGGAGGTGCGGTCCGTGCTGGCCAGGCTGCGCGCCATGGGCGTGCTCACCGCCGGCCTGGTCGTGCCGCGGCGCCTCGACGCCGAGGTGGCGTTGCGCGGTCAGCTCCTGCGTGTCGGCGACCCGGTGCGCCGCACTGCCGCCCTGGCCGACCTTGCCTCGCTGGTCGCCGCGCGTGACCGGGTGGCGGCTGGCGGCGAGCTGGGCGACGCGCTCGAGGAACTCGACGCGGTCTTCGAGCGGATCTGCGACCAGGCCGCAGTGCGCTCCGACGCCGGCCAGTTCTACGCCGGACGCCAGCCCGTCTACGAGGACTGTCTCGGCGACCTGCCGGTGCGCCTGGGCATGGACCTGCTCGACGGGATCCGCCCGGCGCTGGAGCTGCTGCTGCACGGCGCCTCGTGGTTCACCCGCGAGGTGGCCCGGGAGTTCACCCGGCTCGCCGCCGACGTGGTGCGGACCCGGGAAGTCTCGCCCGGCCTCGGTGTGCCCCTGGCCGAGGTGCTCGACAAGATCGGCCCGGCCAGCGCCTGGGGTGTGGACTCGCCGGCCGACGCCGCTGCGGCGCGGCTGCGACAGAAATGGCGGTCCCTGCTGCTCCGCGACGTCCCGGCCGGGCAGCGTCGCGTCACGCACCACTCCGCCGACCTGCGTGCGGCGGTCGACCACACCTTCGACCACGATCCGGCCGCCTGGCGCGGCATGCGATGGTTCAGCCCCGATCTGATGCTCGCGGCGACGCCCACCGGTGAGCTGTTCGCCGTCCTCGGCGAGTTGCACCCGGCGGCAAACACCATGGAGGTGCTCGCCGCCGATGCGTGGCATCCCGACCGGGCGGCGCTGCACGACTGGATCGACGATGCGGGCGGCGACGACCGGGTCATCCCGCTCTATCCGCTTGATCACGAGCAGGTCAACTCGCGTACGGTGCCACCGCCCGCCTACCTGCCGCCCTCGGCGTCCTACCTGGGGCTCGGCACCGGCCCGGCCTACCACCCCCGGGGATCGCGGCTCCTGCCCGTCTCGGCCCTGCGGGTGGTGACCGACGGGGACACCGTGACCGTGCGGTCGGTGACCGATCCGGGCTGGTCCGCCGACCTGGCCGGGGTGCTTGCCGACTTCGTGGCCAACGCCGCCGCGACCCGCTTCGGCCTGCTACCCGCCGCCGCCCACCGGCCGCGCGTGACAATCGACGATCTGGTCGTGCAGCGCGAGAGCTGGACCCTCACCCACGACGAGCTGCCCGACACGAGCCTGCCTCCCGAACGGCTGCACCACGCGCTGCGCCGCGTCTGCGCGGAGCACGGTATGCCCCGGCACCTGTTCGCCACCGTTCACGGCGAGCGCAAGCCGTTCCACGTCGACCTTGCCAACCCGCTGTCGGCAGAGGTCCTGCTCTCGCAGCTGCGCTCCGGCCGCCGCCGCGACCCGGACGGGACCGTCACGCTCGCCGAGATGCTGCCTGGCCCGGACCAGCTGTGGCTGACCGACGAGCGGGGTCGGCGCTACACCGCCGAGTTCCGCCTAGCCTGTGTGGAGCGCCGATGAGCGTGCGACTCGTACCTCCGCCGCCGCCGGGCGACGGCTCGGTCCTGGTGGTGATCCCGTACGCGGGCAGCGGCGCGGCGCCGTTCCGCGACTGGGCCGGCGAGCTCGGCGACCTGGCCAGCGTCACCACCGTGCTGCTACCCGGTCGTGAGCAGCTCTTCGACCAGCCGCCGCTGCGGTCCGTGCCCGAGGTGGTGCGGGCACTTGCCCCGCTGGTGACCGCGCTGCATCCTCGCCCGGTGGTGCTCTTCGGGCACAGCATGGGCGCGGTGATCGCCTTCGCGCTCGCCCGCGAGCTGCGCCACGCCGACGCCTCCCCGGCCGCGCTTATCGTCTCCGGCTCCGGTAGCCCCTGCCGTCGCGACCCCGAGCAGGTGCACCTGATGACGGACGCGGCGCTGATCCAGCACACCGCCGACTACGGCGGCCTGCCGGACGACCTGACCGCGCACCCCGACCTGCTCGCCGTCTTCGTGCCGATCCTGCGCGCCGACTACCAGCTCCTGGAGACCTGGACCCCGCCGCCGGAGCCGCCACTGGACATCCCGATGACGGTGCTGCGCGGCGTCAGCGACACGGCGGTGACCGACTACCAGGCCGACGGTTGGGCCCGCCACGCCGCCCAGCAGCCGGTCGAGCGTTACTTCGCCGGCGGCCACTTCTTCGTGCACACCGCCCGTACCGAGGTGCTGCGAACGGTCCGTGAGGTCCTCGCCGCCGTGCCCCGCCCCACGAATTCCCGAAACTGAGGAGGACCCCTTGCGTGCAGCAGTGCTGACCCGCCACGGCGCCGACGGCCTGGAGATCCAGGATCTGCCAGGCCCGGTCGCCGCCGCCGGCCAGACCCTGGTCCGGGTACGCAGCGCCGGCGTCAACTTCTCCGACGTGCACATCGTCGAGGGCACCTACTCGTTCAACCCGCCGCTGCCGCACCAGCCGGGCATCGAGGCCGTCGGCACCACCGACGACGGGCGGCGTGTGCTGGCCCGGGCGGGCGCCGGGGCCTGGGCCGAGCGGATGCTCAGCGAGCAGGTCGTCGAGTTGCCCGACTTCGTCAGCGATCGGGCCGCCCTGGCCATGGCGACGCAGGGCTACAGCGCTTGGCACATCCTGCGTACGGTCGCCCGCGTCACTCGCGGCGACACGGTCGCGGTGACCGGCGCGGCCGGCGGGGTGGGCTCGATCGCGGTGCAGTTGGCCAAGGCGTGGGGTGCCCGTCGCGTCATCGGCGCCGCCTCCACCTCGGAGAAGCGCGACCACGCCAAGCGCCTGGGTGCCGACGTCACGGTCGACTCCACTTCCGCCGACATCGGTGCCGAGCTGGTGGAGGCGAACGGTGGCCGCCAGCTCGACGTGATCCTTGAGATGCAGGGCGGTCCCCGCTTCGACTCGGCGTTCGCCGCGCTCGCCCCGTTCGGCCGCTGCGTCGTCTACGGCGCCGCCTCCGGTGAGCAGGCCACGCCGGTACGCCCCGAGGGGCTGATGGCGGGCACCCGGATCCTCGCCGGCTTTTCGGCGTACAACCTCAGCACGCTCCGCCGCGAGATGTTCCCGGAAACCATGATCGGCCTGTTCGGCATGATCAAAAAGGGGCAGCTGGACGCCGAGACCGGCCGCGACTATCCCCTGGCCGACGTCGCCCAGGCCGTGCGGGACATGCGGGACCGGGCCACGATCGGCAAGGTCACCCTGACCGTCGCGGCGTGACGGTGAACATCTCTGCGGCCCGCACCCATCCCGGTCGGCTGGCGGTGATCAGCGGCAGCGACCGCCTCACCTTCGCCGACCTGGACCGCCGCGCGGACGCGGTGGCGGTCGCCCTGGCCGCCCGGGGCGTCCGGCGCGGCGACGTGGTCGCGCTCCGGATGGAACGCTCCGCCGCGATGGTGACCGCCGTGCTCGGGGTGCTCCGGTCCGGCGCCGCCTACCTGCCTGTCGATCCCGCGCATCCACCACGCCGACAGGCCATGGTGATCCACGAGTCGGCAGCCGGACACCTGATCACCGACCTGGCCGCCGGTCCACCGGACGGCGTCGAGGTGGTGGACGTCGGCGCTGCGCTGCGTGGCGAGGTCGCAGCGGATCCGGAAGCGCTCGCCGCGCTGCCCCGGCCGACCGGTGACGACCTCGCCTACGTCATCTTCACCTCCGGCTCCACCGGGCGGCCGAAGGGCGTGCTGGTGCCGCACAAGGCCGTTCGCGCACTCGGCGAAGCGCTGGTGCGCTGCGGTGCGGCCGGCCCCGGCCACGACGTGGTGGCGTGGAACGCCAGCCTGTCCTTTGACGCGTCCGTGCAGCAGTGGGTGCGGCTGCTCCGTGGCGACACGCTGGTACTGCTTAGCGAATCCGAGCGCCGGGACCCGGCAGACCTCGTGAACGTGCTGCGCCGTCATGAGGTCACCGACCTCGACATCACCCCGACCCACCTGCGCCTGCTGCTGCCGCACCTGGACCGCGCCGGCCTGCCGCGCCTGCGGCTCCTCGTCGGCGGCGAGGCGATCGACGGCGAGCTGTGGAACGCCCTCGCCGAGCGGCGACGCACCGGCCGGATGGTCGCCTTCAACGTGTACGGCCCGACCGAGTGCACGGTGGACGCCGTCGTGGCCCGGGTCGGTGATTCCCCGGAACCGGTAATCGGCCGGCCGTTGCCCGGATTCGGGGCCCGGGTCGTCGACCTGGCGGGCCGCGACGTCCCCACCGGACAGCGTGGTGAACTGCTGCTCTCCGGCACCGGCGTCTCCTGGGGTTATCTCGGTCGCCCGGCGTCGACCGCGCTCGCCTTCGTCCCCGAACCGGCCGGCCCGCCGGGCAGCCGCGCCTATCGCACCGGTGACATGGTGCGGCAACTTCCCGGCGACGCGCTTGCCTACCTGGGCCGCCGCGACCACCAAATCAAGATCAGAGGAATCCGGATCGAGCTCGGCGAGATCGAGCACGAACTACGCGGCCTGCCCGGCGTCGCCGACGCGGTGGCCCTGCTGAGCACCACCCCGGACGGCACGTCGCAGATCGAGGCCGCGGTGGCCGCGCCGGTCGAGCCGGATTCCTGGCGATCCCTGCTGACTGCCGTCCTGCCCGCCGCGGCGGTGCCCGTACGCCTGCTGACCCTGCCGACCCTGCCGCGCAACCAGAGCGGAAAGGCCGACCGCGCTGCCGTCGCCCAGCTGCTGGCAGCCGACGCCGAAGCGTCGGAGGCACCTGACATCGAAGCGCGGTTGACCGTGCGGCAGCGCTACGTCGCCGGTGTCTGGGCCGATGTCTTCGGCGCTCGCCGGCTCACCGCGGACAGCGAGTTCACCGCGCTCGGCGGCCACTCCCTGTCGGCGATCGTCGTCGCCGACCGGGTACAGCGCGAGACCGGACGCCGCGTCACGGTCGCCGACGTGCTCTCCGCGCCGACCGTCGCCGCCTTCGCCGAGCTGCTCGACACGCTCCCGGCCGGGCCCGTTCCGGCCGCCGTGCCGCCCGCTCCGGTCGCCCGGCGCAGCGCCCCGCTCGCCCCGCAGCAGGAGGGTCTCTACCTGCTGCACCAGATGTACCCGCACTGCTCCGCCTACCACGTCCCCGCGCTGTTGCGCCTTGACGGTCCGCTCGACCTCGACCGGTTGGCCCGCGCGATCGCCACCGTGGTGACAAGGCACGCCGCGCTGCGTACCCGGATCGGCACGGTCGCCGACCGCCCGGTGCAGATGGTCACCGAGCCACCCACCGAGCCGCCGCTCACCGTGCACCGGGGCGACGCGGCGAACGTCACCGAGTGGGCCGACGAGGTGGTCCGGCGGCCGTTCGCGCTGGATGCGTCGCTGTTCCGCGCCGAGGCCCTGATCACCGGGGACGGCGTCTGCCACCTCGCCCTGGTCGGGCATCACATCGTCGTCGACGGCTGGTCGATGGAGGTGGTGCAGCGCGACATCGGCCTCGCCTACCGCGGTGAACTCCCGGCCGGGGAGCCGGTGCAGTTTCCGGCGGTCGCCGCCGCCCTGCGATCTGCGGGCCACCGGGCCGAGGTGTCCCGACAGCTGGAGTACTGGCGGGACCGGCTCGCCGGGCTGCCCGAGCCGATCCGGCTGCCGTTCACCCGGCGGCGGCCGGTCACGCCCCGGTTCCGGGCCGGCCGGGTCCGCCGCCGGCTCGACGCGACGACCGCGCAGGCCCTGCGCCGGCTGGCGGCGGCCTACCGCGTCCCGTTGTTCCCCCTGCTCACCCTGGGCCTTGCCGCGGTTGTGCACCGGCTCACCGGCCAGCAGGATCTCGTCCTCGGCACCCCCGTGGCCGGCCGCGACGGTGCCGAGACCAGCGACTCGGTGGGATTCTTCAACAACTCGCTGGTGCTGCGGTTGTCGCTGGACCCGGGCCGGCCGGTGCGGGACAACCTGCGCACCGTGGCGCGCACCATCGTCGACGCACTGGCGAACCGGCACGTGCCCTTCGACGAACTCGTCCGCGAACTGGCCCCGCCGCGCATCCCCGGTGCCAACCCGATCTTCCAGATCTGGTCCAACATGCTGTCCTACCCCATCAGCCCGCCGAACCTGGGCGATGACGTCACGGTCACCACCGAAACCGCTCCGGTGCCGGGCGCCCTCTTCGACCTCTCCGCATACTTCACCGACACCGCCGACGGCGTGGAGGTCGACCTGGTCCACGACGCGGACCTCTTCGACGAGGACCGCGTACAAACCCTCGCCGACGACCTCGTGGCAACCTTCACCGCCTTCCGCACCGACCCGGACCGCCCACTGGCCGACCTGAGACCGGACGCGCCTGCGGTCCGTTCGCCCTGGCGGACTGTGCCGTCCCGCCCGGCCCCGGCGACCGACGCCGGAGCGCCGTGCCTCGACGCCGGGGCGCCGTGCCTCGTCGCAGCCGACGCCGGGGCGCCGTGCCTCGTCGCGGCCGATCACACGCTCACCGCAGCCGAGCTGCGCGCGGCCATCGACCGGTGCCGGGCTGACCTCGATGCGGCCGACCCCGACCGCCGCCGTCCAGCCGCCATCGTCGGCGCACGCACCCCGGCCCTGGTCATCGCCTTGCTGGCGGCGCTCACCGGCAACCGCCCGTACCTGCTCATCGACGCCGACCTGCCGGCGGCTCGGCAACAGCGGATGCTTACCGCCGTGGAAAACCCGCTGCGCATAGCAGCGACCGCCCGGACGCCTGTCGTCCATCCGGAACCGACCCCCGCGCCGCACGGCATCGCGGTCCCGCCCGGAACCGGTTACGTGGCCTTCACCTCGGGCTCGACCGGCCACCCCAGGCCGATCCTCGCCTCCGCGGCCCCGCTCACGGCACTGCTGCGCTGGTATCCGGAGACCTTCGCCATCACCGCGAACGACCGCTTCTCCGCGCTGTCCGGCGTGGGCCACGATCCGCTGCTGCGCGAGATCCTGCCAGCCCTGTGCGCCGGTGCCACCCTGCACCTGCCCTCGCCCGCCGACACCGCCACCCCGGCCGCCCTCGTGGCCTGGCTGTCCGCGCAGCGGATCACGGTCCTCCACCTCAGCCCCACCCTGGGCAGGCTGCTCGCCGCCTCCGGCGCCACCCTCCCCACCGTCAGGCTGGTGGCCTTCGGCGGAGGCCCGGTCCACGCCACCGACGTCACCGGCCTGGCCAGGCTGTGCCCGGCAGCGCGGATCGTCTCGCACTACGGCGCGACGGAGACACCTCAGGTCGCCGCCACCGTCGACCACACCACCGGCACCGGATTCACCACCGGCACCGGACCGATCGTGGGCACCGATTCCCCCACCGCCGAACTCCTGCTCATGGACTCCCACGGCCGGCCGGCGCCGGCCAACGGTGCCGGTGAGATCTGGGTCCGCAGCCCCTACCTGGCGTTGGGCTACCTGGGCGATCCCGCCAGCACCGCCCGCCGCTTCCTGCCCGACCCGTACGGCGAACCCGGTGTCCGCGCCTACCGGACCGGCGACCTGGGCCTGCGCCGCCCCGACGGCACCATCGAGTTCCGTGGTCGCGCCGACCGCCAGATCTCCGTCCACGGCAACCGGGTCGAGCTCGACGAGATCGAGGCCATCCTGCGCGAACACCCGGGCGTGCACGACGCGGTCGCGTACCTCGACGGTGAACAGCTCGCTGCCGCAGCCTCCGGCATACCCGAGTTGACCCCCGCCGACCTGCGCCGTCATCTCTCGGCGATGCTGCCGCCCGCGGTACGCCCAGGGGAGCTCCGGGTGGTCGGCAAGATCCCGCTCACCGGCAACGGCAAGCCGGACGTCGCCGCGCTTCGGCGTACCGGCGAACCCGCGCCCGCCGCGGAGGCCCTCGACGCCGATCTCGCCGCTGTGGTCACCCGCGTCTGCACCGCCGCATTCGGGCGCACCGTGATCGGCCCGGATGTCAGCTTCTTCGAGGCCGGCGGCACCTCACTCGCGCTGATCGAGGTCGAGGCGCGGCTGAGCCGAGCGCTGGGCCGCACGATCGGGCTGACCACGCTGTTCCAGAACCCCACCGTCCACTCGTTGACCAAGGCGATCCAGGAAGCGTCCCGATGACTGTCCTCATTCTCGTGGGCTACGGCTCCGGCTGGTTGTCCCTGCTGCGGCGGGCCGTCCCGGACCGCCGCGTCGTCATCGTGGAGGAGCCCGCCGTGGCCCGTGCTCGCGGCGCCCGCGCCCACCTGGCCGAGCACTGGCCGGAGTGCGAGCTCTACGAGCTGGAGTTCCAGCGCCCGATGGCGGCCGATCTGTTCCACCTGTGGCATCCCGAGCTGGCCGCCGCAGCCGTCATCCCGATCGACGACACCGCAGTCGAGTTCGCCGCCCGGCTCGCCCAGCGTCTCGGCCGGCCCGGCGCAGGCCCGGCACCCGCCGGCATCCTGCGCGACAAGTACCTGCTGCGGCAGGTGGCTGACGCCGCAGGCATCCCGAATCCGGACTGGCGACTGGTCCGCGAGCCGGACGAGGCGGTCGCCTTCGCCGGGCGGGTCGGCAGCGTGGTGCTGAAACCGACGGCTCGGGCGGGCTCGTCCGGGGTGCGGATCGTGCCCGACCCGGGCGGGCTACGCAGAGCCTGGGAGGAGATGACCGGGCCGCCGGCACATCACAGCATTCGTCGTCCGGCGACCGAGTCCTACCTCGCGGAGCGCCGGATGACCGGCTGGCAGTACAACGTGAACCTGCTTGTGGAGCGGGGCCGGGTCATCTTCGAGGCGGTCGTGGCCACCGACGTCGCGACCGGGACCCACCCGGTGCCGGTCACCGAGACCCTCACCCCCGAGCCGTCGGAGCACCACGACGCGCTCGTCGGAGCGGCTCGGCGGCTGGTCGAGGCGAGCGGATTCGGCACGGGCTTCATCCACAGCGAGTGGATCGTCGAGGACGGTGTGCCGCACCTCGTCGAGTGCGCCGGTCGTCTCGCCGGCAACCCCATCATGGTGATGATCGGATACGCATTCGGCTTCGACGTGCTCGCCGCGTACCTCTCGCTCATGGCCGGGGAGTCGCCCGGCCCGCTGCCGCGCCGACCCCGCCGGGCCGCGGTCATGCTCACCAAGCGGGTGCGTCCGGGCCGGGTGCTTTCGGTACGCGGTGCCGACCGCGCCGCCGCCCTGCCCGGCGTGGCCGCGCTGGAGGTCATGGTCCGCGAGGGGGAGACGCTCACCGAGCTGATCTCGCTGCCGAGTGCCGCCGCCCGGGTGGTCGCCCACGGGACGGACGTCGCCGAGGCGTGCCGGGTCGGCGAGGCCGCGCTGGCCGCCGTCGAGATCGTGACCACCGCATGAACGCGGACGTGATCCTCGTCGGGTACGGCCGTACCTGGCTCGACCACATCGAGCGGCTGTGGCCCGGCGCACGCGTGCTGCTCGTCGTGGAGCCGGCCGTGGTCCGTGACCGGCGCGTCCGGCAGCACCTGGCCGAGTCCTGGCCCGGTCACGAACTCTACGAACTCGAATACCGTCGTCCGCTCGCCGCCGACCTGTTCCACCTGTGGCATCCGGAGCTGACGGCGCGTGCGATCCTGCCGACCGACGACACCGGTGTCCCGTTCGCCGCCCGCCTCGCCGAACGGCTCGGTCTGCCCGGCTCCGGCGGCGTCCCGGCGGTGATCCTGTCGGACAAGTGGCGGCTGCGGCAGCTCGCCGACGTGGCCGGCGTCAGTTCCCCGGCCTGGCAGGTGGTACGCGACGTCGCCGAGGCGACGGCCTTCGCCGAGCGGGCCGGCGGCGAAATCGTCCTCAAGCCGGCGGCCCGAGCCGGCTCGTCCGGTGTGGAGCTCGTCGCCGAACCCGCCGGGCTCCCTGCCGCCTGGCAGCGGATGTTTCGCTCGGACGCCGAGACCTATCTGGCGGAGCAGCGCGTGATCGGCGAGCAGTACAGCACGAACCTGCTGCTCGACCGGGGCGAGGTGCGCTTCGCCAACGTCACCGGTGCCCACGTCACGCCCGGCCGGCATCCCGTGCCGGTGACCCATTTCGTCGATCCCGGGCTGGCACCGCAGCTGCACGACACCCTCGTCGACGCGGGTCGCCGGCTCACCGTGGCCGCCGGGTTCGGCACCGGCTTCGTACACATCGAATGGATCGTGCGGGACGGCACGCCGTGGCTGATCGAGGCCGCCGGACGTTTCCCCGGCGGCCTGATGATGCTGCTGATCGGCTATGCGCACGAGGTCGACACGATGGCTGACTACCTGGCCGTCATGTCCGGCGGTCCGGTGCCGGCCGTCCCGCCACGACCGGCCAGGCACGCGACGGTCGCCCTGAGTGTCCCGGCCTCGCCGGGCAGGGTTTCGGCTGTGCACGGTACGGCGCAGGCCGCGGCTCTTCCCGGCGTGCTCGCCGTGGAGTTGGCCGTCGGAGCGGGCGACGAGGTGGGGGAGCTGGTCTCGATCCCGCGAATTCCGGGCCGGGTGGCCGCGATCGGCGCGACCCTCGACGAGGCGACCCGGACCGCGCGCAGCGCGCTGGCGACCGTCCGGATCGTGACTGGGGGCTGAGCCAGGGCTTGACTGTGCCGTGGCGGCACAGTTTGTGATCGACTCATGGGTCGAAGCACCTGGGCCTACCTGGGCTCGTACAGTCTGTCTCTGCTGGGAAACGGGATCGCGTCGGTGCTGTTCCCGCTGCTGGTGCTCGCGAGGACCGGTGACGTCCTCGCCGCCGGGATTCTTGCCTCGGTGACAGCCGCCGTCGCGGCGGTCGTCGGCGTACTGGCAGGGGTGGTCGTTGACCTGGTCAACCGACGCACCGTGTCGATCGTCAGCGACGTGCTGTCGGCGGGGTCGGTCGCGGCGGTTCCGGTGGTGGATGAGTTGTGGGGGTTGAACCTGACCTGGTTCATCGCGCTCGGCGTGATCGGCTCGTTCGGCGACATGCCGGGGATGACGGCGCGGGAGACCCTGCTTCCCCGTCTCGTCCAGCTCGACGGCGGCAAGCCGGGCGCACTGGACCGGCTGGTCGGCGTACGCGAGTCGCTGTCGGGTGCGCTTGTGCTGATCGGCCCCGGCCTGGGCGGGTTGTTGGTGTGGCTGGTCGGCGTGAGTTCCGCCGCCCTGGTCATCACCGCCGCGATGAGCCTTGCTGCGGCGTTGCTGTCGTTTGCGATGTCCCCTCGGGCGGGTGAAATCCCCCAGGCCGGAGCGGGTTCTGCGCGGGCCGGTGTCCGTGGGATGTTGGCTGATCTCGGAACCGGGTGGCGGTTCCTGCTCGGGCATCGACTGGTGCTGGGCGTGAGCCTGCTGACGGCGGTGTTTGTCGCGGTGATCGCAGCGTTGCAGGCGACGATCCTGCCCGCCTACTTCACGAGCGAGAACCTGCCCGAGTTCAGCGGTTTCGCCGCGCTGGGCATCGCCGTCGGCAGCCTGCTCAGCGCAGGCGTCTACGCGGCGACGGTGGGAAAGGTGTCGCGTCGGACCTGGTTCGTGATCGGCATGGTCGGCAGTGGCATCGGATTCACCGTGATTGGCCTGATGGCAGCACCTTGGCTGGTCCTCGCGGCGGCCGTGTTCGTCGGACTTCGTGCGGAACTCGACAGCAGAATCGCTGCGCTCGAACGCATCCGCTCCGAGGTCGATGAGCTGATCCGGCTCGGCGTCTCCCCCGACCTGTCGCCCGAAGCGCTGCTCACCATGCAGGCACTTGGACGCGACCCCGCCGCACGTAACGTCGCGATCGTGCTGACCCACCTGATTCCGCGCGAGGAGACGATAAGCCTCGTCGAGGCACTGAAGGGCGTACCCGAAGAGTTTTTGCGCATCAACACGGCGCTCCTTGCACTGCCCGCCGAGGCATCGGAGGGCGAGATCGTCTCGCTCGCCAACCGTGCGGTTACCGCGCTCAACGGATTCTTTGCCGCCGCCCACTCCGAGGCGCTCCCGGATATCGGTGAGAGCCGCGCGGGTCAGCCGAACGCCGAGATCCTCAATGCTGTCGCAATGGAGCACATGAACCATGCCCAACGGCGCGTCATGCAGCTCATCCTCGACCAGGTGACCAGCCGTGGGTGACCGGGCGCCTCGGTCATCTGAGCAACTGCGTCCTCGGTGCGCCGACCCGACGAGCGCGCGTGGCAGCGCTGCCGGCGCGCCGCCGACACTGCGGTCCGGCCCGGAGCGCACGCCCCGGGCCGGATCGGTGATGCAGTGGTCGGCGGACATCCCGCCGCCGTCAAGCGCTCGTGATCATCTTCCCAGGGACACCAGGTTGAACCGCTGGTTGGTTTGTCCGTGGCAGTCGTAGAGCTGGACCTGGGCTCCGTTGGCGGTGCTCCAGACGTCCAGGCAGCGGCCGGATTGGACGCCGCTGATGGTGCCGTTGGAGTTGACGTTCCATTGCTGGTTGGTCTGTCCGTGGCAGCTGTAGATCTGGACGGCGGCGCCGTTGCCGGATCCTCCGGCGTCCAGGCACATGTCGCCGTAGACCCGTAGTTGCTTGTTCGCGGTGTAGGTCCAGGACTGGTTCGTCTGCTTGTTGCAGTCGTAGAGCTGGACCCGGGTGCCGTTGGAGCGCGAGGCGTTGGGTACGTCGAGGCACCGGCCCGACTGCACTCCGACGATCTCGCTGGCGGAACCGGGCGGAGGCGTGGTCGGGGTGGTGGTGGGGGTCGGCGTCGGCGTACCGGTCGGCGGCGGAGTGGTCGCCCCCGGCGGCAGCAGCGGGCAGGTACTGCGGTAGGTGACCACGCCGCTGTTGTCCAGCAGCGGGCAGAGGAACTGGCTGTACCGGGCGTCGTTGTCGATGAACATCTTCAGGAACGGCAGCATGGTCCGGATCAGCACCGGGTTCGACCGCCCGACCATGAACCCATGGTCACCACCGGCAACCTCCAGGTACGCGCTCTCCGTGCTGGCCGGGAGGCTGTTGTAGAGGCCGAGGGCGTAGGACGGGGTGACCACCGTGTCCGCCTGCCCGGAGATGATCATCGTGGGCACCTGGTTGCTGGCCAGGTTCGACGACGGCGAGTACGGCGTGATGCCGACCACTGCCTTCAACGACGAGCGCCGCATGGCTGCGCTGAGCGCTCCACCGCCACCCATGGAGTGACCGGAGACGGCCAACCGGCTCGGGTCGACCCGGTCGCGTACCGGGCTCTGCTGGGTCAGGTAGTCCAACGCGGCGAGCAACTGGGTGCCTCGGGCCGTGTCGAAGTCGTTACGGCTGTTGGTCTCGATGCCGATCACGACGAAGCCGTGCGATGCCAGCCACGGTCCCATCCAGGCCAGCTCGGCGGAGAACAACGCGGTGTAGCCCGGCGAGATCGCGATGGCCCCGAAGGTGCCCTGGCTGGTGTCGGTCGGGTAGTAGATCCTGCCGCCGTTGAAGCCGTACCCGGTCGGGACGCTCACCGACGTGTTGGCAAAGGGGCCGTTCACGGCCGCGACGCTGGTCCGGGTGGGGTCCGGCCCCCGCTGGTACGGGTTGTCGGCGGCCGACGCCGATCCGGTCGCCACCGTCACGGTGAACAACCCGACGGCGACTGCGATCCCGGCCGTGGCGAGCTTGAGCAGCCGCCCTCGCAGGCCGGCGGGCACTCGGTCAGCACGGATGTTTTCCGAGGGTGGGGGAGGTGCGTGTCCTCGCACTTTCGGTACCTCCTGGTGGTGGTGGTGTGGGTGAGGTGGGCGGGCCCGGCTTGGTGCCGGGCCCGCCCGCTCCGGCTGTGCCCGAGCCGGAGCTGCGTGCGTCAGGGTTGGAGGGTGAGTAGTCCGGGGCGGTAGGGCAGGAGGCCGTAGTCGCCGCCGGAGTTGGGGGAGCGGCCTTGGTAGAGCAGTTGGAGGTTGCAGGGGTCGATGGTCATGGTTTGGTCGGCGTTGGTGCGGATGAGTTCGCCGTGGCTGATGTCGTTGGTCCAGGTGGCGCCGCTGTTGGCTTTGCCGGCGAAGGGGTTGCTTTCGGTGGCGGCCTGGGGGGTCCAGGTGCCGCCGAGGCTGGTGGCGGTGAAGGAGCGGAAGTAGCGGCCTTGGGAGCCGATGGCTTCGACGATCATGAGGTAGCGGTTTTGGCCTTGGAGTTTGTAGACCTGGACTCCTTCGAACAGGTTGTTCGTGGTGTCGGTCATGATGGTGGTGTAGTTGGAGCCGAAGCTGCCGGGGAAGTTGCCGATGGGCATGCTGGCGCGGTAGATGCGTCCGTTGTCGCCGGCGAAGAAGAGGTACATGTTCTGGTCGTCGCCGATGAGTGCCTGGTCGATCGGGCCGGTGCCGGAGTTGGAGATGCTGCCGGTGAACAGGGTTTGTGCTGCTGACCAGCTGTTGACGTTGGTCGGGTTGGTGGAGGTGCGGTAGGAGAAGGCGGGTCCGCCCCACTGGTAGGCCAGGACCCAGATGTTGCGGGGGGCGAAGTAGAACAGGCTGGGTGCCACGGCGGAGAACGGCATGGCGTTCTGGCTGGCCGAGCCCATCTGGTTCCAGTTGGAGAACAGGCCGAAGTTCATCGAGCCCCAGCTGGTGCCGGTGTCGTGGGTGGTGGCGTAGACCAGGTGCTGACCGTTGTACGGGGCGTGGGTGAAGTCCTTCAGTGACACCCAACCCGCCCGCGGCTGCGCCAACGCGCCGGTGGAGGACCACCGGTACGACGACGGCAGGTTGCAGTTACCCGACGGCGGCGGCGTCGTGGTGGTCGTGGGCGTCGGGGTCGGCGACTGGGTGGGACCGCCGAGCGAGACGAGCCGGAACTGCTGGTTGGTTTGTCCGTGGCAGTCGTAGAGCTGGACCTGGGCTCCGTTGGCGGTGCTCCAGACGTCCAGGCAGCGGCCGGATTGGACGCCGCTGATGGTGCCGTTGGAGTTGACGTTCCATTGCTGGTTGGTCTGTCCGTGGCAGCTGTAGATCTGCACGGCGGCGCCGTTGCCGGATCCTCCGGCGTCCAGGCACATGTCGCCGTAGACCCGTAGTTGCCTGTCTGCGGTGTAGGTCCAGGACTGGTTCGTCTGCTTGTTGCAGTCGTAGAGCTGGACCCGGGTGCCGTTGGTGCGTGCGGCGTTCGGCACGTCGATGCACCGACCTGACTGGGTGCCGACGATCTCGTTGGCCGAGCCGGGTGATCCGGTGGGTGACGTGGTGGGGGTGGGCCCAGGCGTGGTGGGGGTGGGCGCGGGGCCGGCGCTGTTCAGCGCCTCCAGGGTGGCCGTGTAGGCGGGCTTCTTGTTGCCGTTGCACTCGAAGAGCAGCGGCGTGCCGCCGGAGCGCCACGAGTCGCAGTCCCGCACACCCCACACGGTGATCCCCGTGCACCGAGCGACGGCGAGGCAGTCGTTTACCACGCTGCGGTAGGTGTTGGCCTGCGTGGTGCCGGAGCCCTCGATGTCCAGCTCGGTGATCTGCACGTCCACGCCGAGCGCGGCGAAGCTGGACAGGGTGGTGCGGTAGTTGCTGTTGTACGGCGATTGCGCGTTGAAGTGCGACTGGAACCCGACGCAGTCGATCGGCACGCCGCGCTGCTTGAAGTCGCGCACCAGGTTGTAGACGGCCTGGGTCTTGGCCCAGGTCCAGTTGTCGGTGTTGTAGTCGTTGTAGCAGAGCTTGGCGTCCGGGTCCGCGGTACGGGCGGCGCGGAACGCCGCCTCGATCCAGTCGTTGCCGGTGCGTTGCAGGTTCGAGTCGCGCCGGGCACCGCTGTTGCCGTCCTCGAACGCCTCGTTCACCACGTCCCAGGAGTGGATCTTGCCCCGGTAGTAGGAGGCGACCCGGGTGACGTGGTTGAGCATCGCGTTGCGCAACGGGGTGCCCGACATGTTGCGCATCCATTCGGGCTGCTGCGAATGCCAGGCCAGGGTGTGGCCCCGGACCTTCCAGCCCCGGGAGAGGGCGTGGTTGACGATCCGGTCCGCGTTGCCGAAGGTGAAGTTGTTCTGCTGCGGCTCGGTCGCGTCGATCTTCATCTCGTTCTCGGGAGTGACGCTGTTGAACTCCCGATTCAAGATCGTCGTGTACGCGTTGTCGTTGAGCTTGTTCGCGGCAACGGCGGCACCGAAGTACCGGCCCGACTGGTTGGCGGCTGCCGCGAGGGTGGTTTCCGCGGCCTGGGCGAGATTCGGCAGCATCGACACGACGAGGACTGCAACTATCGCGGCAGTGCCGGAGGCGGAGAGCGTTCGAAGTCGACGCCCGGAGGGACGGGTCCGGGAGATCATGATGATCCTCCAAGGGATGGCTGGGACGAACTGGTCAGCTCGGAGGTGAGTGGGTGTCGGCTGGTCCCGACCGCCCGCCCGGGCCTTGGTGGTGGCTGCGGGAGGTGGACCGCTGCTGATCGGTGCAGGTGCCTCCAGTGGTTGGGCTGGCGGACCGAGGTGTGTTAGCGCTCACAAATCGATGAATTCAGATTTTCAGAGAATTCCCGGATTTTCAAGCGGAAGTTTTGGCTGCCCGTCCCAGCTCAGCTCGGCCGAGCGACCGCCACGGCAGGGTGTGCGCCCCCGGAGGTGGCCTCAGCCGGGGTGCATTGACGACGATCGAAGGCCGCGCTAGCGTATCTATCGGAAACTTCCGAGGAAAGCATCCGAGAGTTTCGGTCCGGGGCTCGAGGTGGTTCGTCGCGGAAGCCCTGGCGTCCCAGCACGTCGCTGGCGAGGGCACGGCACCTCGGTCACCGACCGTAGTTCGGCGTGACGAACGTGCGGCAGCATCGGCGCGGGTGGGCGAGCCCCCCGCGCTAGCCGCAGTTTCTTCTCTGTTCGGGCTGGCTGCCGAGGTCATCGCCGGTAAGCCTCAGGCGGGTCGTTCCGCCCACCTGATCACTGTTGGTAACCGCGAAATCGGTTACATTCATCTATAGTTGTCGATGCATTCACGCGCGCGTCCCGTCCCCACCATCCGAGTCAGGACAGACCCATGACACGCATCCCGCTGAGAGCCGTGCTCCCCGCCGGGCTCGCGATCGCCTTGATCGCCGGTCCGCTGGGGGCACCGGCCACCGCGCAGGCGACCGTCCCGATCACACTGACCGGCGCCAGTGCCACCAGCCCCAGCGCCGACGTCTCCATCGCCGGTCGGGCGGTGACCATCACCGCCCCGGGCACCTACGAGATCACCGGCACCCTCAACGACGGTTACCTCAACGTCGACACCTCCGCCCCGGGCACCGTCGAACTGATCCTCAACGGCGCCGCCATCACCAACTCCAGCAACGCGGCCCTCCAGGTCGCCGACGCCGACGAGGTCGTGATCACGCTCGCCGCCGGCACCACCAGCCGACTCACCGACGCGACCCGGTACGTCTATCCGGATCCGAGCATCGACGAGCCGAACGCCGCCCTGTTCAGCAAGTCCGACCTGCGGATCACGGGATCCGGGGCGCTGTCCGTGCGGGGCAACGCGTACGACGGCATCACCAGCAAGGACGGCCTGGTCATCGAGTCGGGCACGATCACCGTGAACGCGGTCGACGACGGCATCCGGGGCAAGGACTTCCTCGACATCACCGGCGGAAACATCGACGTCACCGCCGGCGGCGACGGCATCAAGTCCGACGACGACGAGGCGGGCCGGGGCCGGCTCGCCATCACGAACGGCACCGTGCGGGTGACCGCGGGCGACGACGCCATCAAGGGCGAGAACACCGTCGCCATCTCCGGTGGCAGCGTCACCGTCACCAACTCCTACGAGGCGATCGAGAGCAAGCAGATCACCATCAGCGGTGGCAGCGTCAACGTCACCGCACGCGACGACGCGATAAACGCGGTCGAGGACGGGTACGGCGACTTCGACGTGGCACCGAACGCGTTCGTCCGCTTCACCGGCGGAACCACAATCGTCAACTCCAGCATCGACGGCATCGACTCCAACGGCTCGGTGACCTTCGCCGGTGGCACGGTCGTGGTCAGCGGGCCGAGCACCGGCAGCCCCGGCGAGGGCGCGCTCGACTCGAACGGCCCGGTCTACTTCAACGGCGGCACGATGCTCGGGGCCGGTTCGACCTCGATGGCGGTGCTCAGCCTGCCGCCGACCACGGGCCAGGGTTGGGTCGCTCCCCAACTGTCCAGCAGCCAGGGCGCCGGCACCCTGCTCCACCTGGTCTCCGGCGGGCAGGTGCTGGTTTCCTACCGCGCTCCGAAGAGCTTCCGGGAGGTGGTCTTCTCCTCCAACCGGATCCAGCACGGGCAGACCTACGAGGTCTACCTGGGCGGCAGCCTCTCCGGCACGACGATCGGCGGCATGGCCACCACCGGCGGCAGCATCGCGGGAGCCACCCGGCTGATGACCGTCACCGCCGGGCAGTACCGCGGTGGCCTGGTCGGCTGGCCGCCCGGCGGCCCCGGCTGGCCACCGCCGACCACTCCGCCGCCGAATCCGACCACCCCGCCGCCGAACCCGACGACGCCGCCGCCCGGCGCTCGCGGCTGCACGGCGACCTACTCCATCCAGAACCAGTGGCAGGGCGGCTTCCAGGGCGAGGTACGGGTCACCGCCGGCTCGTCCCCGATCAGTGGTTGGCGGGTGACCTGGACCTTCGCCAACGGCCAGACGATCACCCAGTCCTGGAACGCGACCATCAGCGCCAGCGGCTCGGCGGTGACGGCGAGCAACGTCTCCTTCAACGGCTCACTCGGTGCCGGGGGCAGCACCACCTTCGGCTTCCTCGGCTCCTGGAACGGCAGCAACAGCGCCCCGACCCTGACCTGCACCGCATCTTGATCAGGTAGCGCCACCGCGAAGCTGACATGTTCCTCACTTCCGCTCGCAAAGCTGGCTCCGGTCGGCCGGGAGGCCGGCCGGAGCGGTCCGGGAGCGGCCCGGCCGACCGGATGGAAGGGGCGATGTCATGCGGAGACGTCGGGCGCTCTGGGTGAGTGCCGTCATGCTGGTCGCGCTCTCGGCCTGCGGGGCGACGGGCGACGAAAAGCAGGCCGACGACGGCGGGACGCAGGTGGCCACCCTGGCCACTCCGGAGCCGGATCGGACCGGTTCGGCGCAACCGAAGGAACAACGCCCGCGCGAGCGGCTCGACACCACGCCGGAGGAGTTCCAGGCGTTGCTCGGACCGTACAACAGGTGCCTGGAGGAGCAGGGTTTCCCGAACAAGACCGGTGCGGGCGGGGACGCCCCCGTCGGCCGGCCCCGGGTTGCCAGCCCGGAGGAGTTGGAGAAGTTCGAGGCGGCGAACCGGATCTGTGAACCGCAGTTCTATCCGCTGCCGCCGTGGGAGAAGGATCCGGCCAACCCGGAGGCCCGGGACTTCGCGCTCAACGTGGTGAGGTGCCTCAAGGACAAGGGCGTCAGGTACGTGGAGGTCAGCGAGGACGGCATCTCCCTGGCCCTCGGCGGTGACCAGAACGATCCCCGCTCGATCAGCCTGGGCCTGGACCTCGCACCCGAGTGCGAGCGCAAGGTGGCCGCCGCGTCGAAATGACGTCGGGGCGTACCGCGAGTGCGGCGGCCGGGGGGATCCGGCCGCCGCACTCGTTCGGATCCCGGGCCAACACCGCCGTCGGATCCCGGGCGAGCACCGCGAGCGGGCAGGTTCAGCCGGCCGCGAGGGCCTGCGTCGGGGGTAGCCGAGCCGCGCGTACGCACGGGTAGACACCGGCGAACACCCCGATCACGACCGCGCCGCCAACCCCCAGAACTGCCGATTCTCCGGGCACCACCAACGGCCAACCCTGCCAGGTCGCGTACCCGACGGTGGCGAGCAGGCCCAACGCGGTGCCGACCAGTCCGCCGAGCACCGCCAGCAGCACCGATTCGGTAAGGAACTGAGCTCGAATCTGCCCACGGGTCGCGCCGAGCGCCCGCCGCAGGCCGATCTCCGTGCGCCGTTCCAGGACCGAGACGACCATCGTGTTGGCTACCCCGATGCCGCCGACGAGCAGGGCGACCCCGGCCAGGGCCAGAAAGAGTACGGCGAAGCTGCCCTCGGTGGCCCGCTTGGCGGCCAGCGCGTCGGAGGGGCGGCTGACCACCACCTGGCCGGGTCGTTCCGGTGCGATGGTCTCCGCAAGCACCTCCCGGACCGCCTCCAACTGCGACTCCACGCAGCGCACGTAGATCACCGTCGGGTGACCGTCGAACCGCAACTCGCTGCGGGCCGCCTCCCACCCGACAAGCACCGAGCGGTCGATGTCCGGCGACAGCGGAGTCTCGGCCAGGATGCCGATCACGGTGAACCGGCGGTCCGCGATGATCACCTGCGGCGGGGGCTGGCCGGCGGGCAGGTCGGCGATGCCGAGCCGGGCGGCGGCGACGGAACCGAGCACGACGGTGGGGAAGTTCGCCGTGGCCGGGTTCAGCCAACTGCCGGCCCGGATCCGTGCGTTGATGGTGGGCAGCAGATCCAGGTGGCTGGCCAGCACGGTGAGGCCGGAGCCGTTCGCGGGGTCGACGCGGTCGTTTCGGCGTACCACGGTGTGGGTGTTGCCGACCGCGCTGACCGCGGTGACCGGGCCGATGCGCTTGACCATTCCCACCGCCGATGCCGGCAGTCGGGTCGGTGGATCGCGGTCCGGCGCGGCCATCGCCTGGAGGGTGTTCGTGCCGAGTGCGGTCAACTCCGCCAGCAGCGCGGCCTGGCTGGACGCCGGGATGCCGGTCACCACGATCATCGTGGCGATGCCGATCGCGATGCCCAGCGCCGACAGCACCGCCCGCAGCGGACGGGTACGCAGGCCGGTCAAGCCGAGCGCGAGCAGGTCCGGCACGGCCAGCCGGGCGGGCCGTGGTGCCCGGTCGAGTTGCCCGGTCACCGGTCCGCCGCCCCGGCGCGCACCGCCGGCCAGGTCGACGACCCGGCATCGTCGCGAACCAGCCGGCCGTCGCGGATCTCGATCCGCCGAGGCAGCGATGCGGCGATGTCGCGGTCGTGGGTGATCAGCACGATGGTGGTGCCCTCCTCGTTGAGCCGGCGCAGCAACCGCAGCACGGACTGCCCGGTGGCGGTGTCCAGCGCGCCGGTGGGTTCGTCGGCCAGAACCAGCGAGGGTCGGTTGGCCAGGGCGCGGGCGATCGCGACGCGCTGCTTCTCGCCACCGGACAGTTGCCGTGGGTGATGCCCGATGCGGTGCGCCAGGCCGACCCGGGCCAGGGCACGCAGCGCGTGTTCCCGCCGCTGTCGACGCGGCACCCCGGCGTAGAGCAGACCGGTGGCCACGTTCTCGACCGCGCTCAGGCCGTCGGCGAGGTGGAACTGTTGGAAGACGAAGCCGATCTCCCGGGCCCGCAGCGCCGACAGTTGACGGTCCCCCAGCGTCGCGACGTGCTGCCCGCCGATGTGGACGGTGCCCGAGGTGGGGCGGTCCAAGGTACCGATGATGTTGAGCAGGGTGGACTTGCCCGAGCCCGATGGACCGACGATGGCCACCAGTTCTCCGGCGGCGACGTCCAGGCTCACCCCGCTCAGCGCGGTGACCCCACCCGGGTAGACCATCGACGCGTCCCGGACCGAGAGCACCGGTCGGCTGCTCACGCGGGTACCACCAGCTCGGTGCCCTCGGTCAACCCGGCGCCGGTGATTTCGACCCAGCCGTCGGCGAACATGCCGGTGCGCACCGCGACCAGTCCGCTTGGCGTCTGCACCGCGTAGCCGCCCTCGCGCAGGGCCACCAGCGCCTCGACCGGCGCGGCCAGCACGTCGGCGGCGGTACGCCCGACGAAGACCACCTGAACCTCGCCGGAGTCGAGGTCGGCGATGGCCTTCGGCTTGTCGACCGCCACCGTCACGGTCAGCAGTTGTGGGCCGGTGACGATGCCGTTCTCGGCCGCGACGAGATCGCGGCCGACGGAGACGACCCGGGCCGGCACCGTACGCTCGTCGGGCAGCCCCACCTTCACCCGGTCGCCGCGTTTGATCGTGGCGGCGTCGGCCAGCTCGGCACCGACCGTGATCACCTTGCGGATGGCGGTCACCGACATCAGTGGTGCGTTCGCCGGGTCGCCGGGTTGGCTGCTTATCGACTCCACCCGGATCGCTCCGCTGGAGACCTCGACGTGACCCACCGGGATCGTGCCGGTCGCCGGTACCCCGAGATCGGTCTGCCACCGTTTGATCGCCGCGATCAGGGCGGCGGTGAGGACGCCCTCGCCGCTGCGTACCCGCTGCGGTTGCGGCCCGGCATCCGCCGCGCCGGGATCGGTGGTGGAGTTCCCGGCCGGCGGGTGCGGCGTCACCCGCTCGCCGGCTGCCGGCTGCCGCCCGATCGAGTAGCCGAGCGCGCTGAGGTTCTCCGCGACGATCCGCACGTCCCGGCCGACCAGGTTGTGCCCGGCGATGTCCCGGTACATCGGCATGCTGCCGTAGAAGAGCACCACCGGCCGGTCATCGGCCCGGAACAGCTGCCCACCCCGCTTGATCGTGGCACCGGCCGCAGGCAACCAGGTGACCGTCGCCGCCAGGTGTCCGGCGAGCGGGCGGGCCGCGCCGAACCCGATGGTGCCGGGCAGCGTCCGGGTGGTGGAGAGGTCGCGGCGGACGATCGGCGTGGTCGCGACGGTGCTCGGCTCCTCCGGCCCCGGCTCGGCGGCGGCCCGGTGCCGGGTCACCGCGAACCCGGACCCGACCGCCAGCCCGGCCACCACGAGCCCCACGGCAAACCAGCGCATTCCGCGCCGCCGGGCCGGCGGATCCGACCCGCGCGGGATGAACTCGGTCGGGTCGTCAAGCTTCCGATGCATGCCGACGAGCGTGTCCAGCGGTCGTTAGAAACCTGTCAGGTATCGCGTCCGGGACCGCTCGCGACGGCTGCCCGGACCTATCATCGCCGCCATGTGCGCGCAGGTTCTGGTCGCCGACGACGATCTCCGCCAGGCCGAGGTGGTACGCCGGTACCTGACCGCCGAAGGCCACGACGCAGTGGTGGTGCACGACGGCCGGGCGGCGCTTGACACTGCCCGGCGGCTGCGGCCCGACCTGCTGGTGCTGGACGTGATGATGCCGGTACTTGACGGCCTACAGGTGTGCCAGACCCTGCGCCGGGAGTCGGACCTGCTGGTGCTGATGTTGACCGCCCGCACCACGGAGGACGATCTGCTGATCGGGTTGGAACTCGGTGCCGACGACTACCTGACCAAGCCGTACAGCCCGCGGGAGTTGATGGCCCGGGTGCGTACCCTGCTGCGGCGTGCCAGCCGGGGCGTGCCGGTCCCGGCCGGGACCGCGCTGCGGCGGATCGGTCCGATCGAGATCGACACGGCGGCGCACCAGGTGACCGTGGACGGCGTCGGGGTGGCCTGCACCCGTGGCGAGTTCGCCATCCTGGCGGCCATGGCGGAGCAACCGAACCGGGTCTTCACCCGGGCCCAACTGCTGCACCACACCCACGGCATCGACCGCAGCTCGACCGAACGGACAATCGATGTGCACGTGATGAACCTGCGGCGCAAGATCGAACGCGATCCGCAGCGCCCCGCCTGGTTGATCACCGTCTTCGGCGTCGGTTACAAGCTGACCGGCGGTTCGGCGACGGCACGGTGAGCGGCGGTCGAGTGCCGATCCGGCACCGGCTGGTGACCCGGCTGCTGGTCACCTCGGTGCTGATCGCGGTCGCCGCGATCGCGGCCACCGCCTGGCTGGCCACCCGGACCGCGACCCGGGCGATCAGCCAGGAACAGGGCCGCTCGCTCGCCGAGAACCGCAGCGTGTACGACCTGCTGATCGGGTACGCGGCCAGCCATCCGGACTGGTCCGGGGTGCAGCCGCTGATCGAACAACGTGCCGCCGAACTGGACCGCCGAATCACCCTGATGACCGAGGACCGGGCGGTCATCGCCGACACGTTCCCCGGCCCGTCGCTGCGTACCGCCCGGCCGGCCGCAGTGGTGGACCCGCTGAACCTGGACCTCGGCCTGACCGGCGGTACGGACCGCATCGACCGCCGGGCGGTCGGACCGTTCAAGGTGTCGCCGGCCGTCCGTGCCAAGCTCCGCGCGGTTGCCGACGAGCAGCTCGCCTGCCTGCGGAAGATGGGAAACGACGGGGAGATCGAGGAGCAGCCCGACGGCCGATTCGAGATCATCGTGGCCACTCCGGACCCGATCGGAGTGGCCAGCAGATGCCGGATCGGTACGCCTGAGCCAGCCACCGGATCCGAAGGCAAGGCGCTACGGTCGCTGGGCCGGTTGGCGGCCCGCTGCGTCGACCTGGACGAGAAGACCCAGCGCCTGGAGGTCCTGCCCGACTTCACGGCGTACCTGATTCCGCTGCGCGACGCGCGGCCGGTGCCAGCCGAGGAAAGCCGCGGCTACCTGGACGCGGTCGGTGCGGCGCGGGTCAACAGCTGCGTGGAGAAGTCCCGGCGGACCCTGCTCCAGCCGTACGTGGCCCCGGCCGTGCTGCTGTTCATCACCGCCCCGGACACGGGTGTCGACCAGACCACGTTCACCCTGTCCGGCGAGAACACCATCCGCATCGTCACGGTGACCGGGGCGGTGCTGGTCGCCACCATCATCGTCACGGTGCTGGTGGGTCGTCGGCTGGTCCGGCCGTTGCAGGCGCTCACCGACGCCGTCGACCGGCAGCGCCCCGCCCCGGTGTCCAGCTCGGACGAGATCGGCCGGTTGGCCCGTGCTCTGAACGATTCGGTGCACCGCCGCGACCGGGCCGAGGCGCAGCGACGAGCCATGGTCAGCGACGTGGCGCACGAACTGCGTACGCCGCTGACGAACATCCGCAGCTGGCTGGAGGCGGCCCAGGACGATCTCGCCCCGACCGACGCCCAGCTGCTCGGGCTGCTGCACGAGGAGGCGGTGCTGCTCCAGCACATCATCGACGACCTGACCGATCTGGCCGCCGCGGACGCGGGAACGCTGCGGATCCATCCCGAGCCGACGTACGTGCGGGACGTGCTCAGCCAGGTGGTGGACAGCCACCGGGGCCGGGCACAGGCGGCCGACCTCGACCTGACCATGCGGATCGACGCGGATCCGGTGCTCTCGGTCGACGCGGTGCGGCTACGCCAGATCGTCGGCAACCTGGTCTCCAACGCGATCCGCTACACCCCGCCCGGCGGGTCGGTCACCGTCGGCGCGTACGACACCACGATCACCGTACGGGACAGCGGCGTGGGCATCGCTCCCGAGCACCTGTCGAAGATCTTCGACAGGTTCTGGCGGGCGGACGAGTCGCGCAACCGGGCGACCGGCGGCAGCGGTCTGGGTCTGGCGATCACCAAGCACCTGGTCGAAGCGCACGGCGGCACCCTGACGGTGCGGAGTACCCCCGGCCAGGGCAGCCTGTTCACCGTCCGGCTACCGGAGACCGTGGCGGGGCCGGGTCCCACCTGACGGTCGGCGAGACGATGGTGGGCCGACGACGGGAGGTCGCCGGCCCACCATGCCTATCGACTACCGAACGCGCAGCTGCTGGTGGACCGCGGCAGCGGGAGCGTAGGTCGGGTCACCGGAGTAGGCGACGTGGACCCGGTAGTTTCCTGCGGACAGGCCGGTGGTCGGCAGTTTGACGACCGCCTTGCCGTTGGTCAGCGCGACCACCTGCGTGGTACCGGCGAAGGTGACGGCGATCTCGCCGGTCACCTTTGGCGCCTTCTTGTGCTGGTGCTGCGCCCGCACGTCGACGTCGAGCGTGAACGTGCCACCCCGGGCGACCGACGCGGGAGCGGCCTTCGCCTTCACCACGGTCTTCGCCGTACCCGGGGCCTTCAGGGTGACCCGGGCCGAGGCGGACTTGGTCGGGTCGACCACCGACGTCGCCACCACGGTGAGCGACGACGCCTTCTCCTTGGCGGCGACCGAGAGCAGACCGTCCGCGGAGATGGTGGTGTCGTGCGAGGTCGCGCCCTCGACCGACCACGTCACCGCCGGGCTCACGCCCTCGTTGGTGGTCACCTTGGCGCTGAACTGCCTGGTCCAGTTCCAGCCCTTCGTCAGGTTCACCGTCGCGGGCGTCACCGACACGGAGTCGACACCCGTCCACAGGTGGTCCCGGGCGAAGATGGTGAACAGCTGGCTCGCCGTCATCCCGTCGTGCGCGCCGGGGACCTGGGCCGTGGCGGCGGCGTACCCGCGAGCGCGGAAGTTGTCCGCGATGCCGTTCTGGACGTTGAGGTTGCCCTCGAAGACACCGTTGCCGAGGAACACGAAGAGGTCGTCGTCCCCGACCGCAGCCGCGACGTTGTCGTAGTCCTGCGTGCTCAGCGACGGGTTACCGGAGAAGTGCCCGTAGAACGCGAACGTGGTGGGGTAACCCCGGATCACGTGGGCACCCGTCATGCCGCCGTACGAGAAGCCGGCGTAGGCGCGCCCTTCCCGGGTGGTGGCGACGTTGTACCGCTCCTCGATGAGCGGGAGGATCGTCTGGACCAGGTTGTTTGCGGCGTTGGTCTGGTTGTACGAGCCGAAGCCGAGGCTGGTGCCGGTGAAGTGGTTCCCCATGGTGACCACGACGGTCGGCTCGATCTCGCCCTTCGCCGTCATGTTGTCCAGGATGTGCGGGACATTCGCCGGGACCATGAAGTCGGTCTCGTCACCGAAGATGCCGTGCGCCAGATACGCGACCTTGTACGGCTCTGCGCGGTGGGGATCGTAGTTCGCCGGCAGGTAGACGCCGAGGTAATGGCCGCTGTCGCCGAGGATCGTGGTGTAGGGGATGTACGTGACGGTGCCCCGCTTCGTGCGGTCCTTGATCGGCAGCTCGTATTCCGCGCGCTCCTTGAGCACCGGGTCGTTCTGCTTGTCGGCGTACGGCACGTAGACGGCGTCGAGGACGTCGTTGTTCCGGACCCGGAACGAGGACTCGCCCGGCGGCCGGGGGTTCGTCGAGGCGGGATCCCAGATGCGCTTGTTCTCCCAGCCCTGCGTCGGGTCCCAGACCCGGTACCAGTAGCTGAGGCTCCCGGCGTGCAGCGGAAGCGAGACCGACCAGTACCCCTTCGAGTCCTTGGTCATGTCCCTGAGGAATTCGGTGCCGCCGGCGTGGTACCGCCCCGGCTGCCACTCTTCCGGCTGGTACCGGGTGTTGCCGGTGTTCACGTCGAGCAGCGTCAGGTCGCCGGCAAGGCGAACCTGGGTGGCGTTGGGATTGCGGTAGACGAACTTGACGGTGTATCCGGTAGGTGAACTGCGATCCGCCGTGACGGTTGCGCCTTCCACGATCTTGGTTTTGCCGGCGGCGGCGGCTGGCGCGGAAACGATGGTGCCGGCACCGAGTGACATGACCGCGAGCAACGAGGCGGCACGCATGAGCCTGCGCCTTCCGATCGCTATCTCCATCTGAAGGACTCCTTCTTGGTCTTTTCTCGTGGCCCTCTTCGGATCTTGTGCTCTCATTCGGACAGTGGCCGCTGGGCGCCTCCCTGCTTCACCTGCAACCGATTCATGAAGCCCAAGCGGTGACGCGACATTTCCTGATCCGGCTCACTGCCGAGACGTCTGCGGGACGGGACGAGGTGGTGGTCGGGCATGCAGAGCCTCCTCCTGGGCCACGCGGGCTTGCTCACCCCCGCGCTGGCCCGGTCCGGCACTCTCTGGACCTGCTACGAAGCTAAATCGAATTAGCTCGGCGGTAGTGTGGCTGTGTGCGCCAGTCGATGTCAAGGGTGCTCCAGGCGGTCGCCTTGTCGGTTGCTCCTGGTCACCCGGTCGATGGGGCCAGGTCGACGCCGCCGGACGCCGATCGGGCGGCGCTACTCGCGCGGAGCGACCAGGGTCTCGACCATGAGCCGGGCCTGAGCCAGCTGGCGACCGGAATCGATGGCCGCCAGGTCCCCGAGCGAGGCGCGGGCCAGCACACCTTCGTAGGTTATGAGCAGTTGCTCGGCCACCTGAGCTGGTGCGGACACCCCGTAGTCGGCGGCCAACTCACCCAGCCGTCGCAGCATCCACGCCTTCTGCTCGGTGATGACCTTGACGGCGGGGTGCGCCGGATCGGTGATCTGCACCGCTGCGGCCGACATCGCGCAGCCGTGGTTCATCCCGATCGTTTCTCGCCAGACCTGCAACGCGTCGAAGACCGCGAGCAGTCGGCCCTCGGCGCTGTCGGCGCGTGAGATCTCCGCTTCCCAGAGCTCGCGCCACCGGCGATCACGCTCCGCGAGGTACGCCGCGACCAGGTTGTCCTTGTTGCCGAAGGACTTGTACAGCGACGCGAGGGCCACCTCTGCCCGCCCGACGACCGCATCCACCCCGGTGGAAGCGATGCCCTGCGCGTAGAACAGTTCGTCCGCTGCGCGCAGCAGGCGTTCGCGCGCCGAGCCTCTCGATCGCCCCTGTTGCGGCATGGGCCCACCCTACAATTGACCGGGTAGAGCGATCGTTCTACTGTTGGTTGGTGAGATGCCCCGTGAGCTGGCGGTTTCGCCCAACCGTGACCGCGCAACCCGCAGACCGCTGGGCCATGGTCGGTGCCGGGACCGCGCTGATCGGTGTCTGTTACGGGTTCGCTCGCTTCTCCTACGGCCTCTTCGCTCCGGCGTTTCAGGACGAGTTCGCGATGGGGCCCGCACTCACCGGAATCGTCGGATCGGGCAGCTACGTCGGCTACTGTCTGGCCATCGTGGTCAGCCTGGTGGTGACTGCTCGACTCGGGGCCCGGCCGATCGCTCTGGCCGCTGGCGTCGTCGCCACGCTCGGTACCGCCACCGTGGCCGTTGCGCCAAACGGCGTCGTCCTGGCTGCCGGGATCCTCGTGGCCGGCTTGAGCACCGGCCTGGCCTCCCCGCCGATGGCTGCCGCGGTCGCCCGCTGGGTCCGCGAAGCACAGCGCGATCGCGCCCAGTCGATCGTCAATGCCGGAACCGCGGTCGGCGTGGTCCTCTCCGGCCCCATCGTTCTGGTGTTCACCGAGAACTGGCGCTTGGCCTGGGCGTTGTTTGCCCTCATCTGCGCAGCGGTCACGCTGTGGGTCGCCGCGACCGTACCGAACACCGAATCCGCGGCGGCGACGCCAACCACACCGGAAGACGCCACCCGCCGCCGGGCATCGATTCCGCCCGACGCGGCCCGCCTGCTGTCGGCCGCGCTGTTGGTGGGCTTGACCAGCGCTCCGGTCTGGACCTTCGGCCGCGAGATCATCAGCGTGCTCGGCGATGCCGGACCGACCGCCTCCGCCGCGATGTGGATCGTGATCGGCATCAGCGGTCTCGTCGGCACGGCCAGCGCCGACCTCATCAACTGGCTCGGTCTGGCGCGGTCCTGGAAGCTGACCCTGCTCGCCCTTGCCGCCGCGACCGCGCTCCTGGCCGCAGCCCCGGCCGTGTTGCCGCTGGCCCTCACCGCCGCCGCGATGTTCGGTGCCAGTTACCTCATGCTCTGCGGGCTCGCCCTGTTGTGGAGCACGCAACTGTTCGTCGGCCGGGCGGCCATCGGGGTCGGCACCGCATTCCTGTTCCTCGCCGTCGGGCAGGCCCTCGGTGCACCGATCGCCGGTGCCTTGATCGAGGAGGTCGGCCATGTCGTCGGCTTCTTGGTCTTCGCGGCGCTCGGCGTGCTCGGCACCGCCATTCGCCCTGCGGTCCGTCCGACGCCGGTGGTGGCCGGCGGGTGTCGACGCTCCGAGCGCTAGCCGGGTTCGTCGATGTTAGCGCGATCAAGCCGGCCAGAGGTGCAACGTACGACGATCACATGATTCCGGAAAGTTACGTCTTGACGAACGTCATGTTATCGCCCACAGTCGATGGTCAAGGACGACGATGCCAGTGGCTTACCGGGCGAGCCTGCTTCGTCGTACATCGGATCAGGCGTGCGCCAGGACGTGTAACTGTCGATGTTAGCGCTAACACGCAGCGGCTGGCGTCTGGTGACGGGTCGGGTCGTGGTGTGCCCTGCTTCGGGCGTACCGCTCGGTCTTGGTCAATTGAGGAGGATCATGTCTGCCCTTGGTAGGTCCCCATCACTCGCGCCGCCGTCGCGGCGGCGTGGGTTCTTGCCGCGGGTCATCGCCGCTGGCGTGACAGCGATGATGGTCGGTGCCGCCGCCACAGCGGTGGTCTCGACGCCCGCGGCGGCGGCGACGGTCGACACCAACGCCTGGTACGTGCTGGTCAACCGCAACAGCGGTAAGGCCCTGGACGTGTACAACCTGGCGACGAACGACGGTGCGCGGATCACGCAGTGGACGCGCAACAACGGTAACCAGCAGCAGTGGCAGTTCGTGGACTCCGGTGGTGGTTACTACCGGTTGAAGTCGCGGCTGTCGAACAAGGTGCTGGATGTCTACAACTTCTCGACCGCCAACGGTGCGTCGATCGTGCAGTGGACGGATCACAACGGGACCAACCAGCAGTTCCGGTTGGCCGACTCCGACGGTGGTCACGTCCGGTTGATCAACCGAAACAGCAACAAGGTGCTTGAGGTGCAGGGCGCCTCCACCGCCGACGGTGGCAACATCGTGCAGTACGACGACTGGAACGGCGCCAACCAGCAGTGGCAGCTCGTCCGGGTCGACGGCGGGACCAACCCCACGCCGGGGCCGACGACGCCGCCGCCGTCGGGTAACTGCAACCTGCCGTCGTCGTACCGGTGGTCCTCCACCGGCGCGTTGGCGCAGCCGCGGGCGGGTTGGGTGTCACTGAAGGACTTCACCCACGCCCCGTACAACGGTCAGCACCTGGTCTACGCCACCACCCACGACACCGGCACCAGCTGGGGCTCGATGAACTTCGGCCTGTTCTCCAACTGGAACCAGATGGGCTCGGCCAGCCAGAACGCCATGCCGTTCTCCGCCGTGGCACCCAGCCTGTTCTACTTCGCCCCCCGCAACATCTGGGTCCTGGCCTACCAGTGGGGCGGACCCGCCTTCTCCTACCGCACCTCCACCAACCCGACCAACGTCAACAGCTGGTCAGCAGCACAAACCCTGTTCACCGGCAGCATCTCCAACTCCGGCACCGGCCCGATCGACCAGGCACTCATCGGCGACGACCAGAACATGTACCTCTTCTTCGCCGGCGACAACGGACGCATCTACCGCGCCAGCATGCCCATCGGCAACTTCCCGGCAGCTTCGGCTCCAACTACACCACCATCATGACCGACACCACGAACAACCTGTTCGAAGGAGTCCAGGTCTACAAACTCCAAGGCCAAAACCGCTACCTCATGATCGTCGAAGCCATCGGCTCCCAAGGCCGCTACTTCCGCTCCTTCACCGCCACCAGCCTCGGCGGCACCTGGACCCCCCAGGCCGCCACCGAAAGCAACCCCTTCGCCGGCAAAGCCAACAGCGGCGCCACCTGGACCAACGACATCAGCCACGGCGAACTCATCCGCACCAACGCCGACCAAACCATGACCATCGACCCCTGCAACCTCCAACTGCTCTACCAAGGCCGCTCCCCCAACTCCGGCGGCGACTACGGCCTCCTGCCCTACCGCCCCGGACTACTCACCCTCCAACGCTGAACCACTGACGCGGGCGGGCTCGGTCGCAGACCGAGCCCGCCCGTGGCCATCTCCGCCCCGGGTCTCAGCCGGCTCGACCGGGGCGCGGTTCGACGGATGCGTGGGGTCTTGCGGGGTCGTTGAACGTCTGTTTAATCTGATGTCATGGCGTCGAGAGGCGTGGATCCGCAGGAACGCGACGGCGAGTTCGCCACCGCCGGCCGGATCCGTGACGCCGCCATCGCCCGGTTCGCCCGCGACGGGTTCCGGGTCGGGTTGCGCACCATCGCCGCCGATGCGGGCGTCACCGCCGGTCTGATCGTCCACCACTTCGGCTCCAAGGACGGGCTACAGCACGCCTGTGACGAGCACGTGCTCGCGGTGGTGCGCGCGGAGAAGGCGAGGGCGCTGACCGACGGCACCGCCACCACCCTGCTGGCGCAGATGGCCGAGGTCGAGCGGTTCGCGCCGATGGTGCAGTACCTGCTGCGCAGCCTGCAGGCCGGGGGAAAACTGGCGGCCACCCTGATCGAGCACATGGTCGCCGATGCCGAGGAGTATCTGGCGGCGGGTGAGGCGGCTGGGGTGATCCGGCCCAGCCGGGACCGGGCCGCCCGCACGAGGTACCTGGCCTATCAGTCGGCGGGCAGCTTGCTGCTGTGGTTCACCCTGCACGGGGCCGACGCCGCGCCGGAGGAGTTTCCGGCGCTGTTCCGTCGCTACATGGGCGATCTGATGCTGCCGGCGCTTGAAGTGTTCAGCGAAGGGCTGCTCGTCGACCGGTCGATGCTCGACGAGTACCTGATGTACGTCCCTGATCCGCCACCGGCCGGCGACGCGCGCTAGCACCACCCGCCTTCCGGGCGTGGCCCCTCCTCCTTCTTCTTCGATCCTGCGTGATCGACCCCATCACCGCTCAGGCTGCCCTGAGCCCTCCTCGAATGAGGCCTGGTGACCATGACTGCTGCCATCGACATCAACCAGCTCGAGAAGTCCTTCGGTCGGGTGAAGGCGCTTGACGGACTCGACCTGCGGGTCGGCACGGGCACCGTGCACGGCTTCCTCGGTCCCAACGGTGCCGGCAAATCAACCACAATCCGGATCCTGCTCGGGTTGCTGCGCGCCGACGCCGGCCAGGTTCGGCTGCTCGGCGGTGACCCGTGGGCCGACGCGGTGGCCCTGCACCGTCGGCTCGCGTACGTGCCGGGCGACGTCGAACTGTGGCCGAACCTCACCGGCGGCGAGGCGATCGACCTGTTCGCCCGGCTGCGCGGCGGCACCGATCCGGTTCGTCGCGACGAGCTGTGCCAGCGTTTCGACCTCGATCCGAGCAAGAAGGGCCGCACCTACTCCAAGGGCAACCGGCAGAAGGTCGCCCTGATCGCGGCGCTTGCCAGCGACGTCGAGCTGCTCCTGCTCGATGAACCCACCGCCGGATTGGACCCGCTGATGGAGGCGGTGTTCCAGGAGTGCATCCGCGAGGCCAAGGACGCCGGCCGCACCGTGCTGCTGTCCAGCCACATCCTCGCCCAGGTCGAGGTCCTCGCCGACCAGATCTCGATCATCCGGCAGGGGAAGATCGTGGAGACCGGCTCGCTGGCCGAGCTGCGCCACCTGACCCGTACCTCGATCGACGCGATCACCGACCGGCCGGTCGATTCGCTTGCCAATCTGCCCGGGGTGCACGGCCTTCGGTCCGAGGACGGCCACGTCCGCTTCGAGGTCGACGGCGACCAACTCGCGGCTGTGGTGCGCCGGCTCGGCGCTCTCGATGTGCAGGGTCTGACGGTCCGGCCGCCGACGCTGGAGCAGTTGCTGCTGCGTCACTACGGTGACCAGTTCGCCCACAACGGCGCTGGAGAGGTGGCGTGATGGCCACCACGACGGCCGCGCGCCCGGCGGCGGCAACGCGCTCGCGGACGAGCGCCGTCACCGGGACTGGCCTGCTTTTGCGGTTCATGCTGCGTCGCGATCGGATCCGCTTCCCTGCGTGGACCCTCGGGCTGGCGCTGCTGATGACGTACTTCGCCACGGCCCTGGACGCGATCGTGCAGAGTCCGGCGGACCTGGAGGGGCTGAGCGCCTTCTCCGCCAGCCCGGCCGGCGCGCTGTTCGGCGGGCCCGGACTCGGCTTCGACAACCTGACCATCGAGCGCTTCCTCGCCGGCCAGTACGGCCTCTACGCGGCCATCGGCGCCGCCCTGATGGGATTGCTGACCGTGGTGCGGCACACCCGCGTCGAGGAACGGTCCGGCCGGGCCGAACTGATCCGTGCCAATGTGGTCGGCCGACATGCCCAACTCACCGCCGCGCTTGTGCTCACCGCCACGATGGCAATGCTTGTCGCGCTACTGATCGCCGGGACGATGGCCAGCCGCGGGTTCGATGCGGGCGGGTCGCTGTTGTTCGGCGCGTCCATCGGTGCGGTGGGGCTGGCCTTCGCCGGCATCGCCGCGGTCACCGTTCAGCTCTCCGAGTACCCACGGGCCGCTTCCGGCCTGGCCGGCGCCGCCCTCGGCGCCGCGTTCGTCCTGCGTGGGCTGGGTGACATGGCGGCGGTGCAGGGCCGCGGACCGTCCTGGTTGTCCTGGCTGTCGCCGCTCGGCTGGTCCCAGCAGACCGCGCCCTACGTCCACAACCGCTGGTGGCCTCTGGCGATCTCGCTGGTCTTCGCGATGGCTGCCGGTGCGGTGGGCTACGCACTGTCGGCGCGTCGGGACTTCGGTGCCGGTCTGGTGCCACCCCGCCCCGGCTCACCCCGGGCCGCCGTCTGGCTGGCCAGCCCGCTCGCCCTCGCATTCCGGCTGAATCGGGCCAGTCTGATCGGATGGAGTGCGGCACTGTTCGTGGCCGGGCTGGCGTACGGCTCGTTCACCCAGCCACTGCTCGACGGTTTCGCCGACGCGCCCGAGGATCTGCTGGCCGTCATGGGGGGTTCGGAAAACATGCTGGACGGCTACCTCGGCATGATGGGCCTGACCATGGCGCTGGTGGTCGGCGTCTACACAGTGCTTGCCGTGCAGGCGCTGCGCGCCGAGGAGGCCGATGGGCGGGCCGAGCCGGTCCTCGCCACCGCAGTGAGCCGGACGGCCTGGCTCGCGAGTCACGTCGCCGTGGCGGCGGTCGGCGTGCTCTGGCTGCTGCTGGTCGCTGGACTCGGCCTCGGTACGGGCGCAGCGATCAGCATCGGCGACGCCGGGCTCATCGGCGAACTGCTGCTTGGTCATCTCGCGCACACCCCGGCGGTCTGGCTCGTCCTCACCGCCACGACCCTGCTCTACGCGGCGGCACCGAGAGCACTGCCGGTGATCTGGGTGGTACTCGGTTGGTCACTGATCGTCGGATACTTCGCCCCGATCCTCGACATCCCCGACGCCGCACTACGGCTGTCGCCGTTCGAACACATCGGCGAGTACCCACTGGAAGACGTCAGCGTCGTCGCGGTCGTGTCGCTGAGCGTGCTATCCGTGCTGCTACTCCAGGCGGCAGTGGTTGCCTTTCGGCGACGGGACCTGTCGGCGGGGGCCTGAGCGACCGGGCCTGCCCGGTGATCCGACTCGGACCACCGGGCAGGTCGTCCACGACCTGAGAGACGCCGATCGTGGCGGTTGCTCAGGCCTGTCCGGGCCGGCGTTGGTAGATGTCCGGAACGCCGTCGCGGTCCAGGTCGGCGGTTTCGATCTCCCGGATGCGTCGGTGGGTCCGGTTGCGCAGCCGCAGGACGACGGTTGCCAGCAGGGCCGCGATGAGACTTCCGGTGAGCACGGCGATCTTGACGTTGTCGTCCTGCGGGGTTCCGGCGCCGAAAGCCAACTCCCCGATCAGCAGGGAAACCGTGAACCCGATGCCGGCCAGCATCGACAGGCCGAGAACGTCCGTCCAGTTCATGCCCGACCCGAGGGGCGTACGGGTGACGCGGGAGACGATCCAGGTGAACAGGGTGATACCGACCGCCTTGCCCGCGATCAGACCCGCCACGATGCCGATGGCGACGGGGTCGCTCAGCGAGTCGGCGAGGCCGCTCAGGCCACCGATCGTGACCCCGGCCGACATCAGCGCGAAGATCGGCACGGCGAGCCCCGCCGAGATGGGCCGGAGACGGTGCTCGAACGCCTCGGCGAGACACTTGTCCGCCGGAATCCCGTCCGGGCCCGGGCGTCCCACGGGAACGGTGAAGGCCAGCAGCACCCCGGCGACGGTGGCGTGCACGCCCGACTCGTGCACCAGGACCCAGGTGGCGGCGGCCAACGGGAGCAGCAACCACCAGGACCGGACCCTGCGCTGGACCAGCACCGCGAAGAGCGCCAGCGGGAGCAGTGCCGCCAACAGCGGAACGACGGCGAGGTTCACCGTGTAGAACACCGCGATGATGATGATCGCGATCAGGTCGTCGACCACCGCGAGCGTGAGCAGGAAGATCCGCATCGCGATCGGCAGGTGCCGGCCGACGACCGCGAGCACCGCCAACGCGAACGCGATGTCCGTGGCCGTGGGGATCGCCCAGCCGCGCAGGGCGTCCCCACCATCACGCAGGTTGATCAGGACGAAGAAGAGGGCAGGTACGACGACGCCACCCACCGCCGCCATGATCGGCACTGCGGCGCGGACCGGGTTTCGCAGGTCACCGGCAACGAACTCGCGTTTGAGTTCCAGCCCGGCAACGAAGAAGAAGATCGCGAGCAGGCCGTCCGCTGCCCAGGTGGCCAGCGACAGGTCGAGGTGTAGTGCCGCTGGCCCCACGGTGTATGAGCGCACCGACTGGTACGTATCCGACCATGGTGAGTTGGCCCAGACGAGGGCGAGCACTGCTCCGGCGAGCAGCAGCCCGCCGCCCACTGTCTCCTGCCGCAGGATGCCGGCGATCCGGCTGACCTCGGGCCATGTGCCGCGGCTGAACAGGCGTCTTCCACGAGGGAAGGAGTTTCTCATCAATGCTCCGGGAGGTCGGATTGATCATTAATCTCTGCCGACCAGGCTTCCCGGCACACCGGTCATCACTCTATCTGGCGGCCGGGCATGCGGCTTCTCGGCGACCATCGACCAGCAGAATGTTAGGGGCTCGCATCGTGCTGTGACTTCGATATCGTCACCGCCCTCGTCCGAAACCGTCTCTCCCGCCCAGCTCGTTCTGGTCGCCGCCATGCCCGTCGGCTTCGCCGCGCTGACCGTCGCCGCGTGGGACCGCCTCCAACTCGATCGCTGACGCACCGCACCGAAGGCCCCCGGTGCCGGGCGTGGCACCGGGGGCCCGCTGCTACCCGGTGGCGAGCGCTTCGGTGGGTGCCAGGCGGGAGGCGCGGATCGCCGGATAGAGGCCGGCGAGCCCGCCGATCACCAGCGTGGCGGCGACGCCGCCGAGCGTGGCCCACGCCGGCACCACGGTCGGCCAACCCTGCCAGCGGGCGTAGCCGGCGGTGACCAGGATGCCGAGCAGCACCCCGCCGGTTCCGCCGAGCGCCGACAGCAGCAGCGACTCGGCGAGGAACTGGGTGCGGATCTGTCCCCGGGTGGCACCGAGCGAACGGCGCAGGCCGATCTCGGCCCGCCGTTCCAGGACCGAGATGACCATGGTGTTGGCCACCCCGACCCCGCCGACGAGCAGGGCCACCGCGCCCAGGCCGAGCAGCAGGGCGGTGAACGTCGCGTCGGTGGCCCGGGTAGCGGCCAGGGCGTCCGACGGACGCGAGACGTCGACCTCGTTCGGTGCCTCCGGGTTGGCCGTTGCCCCGAGCACCGCGCGGACCGCCTCGACCTGGTCGGCCTCGGTACGGGTGTAGACGGTGGTCGGATGGCCGTCGAAGCCCAGCCGGCTGCTCGCGACCTCCCACCCGACCAGGGCCGAGCTGTCCAGCTCCGGTGCGAGCGGTGCCGGGGCGAGGATGCCGACCACGGTGAACCAGCGGCCACCGAGCCAGACCCGCACGTCCGGCCCGGCAGCGGCAAGCCCGAGCCGCTGCGCAGCGGTCGCACCGAGCACCACGGCCGGGTACCGGGCGGTGGCCGCGTTGAGCCAGGTGCCGCTCGCCACCTCGACCCCGACGGTCTCCAGCAGCCCGAGCTGCGCCGCCCGGACGGCGAGGCCGCCGGTCTCCGCCGCCGGGATCCGGTCGGTCCGGTAGACGTTGCCGTCGACCTGGCCGGTGGCCGTCGCCCGGGTCACCGGGCCGATCCGGCCGATCATCGCCACCGCCTCGGGCGGAAGCTGCGCGTCCCCGCCGAAGAGCGTCCGCCCGGGTGACACGGTCAGCAGGTTGGTGCCGAGCGCGGCGAGGGTGCGATCCAGCTCGGCCCGCGACGACGACGAGATCCCGACCACGGCGATCATCGCGGCGATGCCGATGGCGATGCCCAGTGCCGAGAGGAACGCCCGGAGCGGCCGGGTCCGCAACCCGATCCCGCCGACGCGGACGACGTCCGCCGCCGGCAGCCGGGCCGGAACGAGTCGGGGCGTACGGCCCGGGGAGAGCAGCGTCATCTCAACTCACCCCGCTCGGCACCGGCCGCGAGTCGGCGCACAGCCGCCCGTCGCGCATCTGCACCTGACGGGGCAGGCCGGCGGCGATCTCCCGATCGTGCGTGATCACGACGACCGTGGTGCCGGCCCGGTGCAACCCGTGCAGCAGGTCGAGCACGGCCGTACCGGAGCTGGTGTCGAGGTTGCCGGTCGGCTCGTCGGCAAGCAGTACGGCCGGCTCGCCGACGACCGCGCGGGCCACCGCGACCCGCTGCCGCTCGCCGCCGGAGAGCTGGTGCGGCCGGTGACCGAGCCGGTGGCCGAGGCCGACGCGGTGCAGCGCGGCCTCCGCGCGCTGCCGCCGCTGGCGCCGGGGTACGCCCGCGTAGAGCAGCCCGTCCGCCACGTTGTCGAGCACCGGTACGCCCGGGGCCAGGTGGAACTGCTGAAACACGAAGCCGATCCGGGTGGCCCGGAGCGCGGAGAGCTGCCGGTCGGTCAGCCGCGCCACGTCGTGCCCGTCGATAAGCACGGTGCCCGAGGTCGGCCGGTCCAGCGTGCCGATCACGTTGAGCATTGTCGACTTGCCCGAGCCGGACGGCCCGACGATCGCCACCAACTCGCCATGGCCGACCCGCAGCGACACGTCGGCGAGGGCGACCACGTCGCCCGCGTACCGCTTGCCGACCTGGTCGAGCACGATCACGTCCCCGCTCATCGCGGCATCCCGACGGTCGTACCCTCGGTGACGCCGTCGCCGGTGACCTCGACCCGGCCGTCGGCGAACAACCCGGTGGTGACCGCGACGATCCGGCTCGACCCCGCGTCCAGGATCTCCAGCCCGTACCCGCCCTCGGCCAGCGCCAGCAGCGCGGCAACCGGCACGGTAAGGACGTCGGTGCGCTCGCTTACGGTGAACCTCACCTCGGCGGAGGCGCGGTCGAAGCCGGCCAGCGCCTTCTGGTCGGCGACGGTGAGAACCACCTCGATCTTCGTCTCGGTGCCGGCGTCGGCAGTCGTGCCGCTCGCGACGACCGTCTCGACCGTGCTGACCTTTCCCACCACCGATCGGCCGTCGGGCAGGGTGATCTCGGCCGGCGCGCCCCGTTCGGCCAGGCGCTGGTCGTCGACGTCGAGTTCCGTGGTGACCAGCCGATCGGTGCCGGTGTAGGTGAGCACCGCCTGGCCGGGCTGGACCGCCGCGCCCACGTCGAGCTGGTGCGCCTCGATCCGGACCGGACCGTCGGCGAAGACGATCCGGCCCAGCTCGACCCGGCCGGTCTCGGCCACGTCGAGATCGTCCTGCCAGGCCCGGACCGCGTCGGCGGTGGCCGAGGTGTACTCGTCGTCCACGGTGAAACCGGTGTAGCCGAGCGCCTTCAGGTTCCGCTCCAACTGCTTGACGTCCGGGCCCTCGACGCCGGACTGGAGGGTCCGGTATGCGGGCACCTTGCCGTACAGGAGCAGCACCGGGTCACCGTCGACGGCGTAGAGCGCCTTGCCGCGCCGGACGGTGGTGCCGGTCTCCGGTAGCGCGGTGATCGTGCCGGGCAGCCGGGAGGCGGCGGTCCGACTCGGGCCGTACCCGAGTTCGCCGTCGACGGTCTCCGCGTCGGCGAGGGTCTGCCGGGTGACGGTGGCGCTGGCCGGCGGCGCGGTACCGGCGCCGGCGGGGTCACCGGCTGCGCCGCCACCGAAGCCGATCGCGGCGGCCACCCCGGCCGCGACGACGCCCAGCAGGGCCACCCCGCCCACGACGCTGCGCATCCGGACCGACCGGCTCACCGACCGCCGCCGAACTGCGGCACGTGCTGCCGGCACTTCTCCATCGCCGCCTTGAACGTCGAATCGTCCAGGTCGGACCGGAACTTGTTTCGATCGACCTGGATCCGACCGTCCGGTGCCGGGTCCGGGAAGTCCGGTACGCCGTTCTCCCGCATACACCTGGCCATCGTCCGCATCTGTTCGAGCTGCTCTGCGTTGAGTCGGGGCGGCTCGCCGCCGTTGGGCAGCAACTCGCGGCACTCCGCCATGGCCGCCTCGATCTTGTTGTGGTCCGTGCTGCCGTCGGAACGGAACAGCAGCCCTCCGTCGCCGTCGGGATCGGGCATCTCCACGCCGTTCTCCCGCATGCACCGGGCGAATGCGAGCCGTTTCTCGCGGTCGCTGTGGTCGGTCCCGTCACTCGCGGAGGCGGAGGGCGTGGCGTCGGCACCGCCGGCCGTGGCCACCCCGGTCCCGTCGTCGCCCTGGCCGGCGCATCCGGCCAGGATGAGCGCCAGCAGTACGGGGAGCAGGAGAGTTCTCCGTCGCATTGTCGGTGTCCTTCTTTCCCGTCGTCCGGCGGCCTTCGCCGGACGGTGCGTCCGGTGCAGTCGCCGGACGACCCGGCCAGTCCAGCCCACGCCGCGTATCGCGGGCGTAACCGAACCTGTTTACGCCGGCGTTACCGCCGCTGACGGCACCATTGACGGATGCGAGTGCTGGTGGTGGAGGACGAGGACGTGTTGGCGGACGCCATCGCGGAGTGGCTGCGCCGGGAGGCGTTCGCGGTGGACGTCGCGTACGACGGGGATGGCGCGCTGGAACGGCTCGGCGTGAACGCGTACGCGGTGGTCGTGCTCGACCGGGACCTGCCGGTAATACACGGCGATGACGTGTGCCGGGCGATCGTCGACGCCGGTGGCGACACCAGGGTGCTGATGCTCACCGCGGCGGCGGCGGTCCGCGACCGGGTGGCCGGCCTCGCGCTCGGTGCCGACGACTACCTGGTGAAGCCGTTCGCGCTTGTGGAACTGGCCGCCCGGGTGCACGCGCTGACCCGACGGGTCGGCCCGGCCGCACCACCGGCACTGCGCCGGGGCGGGATCGTGCTCGAACCGGCCCGCCGCGAGGTGCACCGCGACGGCCGGCACGTGCGGCTGACCCGCAAGGAGTTCGCGGTGCTGGCCGAACTTCTGCGCGCGGACGGCGCGGTGGTCTCCGCCGAGGAACTGCTGGAACGGGTCTGGGACGAGCACATCGACCCGTTCACAAACGTGGTACGGGTCACCGTCATGAAGCTGCGGCGCAAGCTCGGCGACCCGCCGGTGGTGGAGACCGTGCCCGGAGTGGGGTACCAGATCCGATGAAGCGTCTCACCCTTCGTGCCCGCCTCACCCTGGTCTACGGCGGACTCTTCCTGCTCGCCGGCATCGTCCTGCTCGGCGTCACGTACGTGCTGGTGGACCAGCGGACGACGCAGGGACTCCAGGCCGGGTTCCAGGAGCGGCATACGGTGCCCACCCGCATCCTGCCCACCGAGCAGAGCTTCGATCAGGTCCGGTTGTTGATCCAGGACGTGCAGCGCGAGGCGAAGCGGGATGCCCTGGAGTCACTGCTCACCCAGGGCGGACTCGCGTTGGTGGTGGTCTCGGCGGCGGCGGTCGTGATCGGTTGGCTGATCGCGGGCCGGGCCCTGCAACCCCTGCACCAGATCACCGGAACGGCCCGCCGCATCGCGGGCGCGAACTCCGCAGGCCGTGGGCTGCACGAGCGGATCGCGCTTACCGGCCCCCGTGACGAGGTACGCGAACTCGCCGACACGTTCGACCAGATGCTGGAGCGGTTGGACCGCTCCTTCGACGGGCAACGGCGGTTCGTGGCGAACGCCTCCCACGAACTGCGTACCCCGCTGACGATCAACCGGGCGCTTGTGGAGTTGGCGGTGAGCCGGCCGGACGCCTCGGCCGACGTGCGTCGCCTCGGTGAGGCGTTGCTGGCGGTGAACGAGCGGCACGAGCGGCTGATCGACGGCCTGCTCACGCTCGCCGACTCGGAGAACGAGCTGACCGAACGGACCAGGGTGGACCTGGCCGAGGTCGCCGCGTACGTGATCGACCAGGCGGGGGCGACCGCGCCCGGCGTCCCGGTACGCCGGGCGCTGGGTCCGGCCGGCACGGTGGGAGACCCGGTGCTGTTGGAGCGGCTGACGTTCAACCTGGTGGAGAACGCGTTACGGCACAACGTGCCGGCCGACGGCTGGGTGGAGGTGCGGACCGGGACCCCGGCCGGACGGCCGACGCTCGTGGTGACCAACACCGGTCCGGTGGTGCCCGGCTACGACGTGGAGACGATGTTCCAGCCGTTCCGGCGGCTGGGTCGGGAACGGCTGGCCGGCGCCCGGGGCTTCGGGCTGGGGCTGTCGATCGTGCGGGCGGTGGCCCGCGCGCACGGCGGCACCGTCCAGGCCGAACCGCGTCCCAGCGGTGGCCTGACCGTCACGGTGTCGCTGCCGCCGGCCTGAGCGTGGTCGGTGCCCAGCGGTGCCCAGCGATGCCCAGCGGAACCCAGCGGTGCCCAGCGGCACCCAGCGGCACCCAGCGGTGTCCAGCGGTGTTCAGCGCGAATCGGGCGGGACAGCGCGACCGAGGTGGTGACTGGCATGATTCGGCTCGTGGATCGACGAAGGCGATTGCCCGTCCGGTCCTCGTCCGATCGCCACACCACGGGGAGTTTCCATGCGTTTCAGACCACCCGCCCTGCTGGCCAGCCTGCTCGGGCTCGCCACCGCGCTCTCGGTCGGGATCCCGGCCGCCCAGGCCGCGCCGGCACCGGCCGACGCCGCCTCGACCGCCGTTGTGGCCGACCGGCTCGTCCTGGAGCCGACCGACTTCGGCTACCGCGGCTCCCTCGACGTCCAGCTGACCTACCAGGGCTCGGCACCGGGGCGGGCCCGCTACGTCATCACCGAACCGATCCCCGGCTCCTATCAGAACGACGAGTGGGGGATCACCTGCTACAGCGGGGGCAAGCGGCTGTCGGACGGTCGGATCCGGGTCGAGTGCGACGTGCCGGGCGGCGAGCTCCAGCCCGGTGAGGTGCGCGACTTCACCATCGACTTCGAGGTCCTGACCACGGTCCAGCCGTACGCCATGAAGGCCCGCAAGGGGCGACTCGCGGTGACCGTCGACGGCCAGGTGGTCACCGACGAGACCTTCCGGACCCGCTTCCGGTCCGCCACCGGGTCGCTCAAGGACCCCCAGCCGTACGTCCGGGACACCCAGCCGGATGCGGGCATCACCACCGGCGACCTGACCCTGGTCCGGCAGCCGGACGGCACCTTCGAGGGCCGCCTGCCGATCACCGTGGGCTACCGCACCGACGCGCCGCACCACGCGCACTACCTGATCACGAGCAACCTGCCGCCCGGCGTCTACGAGATGCAGACCGACCCGTTCGACGGCTGCGCCCACTTCTGCGTACCGGGCGGCCAGTTGATGGAGGGTGAGCAGCGCAGCTTCGATCTCATCTTCACCGGGCCGGCCGACACGCCACTCGGCCACCTGGGCGAGGCCGGCATCGAGGTCCAGACCGACCCGTGGCAACCGCAGCCGCCGCTGGACCTCGACCCGTCCGACAACGCCACCACCTTCTCCATCACGGCTGTCGACGCCGCCTGACGGTTTCCCGCACCGGGTCCCGGCCGCCCTTCGACGGCCGGGACCCGGTGGGTATACGGGGTGTGTCAGGTGGTCAGGGCTGGGGGAGGTGGGCCTTGATGGTGTTGATCACCCGGGGGCGGAGTTCGGCGGCGCGGATGACCGCGTCGACGGAGCCGACCTCGACGGCGCGCTGGATGTTGTGCACCTGATCGAACTCCGTGGCCACCTCGCCGAGCTTCTCGGCGTGCACCGAGGAGCGAAGTTCGTCGAGTTCGGCGGTCAACGCGGCGCGGTCGGCACCGCTGGCGGCTGCCACCCGGGCCTCCAGTTCGCGTACCCGTGGGTCGGCCGCGGTGCGCGACTTGACCTCACCGGCGAAGACGACGGCCGCCGCCGGTGCGCCGCCGAGCACCGAGGCGAAGGAGCCTTCCAGGGCCAGCACGGTCATGTTGGGGTTCAACGCCTTCGAGAAGACCACGAACGCGCCGCCGTGGTAGCGCGAGATCACACAGAACACGATCGGGCCGCGGAAGTTCACGATCGCCCGGCCGATCTCGGCGCCGTACTCCAGTTGCAGCTTCCGCATCGACTCGGGTGAACCGTCGAAGCCGGACAGGTTCGCCAGCACCACAAGCGGGCGGTTGCCGCTGGCCGCGTTGATCGCCCGTGCGGCCTTCTTCGACGAGCGCGGGAAGAGCGTGCCCGCCGTGTAGGTGTCCGGGCCGTCGGTGGGCGGGAAGCCGCGTCGGGGAACCGCCCGGGACTCGATGCCGAGCAGGCACACCGGGATGCCGCCGAGATGCACGTCCTGCACCACCGCGGTCTCCGCGTCGGCCATGCCCGCCCAGCGTTCCAGCACCGGGTGGTCCTGGTCGGCGAGCGCCCGCATCACGGTCCGGATGTCGAACGGCTTCTTCCGCTCCGGGTTGGCCGTGCTGGAGAAGATCTCGCCGACGGTGCTGAATTCGCTGCCGGTCACCGCGTGCGGGAAGTCGGAGATGTCGCGGTCGACGGGGTCGCTGGTGGTCGTCGGGCGCGGCCCCGCCTCACCCGGTACGACGTAGGTGTGGTCGTAGTGCGCCATCAGTACGTCCCGGGCGGCGGTCAGGTTCGGCGCCCAGTACTGCGCCTGCCCGTTCGGGCCCATCACCCGGTCGTAGCCGCCGATGCCGAAGTTGTCCTCGGCGGAGACCCCGCCGGAGAAGTCGAGCGACTGCTTGCCGGTGAGCACCATCGCCGAGTCCGGGGTCATCACCAGGATGCCCTTGGTGTGCATGAGCATCGTCGCCTCGGCGTTCCAGTACGGCTGGGCGCCGACGGTGATGCCCGCGACCACGATGTTGATCTCGCCGCCGGCCTGGGTGAACTCGACGATCCGCTTGAGCGCCGCCGCCACCCAGTCCATGTTCTCCGTGCCCGATGTCATGGAGATCCGGGCCCCGGCGGAGAGGGCGTACCACTCCAGCGGCACCTGCATCCGCTCGGCCAGGTCCAGGGCGGCGATCACCCGCCGGCACTCCGGCTCGGAGAGGGCACCAAGCGATTTCGTCGGATCGCCGAGCAGCACGACCCGGGTGATGCCCTGCGGGTGCCGCGAGGTCGGCGTGCTGACCACCCCGGCGACGATGGCCGCGCTGTTGCGTCCCTTCGGCCGGTCGACCGGGACCAGCGCGTGGTCGTCGTCGAGGTCGTGCTCGACGAAGGTGCCGAGCAGGCGGGTCAGCTCGTACGGGTAGACGGTGTTGCGGCTGCTCGCCCGCAGCACCTTGAGTCGGTAGTCGTCGATCGGTTCGATCGGTTCGACAGGTGGTTCACCGATCGCCAGTTCGGCTCCGCCGGTGCCGTCGAAGGAGATCCGCACGGCGACCCTGAGCAGCTCACCGGTGCTGCGGTCGCGCTGCCGCGCGATGAACAGGATCTCCTCCAGCCCGGCACCCGCGGTCGTCGGACGTACCCGCCCGGCGATCATCTCCATCTCGGCGCGGGTGAGTTCGCTCGGCGGCCAGACGTAGATCACGATCCGGTTGGTGTTGAAGCGCGTCTTCGACGGTCGTCGCGACTGCGCGCGGCGGATCGAGTCGAGGCAGGCGGCGACGGTGTCCTCGGTCGTCGGCAGGGCGGCCAGCCGGCCCTCCTGGTCGCGCAGCTCGGTCAGGTCGCGTACCTGCGCGAACGCGACGAGGCGCTCGTCGGACGGGTTCTCCCGGGCCACGCACTGGAAGAGGTAGACCTCCTCGTCCGCCGACGGCAGCCGGGTCAGGTCGAACTTGTGCAACCGCTCCAGCTGCATCCGCTGGGCGATGTACGGGTGCAGGCCGCGGATCAGCCGCTCCTCGGCCATCCCGGCGCTGCTCGGCCGGAACGTGAAGTGGTGGTGCATCACCGCTCCGCCGCGACCCGCCACGGTGGTGGTGAGCCGGTGCACCTGGCGGGGCAGCGGGTGCGCGTTGATGACGTCGAGCAGCGCGGCGACGGTCGCGTCGAAGTCCTCGGGCTGGTTCTCCCAGGCGAGGTAGATGTCGGCGTCGATGGCGTCCCCGTCGCTCGCCAGTTCGGCGAGCCCGCGCAGGGCACCACCCAGCGCGTCGAAGTTCACCGCGGCGGAGACCACGCTGGAGTCCGCCCGCTCGGCGACCACGAAGGTGCAGCCGGCGACGTTTCGGGTGTGCACCGCGTTGAGTCGCTTGTTGCCGTAGTACCGCCGGGTCAGCACTTCGAGCATGACCGCGTTGTCCAGGTGGTCGCGGACGAGCCGCTGGCCGAGCAGCCGGACCAGCGGCTCGGTGCTGCGGACCATCGCCGCCACCCGCTCGGCGCGGTCCGGCGCGTCCGGGTGCGCGTCGAGGTGGCGCAGGTGGCCGCGTACCTCGGCGTAGACGCGGGCCCGGTTGCGACGCAGCAGCGGCTGAGCGAACCAGGCGAAGACGACGCCCCGCGCGAGGTCGGCGACCACCGGGAAGCGGACCTGGGTAGCGGAGACCAGCCGCTCCAGCGCCAGACCGGCCGGCTCGCGCAGCGTCTGGTCCGGCGGCGGTTCGCGCAGCCAGGCCCGCAGCAACGCCACGACGACCGTGGCGTCGGCGGACCCGCGCTGCTGGGCGAGGAAGATCCGGAAGACGGCGGCCTCAAGTTCGGGGGAGCGCTCCAGTTCCGTGACGCCGTAGTGGCCGAGCGCCCGGGAGAGCTTGGCCTGGAACGCGTCAGGCAGTCCGGCCCGCTCCACGTCGAGGCTCTGGAGGTAGGTGTGGAAGTGCTCGCGGGCGCTGTGCTCGTGGGCACCGCCGTCCTCGCCCGTCAGCCGGTTGCGGCTCAGCTCGGCGAGGTCGGCGAAGACGTTCACGAGGTCGATCTCCTCGGCCTGCGGCCGGTGCCCGTCGGAGATGGCGGCCTGCCGGGCGGTGAGGTAGTCGTCAAGCACCCGACGGTCGTCGTGCGGGTCGACGTCGAAGCCGAGCAGCAGGCCGCGCAGGTCCTCCTGGCAGCGCCGGATGCGTTCGGGTGCCGGGACGCTGCCGTTCGCGGTGGGCAGGTCCAGCTCGACCGCGGCGGCCGTCGGCGCCTCGGCCGCCTCGGCGGTCCCGTCGGCGAGCGGCTCCAGGCGCAGCAGCGCCGCGCCGGCCTCCACCTGGCTCCCGACGGAGACGGAACATTCCCGTAGCCGCGCCCGGAACGGTGCCCGCAGCACCGTTTCCATCTTCATGGCCTCCAGCACCAGCACCGGCGCGCCCGCCTCGACTTCGGCGCCGACCTCCAACGGCGTGGCGACCACCAGGGCGGGCATCGGTGAGCGCACGACGCCGCCCTCGTCCCGGCTGACCCGGTGCGTCACCCCGTCCACCTCGATCAGGTGTTCCGGTCCGTGCGTCCCGGTGAGCAGGTGGTACCGGGCACCGTTGACGACGATCTGCCCGGTGTGCCGGTCGAAGCGGTCGAGTTCGATGTCTGCGGTACGGACGGTGCTGCCCGCCTCGATGCCGACCCGGAACCGGTGGGCGCCGATACGGGCCACCCGGGTGCGGTACGTTGCGCCCCGCAGCTTGAGATCCAACGGCCGGCCGCTGGCGTGCCGCACCTGCGGACGACCGCCGGCTGCCGTGTCCAGCAGCCGCTGCCGCTCGGCGCGCTCCTCTTCCTCGTACGCCTCGATGGCGGCCGCCGCCAGCGCGACGGCGGAGTGCCGGTACCCGACGAGCCGGCCCTCGCCACGGACCCGGTCGATCCAGCCGGTGTCCGCGCTGGCGTCGATCACCTCGGGCTGGTCGAGCAGGTCGAGCACGAAACTCTTGTTCGTGGCACCGCCCTCGATGATCACCGTGGTGTCCGCCATCGCCCGGCGTAGCCGGCCCAGCGCCTCGTCGCGGTCCCGGCCGTACGCGATGATCTTCGCAATCATCGAGTCGAAGTCGGCGGGGATGGTGTCACCCTCGCTGACCCCGGTGTCCACCCGGATGCCCGGCCCGGCGGGCAGGTCCAGCCGGGCGATCCGGCCGGGGGAGGGCGCGAAGTCGCGGTCCGGGTCCTCGGCGTTCAGCCGGGCCTCGATGGCGTGCCCGCGTTCCACCGGCGGCGTACCCACCAGCCGCTCACCCAGCGCAACCTGCAACTGTGCCTTGACCAGGTCGAACCCGGTGGTCGCCTCGGTGATCGGGTGTTCGACCTGGAGACGGGTGTTGACCTCCAGGAAGGCGAACATGCGGTCGCCGGGGTGGTAGAGGAACTCGACGGTCGCCGCGCCCCGGTAGCCGACCGCGACGGCCAGCCGCTCGGCCGACGCCTTCAGTTCGGCCGCCTGCTCCGCGCTGAGTACCGGTGACGACGACTCCTCGATGACCTTCTGGTTGCGCCGCTGCACCGAGCAGTCCCGGACGCCAAGCGCCCACGCGGTGCCCTGACCGTCGGCGATCACCTGTACCTCGACGTGCCGGGCACCGGTGACCAGGCGCTCCAGGAAGACGACGCCGCTGCCGAACGCCCGGGCCGCCTCCTGGCTGGTGCGCTCGTACGCGTCGGTCAACTCGGCCTCGCTGTTGATCACACGGATGCCGCGCCCGCCGCCGCCCGCGGTCGCCTTGAGCATCAGCGGGTAGCCGATCTGGCTCGCCGCGGATCGTGCGGCGTCCAGGTTCTCGACCGCGCCGCGGCTCCACGGCGCCACCGGCACGCCGACCTCCTCGGCGATCAGCTTCGCGCCGATCTTGTCGCCGAGCTGCCGCATGGCCTCCGCGTGCGGCCCGACGAATGCGATACCGAGCTTCTCGCACAGCTCCGCGAACGCCGGATCCTCGGCGACGAAGCCCCAACCGACCCAGGCGGCGTCGGCCCCGGTCTCCACCAACGCACGCTCGAGCACCTTCAGGTTCAGGTACGGACGCCGGGACGCGGGACCGAGGTCGTAGGCGATGTCGGCGGCGCGCACGAAGGTGGCGGTACGGTCCACGTCGGTGTAGAGCGCGACGGTCTCGATCCGCGCTCCCGTCTGCGCAGCCAGCTCTCGGACCGCGTGGATGAGCCGCATGGCGGCCTCACCACGGTTGACGATGGCGATACGGCTGAACACCCGAGCGACCCCTCCGGTAGACGTACGACGAACGCCGGTGGACGTCGACCCCCGGCAGTCATCACCTTTCTGCCTGCGGCCCGGCCGCGCCATACCGTATTCGCCGAACCCGGAGCGGCCCGGGTTGTAGGAACCCGACAAAATCTTTTGGCAGCCGCCGCTGATCAACCAACTGAGTGGCCGGCTGAGGTGTGATTTCTACCGCCCCGTTCCGGAGCCGGGCCAGGTGGCTGGTCCGCTGTCGGCGGATCGGGTGGCTGCGGCGGTGCGACCCAGGTGACCAGCACCACCGAGATGATCATGAGAAGGAACCAGGAGGCGAGCTTCGAGGGCGAGACCGGATGCCAGCCGTCGAGCTGGGTCGGATAGAGCCAGGCGTTCGACCAGGTGGCGATGTTCTCCGCCAGCCAGATGAAGAAGGCGACGAGGAAAAAGGCCAGCAGCAGCGGCATCCGCAAGTGGAACCGGAAGATGCGGAACTGCATGACACAGCGCCCGAACACCAGCGCGACGACCGCGATCAGCAGCCATCGGACGTCCTGGACGTAGTGGTTGGTGAAGAAGTTGACATAGATCGCCACCGCCACCAGCGCGGTCAGCCACCGCCTCGGGTACCGGGTGAACCGCAGGTCGAACAGCCGGTTCACCCGGACCAGGTAGGAGCCGACCGCGGCGTACATGAAGCCGCTGAACAGCGGCACGCCGCCGATCCGGAGCAGGCCGTCGGGCTCGTAGGTCCACGAGCCGATGTGTGTCTTGAACACCTCCATGACCGTGCCGACGAGGTGGAACAGGATCACCACCCGCAGTTCGCGTACGGTCTCCAGCCGCCCGGCGACCATGGCGATCTGGATGGCGACCGCGGCGAGCGTCAGGAAGTCGTTGCGGGCGAGAGCCGCCTCCGCCGGGTACCAGAGGTGCGCCGCGAGGATGACCGCCAGCATCGCCGCGCCGAAGACGCACGCCCACGCCTGCTTGAGCCCGAACACCACGAACTCGGTGAGCCATCCGGCCGGTCCGCGCCGGGGCAGCCGGCCCAGGGCGGAGCGGAAGCGGGCGTCGATCGCGCGCTCGGCCGTGGTGAGGGCGGCCGGTTCGCCAGGAGTACGCATCGACCCAGACGCTATCGCCGCTGGCCCGGATGCCGATCGCCGGTGGTGGCGTGGCCGTACGCGGACCCGACGTTGGTAGGTTGCCGTCATGAGCCACACCCGAGCGGCGCTCTACCTCGACTTCGACAACGTGTTCGGTGGGCTCTACAAGCTGGACCCGGAGGTGGCGGTCCAGTTCGCGACCGACCCGGGCGGCTGGCTGCGCCAACTGGCTACCACCTCGACGATCCAGGCGCCCCGGCGCTGGTTGGTGCTGCGCTGCTACCTCAACCCGGCCGGCTGGGTCTTCCACCCGGATTCGACGGGTGAGCAGCCGCGTCTGTTCTTCTCCCGGTTCCGGCCCTCGTTCGTCCGCGCCGGCTTCGAGGTGATCGACTGCCCGCGGTACAGCGGGACCAAGAACGCGGCCGACATCAGGATCGTGGTCGACGCCCTGGACGCGCTCACCGCCGACACCCGGTACGACGAGTTCGTCATCGCCTCCGGCGACTCCGACATGACGCCGCTGCTGCAACGGCTGCGCCGCGCCGACCGCCGGACCATGATCGTCTCGCCGGCCGACGCGGCCGAGGCCTTCACCTCCATCGCCGACCAGGTGCTGGGCAGTCAGCATCTGCTGGCGCTGATCCAGGGCGAGTCGGTCGACTTCGACGACGACACCGCCGACGAGGTGAGCACCGAGTTCGACGGCGGAGGCGACGGCGCGGTAGCTGCCGCCGACCAGCGCGAGGCGTACGAGGAGTTCCGCTCGGTCGTCACCCACGAGTACGACGGGGCGGCCGAGCCGCTGAACATGGCCTCGCTGGCCTACCGGCTGCGGACCCAATTGGGTCGCTCGGTGAGCGCCAGCGGCTGGTTCGGTTTCGGCAGCTTCGCCCGGGCGGTGCAGAGCCTGGCGCTGCCGAACCTGCGCATGTCGCAGCACCTGCTCTGGGACGACAGTCGCCACGAGGCTCCCGAGGCCGCCGCCACGTCGCCGCAGGGTGCGCTCCCGGAGCCCGTCGAGCGCCTGGTCGACCAGTTGGACCTGCCCCGGCTGCCCGAGTCCTGGTGGCCGGCGATCTACCAGACGCTCGCCGACTACGCCCAGTCCCACCGGTTCAACCTGACCCAGTGCACCAGCTGGTGTCGGGACCAGCTACGCGACCAGGGCGTGCCGGTCAGCCGCAACGCCGTCGCGTTCGTCGTGCGCGGCGCGTCGTTCGGCGGCGCCCCGTTGCACCGCCAGCCACCACCCACCGCAGCCGAGATCGGTGCGGGTTTCATCGGCAACGTCCTCAACCGCGCCGAGGCCGCCGAACTGCCCCTCTCCGACGAGGAGATCGCCACCGTCCGCGCCTGGCTCGGTGCCGGTGCGGACCAGGCGCCACGTTCTCCGTCGACGACCGACTGAGTCCGTCGACCGCGTCCGTCAGGCGACGTGGCGGTACCGGGCCCGCCCGGTACCGCCACGTCGCTGCACACCGAGTGGATCAGCGGCGGACGGTCACCGCCTTGCTTGTGGCGCGGCCGTCGGCGTACCCGGTCTTCTTGGCGATCACGGTCACGGTGATCTTCTTGTTCCGCATCGAGGACTTGAGCTTCAGCGTGCGGCCGGTGGCACCCTTGATCAGCTTGCCGTTGAGCCGCCACTCGTACCGGTAGGAGCTCGCCTTCGGTGACCAGGCGCCGACGCTTGCCTTGACGGTCCGGCCGACCTTTGCCGTACCGACGACCTTCGGCTTCTTCGTGGCCTTGGGTGCCTTGCCCTTGGCCACCGCCGCCGTGGCGGCCGAGGTGGCCTTCGCGGCGGTGTGGCCGCTGCGGCTCGCGGTCACGGTGACGGTGAGCCGCTTGCCGAGCAGCGACGCGGGGATCTTGTACGTCGCCGCGGTGGCACCCTTGATCGCGCTGCCGTTCGCCAGCCACTGGTAGGTGTAGGACGTCGCCGCGGGCGTCCACTCGCCCGGATTCGCCTTGACGGTGTTGCCGACCGCCACGGTGCCGCTGATCGTCGGCTTCTTGACCGCGCGCAGCGCCGGGGGCGGGGCGATGGTGACAGTGCCGACGGGCACCAACGAGTCACCCGCACCGTACGGGCGCAGGGTAAGCGTGGCCGGACCGGTCGCTGCCGAGGCGAGGTTCACCCCGGCGGTCATCGTGGTGCCGTCCGGCGAGACCGTCTGCACCGTGGCGGTCAGGACCTTTCCGGTGGCCGGGGCCAGTTCGATCTTGTCGCGCAGATGCAGGCCGGTGCCGTTGATGGTGATTGTCCGGACGCCGCCGGCCGGCAGCGTGGTCGGCGTCACCGAGGTGACCGTGGCGACGACGGAACCCTCGACGGTGAACACGTACCTCGTGTCGGCCGAGCGGGTGCCGGTCGCCGTGAGGCTGCGTACGGAGAGAACCTGTCGACCCTCCCAGGTCGGCGTCCAGGTAAGCGTCGCGGTGCCGGTCGGCTCAGCGACGATCGTGGCGTACGGCTCGGAGTTGATCGAGTATTCGTACCGGGTCGTGCCGGGCAGGCGGGGCGTGAGGGTGAAGGTGCCTTCGGCGAGCCGGCCGCTGCCGGTGGTGGGGAAGTCGGTCGAGGTGACCATGGGGCCGTCCAGGACCGTCCAGGAGGTGCCACCCGTCTCGGTGCGGACCCCGGCGGCGTTCTGGGCGAACACGTGGACGTAGGTGTAGCCGCCCTTCGTCGGAGTGAACGTGAAGGTGGCGCTGCCGTCGGCGGTCGGCTTGACGACCTTCTCGGTGGCCGGATCGCCGTTGAGGGTGGCGACGAACCTGTCCACGTTCACCATCCGGGTGCGGGCCGTGAAGCTGGCCGTCGTGCCCAGGTCGGTGCCGCCGGTGCGGGTCAGCGTCGGTTCCGCCCCGTCGACCGAGACGGAGGTCCAGCGGGGCTCCGAGAGCGTGCCGTCCGCACTGCGGCTCTGGATGCGCAGCCCGTAGAGGCCGGTCTCGGTGGCCGTCCAGGTGAGATCGGCGGTGCCGTCCGCGCGGGCCGGAATGGTGATCTTCTGGATCGGCCGCTCGTCCAGGCCGGAGTACTCCGGCCAGTAGAGGTACGCCCGCACGTCGGCTGCCCGCGGCGCGAGGTGGAAGGTAAGCGACGATCCGATGACCACGCCCCGGTCCGTGTCGCCGGTGAGCCATGGACCGTTGTCGACCAGGAACTGGTACGCGCGGGCGGGGTGCGCCGTGCCGTCGCGGGTGACGGCGTGCACGTAGAGGGTCTGCCGGCCGGCCCGGGCCGGGGTGATCATGGCGGTGGCTCGTCCGTTCTCGTCCGCCGGCACCGTGCCCGAGGGGCCGTCGTCGTCGATCCGCCAGCCGAAGGACGCCGTGTCGGGCAGATTGCTGCTCAACTCGAAGGCACCGGCCACCCCGACGTTGTAGTCGAGGTTCGCGCCGTAGTCCGGGTACGCCGCCGAGAAGATCGACGGCCGGGTCTCCCGGACGGAGAACTCGTGCACGGTCCGCTCGGACCAGTTGCCGGCCCGGTCGACCGCGTGGACGGTGAGCGAGTGATAGCTGGCCACCTGCGGGGTCCACCGGATGGTGGCCGATCCGCCGAGTGCGTCGGCCTCCACTGTGGAGTAGTCGTCGTCGCCGCCGGCCTCGCCGGAGTAGAAGCGGTACCGGTAGCTGACCGTGTCGTCGGCCGCCGCGGTCAGCTTGAACTCGCCGGGGATGCCGATCGCGCCGACGTCGTTCCAACTGCCGGCGGGATACTCGGCCGAGGTGACGACCGGCGCCGGTCCGCCGCTGCGATCGACGGTGAAGTGGCAGGTCTCGCTCCACGGCCCGGCCTGCGCGCCGTCGAGCACCCGCACCCGCCAGGCGTACGTGACGCCGTCGAGTTGCCGGGCGCGGTCCTCAAGTTGGACGTAGACCTCGTTGCTCTGGTCGCCGACCGTGCGCAGCCATTGCTGACGGTGCTCCGGGTCGGCGATGTCCCACACCTCGAAGTCGGCCCGCAGGTCGGTGCCGGCGCCGGTGCGGTCGAAGGTGCCCTTGAGCACCACTGCCTGGGCGTCGTTGAGCCGTTCCGGGCTCAGGTAGGGCCCCGGCGCAGTCGTGGTGCACGGCTGGTTGGCGTTCTTCAGGTCGGTCGGTGCGGTCACCGCGGCGGCGGCCGGTGCGGCGGCGACGCCCACGGCGATGCCGACTCCCAGTGCGGATGCCGTCGTCAGCGCCAGAAAACGATGAATGCCCGAATAGGTAGGCATGTGAAATCCCCCATTATGGATGGGCGTCGCTGGACGCCAGGCGAGCATGATCGCACACCGGTCCGACGAACGTGCGCCCTGATCGCAGCCAGGAAAAACGGGACAGCGGGATCGGTCGAACCTGGCCTAGGATCAAGCTCCCCGTCGTTGTCGTACGCCGGGATCACCCTCCACCAATGGGGATCGTGGAATTGTTCTCTCTGCCTTCCCGGGCCAGACCGGCCCTGGGCTCGTCGTTCCGTTCCCGCCGCAGCGCGGCAAGCAAGCTGCTCGCCGTGGCTCTCGTGCCGGCCATCGTGCTCGGTGCCGGCGTCCCGGCGGTCGCCGCGAGCAACACGCTCACCCTCACCACGCTGGACCGCAACGGCAAGAAGGTCACCGTCAACGCGACGGCGGTAAACCTCGCCACCAACTCCAGCTACAAGGTGAAGTCCAACAAGCCGAAGAAGCTGCCGAAGGGCAACTACTCGGTGCTCGCCTCGATCAAGACCGGTGCCACGGTGACGCTCGGCGCGCGTACGGTGAAGGTTTCCGGCGCGAGCAAGACGACCGTGGACGCGCGTAAGGGCAAGAAGGTCACGATCGGCCTCAGCCCGGCACCCACAAGCGTGGCGCTCTACGCGCAGACCACTGTCGAGATCTGCACCAGGTCCGACTCCGCCAGCTACTCCGTCGAGGGCTCGGACTTCAACGGCACCCTCTACGTCATCCCGAACTCCTCCAAGAAGTACGCCTTCGCCGCGATGCGTACCTGGGCCGACGGATCCGGCTACCCCGGGTCCACCCAGTACGCGGTGATGTACGCGACCACCGGTGTGCCGAGCAAGCCGTCGCGGACGATCAAGCAGTCCTCGCTCGCCACCGTGAACGTGACGTCCCGGCGCGGCCCCTCCGCAGGCGATCACAGCAGCCTGGCGGTGCAGCCGATCGACCGCCCGTGCGGCGACATGTACCACGGCCTGTTGAACAACAACGAGCCGTACCGGACGAAGATCAAGGTGTCGGCCGGCAAGTGGGACTTCCCGGTGCACAGCTCCGGGTCGGCCAAGGACGGCTCGTCCTACAACATCGGGCACTACTACTCGCCACGGAAGATCGTTGCGGGCAAGTCGTACAGCCTGAACTTCTTCCGTTCCGCCTGGGGCCCGTCCGCGTACGTGCCGGCCACCGTCTACGGCCGGATCAACTACTCGCTCAACGAGATGTTCGCCGATCCCGGCTACCCGCGCGGCAACGTCGAGGGCGGCGACAAGGCGACCGCGACGTTGATCTTCGGCGGCAAGACCGTCAAGACGGTCAAGGACCGGGGCTGGGAGCCGGAGAGCACCGACCTGAGCTACAAGGTGAAGAAGGCCGGCTGGTACAAGCTCACCAACACCGCGAGCCGGTACTACCCGGAGATCACCTTCCCGGCCGGGATGCTCTCGCCGAAGACCAGCGTCACGTACAAGTTCAAAGCGAAGCCGAACACGTCGGTGGTCGCGCCCGTCTACGGGGTCGCCATGCTGCCGGCCGGGCTGGACCTCTACAACCGGGCGAAGCCGGGCAGCACCACGAACGTCGAGCTCAAGCTGAACCGGTCCAAGATGTACGCCGACACCAAGCTGGGCACGAGCCCGAAGGTGAAGTCGATAGGCGCCAAGGCGTCGTTCGACGGCGGCAAGACCTGGCGATCGGTAAAGGTCAAGAAGATCAACGGAAAGTGGACCGCGATCGTCGGCAACCCGGCCTCCGGTGCGGTCTCGCTGCGGGTCCGGGTCACCGTCACCAACGGCGGCTACACCGACGTGACGATCATCCGGGCGTACGCGATCGGCTGATCGTCGACCCGGCGCGCACACGCGCCTCGGCGGCCCGGTGAGCGGGTCCGCCGGGGCGCGTGTCGGTTCCAGGCGCGCCACCACTGGTCGGGTGCGGCGCAGCCGCTCACCACTTCGGCAGCATCGAGCCGGGTAACCGGCCGCCGTGCCGGTAGACCACGCACATCACGTCCCGGTCGCCGTCGGCCCAGGTCTCCACCGTCGGCATGATCGGGTAGAGGCGTAGCCCGTCGCTCTGCTCGCCCGGCCAGGTCCGGTCGAAAAGTCGACGGCAGGCGTCCCAGGCGAACGCGCTCAGCGCGGCCGGATCCCAGGGTGCGTCGTCGTCGACGTGCACGAAGCCGTACGACTGGTTGTCCGCAGTCAGCGCGCACGGCCGGTAGCGGACCACCACGCCCACGGCCTCCGGTATCTCGGCCGGGTCGTCGAAGCACTCGCCGCCCTCGATGTCGAGGATGCCCGGCGTCTGCGCCGTGATGAAGTGCTCGTCCTTGACCACCGCGACGCCCGGGGTGGTGCTGGCGACCGCCGTTGCGAGCAGCCCTGCCGCGCAGAGCAGGACACCGGCACCGCGCAGCAGGCGACGCCGGGGGCGGACGGGTTGCCGGGGGAAGGTGCCCTGATCGGTCATGGTGCCGCCGATCGTAGGAACGAATTCCTGAATGGCCGCCAGACGCCGGTGACCGGCAGGTGACGGGCCGGCCAACACTCCTGGTCACATCCCACCTGTTCATCCGCCGGAAAGGATCTTGTCGCCGTCCGGTCGATCCGAGCTGGGCGAATGGCGACGACCCGCCGAACACCCCCAGGTGGTCGGCGGTGTCGTCTGCCTCCTCTTTGAAGGGTGACAAACGTCGTGACCGACCAGACGTTCGCCTGGCGCATCGGAGCCCGCCGGACGAAGATCGTGACGATCGGTGCCGCAGCTCTGCTCGTCGGCGGCGTGGCGCTCAGCCCCGCCGCCTTCGGTGAAGCTCCGCCCGCCAAGTTCCCCGCCGCCGAGATCCACAAGCCGTCCCCGGTGCCGGACCGGATCATGCTGACCCCGACCACCACGCCCTCCACCTCGCAGCGGGTCACCTGGCGGGCCGAGGCTCCCGCCGAGTGGGCCCGGGCCGAACTCCTCGAAGCCCCTCGGGCGCTGGGTGACGTCGTCCCGCCGAGCGGCGCGGTGACCCGGCTCTCCGCCCTCTCCAGCACCCCGGTCAACACCTCCCTGGGGTACGCCTCGACCTACCACACCGTCGAGTTCACCGGCCTGAAGCCGAGCACCCGGTACACCTACCGGGTCGGCGACGGCACCAACTGGAGCGAGTGGATCGACTTCACGACGGCGGCCACTGACTTCGAGCCGTTCTCCTTCATCTACTACGGAGACGCGCAGAACTACCTCGACTCGGCCGTGCCCCGGGTGTTCCGGCAGGCGTTCGCCGAGCGCCCGCAGGCCAAGGTGATCGTCAACGCCGGTGACCTCATCGACCACGCCAACAGCGAGGAGCAGTGGGGCCAGTGGTACAAGGCCAGCGGCTTCATCGACGGCCAGATCAACAACATCTCGGTGCCGGGCAACCACGAGTACTCCGGCGGCCTGTCGCAGTTCTGGCGGCCGCAGTTCCCGTACCCGGACAACGGGCCGGGTAACGCGGAGCTGAAGCAGACCGTCTACTACCTCGACTACCAGGGCGTACGCTTCATCGCCCTGGACTCCAACCACCAGAGCAACGCCACCTTGATGGCCGCGCAGACCGCCTGGCTGGAAGGCGTGCTGCGGGACAACCCGAACAAGTGGACGGTGGTGACCTTCCACCACCCGGTCTACTCGACGACCGGCACCCGCAACAACCCGAACGTCCGCAGCCAGTGGGGTCCACTCTTCGAGCAGTACGGCGTCGACCTGGTGCTCCAGGGCCACGACCACTCGTACGGCCGGGGCAACGTGGCCACCAACCGCCGGTCGGCCTCGGTGCACGAGGGCACGGTGTACGCGGTCTCCGTCTCCGGCGGCAAGATGTACGCGCTCAACAACGGTCAGAACTGGACCGGCAACGGTGCCGAGGTGACCAGCACCAGCCAGAACACCCAGCTCTACCAGCTCATCGACGTGGCGGCGGGCACCCTGCGCTACGAGTCCCGGTACGCAAACGGCGAGCACCACGACGGATTCCTGATCCGCAAGAACGACGCCGGTGAGCGCACCGTCAACGAGCTGCGCACCCCGCAGAACACCGTCGGTCAGCAGGTGACGGTCGACCGGACCACCGTCGAGGCCAAGGGCAAGGTCAAGGTCAAGGCGTACGGCTACGACCCGGCGGAGAAGGTCGCGGCCCACCTGCGGCCGGTCGGCAGCGATGCGGACGGCACCCTGGTCGCCAACCTGACCGCCGACGAACTGGGCCGGATCAGCTACGAGCTGACCGTTCCGGGCACCGTCACCACGGGGCGGGCCTACGAGGTGTTCCTGTCCAGCCCCAACCAGAAGATCACCAGCCCGGCCGTCACGGTGACCGGGTGGAACGTCGACGCGCAGGCCCGTACCCGCTGCGTCGGCACGAACGTGTACGTGGCGGTCGAGGTCCGCAACGGCGGCGAGGTGCCGCTGACCGTCGAGCTGATCACGCCGTACGGGTCGCGGACCGTCGCCGGGGTCGCGCCCGGTAAGTCGGCCAACCAGTCGTTCAACTCCCGCGCCGGGTCGGTGCCGGCCGGTACCGCCACGGTGAAGGTCACCGGAACCGTCGACGGCGCGCCGGTGACCATGCAGATCGCGGCGGAGTACACCGCGCTGAGCTGCGACTGACCCGCCTCATTCCCAATCACGAAGGTCAACGGAGCATGGATATGAGTACAGCCAGGCGTAGTCGTTTGTTCGCGGTGGTGGCCGCGGGCGTGATGGTGGCCGGTTCGGTGGCGGTGGCGTCGCCGGTGTCGGCGGAGCCGGGGGAGAGTGCGGATGTCGAGGTGACCGTCGACATCGAGGAGGTCAGGGAGCCGGGGGTGCTGGCCATGTCGGTGGCGGGTGACTCGGTGGCGTTGTCCGAGGACGGGTCGACGTTGCTGGTGCGGCAGTTCGTCGGTGTGTTGCCGACGGTGACGGTGACCGACACGCGGACCGCTGACGAGGTGCCGGCGGGTTCGGCGTGGGCGGTGCTGGGCAGCGCCACGGATTTTGTTGCCGCTGGTGGTCAGGCGCCGATCGGTGCCGGGCATCTGGGTTGGCGGCCGAAGTTGCTCGACGGTGGGGACACCGGTCTGGTGGCCGAGGGCGAGGAGGTGGTGACGGTGGTCGACGAGCCGACCCAGCCGGGCAACAACGTGGGTCTGGTGGATCAGGAGTTGCTGGTCTCGACGTTCGACTCGGGTGCCGTGGCGGGTGGGGAGTTCACGGTGAACGCGGAGTTGTTCCTGCGTACGCCGGCTGATGTGGCGGCGGGTGAGTACGCCTCGACGTTGACCCTGTCCCTGTTCGAGTGACACCCCGGGTGGGGGACGCCGCCCGGCGGCCCCCACCGCTCCTCGGGAGAAGACGATGAACTACCGCGCGATGCTGGCCAGCGGGTTGGCCCTGGCCGCCGTGCTCGGCCCCGGCGCACCCGCCGCCGCACATCCCTTCGGCCCGCCCACGGTGGCCCGCGCCGCCGCCGACGGCACCCGGGTCGACCTGTCCTGGCAACCCGCCGAGGACGACTGGGTGGCGCTCGGCCAGTCGTTGGGCGCGTTCGAGGACCCGAGCACGGGCGCGGTAACCACAAAACTCACCGGCGAGCAGAAGCTGGCGCGTTCCAGCACGGTCGGCGACTACCTCCGCCAGCGGATCACGGTCAGTCAGGACGGCCAAGCCTGCCCCGGCCGACTGGAGCCGCTGGACGACCTGCTCGCCCGGGGCGCCCGCCTCACCTTCGACTGCCCCGGGCCGGTGCGCACGCTCGACATCACGGTGACCGCGCTGACCGACCTCAACCAGGCGTACCGCACGGTGCTGCGCGCCGAGGCGGCGACACCGGCCGAGGCGCTCTTCACCGCGACCGACGGCACCCACCGGGTCGACTTCTCGCGGTCGGGCCGACGGCTCGACCCGACCGCCACCCTGACCGTCGGGATCACCGCCCTCGGTGGGCTCGGCGCGCTGCTTCTTCTCCTGTCTCGACGACGTACCCGGAGCACGACATGAACGGCCTCAGCGGGCTCGACGAGCGACTGCTGGCTCTCTTCGACAACGCCACCCTGTTCTGGGTGGCGCTGATAGCAGCGGTGGGCGTCGGCGCCGCGCACGCCGTGGCACCTGGGCACGGCAAGAGCATCACCGCCGCCTACCTGGTCGGCACGCGGGGCCGATACCGGGATGCACTCCGCCTGGGTGTGATCGTCGCGGTGATGCACACCTTCTCCGTCCTGGTGCTGGCGCTGGCCTGGACGGGGTTCAGCGGGGCGGCCAGCCTCGGCACCACGACGATCACCGCCGGCCTCCAGGTCCTGGCGGGCGTCGTCGTGATCGGCGTCGGCGCACACCTGATCCGCCGGCACCTGACCCGGCGCGCCCACAGCCACGATCACGGCCACGCCCACGCCCATGCTCACGGCCACGCCCATACCCACGCCCACGCCCACGATCACGATCACGGCCACGCCCACGGCCACGCCCATGCCCATGCCCACGCCCACGCCCACGGCCACGGCCACGATCCGGTCGATCCGTGGTCGCGTCGCGGGCTGGTTGCGCTCGGTCTCTCCGGCGGACTGCTGCCCTCCCCGTCGGCCTTCCTCATCCTGGTCAGCGGGCTGCTGACCGGTCGCTCGGTCGGCGCGGTGGTGATCGTGCTCGCCTTCGGCACCGGGATGGCCCTGACCCTCACCGGCGTGGGGGTGCTGACCATCCGGGGCCATCGGCTGCTGGCCGGGCACACCAAAAGGTGGGCCATGGCGTCCACCGTCTCCGCCTGGACGCCGGCGATCGCCGGTGTGGCGGTCTGTCTCGGCGGCTGCCTCTACGTGGCCGCCGCCGTCTCCGCCCTCACCGCCTAGCCGTACCCCGATCCGACCGGGCGGGTGCCACGGCACCGGACCGCGTCCGGACCAGTGCGGCGAGTTCCGGCCGGTCACGCCCAGCGCCGGGGTCGCGTGGTATCAAGGAAGCGTCGCACCGGCCGGACCTGCCGCGCGGCTACGAATTCTCCGTCGACCGGAGCGGTGTTCCACGGCTACGGTCGGCGGCATGACCCGCCACCTGCTCGTGCCGGGCCGAGGGGTGCCCCGACCGGAGCACTGGCTCCGGTGGCTCGCCGGCCGCCATCCGACGTACCGCTGGACGCTGGAGCCGCCCGGCCCGCCGCTGGTGCTGCGGGACCACGTGGCGGCCCTGCACGCTGCGGTCGGTGAGTCGGCGGAGCCGGCCGTCCTCATCGCCCACAGCGCGGGCTGCATCAGCACCGTCGTCTGGGCGGCCAACCACGCCGAGTACGCCGACCGGATCTGCGGCGCGCTGCTCGTCACGCCGCCTTATATCGACGGGTTCGAGCCGGACGACCCGTCAGACCTGCCCTGGGTGGTGCCCCGCACCCGGCTGCCGTTCCCGGCGGTCGTGGTGGCCAGCCGGACCGACCCGTACACGACCTTCCCCCAGTTTGAGCAGTACGCCCGGGACTGGGGTGCGAAGCTCGTCGACGCGGGCGAGGTGGGGCATCTCGACAGCGCCACCGGCTTCGGCCCCTGGCCGGACGGCGAACGGCTGATCAGCGAACTCGGCTGAGTCGTTTCGAGAATGGCATCTGACATTCGTAGACGGCTTGTTCGGACGGCTTGTCCGGACGGTGGCGGGCCGTTCGTCATGCGGGTGCGACACCCCATGACGAAGACACGGAGGACCTGACGTGAAGTATCTGATGCTCGTCTGCACCGACCCCGAGCCGGACCAGGACTACGCGAACCACCCCGACATCGAGGAGTGGGTGACGGAGAACGACGCCGCCGGCCGGCGGCTCCAGGGCGATCGACTCGCCCCGGCCTCGGCGGCCACCACGGTCCGCGTCCGCAACGGTCAACTGCTCCTCTCCGACGGGCCGTTCGCCGAGGTCAAGGAGATGATCGTCGGCTTCGACCTGCTGGAGTGCGCGGACCTGGACGAGGCGATCGAGGTGGCCCGCGCCCATCCGATGGCCTGGGCGGGCCGCATCGAACTCCGACCGTTCGCCGACGACGATCAGTGACCGCCTCCGGGGGCGACCGCAGCACCGACGAGCAGAGCGCCCCGGACCGGGCCGCGGCGGCGCAAGCCGTCGCGGCTGCGGCCGTCGACGCGTACCCCCGGATCGTGGCGGCGTTGATCCGGATCACCGGTGACTGGACGCTGGCCGAGGACAGCGCGCAGGAGGCCCTGGTCCGGGCCCTGGATCGCTGGCCGGTCGAGGGGGTACCGACGAATCCGGGCGGCTGGCTGATGACGGTGGCCCGCAACCGGGTCCTCGACGTGCTGCGGCGTGCCTCGATCGAGCGGCGCAAGCTGCGTGAGTTGGCCGTGCTGGCGCTCACAGCGGCGACCGCCGAGCCGGGCGGGGAGGAGGTCGTGGACGACCGGCTGCGGCTGATCTTCACCTGCTGCCATCCGGCGCTCGCGATCGAGGCGAGGGTCGCACTGACCCTGCGTACGATCTGTGCGGTGCCGACCGCCGACATCGCCCGGGTCTTCCTGGTCACCGAGTCGACGATGACCCGCCGGTTGACCCGGGCCAAGGCGAAGATCGCCGCCGCGCGGATCCCGTACCGGGTGCCGCAGGGCCCGGCCCTCACCGAACGGCTACCCGGGGTGCTGGCCGTGCTCTACCTGCTCTTCACCCAGGGCTACGACGCGGACGGGGAGCCGGCCTTTGCCGACGAGGCGATCCGGTTGGCCCGACTCCTGGTCCGGCTGATGCCGGATGAGCCGGAGGTGCCGGCGCTGCTCGCGCTCTTCCTGTTGCAGCACTCCCGGCGCGCCGCTCGCCGGGACGAGCACGGCGACCTGGTCCCGCTGGACCGGCAGGACCGGTTGCGCTGGGACACCGACGCGATCACCGAGGGGGTACGCCTGCTCGCCGGGTCGTCGCAGCCCGGCCCGTACGCCTGGCAGGCCCGGATCGCGGCCTGTCACGCCACCGCGCCGAACGCCGAGGAGACCGACTGGCAGCGGATCGCGGACTGCTACGACAAACTCGTCCGGCTCCAACCGAGCCCGGTGGTCGCGCTGAACCGTGCCGTGGCACACGGCTATGCGTACGGGCCGGCGGTCGGGTTGGCCCGGCTCGCCGAGGCCCGCAGTGGTGGTGCGCTTGACGGCTACCCGCTGGTGCTCGCGGTGGAGGCGGATCTGCTGGCCCGGCAGGGCGACAGCGAGCGGGCGGCGGAGTTGTTCCGGGCGGCGGCGGCCCGCACCCCCGGCGACGCCGAGCGCCGAGCCCTGCTGGACCGCGCCGGGCAGCGGGTCCGGTGAGATTGGTCGATACTGCGGATGTGATGCGACGTGCCCGGGTGGCGGTGACGGTGACGGCGGTGCTCGGGTGGGCGGTGACGGCGGTGCTCGGGTGGGCGTTGACGGCCTGCGACGGCACTCCCGCGGTCGCCCCGACCGGCTCTCCGCTGCCCTCCGCCCCGACCGGCTCCCCGCTGCCCTCCGCCCCGGCCGGCTCCACCGGGTCCGCCCTGCCCGGCGAGTTCCCGGTGCCACCCCTGCGGCTGCCCAGCGTGGCACCGGGTGACCCCTGCCCGATCGCCGAGCCGCAGCCCTGGGCCAACCCCGACCAGGCCAGCCGGGTGCTCGGGTCTGGCCCGGTCTACCCGGTCGCCGACTACCTGCCCGACAACGCCCTGCCGTTGCGCGACGGCGACCGCAACCGGGACGGCAGTTACACCGTGAAGCTCCGCTGGATCTCCGCCGGCTACACCGGGCCGGTGCTGGTGCGGGCCGGACGCATCGACGGGCCGGGCACCGCCTCCGTGGAGTTCTCCTACCTCGGTGAGCCCCGCGACGGTGGCCACCACGCCGTGCTGACCCGCCCGGACACCGACCTGCCGGCCACCACCACGGTCACCGGTCCCGGCTGCTACGCCTTCCAGGTAGACGGAACCTCCTTCACCTACACAATCACCTTCCGCGCCACCCCCACCCCGCCTAACCCCCACCCCCTCCCTCCCCTCCCTCCCCGCCCTCCCTCGCTCCCTCCCTCCTCCCTCCCCGCCCTCCCCGCCCCCGCCGATCTTGCACTTTTGGTCGCTGAGATGTCCTGGAAGGGGGGGATTTGCCCCGGCGGAAAGTGCAAGATCGGCGGAGGTGAGGTCGGGCGTGGGGCGCTCAGGAGAGGGCGGCCCGGATGGTGGCGACAATGTGGGCGGGGCGGCGATAGAGGTCGCGGTCGGTGAAGTAGCGCATCCGCCAACCCTGCTCATCGAGCCAGTTCACGCGATCCCGGTCGTAGCGGAGACTCTCCCGGTCGAGGTGCGAGGCGCCGTCGTACTCGATGCCGATCCTGCGTTCGCGGTAGCCCAGGTCCAGCCGATAGCGCAGGAAGCCGTAGGCGTCGTGGACGCGCAGTTGCGGCTCGGGTGGCGGAAGCCGCCCGTCCAGCAGCACCAACCGCAATTGGCTCTCCTGGCGGCATTCCGCCCGTTCGTCGGCCAATGGCACCAACTCGCGCGCCTGCCGCACGCCGCGTAGCGCTCGATGGGCATTGGCCTCAGTCAGCAGGTCGTCCCGAGTGACCGTGCCGGATCTCAGGGCGCAGTCGAGCACGGGAAGCGCGTCGAGACGCCGCACCGTACGTGCCAGGTCGACAGCGCAACGTGCCGCCGGCACGTACGGCAGCCCCTGCACGAACACCGGCTGCACCGGCAACACGGAATGATGTACGACCAGGCCGGGCAGCCGTGGCTTCGACACGTTGACCGGCACCTGGACGTGTACGAGGTGGTCGCGCAGCACACCGAAGCCGTACCGTCTGGCCGCCGTCTGCCGGGCGAACATGGCCCCCTCCGGCAGGCACAGCAGGAGAGCACGCAGCTCGTCCTCGTCGTCGAAGGGCTGATCGGTGTAGACACCGCGACGCACGCGGCGCAACTCCTCCCGACCCAGCCGAGTCCGGAGCCGTCGGGCGCTGAGCGTCCGCATCAGATCTTGCACTTGCCACAGATGAGCAGTCATCCCGGCACCATCCGCCGCCCTCGGGCGAACGTGCGACCCCGACCCCGCCTCCCTGTGGACAACCATCCCTTCTGTGGATAACCCCCATCCGCCCCTCCACCCGTGGTATGCCCCCATCCCCACGCCGCGCTCCCGCCCACCCCGAAACCCTCGGCGATCTTGCACTTCCTGCCCCCGCATATGCCATATAAGTGGCATTTCAGCGACCGAAAGTGCAAGATCGCGGGCGCGGGCGCGGGCGCGGGCGCGGGCGCGGGCGCGGGCGCGGGCGCGGGGGCCGGGGTGGGGGTGGGGGTGGGGGTGGTTAGGGCGGGGGTGGGGGTGGTGGTGGCGGTTAGGTAGGTGTGGAGGGCGTGGCGGGATTGGGTCAGGGCGTTGATGCGGTCGTCCAGGGCGTTCAGGCGGGCGCGTAGGGCGGCCACCAACTCGGGGCAGGGCTCCAGGTCGGGGCCCTCTCCGGTGGCGCAGGGCAGCAGGTACGCGATGTCCTCAGTGGACAGGCCGGCCGCGAGGAGCCGCCGGATCTGGGTCACCGTCAGCACGGCGTCCTCGGCGTACTCCCGGTAGCCGTTCGGGCCGCGTGTCGGTTCGAGCAGGCCCTGGCTCTCGTAGTAGCGCAGTTGGTGCGGGTTGACGCCGGTCCGTCGGCTCAACTCCCCGATCAGCACAGCGGCTCCCTTGACCTTCATATCGATGTGAAGGTTGACGATACCCACCAGGACCGAACTTCGAGGGAGCAGATGATGCACGACCACGACGGCAGCCGTACCCCGGTGACCGTGCTCGGGCTGGGCCTGATGGGCCGGGCACTGGCCACGGCCCTGCTCGCCGACGGGCATCCGACCACGGTGTGGAACCGTACGGCGGGGAAGGCGACCGACCTCGCCGCCCTGGGTGCCCGAATAGCGGTCTCGGCTGACGCCGCGCTCACGGCCAGCCCGCTCGTGATCGTCTGCGTCTCCGGCTACGACGCGGTACGGGAGATCCTCGAACCGCTTGGCGCGGCGCTGGAGGGCCGGGTCCTGGTGAACCTGACCTCGGGCGACTCGGCGGCGGCACGGAAGACCGCCCAGTGGGTGGCCGATCGGGGCGGCAGCTACCTGGATGGCGCGATCATGGCCGGCCCGGCGGAGATCGGCAGCGACCGGGCCGCTCTCCTCTACGGTGGTCCGCGTCCGGTCTTCGACCGGTACGCCTCGACGCTTGGCAGTCTCGGCCCGGCGATCCATGTCGGCGACGACCACGGATTGTCGTCGCTGTACGACGTGGCCGTGCTGGGCCTGATGTGGGGCATCCTGAACGGCTTCGTGCAGGGGGCCGCCGTACTCGGCGCGGCGGGGGTGCCGGCGGCGGCGTTCGCCCCGATCGCGAGCCGGGGAATCGTGACGGTGACCGGCTGGCTGTCCGGCTACGCGAAGCAGATCGACGAGGGCGTCTATCCGGCCGACGATTCGACAGTCGACACGCACCTCGCCGCGATGGCGCACGTGATCGCGGAGGGTGAGGCGCTCGGCGTCGCCGTCGAACCGTCCCGGCTGGCCCGGACGCTTGCCGAACGGGCGGTGGCCGACGGACACGGTGGCAGCAGCTACGCGGCGATGGTCGAGCAGTTCCGCCCGCCGGCCGCAGCCAAGGACCCGAGGTCAGCGCTGGACCCGGACCCAGAGCCGGACCCGGTGCCAGAGCCGGGCCCGGTGCCAGCGTTGGACCCGGTGTCAGCCTTGGACCCGGACCCGGACCCGGACCCGGACCCGGACCCGGACCCGGACCCGGACCCGGACCCGGACCCGGACCCGGACCGGAAGCCGGACGCCGAACCGGAGCCGGGCCCGGGAGCCGAGCCGGAGCAGACGGCTGAGCCGTACTATCCGCGTGCGCTGCTCGCGCAGAGTCGACTCGGGGTGCTGGCCACGATCAAGTCGGACGGTCGACCGCAGCTCTCGCCGGTCCAGCCCTACTACGACCGGGCGGCCGGTCTGCTCTACGTGTCGATGACCGAAGGGCGGGCGAAGACGGCGAATCTGCGCCGGGACCCGCGCGCCACGCTGGAGGTGACCAGCGCCGACGGCCGGGCGTGGGCGACCGCCGAGGGCACGGCGACCCTGACCGGTCCGGGCACCGACCCGGACGGCCCCGAGGTGGCGGCGCTGGTCGATTACTACCGCCGGGCCGCCGGTGAGCATCCGGACTGGGCCGAGTACCGGTCGGTGATGGTCGCCGACCGTCGGGTGCTCATGACGATGACGGTCGACCGCGTGTACGGCGAGCGGATCGGCTGACGGGGGAAAATCGGCCGGTGGCGCTCCGCGTTGAGCACCACCGGCCGGTTCTCCGCGAGCTGACCGGGCCGGCCAGCCGACCAGGAACAGTTCAATCGAGCGAGGACGGCCCAGCCGTCCGGAGACGGCTCAGCTGACCAGGACCGGCTCAGCCGGCCCGGTTCACCCGGTCCACCGCCGCCAACTCGGCGACCAGTGCCTCCACCTCGGGCGAGCCCTCGACGTAGACCCCGTCCTTGACCTCGCGGAAGTGCCGGACGTACTGCGCGGCGAGCTGGTCCGCCCGCGACGCGGAGAGGGCGGTGAGGCAGTTGCTCACGTGGTCACCGGTCGAGCCGGCCACGGCCGTGCACGTCGAGTCGTACGGTGCCACCTGGTGGGTGCGTACGTTGGGGCTGAAGCCGAGCTGGCACGGTGCCCCGGCGCCGGCCTGCTCGCACCCGGCGTAGTTCAGCATGGCCCGGGCGTACGCGTCGGACATCGAGGTACGGTCCGGCGCGGCGGCACCCGGCAGCGCCGAGTAGTCGCCCGGGATCCGCAGCGCGCCGAAGAGCAGCGAGCTGAGCGTGGCGTTGCCGGCCAGCGCCTTGGGGAAGGCCACCTCGGTGTACGCCCGCAGCAGCGCGATGGTCTCCGCCAACCGGCGCTTCTTCTGCTCCAGCGGCGTGGCGGTACGCAGCTCCTCGTTCACCGTCTCGTAGTACTGCCGGATCTTGCCGTGGAAGCCGGCCTCGACCTGCCTGGTCGCCTCGGTGACCTGGGCCGCGACGGTCGTGCTGGTCGCCGACTGTTCCAGCAGCGTCTTGTAGGTGCTCCAGTTGTCCTGCGCCACCGTGTCGGCGAACTTGCAGGTCTGCGTCTCGGTCTTGCGGTTGTAGACGCAGACGTTGCCGTACCACCGCTTGGCGCGCAGGGTCCGGATCTCCTGCACCGGCTGGCCCGGCCACTGCGCCCGGACCCGGATGGTCACCTCCAGGTTTGCCGCCCAGGTTTCGGTCGGGTCACCCTCCATGTCCGTCCACTGCGCGCTCCAGCAGCCGGAGAAGGTCGGCTTGCGGCTGGCGGGCAGCACGATCGCCGCGTTGTGGAAGACGTTGGGCATGCCCTGGAAGGCGTTGGTCGGGGTGGCCCGGGACAGGCCGTAGCCGGAGCAGATCGGCAGCGTGCCCGGCCCGGCGACCCGGGCGCTCGGGTTGGCGTCCGCCGCGCCGAACGGGTTGTACGCCTTGTCGGTGAGCCGGTCGCGCACCTTGACCAGCTCCGCGTTGACGTTCGCCACGTCCTGCCGGTACTCGCTGATCAACTGGGTGAAGATCCGGTTCGGGCTGCCGTCCGTGGACGAGCTGAGCACCCGGGCAGCGTTCAGGTGGTCGGTGCCGATCTGACGCACCTCGTCGGCCCGGTACTTGGCGATCCGCCGGGCGTGCTCCGGGTTTTGCAACTGGAGCGCGGCGTATGCCCGGCCGCCGAGCTGGAACACCCCGGAGGACGGTGCCGTGTTTCCCGGCTCCGGCAGGCTGGCACCGTACCGCGCGTTGGCCAGCCAGATCAGGTACGACAGCGAGCCCCCGGGGCCGTACCGGTTGAGGATGGTGATCGGGTCGTCGCCGAAGGAGGCCGAGGTCGAGGCCATCGGCTCCTTGCGGGACAGGTCGGTGGTGCCGTAGTGGATCGGGGGCTCGACGTCGTCGCTGTACTTGTCGTAGGTCATCGGCCCGCCGGTGCGCGCTTCGTAGTTCACGAAGCCGTTGATTGTGGTCCGCATCGGGATGAGCGTGGTGGTCTGCAACGCCCGCGCGGTGAACAGCGCCAGCGAGTCCAGCTTGGTGTCCAGTTGCAGCAGCCGGGCCTGGATGTCGGTGAGCTGTCGGCGTACCTGCTCGTTCTCCTGGAACAGCCGGTCGAACTGGCCCATCATGTCGACGTAGACCACGCTGAGCGCCCGCTCGATGGCGTCGAACCGGCCGTGCATCTCGGTACGCAGGTTGTTCACGTCCTCGCGCAGCGCGGCGAGCTGGTCGAGGATCATCTGCTCCGGCGTGGGCCCACTGGCGAACATTGGCAGCACGCTCATCACCGCGCCGAGGATGTTTCCGGTAAGCGCCAGCGTGCTCAGCGAACCGAGCGCCTGGGCCACGCCCAGCCCGGCCACCGTCGGCAGGTAGTTGTTGATCGCGGTGGCGATGGCCAGCCCGGCCTTGCCGACGGTGGAGATGTGCTTGCCGAGGTTCTCGTCGGCGAAGCCGGCCAGGGTGGCGAGGATGAACAGGCCGGAGCCGGCCGCGTCGAGCACCACCTGGCGGTCGGCCGCCTCGCCGAGCGCCCGGGTGTAGTCCTGCGGGGTCGGCTTGGGTCCCGGCCCCACCGGATACTTCAGCGAGAGCGCCTCCAACTGGTCGCGGATCTGCTCGTTCTGCGCGTTCAGCGAGGCCAGACCCGCCTGCACCTGGCGACGGATCTCGGCGAGGTAGTCGTTCATGTTGTTCTGGTGCAGCAGCAACGCCTCGACGTCGACGTACGTGGCCAACAGCGGGTCGGCCTGCAACTGGTCGATGCTCGCGTCCAGGATGACCCCGGCCCGGCCACCGATCATGCCGTTCCAGGCGGCGGTGAACGCCGCGTCGGTCTGCCCGAACCGGGTGACCTCACCCCAGGCGTGGTCCTGCACCCCGTAGAGCGCGGTCAGGTACATGTTGGTCTGGTACGCCCCGGTGACCTGGTTCTCGATCGCCGCGGTCTGCGCCAACTGCTCGCCGACGGTGCTCTCCAGCAGTGCCCGCAGCGCCGGGGTGGCGATGCTGACCCCCGGCACCCCGGACGCCGCGTCGATCAGGGTGACGAGCGTCGAGTACGCCCCCGCCCCGTAGACGTCGGCGGTGGCCCGCTTGTCCAACTCGGCGTTGACGAGCGCCATGTGCCGGCTGATGTCGGCGGTGCTGGCGTTGGGGTTCGCCCGACGCCAGTCCATCGTCGCCACCGACAGCACCATGTCCCGCAGACCCTGCGTGCCGGTGGCGTGGATCCGCATGTACGCGGAGAACAGCCGGTCCCGCGCCTGCTGCGCGTCCCAGTCGACCGTCCCGTTGGCGCTGGCCGGCACGGCCGGTGCCAGGGTCAGGCACAACACGACCGAGATCAGCCCGGCGATGAGCCCTGGACGCCGGTTGCGGATGTCGCCGGCTCTGCGCCGACGAAGTGTGGTTGTCACGTTTCCTCCTTCGCCGGCCACCCCCCGGCGACCGGCGCGGACAGTCTGGGCAGCAGCACTGTGGAACGACTGGAGGTCGGCCGCCGGCCTCCCCGGCCGCCCGCCGGGCCTGCATGTCGACCCCGGTCCCGGCGGGCCTGCATGTCGACCCCGGTCCCGGCGGGCCTGCATGTCGACCCCGGTCCCGGCGGGCCTGCATGTCGACCCGGGTCCCGGCGGGCCTGCATGTCGACCCGGGTCCCGGCGGGCCTGCATGTCGACCCCGGTCCCGGCGGGTGGCGAGGGACGAGCCGGTCCCCGGCGCAGGTCACCGCAGGTAGGCCGCCAGCAGGTCGGTCACCTGGCCCGGGTCCAGCTCGCGGCCGGCGCGCAGCGCGGCGGCGAACCGTTCGGGGCCGGCCGCCGCCGCCAGCGCGGCCCGTACCTGTGGCGCGTGTACCGGGTCGGTGCGTTCCGGGGTGAAGCCGAGCGTCGCCGACATCGCGTCGAGCGCACCCAGCACGGTGGCACCGTCGATGGCCGGATCCCGTCCGCCGGGAGCCGCGTCGGTGCCGGCGAGCCGGGCCAACGCGCCGGCGGTGGTGTGGGCGACCATCATCCAGGAGGTGACGTCGCCGGCGTCCTGCCGCTGCACCAACGCGGCGGCCCCGAGTCCGGCCGCCGTGCCGGCCCGGTCCCGGGCCAGCTCGGCAAGCATCAACGACCAGGCCGCGTTGCTCGTGGCGAAGTCATGGCCGCAGGCCACTGCGGTACGCCATGCGTCGGCGAGCGGCCCGGCGGCGGCCTCCGCGCCCCGGGTGAGCAGCACCACCAGCCCGAGCGAGGTGCCCACCTCCGCGCCCACCCAGTCCAGCCCGGTCTTCTCGGCCAGCCGCATCGCTGCCGTCGCCCGATCCAGCGCCGACTGCGGGTCCTCGCCGACGAGCACCGCGAAGTGCGCCGCGTAGCCGGCGCAGCGGGCCCGGGTGACCTGGTCGCCGGCCCGTTCGGCGTGCGCGACGGCGGCGCTCATCAGCGCGTACGCCGAGGGAATGTCACCGGCGAGGTAACGCAGCCCGGCCCGGGCGAGCAGGGCCCGGGCGGTGAGCCGGGGGTCGACATCGCCCCGACGCTCGGCCTCGTCAAGCAACTCGCCAAGCAGCGCGCCGCCCTCGTCGATCGCCCCCCAGCGGTACCAGAACCAGATCAGCGCGCCGACCAACCGCAGGCCCGTCACGGTGTCCCCGGCCTTGCGGGCAGTGGCGAAGGCGGTCCGGACGTTGTCCCGTTCCGGGCCCATCCGGGCGGTCCACCACGCGGCCCGGCCGTCGACCATCCCCGCCTCGGCGGTTTCCGCCAGGTCCCGCATCCAGCACAGGTGTGCCTGCCGGGCACCGGCCCGCTCCGCCGGGTCCTGGGCCCGCTCGGCGAAGGCCCGGATCGGCTCCAGCATCCGGTACCGGTCGTCGGGCCCGCGTACCACAAGGGACCGGTCGGTCAGGTTGCCGATCCGCAGGACCGTGCCGGCCGGGTCGGCGGCGGGCCGGGCGTCGGGCGGATGCAGATCATCCGACCCGGCGTCCAGCCGTCCGGCCAGGCCCGACCCGGCGTCGAGCCGTCCGGCCAGGTCGGCGACGGCGTCGAGGGTGAACCCGCCGGAGAAGACACTGGCCGTGCGGAGCAGCCGCTGCTCGGCCGGTTCGAGCAGGTCGTAGCCCCAGGCGATGGCGGTGGCGACGGAGCGGTGCCGGGCCGGGCCGGGGCGCTCGTCGGCCAGCAGCGGGGACCGGTCGGTCAGGCTCCGGGCGAGCACGTCCAGCGGCAGTACGCGGGACCGCGCCGCCGCGATCTCCACCGCGAGCGGCAGCCCGTCGACCGCCGCGCAGATCCGCCGGATCAGCCGCCCGTCGGCCTCGTCGACCTGCCAGCCGGGCCGGGCGGCCCGCGCCCGGGTGACGAAGAGTTCCACCGCCTCGGGCAGCGGCAGCGGGCCCACCTCGGCGAGCACCTCGCCGGTCAGCCGCAACGGCTGCTGGCCGGTCACCAGCACGCGCACCCCGGGACAGCCGCCGAGCAGGGTGGTGACCACCCGGCCGATCTCCTCCGTCAGGTGCTCGCAGTTGTCGAGCACCAGCAGCGTCTCCCAACCGTGCAGCACTGCGGCAAGCGTGTCGAGGCTCTCCACGCCGACCAGGCCGACCGCGCGGGCCACCGTCGCGGCCACCAGCGCCGGGTCGCGTACCGGGGCCAGTTCGACCAGCCATGGGCCGGTCGAGCCCGGCGGCGCGGACCGGGCGAGTTCCAGGGCGAGCCGGGTCTTGCCCACGCCGCCCGGCCCGACCAGGGTGACCAGCCGGTGCCGGGCCAGCAGCGCCGCCAGCTCGGTCAGCTCGGCGCGCCGACCGACCAGCCCGTCCACCGGCATCGGGAGCCGGCCGGGCGGCGGGCCACCGGTGACCCGGATCGACCCGGAACCGGCGATCGGGTCCAGCGCGGGAGCCTGGGCCAGCACGTCCGACTCCAGCCGGCGCAGCCGGTCGCCCGGGTCGACGCCGAGTTCCTCGGCCAGCCGTCGTCGGGCGGTCCGCAGGGTCGCCAGCGCGTCGCCCTGCCGACCGGCCCGGTACTGCGCCAGTGCCAGCAGCTCCCAGAGCCGTTCGTCGAGCGGATGCTCCTCGACAAGCGTGGCGAGTGGGGCGATGGCGGCGCTGTGTTCACCCAGGGCGATGCCGGCGGCGTGCCGGTCGGCCACCGCCGTGGCCCGGACCCGTTCCAGCCGGGCGGCGTGCGCGAGCAGCGGCTCGGCCTCGGCCACGTCCTCGTACGGCCGGCCACGCCAGGTGGGCAGCACCGCGTCCAGCGCGGTGACCGCCGCCGCCGGACGGTTCGCCACAAGCGCCGCGTGCGCCTCGGTGGCCGCCTGCTCGAACCGGGCGGCGTCCACACTTGTCGGTGCCAGCCGCAGCGCGTAGCCGGAGCCGTCCCAGACCACGGTACGAGCGGCGGCGCGGGCCACCCGACCGGGTTCGAGCGTCCGGCGCAGCAGTGCGACGTACCCCTGGAGGGTGTTGTGCACCGCCGGGGGCGGGCTGTCCGGCCAGACCTGTTCGATGAGCGTGCTCGCCGGCACCGCCCGCCCGCCGGCCGCCACCAGCAGGGCCAGCACGGCACGCGGGCGTGGCCCGACCTTGACCTGCGCTCCCTCGACCCGCAACCGCATCGGGCCGAGCACCGACACCTCCACGTCCGCCATCCCGCTCCACTCCCTCAGTCGATCTCGGGGATAGGGACCCCCGAGCGGGTCGGCGAGGTTGGCGGCCGGGCTGTCGGCTATCCGATGGCGTGCTGCTGGGCGAGCACGAAGACTCCCATCACCACCACGAACCAGCCGAACGCCGTGCGCAGTCGCGCGGCCGGGATCCGGCCGGCCAGCCGGCCACCGAGCAGGCTGCCGACGACCGCGGCGGCGGTGACGGCGGTGGCGAGACGCCAGTCGAGGCTGACTGTGGAGAGGTAGCCGGCCAGGCCGGCGAGGGACTTCATTGCGATGACGACAAGCGAGGTGCCGACCGCGACCGGCATCGGCAGACCGCCGAGCAGGGCCAGGGCGGGCACCACCAGGAATCCGCCGCCGGCACCGACCAGGCCGGTGGCCAGGCCGACAAGCAGGCCGTCGAGGACGATCCGCAGCGCTCGCGGTTGGTGTGTGGCAGGCCCACTCTCGGCGTCGCGCCGAGGTTCCTGCCTGCTTCCGGGCAGGGGCCGGCGTCCACGGAGCATCGCGACCGCGGTGGCGAGCATCATCACCGCGAAGCCGGTGAGCAGGACCGTGGTCGGCACGTACGCGGCGAGTCGACCGCCGGCGTACGCGCCCACCATGCCGGCCAGGCCGAAGACGAACCCGGTGCGCCACCGTACGCGGTGGGCCCGGGCGTGCGGCAGTACGCCCACCGCGCTGGTCACCCCGACGACCAGCAGCGATGTGGCGATCGCCTCCCGCGCGGGCAGATCGGCGACGTAGACCAGCAGCGGCACGGCAAGGATGGAGCCGCCTCCGCCGAGCAGGCCGAGGCTGACTCCGATCAGTACCGCACCGGCCAGGGTGAGGAGCAGGGTGGTCACGGCCGGGTCCGGGCCGGACCGTCCTGCCGCACCTGGTCCGCCTGCCGAGGCTGGTCCTCCTGCCGCAGTTGACCGACCACGCTGTCCAGGTCGCAGCTGGTGCCACGGTTGTAGGGCAGCCTGCTCAGCAGCATGCCCATGGCACAGGTGTTGGTGAGCGCGGCGAAGGTCAGGCCGGCGCCGATGAAGGCGGCGACCCACTTCAGGCCCGGCACGAAGACCGAAGCCAGGATGCTGGCCAGCACGATCGAGCCGGCGACCAGCCGTACCTGCCGTTCCAGGTCCCAGCGGGGCCGGCCCCGGTTGACGGGCGCGTTCGCCGCCTGCCAGGCGAGCATGCCGCCGTCGAGCACCCTGAGGTTGGGCAGCCCGGCGGCGGCCAGGGACCGCTCGGCCTGGGTCGCGCGACCGCCCGACCGGCAGATCAGCACCACCTCCTCGTCGAGGTGGCGGCGCAGCTCATCGCGGTGCTCGCGGAGCAGGTCCAGCGGCACGTTGTACGCCCCGGGGATGTGCGCGGTGGCGAACTCGCCGGGAGTGCGCACGTCGAGCAGCCGGGGCGTACGCCCGTCGGCGAGCAGGTCGCGCAGCGTGGCCGGGTCGATGGTCGAGGGGTTGTGCGGCACACTCGTCTCCTTGCGTGGGGTGGTTCGTATCGGGTTGCTTGAGGTGGTCAGGTGGTGGCGGCCAGCCGTACACCTGCCGCTTCGGCCCGGCCGAAGGAGTCGTCGATCAGGACGACCTCGCGGCCCGCGTTGGCCAGCAGGGATGCGGCGACGGAGGCGCGGTAGCCGGATCCGCAGTGCACCCAGACCGGGCCGGCCGGCACGTCCGCCAGCCGTCCGGGCAGTTCCGGCAGCGGGATGTGCACGGCACCCGCGAGGTGGCCGGCGCGCCATTCGTTGGTCAGCCGTACGTCGAGCACGACCTGCGGGGCGGGCAGCCCGACCGGGATGTTCCCGGCCTGCGCGGCGGCCAGCGCCGGGAAGTCGGCGACCATCAGCTCACCCAGGTCGTCCGGGTCGACGGCCCACTCGTTCGGTCCACCGGTTGCCTGCGCGGCGGGCCTGTCGATGCCGATCCGGACCAGTTCGCGCTGGGCATCGGCGACCTGTTCGGGCGTCTCGGCAAGCAGGGTGATCGGGGTACCCCACTCGATCAGCCAGCCGAGCCAGGTCGACATCGGACCGTCCAGGCCGAGGCTGATCGTGCCGGCGAGGTGGGACATGGCGTACGCCTTGCGGTGTCGCAGGTCGACCACCCACTCCCCGGCGGCCATCCGATCCCGCAGTTGCCCGGCGTCGGCCCGGCCGACCGGGGTGAGGTCGACCGGCGCGGGACCGGCGGCGTTTGCCACCCCCATGTGCGCGTAGTACGCCGGATAGGCGTCCAGCCCGGCCAGGGTCTCGGTGACGAAGTCGGCGGCGGCCAGCCGGAACACCGGATTGGCCTGCTTCTCCCGGCCGATCGTCGACTCCGGCGCGTCGGCCTGACTCGCCGAGCAGAAGCTGCCGAACCCGTGGGTGGGCCAGACCTGCGCCCCGTCGGGAAGCAATTCGGCAAGCCGCTTGGCCGAGGCGTGCTGGTGATGTGCCAGTTCGTGGGCGTGCTGCTTACCGAGCAGGTCGGTGCGGCCGGTGGTGCCGAAGAGCAACGATCCGCCGGTGAACACCCCGACCGGGGTCCACCCGGCCGGGCCGGCCTCGTCGAGCACGTACGACACGTGGTGGAACGTGTGTCCCGGGGTGGCGAGGACGCGGACCCGCAACTCCTCCGAGATGGCGACCATGTCGCCGTCGGTGACCGGTACCCGGTCGAATCCGACCTCGTCGGCGGCGGCCACCAGGTACCGCGCACCGGTCAGCCGGGCCAGTTCCAGCCCACCGGAGACGTAGTCGTTGTGGACGTGCGTTTCGAGCACATGCGTGATCCGTACGCCGGCCGCACCCGCCAGGTACAGCACCCGGTCGATGTCCCGCTGCGGATCAACCACGATGCCCACCCGGCCGTCCGTGGCCAGGTAGCTGCGGTCGCCCAGGGACGAGGTCGCGATGATCGACACCTGCATCGTCATGGCCAACTCCTCTCTTTCCTCCCGCCGCATACCCCGGGGGGTATGCGCCGAGCAGACTTCTCTCACGAAAAATTGATCACGTCTTTTGCCCGCCCTCAGGTTTTACCCGCCCTCAGGCCGAAAATGCCCCGGGTCGCCCAAGGGCAGGCGAGATCTCCACGCCGACCCGCCGGAATGGCGGGATCAACTCAGGGCTGATGCCGCCATTCCGGCGGAACAGTGCCGATCAGGGGCGAGGGCGTCCGTGGCCGGGCACCGGTCCCGGCAGATCACGCCAGGGCGAGGAACAGCTTCTCCAGTTCCTCTTCGGTCATCTCCGGCTGCTCGCCGCCTTCCCGCGCCGTGGAGCAGTGCCGCATGCCGGAGGCAATGATCTTGAAGCCGGCCCGGTCGATCGCCTTGGACACCGCGGCGAGCTGGGTCAGCACGTCACGGCAGTCCTGGCCGTCCTCCATCATCTCGATCACGGCGTTCAGTTGCCCCCGGGCGCGCTTGAGTCGGGTCAGGGCGTCACCCGTCATCTCCGGCCGCAGCTTCATCCCACACCTCCTGCCCAAACCATACCCCCCAGGGTATCCCCCGACAACCCCACCCCCGCACCCCCACCCCCACCGCGCCGACCCCCGCCGCGCCGACCCCCGCCGCGCCGACCCCCGCCGCGCCGACCCCCACCCCCGCCGCGCCGACCCCCGCCGCGCCGATCTTGCACTTTTCGTCCCCGCATTAGGGTTGAAAGCCGCAAAAGGCGACACAAACTGCAAGATCGCGGGGGCGGGGGCGGGGGCGGGGGCGGGGGCGGGGGTGGGGGCGAGGGGCGGGGCGGGGGTGAGGGGTGGGGGTGGGGGCTAGGGGGACTTGGGGGTGGTGGTGAGGGGGGTTTCGCGGGCTTGGGAGCGGCCTTCCTCGCGGGCCTTGTCGAGCAGTTGCGCGAGGCGCTGCCGGCGGCGGCGGATGACGGTACGCACGGCGAAGGCAAGCGCGCCGAGGAGCAGGACGAGGATCAGTTGCGCCCAGGGGAGGGCCCAGGTGGTGACGGTCGCCGAGGCGGTACGGATCTCGGCGCCGGTGGCGTCGCCGCCGAGTACGGCGGGCGTCACCTCGACGGTGGTGCGTACCCGGCCCAGCCCCCAGACCCCGTCCACCCGGGTCTCGACCGTCCGGTTGCCGCCCCGCAGCACCTCCTCGACCTCGGTCGGGGTGTCCCGCTCGACCAGGCCGAAGAGTTCGGCGACCGTGGTCCGGCCGCTGCCGGTCACCGAGACGTTGCCGCTGTTGGTCGTGCTCCAGCCGATCTGCACGGTGCCACCGGCGAACGGGTTCCAGGAGGGGGTGTACTTGGCCGTCAGGTCGTCGATCGTCATGCTGGCGGTGATCGTCCCGCTGGCGCGCAGCATCACCCGGAAGCCGACCCGGCTCTCCACGGCGACCGTGCCGCCGGAGCTGGTGACCGTCGCCGCGATGCCGGCCGGGTGGTCGCCGGGGCTGGCATCGGCGGGAACCGTGATCGTGAACGGCACCACCTTGGTCTGCTTGGCCCCGACGGAGACCTTCTCCTGCACCTTGATCCAGGTGCCGCCGTCCACCGACTTCTCGTTCGAGGGAAGCATGTTGAAGCGCCCCTTGTCGGTCAGGTAGCCGTCCGCCGCCTTCAACGAGAAGACCACGGCGGAGTCGCTGAAGTTGCGTACGGCGAGGTGTTCGGTCACGACCTGACCGGGATCGAGGGTGCGCTCGATCCACCGGCGACCGTCGGGGCCGTTCTGGTCGGCCGGCTGCACCGACCAGGTCACCGACGGCTTGGCCGGATCTGCGGCGGCGGACGCCGTCGGCGTGGGGGCCGGCGCGGCGGCGGCGAGCGCCCTCGGCGGTGCGGCGGCGGGCACGGCCGGTGTGGCGGCGGCCGGCGCGATCGGTGCGGCGACGAACACCGCGACCACGGCAGCGAGCAGGCGCGGCAACGCCCGCGACGAGGTTCGGGTCATGACGGCCTCCTCAGGACGGTGTGGTGGGGGCCGCCGGTCGGCGTCCCCCACCCGGGATCTCACTCGAACAGCGACAGCGTCAACGTCGAGGCGTACTCACCCGCCGCCACATCAGCCGGCGTACGCAGGAACAACTCCGCGTTCACCGTGAACTCCCCGCCCGCCACGGCACCCGAGTCGAACGTCGAGACCAGCAACTCCTGATCCACCAGACCCACGTTGTTGCCCGGCTGGGTCGGCTCGTCGACCACCGTCACGACCTCCTCGCCCTCGGCCACCAGACCGGTGTCCCCACCGTCGAGCAGCTTCGGCCGCCAACCCAGATGCCCGGCACCGATCGGCGCCTGACCACCAGCGGCAACAAAATCCGTGGCGCTGCCCAGCACCGCCCACGCCGAACCCGCCGGCACCTCGTCAGCGGTCCGCGTGTCGGTCACCGTCACCGTCGGCAACGTGCCGACGAACTGACGCACCAGCAACGTCGACCCGTCCTCGGACAACGCCACCGAGTCGGCCGCCACCGACATGGCCAGCACCCCCGGCTCCCTGACCTCCTCGATGTCGACGGTCACCTCGACATCCGCGTCCTGCCCCGGCTCCGCCGACACCGGCGTACCCAGCGCCACCGAACCAACAGTCATCACGCCCGCGGCCACCACCGCGAACAAACGACTACGCCTGGCTGTGCTCATATCCATGCTCCGTTGCTGAATCGAAAGATGCCGCTGACTCGAAGGGGTGTGATCGGAAGTGGTGCGGTGGCGGCGCTCCGGCCGGAGCGCCGCCACCGCGAAGCGGGTCAGCCGCAGTTGATCGCGGCGTACGCCGCCTCGACCTGCGTGGTCACCGGCGCGCCGTCGGCGGTGCCGGTGATCTTCACCGTCGTCGTGCCGGCCGGCACCGACCGGGCCCGCGTGGTGAACTGCTGGTACGCGGACTTGCCGGGCGCGACGTCGGCGACCGTACGCGAGCCGTACGGGGTGACCAGCTCGATGGTCAACGCCAGCTCGTCGGCGTTGCGGGCGGTCACCGTGAGGAACGCGTTGGGGCCGATGCAGCGCGTGCTGGCCTGCACCTCGACGTCCCACGCCGGCACCTCCGGCTCGCCGTCGCCGATCGCCGAGCGGGGCGTGGTGTCCGGGGTGATCGGCGAGTTCGCGGCGAAGTAGCTGACCAGCATGGTCAGGTCGTTGTCGCCGGTGGTGGCCGGGTTGGTGCCCTGGCCGAGGGTGGTGAAGTTGTCCCCACCGGAGGCGAGGAACGAGTTCACCGTGACCCGGTAGCTGCCCGCCGGGTCGATCGGCGTGCCGTTCAGCTTCATCGAGGTGATCCGCGAGCCCTGGGCGGCCGTCGGGTCGTACGTGTAGCTGAAGCCCTTCGACACACCCAGCCAGAGCACCGGCCGGGACGCGCCCGCCGGCTGCCACTGCTGTTCCAGCACCTGCTTGAGCTGGGCACCGGTGTAGGTCTTGGTGACCACGTCGTTGGCGAACGGCTGGACGGCGAAGGCGTCGGCGTAGGTCACCGTGCCGTCGGTCCGGTACAGCAGGTCGGCCCGCAGGCCGCCCGGGTTCATGAACGCGATCTGCGCCCCGCCCCGGCCCGGCTCGGCGGTGCCGGCGAGCTGTACGTCGGCGATGAAGTTGCCGAGCGCCGACTCCTTGCCCCGGTCCTCGTTGCCGTCGGTGTAGGCCCGCCGAATGTCGCCGGTGATCTCACCGAGCGGCTGCTTGCCCAGTTCCTCCGCCTTCACCTTGGCGGCGGCGACGATCTCGGCGACCGCCGGGTCCTGCGGCGCGCCTACCACGTCGACCAGGGACGCGTCGGCGTCGGTGACCGAGCCGGACTCCGGGTCGTAGCTCAGGGTGACCTTGCCGAGCCGCTTGCCGTAGTCCTCGGCCTGCACGATCGGCCGCAGCTTGTCGGTGCCGGGGACCGGCACCTCGAAGGCGTACGGCTGGTGGGTGTGTCCGCTGAAGATGGCGTCGATTGTGGCGTCGGCCCGGGTGAACTTGCCGAAGACCGGGTCGTTCGCCAGGGCCTCGGCGGAGTCGATGTTCTCGGTGGCGGCGCCCTCGTGGGTGAGCAGCACCACCACGTCGGCCTCACCGTTTGCCGGGTCGCCGTCCTTGAGCTGACCGGCGACGGCGTTGGCCTCGGCGACCGGCTCCCGGAAGGTGATGCCGGCGATGCCGTCCGGGCTGACCAGCGAACCGGTCTGCTCGGTGACCACGCCGACGAAGCCGACCTGGACGCCACCGACGTTGTGCACCGAGTACGCCGGCAACGCCCGCTCGTCACCCCGGTACACGTTGGCGCCCAGGTGCGGGAAGTCGGCCCGGGGGATCACCCGGTCGATCAGGTCCGCCATGCCCTTGTCGAACTCGTGGTTGCCCACGGCCGAGGCGAGCAGGCCCATCTCGTTGAGCGCGTCGATCGTCGGGTTGTCGTCGTCGATCGCCGAGATGAAGGTGGAGGCGCCGATGTTGTCACCGGCGGAGACGAACGCGGTGTTCGGGTTCTGCCCGCGCAGCTGATCGACCAGGCCGGCGAGCTGGGCGGCACCACCGACCGGCTGACCGCCCACGGTGGCCGGGGACTCCAGCCGGCCGTGGAAGTCGTTGATGCTCAGCAGTTGCAGGTCGACCGGGCTGGACCCGGTGTTGATCCCGACCACAAGCGGGTTGTGGTCGCTGGCCCGGTACGGGTCCGGCGCGTAGAAGGCGGCCAGCCCGTCGTACTGGAAGGCGTACGACTCGACCGCGTTGATCTCCCACACGTCGACGCCGGTCACCCGCGACGCCAGCGACGGCGAGGCGAGCGCGTGGTCGAGCGAGCCGGACTCGCCGTTGAAGACGTAGCTGGTCTTCCCGGTGTCGTTGAGGTTGCGGTAGTCCTTGCCGTAGAGGACCTGCATCGGGTCCTCCTGGGTGTACGAGTTGAAGTCACCCAGCAGGATCACGTCGGAGGTGCCGCTGTCGGCCTTCACCTGGTCGACGAAGGCGGCCAGCGCGGTGGCCTGCCGGACCCGGTCGCCGTTCCAGCCGCCCTGACCGTCACCGGAGTCGGCGTTGTCGCCGCTGCCCGCCCCGCTCTTGGACTTGAAGTGGTTGGTCACCACCACGAAGTCGAGCGGGCCGGCGGTGAAGGTCTGCGCGATCGGCTCGCGGGCGTTGAACCAGACGCTCTCGTCGTTCACCGACCGCGACGCGCCCTCCGGCTGCGCCTTGGCCGGCTTGAAGATGATCGCCCCGGTGATGACGTCCTGCTGGGCCGGAGCGGGCAGCTCGGCCGGGTTGCGCACGTAGTCCCAGGTGCCCGCGCCGTCCTTGTCGTTCAGGGCGGCGACCAGGCGCTTGAGTGCCTGGTGCGGGTCGGCCGGGTTGAACCGGACCGAGTTCTCGATCTCCTGAAGGGCGACCACGTCGGCGTCGAGCGCGCTGATCGCCGAGACGATCTTCGCTTCCTGCTTGACCAGGGCGGCCTCGTTGGCCGCACCGCGCGCGTCGCCACCGAAGTGGACGAAGTAGTTGAGCACGTTGAAGCTGGCCACCCGCAGGTCACCGCCGACGTTGACCGGGGCGGTGGTACGCGGGTTTGTCGACTTGAAGGTGGTCCGCCCGGCGGGCGGGGTGTCCGCGTCGACCGGCCGGGTGGGCTGGAGCCGCCACTCGTTGAAGCCGTAGGACAGCACCGACGACCCGAACGCCTCCACCGCGTCGCCGACCCGTAGCGGGCTGGCCGCCGAGACGTACGGCGGCAGCAGCCCGGCGGTGGCCAGGTTTGTGGTCTTGCCGTCGTCAAGCAGGACCCGGCCGAGCTTGTTCGCGGCGGCGATCTGCTGCGCCTCGGCGCTGCCGGGGCGGGCCAGGTCGGTGGGGGTGAGCGCCGGCTTGTCACCGGCGGCGAGCGCCACCTCGCCGTAGCGGTTGGTGTTGTAGACCTCGGCGACGGTGTACGCGCCGACCGGCGCGACAAGCATCGACTCGACCGACTCGCGGGCCTGCTCGGTGAGCGGGAACTCCACCGGGACCGGGGCGGGCAGCGGCGCGCCCTGCTCGCAGACCTGCACGTCGCTCTTTGCCGCGATGCTGAGCTGGGTGAGCCCGTTGAACTCGTTCGCCGTGCCGCTGACCCGGACCCGGTCGCCGATCGCGACGGTCGGGTGGTTTGCGGTGTTGGTGGTCAGGTAGACGAAAATGCCGTCCGAGGCGGTGCCGGCGGCGACCGGGCGGTCTCCGCCGCTGCCCGCCGTCTGCACGTACACGCCGTTGTAGCCACCGGTGCGGTGGTCGGCGGTGACGATGCCCTCGACGGTCACCCGGGTGCCCGCCACCGGGGTTGCGGCCCCGGTGCCCTGGACCTGGGCGATGCTGTGGTCGACGGCGACCGTGCAGCCCAACTCCGGATCCGGATCCGGGTCGGGCGCGGTGTTGCGTACGCCGAAGCTGTTCGGGGCCGGCGGACGCCAGCTGCCGCCGAGCTTCTGGAGCGAGTGCCCGATCGGGGTGCTGCTGGACTGCTTGACCCCGATGTCGGTGCCGGTGATCCCGTTGGCCGGGCCACCCACGGCGGTGAAGGTGCCCCCGTAGGTGATGAACTCGGTCACCGAGTCGGTCGGGGAGACCAGCGCGACGCCGTCCGGGTCACCGTTCTGGATGCCGTTGACCGGGTAGTCCTCGACCACCACACCGGCGTCCGGCACCGTGCCGGTAAGCGTCCGGGTGCCGTACGCCGCACCGTTGCCGCCGTTGTAGAGGACGATTCGCCAACCGGTCAGGTCGAAGCCGACCGGTGCCTCGATCTCGATCGCCTCGCCGACGTCGGTTCCGGCGTTGTCATAGTGGATCTCACTGATGAACGGTGTCGCCGGCACCGGGTCGGCGAACGCCGCGGTGCCACCGGACAGGGTCAGCGCGGTGGCGGTGACCAGTACGCCCGGTACTGCGAGTAGTCGGATACTTCTTCTTCGCTGCATCTGCGCGGCCTCCGAAGGGTAGACCGTCGGAGGATAAGCGGCCCCGGTGTCCTGGCGGCAGCCACCAGATGTACCAAAGCGGCGAACGGTCGTGGGCTACCTCACCCCGCTGGCCTGCCCGGTCATCCGTCGCGGCGGCGTCTGGCCGGCTTGCTGAGGCCGCTCGCCGGCCGGTGGCCAGAATGGAACGTCGGCCTCTCGACAGTAACCATTTCCAGCGCGGATCGTTTTCTGCGAGCCGGCAACGGGCTCGTGAATCCGGCTCTTGTTGGCGGTTGCCGAGGTCGATTCGAGCGACTGTCCGGTCGGCTCGCGGCGTGCTATAGAGGGATGCCAGAAGAATTAATTTCTTAAATGCGACTGGGGCTCGTCATTTCCCTCGCAAGTGGAAGTGGTTGAGTCCGGGGGGGCGTCACCACCAGCGACAACGCGGTCAAGAGCGGCGATCGACCCTCCTTGTGAAGTGGGCGCTTTCTGCATCAGAGGTAGGAGTCGTATGTCAACGTCGCGTCGTTTTCGGACGCTGGCGGGATCAGCGCTTGTCATAACGCTGATCGCGTCGGCGATGGTCTACACCCCCGCGTCCGCGCATTCTCCCGGGGACGCGCAACAGGCGGCTCGCCCGCCCACCGTCAAACCGGTGACTCCCGGCTCGGCGAACGCCGCCGATCCGGTCCGACCCAAGGCCGCCAAGAAGCCGGCCGCGCCGAAGCGGCCGACGGCCGGAAAGCGCGGCGACCTCGCCGCCGTCACCTGGCGCAAGCCCGCCGAGAACGGCAGCAGGATCACCGGGTACGTGGTGACGCCGTACCGCAACGGCAAGGCGCAGAAGCCGAGGAAGTTCGATACCTCGGCTACCAGCCGCGCGGTGAAGATCGCCCCGACCAGCGGGAAGTGGACGTTCACCGTGGCGGCCGTCAACGACGTCGGCACCGGGCCGGCCAGCCCGCACTCCAACGCTGCCGTGCCGATGGCGCTGCCGACCGCGCCGACCATCATCGCGGTCACCGCGGACACCACCACGGCACGGCTGAGCTGGATCCGGCCCGCCGACGACGGCGGTTCCCCGATCATCCAGTTCGTGATCACCCCGTACCTCAACGGGACGCCGCAGTCGTCCCAGGTGGTGCCACCGGTGACCAACGCGACGGTGACCGGTCTGACGCCGTCGACCACCTACACCTTCCGGGTCGCGGCCCGCACCGCGCTCGGCATCGGCCCCGCATCGGCCCCGTCGGTGCCGATCACCGTGGACATCTCGCCGAGCCTGGTGTTCGTCGGCCCCGAGGGCACAATCAACTCCACGTACGTGGGTAACGTCGTCGTGGACCAGGGTGCACCGCCCTTCACCTGGTCCATTGCGCCGAGCCCGATCACCGGCGGCCTGCCGCCCGGCCTGTCGCTGAACCCGGTGAACGGCGTCGTCACCGGCGTTCCCACCACCGCTGGCCAGTACCCGGTGATTTTCCGGGTGGTGGACGACGAAGGCCGGGAAGGGACCCTGCTGACCGTCCTCACCATCAACGCCCGGCCGCAGATCGTGATGCCGGACCTGGCGCTCGGCGAGGTCGGCGCGTCGTACTCGCAGCGGCTCACCGTACTCGGCGGGACCGCACCGTTCACCTGGTCGGTGGCCTCCGGCACGTTGCCACCCGGCATCACCCTCGACCCGGTCAACGGGTTCCTCTCCGGCATCCCGACCATCGCCGGCACGTATGGCCTCGACGTCCGGGTGACCGATGCGTTCGGGGCGAGCGACGTCCGCCAGATCCGGATCGTGGTCCAGGCGGCCAGCGTCGTCAACCTGAGGGTCGACGACTCGTCGGTCAACTTCGCCGACGAGGTCACCTTCACCGTCGACATCGGCCCCGGCGAGGCGCAGGGCACCGTCTCCCTCTTCAACAGCAACACCGGTGGACTCACCACGATGATCGGCACTTTCCCGGTCGCGTTCAACCGGGCCACCTTCACCGCCCGGGTGCCGCAGTTCGGTACCAACCGGTTCCAGGTGCGCTACGTATCCTCGGTCACGAACGCGGTGGTCGACTCCAACTTCGTGCATGTGCAGGCGACCGGGGTGGCCGGGCAGGCCCTGATCACCCAGTTCCGCCAGTCCGGCATCGCCGGGCCGTTGGACCAGTACCTCTCGATCGAGAACCTCACGGATATCCCGATGCCGATGACCGGGATCCGGATCGAGGCGGCGGACGGCAACGTGGTCACCATTCCACCCACCCGGCTGCCGCTCCAGCCCCTCCAGACCTTCCTGATCGCGGGGGGAGAGTATTCGGCTCCGGTGGAGGACGTCGAGCCGGACCTGACGCTGGCTGCGGATCCCGCAGCCGGCAGCTGCACCGTCGTCGCCGGCCCGGTCTGTTCGCTGGGGGCGGTCGGCGGTCTGCGGCTCCGATTCCCGGACAGCGGCACGCCGGGCACCGGCACCATAAGTGACGCCGCCGGCTCCACTCCCGGCTTCTACCGGGGCAGCCCGCTGCCGGCCTTCGCCCACCCGCCGGTGGTCCGTAACCTCTTCGGCCGGCTACGGCAGTCCGGCAGGCCGTTGGACACCGGCGACACCCGGAACGACTTCCGCTTCATCACCACCGTCGGCGGCATTCAGGGCGGAATCCCGTCGGCGCTCGGTACGCCGGCACCCCGCAACTCGATCGGCCCCCGGCCGGTGAACTCCCTGATCCAGACCACGTTGTTGGATCCGGGCGTGCCCGCAAGCGCGTCACCCAACCGGGAGTACGTCGCGCCCACTCCGATCCGGCGGGGGCAGCTGATCGTCCGGCGGACGCTGACCAACCGGGCCAGCACGGCGGCCACCGAGGTCAGGCTGCGGATCGCCAGCCTCAGCCAGGTGAACGGGCCGCCGCCCCCGGCCGGCTCGTCCCCGGCGCTCCCCTACGCCGACCTGCGGCTGCGCAACCCGGCTACGCTGACCAGCTCGATCACGCTCAGCGACGGTCGGACCGTCACGGTCAACAACCTGCGGATGGACGCTCCCGCCGAGGATCCGCCGGGTGGCGGTTTCTACACCGAGTTGACCTTGCCGCTGCCGCTCGGTGGCTTGCCAGCGGGCGCGACGTTCAGGATCGCACTGACCTTGAGCGTGGAGTCGGCCGGCTCGTTCTGGGGCGTCTGGGACGTCCTCGCGCTGGGCATCGACCCGTCGGAAACTCCGTCCATCGCGACCAAGCGGGCCGCCCGCGCCAAGGCCAACGGTGACGCTGGCGTGGTGCCGCGTCACCTGGTACGGCCCAGCTCCGGCGAGGCCAAGGCGGACAAGGCCAAGGCCGGCAAGGCCAAGGCCGGCAAGGCCAAGACGGATAAGGCCAAGGCATCCGGCACGACCAGGACCGATCGCAGTTCGCCGACCCGTCAGCGGCTAGCGAGCCACTGACGACACCACCAACCCTCGCGGGCGGCACCCAGCCGGTGCCGCCCGCGAGGCGCGCCACCGGGAGCAACCGATGCCGAACAGCGACACCGACCGGTACGCCTACGGGCTGCGCGTGTGCGGCCTCGACCACGTCGTCGAGCTGGCGTCGGCTGGACCGCCAGACGGGCGGCCAGCCGTGACCATCCGCTCCGACCCAGGCGGGCCGCCGCCCCAGCAGGTTGGCCCGGACGAGCGCCGGTGCGCGCGAATGCTCGCCGATGGCCGGTGGATGAGCGTGGACCGGCACCGGGCGACGGCGACCCTGCACGGGCCGGCACCCGCGCCGGACCTGCTCGCCCACCCCTATCTCGCTGCCGTGGCCACCGTCGTCAACCGGTGGAGCGGCCGGGAGACCTTCCACTCGGGTGCCTTCGTCCGCGGCGGGCGTGCCTGGGCGGTGCTCGGTCCGCGTACCGCCGGCAAGAGCAGCCTGCTCGCGCTGCTCGCCGCCGACGGCGTGCCGGTGCTCGCCGACGACGTGCTGGTCACCGACGGACGGTACGCCTTCGCCGGGCCGCGCTGCCTCGATCTGCGGGAGCCGGTGCCCGGGGCCGCCCTGCCCATGACGCCGGCCCGGTACGCGACCCGGCTGCGCGTGACGCTGCCGGCCGTTCCCGACCGGCTGCCGCTGGGCGGTTGGTTCTTCCTGCGCTGGGGCGACGTGCCAGCGGCGGATCCGGTCGCCGCGACCGACCTGCTGGGCCGGCTCGCCGCGCTGCGCACCTGGCCGGCGCTACCGTCCGACCCGGCCGCGCTGTTGGCCCTGGCCGCCCTGCCGGCCTGGGACCTGGCCCGGCCCCCGGGCTGGGCGGCGTACGACGAGACCCGTCGGCAGCTCGACCTCGCGCTTGCCACACCCACGGCAGTGGCGTCGTGACCATGCTCGCCGTATCCACGGTGGTGGTGTCGTGACCGCGCTCGCCGTCGCCGTACGCTGCCTGGCGCTGGATGCCGCGGCCGTGGCGACGAGCGCGGCACTGCGGGATCGCGGCATCGACTCGGTGCTGCTCAAGGGTGCCGGGCTGGCGCACCGGCTGGGCACCGAGCGCCGCTACGGCGACATCGACCTCCTGGTGGCACCATCGGCCTTCGACGCCGCGCAGCGGGCCCTTGCCGAGTTGGGCGGTCGCCCGGTCAACGACGGCGTGCGTCCCGACGACCTGCCGCTGCACTACGAGCGGTCCTGGCGGCTGCCCGGCGCGGTGCCCGGCGTGGTCGACCTGCACCAGGGCTTCGCGGGCGTCACGAGAGACGAGGAATTCTGGTGCAGCCTGTGGCGGTCGGCCGAGGAGATGCCGCTGGCCGCCGAGCGGATCGCGGTACCGGACCGGGAGCATGCGGCGCTGCTGGTGGCGCTGCACGCGGCAACGCCCGCGTCGTCCGCACACCCGCTTGCCGACCTGGAACGGGCCCTGGCCGTGTTTCCCGTCGACACCTGGCGGGCCGCCGCGTCGATCGCCTGGCGTTGCGGGGCTGAGGAGGCGTACGCGCTGGGGCTGCGGCTCACCGATCAAGGTGCCCGGGTGGCGGAAGAGTTGGGGATGCCGCGGCACTGCCCGCCGAGCCGCTGGCTGACCGCGCACCGTGCCTCGGTGACCGCCCTCTCGCTGGCTCGACTGGCCGAACTGCCGTCCGCATCGGTCCGGCTGCGACACGTCCGCCGACGGCTGCTGCCATCGGCCGCGATGATGCGGAACACCAGCCCGATGGCGCGGCGCGGTCGGCTGGGACTGCTGTTCGCGTACGTCTGGCGGCTGGTCAGACACGTGTCCGCCCTGCCGTACGCGGCACGGGAACTGCATGCCGCGCGGCGGGCCTCCCGGCGGTGACCGGTCAGGCCCGCCAGCGGATGTCAGCGCGGTGCCGGCACGGTTGCGGCCGGGTCGTCCGTAACCTCGGAGTTCGCCGCTGGCGGCTGCCCGGCCGGATCCGGGTGGGCCGCCAGCCGCAGCTGTTGCAGCAGACTGACGGTGCCGGGTGGGATCGGCCAGCGGGACCACTCCCGGCGTAGCGCGACCGGGTCGACCAGGTCGGTGTCCACGCCGGAACCGTCCCAGCTGGCGACGAAGTCCCGGCTGTGCCGGCGCAGGAAGACCTGGAGGAAGGTCGCCTTGCGGCGCGGCGCGGTGATCACGGCGGGCAGCGTGTCGCCAGCGATCCGGGCGAGCAACTCGTCCCGTCCGGGTAGCCGCAGCCCGCCGGGCTCGGTGGCCAGTGCCATCAGGAAACCGGCGTCCAGCAGCGGGTTGACCACCGACACGTCGTGTTCGGCCGCCACCCCGGCCAGGCTCGCGCAGGTCATGACCAGGTGCCGTCGGTTCAGGTGCCAGCGGATCCGGCGCTCCAGCCGGGCCGGTTCGGCACGCCGCTGCGCCGCGTACGCCCGGTAGCAGTCGACCGCCACGTCCGGCCGCAACCAGGGATAGGCCGCGATGGCCCGGCGGCGGCCCGGTGGCAGCACCGCCCGCACGGCCGGGCACAACGCCAGCCGCAGCCGGGACCGGATGGTACGGGCCGGGCGCCGCCAACCGGCAAGCATCTGGTCCCCGCCGGCGCCGGTGAGTAGCGAGCCGCCCTCGGCCAACTCGATGATCGGCAGGTGCAGGTGAAGGTTGGCGGGATGCAGGACGCCGTGCCGGTGCAGCAGCCGTGCGGCCACCGGCCCGACGAAATCGAGATCGTCGCCGGCCTGGAGCTGATGCCACGGGCCGGTGAGCCCGAGCGCGCGGATCACGTCGTCCTGCCAGTCGGACTCCTCCGCCTGCGGCGCGTCGGTGAATCGCCAGGTCACCGGGACCGGCGGTGGCAGCCCTTCGCGGCGGGCGACCCGTACCGCGACCGCGAGCACGAGCGACGAGTCGAGACCGCCGGAAAAACTCACGACGCACGGCGGCCGGGCCAGCGCGGGCAGCACCGCCTGTTCCAGCGCGGCAAGCGGGGTGCTCGCGATCGGGCAGCCGGGGGGCGCCATGGCCGGCGGTACGGCGCGGGCGGCCCGACGGTCGGTGGCTGGCAGCGGCGGCGCAGCGCTGGGTCCCAGCACCATGCCCCGGGCGATGTCCAGCCTGGTGAGGCGCGGTACGGGCGGTGTAGGCAGCCTAATCACGGGTCAGGATCCCTCGTTTCGCGGCCAACCGCAGCGCTCGGCCGAAGACCCAGATCGAGGGCGGCAGCAACACCAGGGCGATACCGAGCAGGGCGAGTGCGTCGCCGGTCCAGTCCGCCCCGGACACCGCGGCCCGCAGCCCGTCGAGGGCCAACCGGCTGGGCAGCGGCTCGGCCAGCGGCTGGAGTACCGGGGGAAGGACGTCGACGGGGAAGTACGTGCCGGAGAGAAAGGTGAGGGCGACGACCGTCACCCGGGCGGTGGCGTCGCCGTGCCCGACGGCGATGGAAAGCGCCATCAGGATGATGCCGATACCGGCGATGGCCGCGCATCCGGCGACCAGCAGCACCACCACGCCCAGCCAGTCGGTGTGCCGCACCCGGAGGCCGAGCAGGGGACCGAGGACGGCGAGGTAGATCGTGGCGCGGAGGGCGGCCATCAGGAACGGGTACCCGGCCAGGCCGACGGCCAGCCCGCCCGGTGATATCGGCTGGGCTGCCAGCATCTCCAGCGTGCCGGAGCGCTGCTCGGCCGTGACGCGCTTGGTGAGTTGGATGGTGGCCGCCTGGATGACGAGCATGAAGGTGATGCCCACCGCGACGTAGGCAAAGTAGTCGTGGGACGGCCCCACGGCACCCCGACCCGGTGTGCCGAGGAAACGGGAGATCAGCAGAAACACCGCCAGGTTGACGGTGGCGAAGGCGAGGTCCAGCAGAACCGGGATCCGCAGTAGCGGTTCGGCCCGCAGATCCCGGCGGACCAAGGCGGCAAGTGCGCTGGTCAGGCTGCCTGTCGGGGAAGGTCCGGCCGCCGCTGCGGCGCGGCGGATTCGGCCCTCGACGGCCGTCAACGCCCCACCGGAAGGGCGAGTATCGAATCGCACCGGGCGCGGTCCTCTCGGTGATGGGAGGCGATGACACAGGCCAGGTCGCGACGCCGGTCCAGCGCCGCCCACAGCAGCGCCCGGCCCGATTCGTCGAGGGAGCGGGCCGGCTCGTCGAGGAGCAGCACCGCCGGGTCGCCGAGCAGGGCGCGGGCGATGCTCACCCGGGCCCGCATGCCCGCCGAGTACTTTTCCGCCGGCCGATCGGCGTACGCCTCAATGCCGAGTTCCTCGATGACCGCGGTTGTCGCCGGCTCTACGGTTCGGCGGGGCAACCGCAGCCGCGCGACCAGCCGCAGGTTGTCGCGGGCCGACAGCCGGCCGTAGAGGCCCTGCTCGGGGGCGAGGCAGAGGCCCACCAGCCGGCGAGAGGCCGGCGAACCCGCTGGTTCGCCGGCCACCGAGATCCGCCCGGTGGTGAGGGCCAGCGTGCCGGCCAGGCATCGCAGCAGCGTGGTCTTGCCCGATCCGTTACCACCGGCCAGCAGCAGCCGGGCGCCCGGCTGCACGTCGAGGTCCAGGTCGGCGAAGATCGGCTGTTTGCCGAACCGGCGCGTCGCCTGCCGTACCTCGATCAACCCGCTGCCGCTGCGGTGACCTGGTCGATCACGAGAAGCCGCCGCCACCAAGGCCGTCGTCGGGTCCCTCGACGCCACCCTTGGTCAGCTCGGCCAGGGTGCCCAGCCGGCGGAGCCGAGGCGGCTCGTATCCCTTGTCAACCGGCTGATCCTTTTTGCGAGTTTCACTCATTATGCTAGCCCCTCATGCTCCTAGTCTGTTAGCTCCCTGTATTAGCATAGTATCCGTTTTGGCGAGGATGAAGGGGGAGTCCATGGTGAGCAATGGCGGGTCGGCGCTCCTCCGACTCGTCCGGCGCACCAAGCCGGCCCTGCGACTTCTGCCCGGTCTGATCCGGCTGGTGCGTGGCGACGGTCTGGCCGGCGTGCGGCTGGCGCTCTGGACCGTCCGCGCCCGACGCCGGGTCCGGCGCCAGCTTGTCCAAGGCGGAATCCCCGCCGTGCGGCTGCCGGGACCGCCCCCTGGCGCCGACCCGGACGTCATGAATCGCGTGCTCCGCCGCGACGGTGCCAGCTGCCTGGAGGCCGCGCTGGTCCGCCAGCGCTGGTACGCCGCCTGCCGGACCAGCCGCACCATCGTGATCGGGGTGACCGCGCCGAGCGGCGGCTTCCACGCGCACGCCTGGCTCGACGGGGACACCGACGCCGAGCAGGAAGGGATGCTGGAGTTGCTGCGCCACCCGGTACCCGAGGCATGGTTGTCCTGACCGCAGGGTCAGCTGCGGCCGACCAACTCCGCGCTCTCCAGGTCGGTGAGAAACTGCCGCACGTCGGCGGCGGCCCGCTCTCGGTCCACCGGTGCCCGCGCGACAAGCTCCCGGGTCAGTTCGTCGGCGGTGGCACCGTCCACCAGGTGCGGCCAGAGCAGTGCGGCCGAGGGGCCGAGCGCGAAGTAGACGGACTGCGCGGTGTCCAGCAGCACGGCCTCGTCACCAGCGGTACGCCAGACCACCCGGTCGGCTCGGATCCGGTAGACGGTCGCGGGGATGTCGTTCATCCGGAAGCCTCCAGCTGTCGAAGCGGGCTATCCGGATAGTAGCTACTAGAAGGGACGTCCGATCAGCAAAGGGCAAATCCGGCATCCGCCTCGCTGTCCCTCAGCCGCCCCGGGCCACCGGTCCGATCAGCTGCCGCTCGGTGCCGGTCATGCTGAGCATCACCCACTGCACCTTGCCCTTGGTGATCAGGCCGACCATCTCCGGGTGCAGTTGGGTGAACCAGCTCTGCACGCTCACCAACCCGAGCGCGTTCGCCGCCGTGCCGGCCTCGGCTTCGGTGAGCCGCTGGAGCACCACGATGTCGCTGCGGACCAGCACCTCGACGTCCCAGCCGGCCAGGTCGTCCCGGACCACCAGGGTGGCCCGCCAGGGCGCGGCCAGATTGGTGTCCGGCCCGGTCACCGGGCCGGTGTCGACCACCACGAGCTGCGGCTCGGTCGGGGTGGCCGGCACCGGGGGCGCCACCCCGGGCGGCAGGAACGAGGCGATCTCCCGGCCGATGACGCAACGCCGCAGGAAGGCGTCCCACTCCTGCTCCCGGGCGGTCTGGATGAACAGCCGGGCACCGAGCGCCAGGGCCCGGAAGGCGAGCAGTTCTGCCGCGCGTACCCCGCCGGTAAGCATCAGCCGGGTCGGCTCGGCGCGGAAGATCCGCAGGCCGACCGGCTCCTGCTGGCGGTTCCGGCCGACCACCAGCCCGCCGCCACCGGCGGCCAGGCGCAGCCCGGCGACGGTGGCGGCTTCGGCGACGTGCAGCCCGATCCGGCTGCCGGGAAAGGCGACGCTGTTCACCGCAGGAAGCCTCCGAGCGGAAGGGTGGCGGCCACCCCGTAGGCGTGCTCGCCGTCGAGTCGTTGCAGCCGACCGCCCTGACTGCGGATCGCCTCGGTCAGTGCCCGGTCGGCGGCGTCCAGCGCGGTGGCGTCCGCCCCGATCAGCCGGAACGCCACCTCCAGCACGGCCTCGTCGTCGCCGGGCCGGCCGGACTGGCGGGCCACCGAGATCGACACCACGCTGGCCGCGGCGGGCAGGCCGCGCAGCAGCGCATCCACCTCCCACGCCCGGTCCGGCCAGGCGAGCAGCCGGTGGCAGCTCTGCGGGGTGCCCTGCGCCGACCAACTCCGCCAGCCCTCCCGGACCAGCGGTCGATCCCCGCCGGCCGGCGCACCGGTGAGGTGGGTCAGGGTGGCGACGGAGGCCAGCACCTCGTCGCGGTTGAGCAGCCGGGCCGACACCCGATCGTGGCGCAGCTGACGCCGGGTCCGCCGGATCGCCGCCGTCAGCGCCGGCCGCAGGTCCCGGTCGGCATGAAAATCGGGGGTACGCGGTGCCTGGAGCACCACCCACGCCTGCCGGCTGGCCGGCACCTCGCCGCCGGTCAGCTCGCGGTACGCCCGGTCCACCGCCGCCGCACCCACCCGGGGTGCCGGGGTGACCTGGATCAGCACCTGCACCGCCACCGGCGGGGTGTTCGGATCGGCCGCCGGCAGCAGCGACATCGGCGACGGCAGAGCCTGCGGCGCACCCATCAGCAGCGCGCCCTCGGTCGGGTCGACCTCCAGCACCGCACTCAGCCCGCCGCGATGGGTGAGCAGCACCGCCGGCTGGTCGTCGATCTCGACCTGGTCCAGCTCGACGCTACCTTCCAGATGGGTCAACAACTGCCATGCCGCGTTGACATGATCGACGCCGACCGCACCCGCCGGCCCGGTCGCGTCCAGGTGCCGGCGCCGCCCCCGGTAGCCCCACCAGACCGCCAACCACTCGTAGAGCCACCGCCCTCGGCGGCGCACCATCGTCGGGGCGAGCAGCAGCAACACGGCGACGGCCACCGCCACGGTCAGCGGCACGCCACGCGGCGTCGCGGCCAGCACCGCCGCCACACCGGCCTGCCACGCCACGAGCTGCGCAACATGGATGCCGCCGACCCTGAGCTGCCGCCGATGCGGGCGTACCACCGGGGCGGGGGCACCGTCCGCCGAGGACTCCGCCGCCCCCGCTGCCGGTTGTGTCGCTCCCGCCGACGGCTGGGCCGGTCCCGCCGCCGGCTCGCCCGCCGCAGGCCGGGCCGGCATCGTGCCCGCCCCGGCCGCCGCCCGCGCGCCCGGCACGCTCGTGCCTCCTGCCGCCACCCGACTGGCGTACGCATTCCCGCCACCCACCTGACCGCCGTATGCGCTGCCGCTGGCGGCCTGGCTGGTGTGCGTGGTCCCGCCGGTGTGCGTGCTGGCGGCCTGGCCGGCGTACCCGGTGTTTGCCTGACCGCTGGGCATGGTGCCGCCGCTGGCCTGGCTGGCATAGGTGCCGCCGACGCTGGCCCGCCCCTGCCCCCGCTGCGCGGCCCAACTGTGTCCCGGCCCGGCCCCACCGAGCATCGGTGCCCCAGCTTCGCCCTGCTGCTGCGCCAGCGCTCCGGTCTGCTGCGCCGGGTTCGCCTGCTGCGGCGGCGCGCCGGCCTGCTGTGGCACCGGCATGCCGGTCTGCTGCTGCGGCACTCGTTGCTGCGGCGGTGCCGTCGCGCCCGGATGCTGCCAACCCGACTCGCCCGGCCGTGCCGCACCCGGCTGCGTCACCGCACGCCCCTCCCCGACCGACCCGGCATCGTCAGCACCCGCTCGTCGCGTCGGCCGGCAACAGTGGGCAACCCGCAGGTGTCCCGTCGGACGAACCCATGTCGGGCTGCTCCGCGAAGACAGGGAGGGGTGCGCGTCGTTGCTCCGGCTTTGCGCGGCGAAGAGGGCTGGACCGACGATATCCCAGGCGACCCGACCGATGTGCGCCCCGCACTGCCCAAGCGGCTTGCGTAAAGCGGCTTCGACCGCTCGCTTGCCCTGGCCGGCGTGCACCAGGTGCACGAGATGCCGCAACTTGTGTCCTTAGCGCACCCGGAGGACGCGACATGCCGCATCCCGTGTCAGGTCACCGACCGGCCGGTGCGCGCCGACTTGCTGCCCTCCGGGTCCGGGGTCAGGACCTCGCTGCCGGACCAGTCGATGTACTCGTCGACGACGTTCTGGTACGGCTCTCCGTCCTCGTCCAGCGTGGAGTACGAAACGTAGAAGCGACCGAAGCCGTACCCGCCGTTGGCCAGCGTCGCCAGTGCCCAGGGCCGTAGGGCGCTGGACAGCTTCTCCGGCTGTCGACGGTCCACGCTGACCCGGACAACTCCGAGCAGGTCGTACGACTGCTCGGAGGTGCCGGCGTCGAGCACGCGGGACAGCGAGAACGCATACGGCACCTGCTCCTCCTGGTACACCCACCGACCCCTGTCATTCACGACTGCCTCCTCGCGACACCGGCATCTGCGTCCACTCGAAGAATGCACGGCATGGAGGTTGATATCAAGAGTGCCGATGAGAATACTGATTGTGTAGAAGCTTCGTCCAAGGAGGAGACATGACCTCAGCCAAAGGTGCGCCAAGCGGCTCGAAGGCGCTCGCTCAACTGGAGTCGTCGCCCGTGGTGCAGGCGTGGGAGCTGGGGCTTCGGCTGCGTCAGCGCCGTGAGGAGGTGGGTCTCACGGCAGCGGCGGCCGGTCGGGCGATCGGCATCATCCAGGCGTACGTCTCGGGCGTCGAGGCCGGTCGGGTCAAGCTGCCGGCCCGGCGGCTGGCCCAGATCGTGACGGCGTACGAGCTGGAGCCGGAGGAGGCGGCCGAGTTGGAGGCGCTCCGGGCTGGTGCGGCCCGCCGTGCCTGGTGGCACGAGTACGCGCAGCTCTTTCCGGCCGAGTTCCTCCGCTTCCTCGGCTACGAGGCCGGTGCCGAGCAGATCCGCAGCTTTCACCCGGAGGCGATCCACGGCCTGTTGCAGACCGAGGAATATGCCCGCGCGGTGATTCGTGGCGGCACCACCACGATCCGACTCACCGAAGTGGACCGGCGGGTGGCGGTCCGGATGGCGCGGCAGGCCCGGCTCGACGGCCCGCATCCCCTGCGGGTCAGCGCCGTACTGAGCGAGGGTGCCCTACGCCAGCAGGTCGGCGGCCCGGCAGTGATGCGCGCCCAACTCGACCATCTCGTCGCTCTCGCCACCGACCGGCCCGAGCAGTTCGAGATCCGGGTGTTGCCGTTCACCGTTGGGGCGCACCCCGCCTTCGGCGGCCCGTTCGAGATTCTGTCGTTCCCGTCGCCCCGGCTGCCGGACCTGGTCTGGCAGGAGATCCTCACCTCCATCGACATCATCGACCAGTCGGTGCGGGTCACCGACTACGTGGTCACCTTCGCCGAGACCCGGGAGCTGGCGCTAGGCTCGGCGGAGTCACTGGATCTGATCCGCCGGATCGCCAAGGAGATGACGTGACCACGCAGTCGCCCGCCGCCGACCGGGACTGGTTCAAGTCCTCCCGCAGCTCCAGCAATGCCAACTGCGTCGAGGTGCGGTTTGCTGGCGGTGCGGTGGGCGTACGCGATTCGAAGGACCGCAGCGGCCCGGCCCTTGCCTTCGGTGCCGGTACCTGGACGGCCTTCTTGCACGCCTTGAAGGCCGATCGGCATCCGCTGGCCTGACCCGGCCGGGTTGCTCCGCGCCGTTTCGGCGAAGTTGCTGCCTCCCGGGCCGGCTGACACCGCCGTTCCGCCGAAGTTGCGCCGCTGCACCTTCCCCGAGCGGCGAGGGTTAGCGGCGGCACTTCTGGTCAGGTGTCTAGGTGGCGGGTCGGCGCCACACCGTGTCGTCGGGCGTGTCGGCGGGTTGGCCGGGGCCGCTCCCAGCGGCGGCGGCCAGGGAGGGGGTGTCGTCGGCGGGCCGGGTTTGGCGCTGACGGGCTCGGCGGCGCAGGAGCAGGGCCACGATGCCCCCGACGAGGAGCAGGAACACCACGATGATCGCGGCCCACACCGCGATCAGGATGCCGTTCTCGCGCTCACCCGGGTCGGTCTGCCACGCTTCGAGGTTGGCGGTCGGCGGAGCGGCGCTGGCGCTCGCGCTGGGGGCGGTGCGGCCGTCCGGCTCGCCAATCAGGGCCTGCCGCAGGTCGAGTACGCCCCAGCCGTACTGCCGGTCGTGGCCGGGATCGCCCGCGTCCCGGGTGGTCTCCAGCAGACGCTGGACCAACTGCTGCGCGTTCAGGTCCGGGTACCTCGCCTTGATCAGGGCGAGGCTGCCCGAGACCAGCGCGGCGCTGCTGCTGCTGCCGGTGGAGGTTTCGTACTTGTCGCCGGGCACGGCCAGGACGATCTGTTCTCCCGGTGCCGCGATGTCCACCTCGTCGGCGGCCAGCGCGGCGCCCTTGCTGATCACGCCCTTGCGGTCGGTGCCATTGACTGCCACGGCCAGTTCGTGCTGAGCCGGGAAGCCGGCGACGTAGTTGTCGTCGTTGCCGATCGCCGCCACCACGATGATGTCCTGCTGGTACGCCCGCTCCACGGCGCGATTCAGTTCGTCGCTGAAGCTGCCGCCCAGTGACACGTTGATGATGTCCGCACCATGGTCCACGGCCCAGTTGATCCCGGTGGCGATCGCCTCCGGGGAGATCGCCCGGGCCTGCTCGTTCTGCACCGTCACCGGCAGGATCTTGGCCTTCGGCGCGACCCCGAGCACCCCGTTCCCGTTGCCGGGACCGTGCCCGTGCCCGGCGATCAGCGAGGCCATGCCCGTGCCGTGGTTGCGCCGGTCGACGTCGCCCTTGCCGTCGCGGTCGTAGAGGTCGACGCCGGGCAGCACATTGTCCTTCAGGTCGCGGTGGCTCGCGTCCACTCCGGTGTCGACCACCGCCACCACCACCCCCTCACCCTGGGTGATCCTGTGCAGCTCGGCCAGTTCCAGCTCCTTGACGTGCCAGGAGTCGTCCCGGGTCGGGTCAGCCGAGGCGGGCGGGGCGGGGAGGCTCAGGGTCGCCAGGGCGCTCGCGGTGACGAGCGCCAGGGCAGCCGCCGGTCGGGTGAGGACACGCATGCCCGTCTACCTTCCTCTGTGGTTCCACCGGCACGGCCGGAATGGGCGGTCACCGCATGGTACGGGCCGGACACCCAGGGTGCGGTGCCGAGGGTCAGGGTGGACACGCCGGGCACCCGGCGTCGGATGCCCGGCCCGTCCGGTGTCAACTGCCGCCGAGGGCCCGGCCCTGCTCGCGCGGACGGCGCTCGACCGGTGCCTCGATGACGCCCGCGCCGGGGGACTCGGTGACCCACAACTCGTCGTCGCCGTCGCCGTACTCCCAGGTCTCCTGGTTTCCGGCGCGGCCGGCACCCTTGCCGGGAGTCTTCGCGATCGGGGCGGCACGCCGGCCACCGAGCGACGGCGCCGGGCCGGTGGCCGGCGCCGGACGGGCGGCGCCGGTACGACCGCTCAGGTCGGGACGCACCCCGGCGGCGGGGGCCGGGCGGCCGGTGGCGGTTGGGACCGGCCGGCAAGCGGCGGCGTCGCTGGACGCGGGGTGCCCGGTGCGGCGCCACGGGGGCCACCGAGGCTGGGCGGCGGGGTGGTGGGCCGCACGGGCGCGCTGCTACGCGGACCGGGAGCGCCGGTGTTGCCCGGCAGGGTCGCCCGGTTCGGGACCGGACCCCGCTGGCCGCCGCCCGGCACCATTCCCGGGTTGCCGGAACCACCGGCGCCGGGAAGGGTGGGCCGGTTCGGTAGCGGAGGGCGACTGCCGGGGGTGGTGGTCGAGCCGCCGCCTGATCCGGGCAGGGTGGGTCGCGGGCCGGTGTTCGGCGGGCCGGGAGGCATGGGTCGGGGGCCGGTGTTCGGCGGGCCGGGAGGGATGGGCCGGGGGCCCGGAGGCATGGGTCGAGGGCCGGGCGTCACCACCGGGGGCGGCGGTGCCGGGCCGGGCGTCACCGGCGGGTTCGGCGTGGTGACCGGCGGGGGCGTCGGCGTCGGTACGGGCGTGACGGTGCCACCGGCGAGCCCGGGACCCTCCGGCACGCCCGGCGTGACGGGGGTCGGTTCGGTCGGCCTGACGATCAGGTCCGGCCGGCCCGGCAGCTCCGGACGCGGCGGCAGGTCGGGGCGCTCCACCCCGCCCGAAGGTCCACCGACGACGGACGAGCCCGACCGGGCACCAGGTCCACCACCCGAGCCGCCCGGCCGGTCGCCGGATCCCCCCTTCAAGGGATCGGCTTCCGTGGGGCCCTTGAACTTCCCGCCTCGGGAGATCTTCGAGATGTAGACGTCGATGTAGAAGTCGGCAAGCGGCTTGGCGATGTTCTTGGCGCGCTGGTGGAACTCCTGCCGAACCTCCTCGGGCGTCTTGTGCTTGTCGCCGAAGAGGTCACTGAAGGTGATCTTCGCCTTGTCGTCTTCGTATGCCTGCCGCTGCTTGCGCTGCTCGGCCTCGTACTGGCGGTAGAGCTCCCGCATGTCGCGCTGGGCGGTCGAGATCTTGTCGGCCAGCTGCGACAGGCCACTGGCGTTGTTTGCGGCGACCCGCTGCCACTCGTCGAGCGAGTGCAACGTGGCACCGATCTTCGACATGAAGACGCGCCCGGCCGGTGAGTCCCACTTGGCGTCCAGCGCGTCGGCGTGGCGCTTGAGGTTTTCCCGGGTGACGCGCAGCAGGTCAGCCGCGCGCGACCACGTCTCGGCGAGCGTCGCGGTACGTCCGTCGTCCTCCTTGGTGACGTACTCGTGCATCTGCTCGATGTCGACCCCGTCCCACGCGGTCGGCTGGTACGGCCTGGACCGGGCGGCCCGATCGGCTGCGTAGTCGTCCGAGATGCCGGCGTAGTGCGGGTAGGGGGTCGGCTGCCAGCCGTAGTAGTCCTTGCTCATGCCCGTCCCTCAGCTCCCGTGCCGCCACCGGCCGGGCCCCCGCCATCCTGCTGCCATTCTCCGGTGAGGATCTCCTGCCCGTCCACCCCGCGGAACGCGTTGTGCACGTCGTCGTTTGTGGCCCGCGCCATCGCGTCACCGTCGAGGTACTCGGCCGAGATCGACTCAGCGGCCGTGCTGAGCGAGACGAGACCGCGGATCACGTCGTCCATCAGGAGCTTCACGGCGAGTCGGCTGTCGTCGTGCCGGCCCCGGAAGAAGGTGGCCTCCTGCATTCCGCCGCTGCCGAACGGCGCCTGCGTACTCAGCATCGGGCGCAGACCGTTCTCGTAGTTGGGCTGGAAGTTGCCCTCCAGTTCCCGCCGGACGGCCTCCGCGAAATCCTTCAGTTGCTGGATGTCGACGTTGATTTCTTCGTTGACGAGCCAGTCATCGCCCATGGTTCCTCCCCGTTGTCGATCCACTCTGGCCGAAAGCCAACTGATCAGGCAACCCCGTACGGCAGCTCACGACCGTGGCGGCAGGTGCACCAACTGCACCAGCCGGGTGCCGCCGCGCCGGGCCACCAGCCAGCCGCGCCCAGGTGGCAGCGGACCGGGCCGGACGGTGCCGAGCAGGACACCCTCGTCCCGGTTGCCGGACATCACGATGCCCGGCGTGCTGATCTCGCGCAGCCGCATCAGCACCGGCTCGTACAGCGCCCGGCTGGCACCGCCGGTACGGCGGGCGATCACCAGGTGCAGGCCGATGTCCCGGGCCTGGGGCAGGAACTCCAGCAGCGGGGTCAGCGGATTGCTGCCCGTGCCCGACACCAGGTCGTAGTCGTCGACAAGCACGTAGAGGTCGGGGCCCTTCCACCAGTCCCGGGCCCGCAGCCGCTCCGCGTCGATGTCGGGCGGAGGCAGCCGGTCCCGCATCACCGCGGCCACCTCGGCGATGATGCTCTCGGTGACCTGCGCGGTCGAGCCGTACCCGATCAGGTGCGGCGTGGTGATGTCACCGAGCAGGCTGCGCCGGTAGTCGACGAGGACCAGCCGGGCCTCGGTCAGCTCGTGCCGGTCGACGATCGTCTGGGCCACCGACCGTAGGAAGGTGCTCTTACCCGACTCACCGTCGCCGAAGAGGATGAAGTGCGGGTCGGCGGCGAAGTCCAGGTGCACCGGCTGAAGGTCCACCTCGGCGATGCCGATCGGAATGCCCGGCCGGCCGGTGCTCGGCAGGCTGCCGTACGGCACCACCGGCGGCAGCAGGCGGATCGGCGGCGCACCCGGCCCCTGCCAGGCGGCGGCCAGTTCGGTGACCAGCTTGCGGGCTCCCTCGGGCAGGCTGTCGGTCTCCTGCGCACCGTCGGCCCGGGGCAGCGCCGCCAGGAACTGCTGCCCGTCCGGGGTGATGCCCCGACCTGGCGACTTCTCCGGCACGTTCATCGCCGCCTTGCGGTCCAGGTTGGAGTCGCTCGCGTCGGCCAGCCACAGCTCCAGCCGGGTGCCGAAGACGTCCCGGACGGCGGGACGCAGGTCCATCCAGCGGCCGGCCGTGACGATCAAATGGATGCCGAAGGAGAGTCCCCGGTTGGCGATGTCGTTGATTGTGGGTTCGAGGTCCTCGAACTCCGCCCGCAACGTCGCCCAACCGTCGATGACCAGGAAGACGTCGCCGAACGGATCGTCGTCGTGCTGGCCGTGCCGGCGGGCCCGCCGGTACGCGGCCATCGAGTCGACGCCGCGCTCGGCGAACCGCCGCTCCCGCTCACCCATCAGCAGTTGCAACTCGGCGATGGTGCGGCGGACCAGGCCGGCGTCGAGGCGGGTCGCCACCGAGCCGACGTGCGGCAGGTCGCGCAGCGACGACAGCGCGCTGCTGCCCAGGTCGAGGCAGTACACCTGCGCCTCACGCGGGGTGTGGGTCAGCGCCAGCGCGGTGACGATCGTCCGCAGCAGGGTGGACTTGCCGCTCTGCGGGCCGCCCACGATCACCGCGTGTCCGGCCGCGCCGGCCAGGTCGAACCAGAGCACGTCCCGGCGCTGCTCGTACGGCTTGTCGACGATGCCGACCGCCACCTGCAATTCGCCGAGCAGGCCGGCGTGCGCCACGGTGATGCCCCGGGCCGGGTCGGCGCTCAGCGGCGGCAGCAACTGGTCAAGCGTCGGCGGCTCGGCCAGCGGCGGCAGCCACACCTGGTGCGCCGGCTTGCCCCGACCGACGAGCCGCCCGACCAGGATGTCCAGCACGCTCTCGCCCACCCCGTCGGCCGGCTCCGGTGGCTCCTCCTCCTTCGGCGTACGGGTCACCGGCGGGGCGACGTAGCTGGTGTTGTACTCGCGTACCTGGTCCTCGCCGCCGCCGGCCGCGACCGCCGCGGCGGTCTTGCTGCGGTAGGCGCCGGAGACGTACGCGGCCTTGAACCGGACCAGCGGCTCGGTGCCGAAGCGCAGGTAGCCGTGGCCCGGCGAGCGGGGCAACTCGTACGCGTCGGCGGCGCCCAGCACCACCCGGGACTCCATCGCGGAGAAGGTCCGCAGCCCGATCCGGTACGACAGGTGGGTGTCCAGCCCGCGCAGCCGTCCCTCCTCCAACCGCTGCGAGGCCAGCAGCAGGTGTACGCCGAGCGACCGGCCGACCCGACCGATCTGCACGAACATGTCGATGAAGTCCGGCTTGGCGGTGAGCAGTTCGGAGAACTCGTCGCAGATGATGAGCAGGCTCGGCAGCGGGGCGAGCGGGGCACCCGCCGCGCGGGCCTTCTCGTAGTCACGCTGCGAGGCGTAGTTGCCCGCCGAGCGGAGCAACTCCTGCCGGCGGACCAGCTCGCCGTTGATGGCGTCGGTCATCCGGTCCACCAGCGGCAGCTCGTCGGCCAGGTTGGTGATCACGGCGCTGGTGTGCGGCAACCCGTCCAGCCGGGTGAAGGTCGCGCCACCCTTGAAGTCGACCAGGACGAAGTTGAGGCTCTCCGAGGAGTGCGTCGCGGCAAGCGCCAGCACCAGGGTGCGCAGCAGCTCCGACTTGCCGGAACCGGTGGCACCGATGAGCAGCCCGTGCGGTCCCATGCCGTCCTGCGCCGACTCCTTCAGGTCCAGCTCCACCGGTGCGCCGTCAGCACCCAATCCGATCGGCACCCGCAGCTTGTCCCGGTTCGGTCGCGGCTGCCAGGCACGGTCCACGTCGAACTCGTACGGGTCACCGATGTCGAGCAGCTCGACCAGGCCCATCTCGGTGGCGAGCGGGGTGTCGCCGCCGCTGCCCCGGGAGGCGGCCGAGAGGCGCAGCGGGGCCAGCTGCATGGCCAACGCCTCGATCTCCGCCACCCGGCAGTCGTCGGCCCGGCCGATCTCCGCCACCCCGTCGACAGTGGTGCTGTGCAGCTGGTGGTCCGCCGTCAGGTCCAGGACCAGCCGCGCCCGGTCGAGCAGGCGCGGTGGCGGGGTGGAGAGGTCGAGCAGCGTCACGCCTTCCACGCCGCCCTCGGTCATCAGGTGGTCCGAGCCGGCGGTGTCGCCGCCGTCGATCACCACAAGCACGTGTGGCCCGCCGACCTGGAGGCCCCCGCCGCTGGCGTTGAACCGGGGCCGGCTGGCCAACACGTCGTCGAGCATCGCCTCCAGGCCGCTCACCGAGCCGGCGACCAGCCGCAGCTGACCCAGCGCGTCGGTACGCGACGGGTGCAGGGCGTGCGGCAGCCACTTGGTCCACTCCCAGTGCGCCCGCCGATCCGCCGAGACGCAGACCGCGACCAGCATGTCGTCGGGGGCGTGGAAGGCGGTGGCCTGGGCGAGGATCGCCCGCACCATGCCCCGGGCGGCGTCCGCGTCGCCGCGTAGGTGCACCCGGGCGAAGCCGTTGAGCGCCATCGTCACCGGCAGGTCCGGCACCTCGCCGTAGGTGGTGAGGAACCGGCGCAGGGCCAGCGCGCACATCGGTTCCAGCTTCTCCAGCGTGGTGGCCGGCGGCGGTACCAGTGGCGTGGCCAGCTCCTGCGGCCCGAGTCCGATCCGGACGGTACCGAAGTCCACATCGCCCCGGCGGCGTTCCCAGAGCCGGGGGCCGAGCGGCAGCGACCAGAGGGTGTCCGGATCCGGGTGCCGGTAGAAGGCCGCCTCCCGCTGCCGGCGAATCGTCTTGAGCACCCGCCGCCGCTGCCGGGACAGGTGCGTCATGTACTCCCGGCGTCGCTGGAGCATCTCCTGCTTGCCCGGACCGGAGTTGTTGGTCAGCTGGGAGCCGAGCATGCCGAGGGCGGAGAGTCCGAACAGGCCGCCAGTGACGTAGCCGATTGTCGACCCGCCCCGGCCGGCGAACATCAACGCCATCGCGAAGGAGCCGGCGAGCATCGGCAGCAGCATCAGCATCTGCCCCCACGCCTTGCCGGTCGGCGCAGGCACCTCGGGCGGCGCATCCAACAACACCTCGCCAGCGGGGTACTCCGGTTCCGGCTGGCGGGCAGGTCGCTTGACGACCACCGTGCTCACGTGACAGACCTCCGTTGCCTCTCCTGGACGTGCAGCGCACGCCCGGCACCCCCGTACGCCCGGTCTCCGCGTGCAACCGGCACCCGCGTCACCGGCACATGGTAGGTAGCCTGTGCCGGTCAGGACAGCCGCGGGCCGTCGGCCCGCTCCTCGTACCGAGGGGTCTTCTGTGGTCACCCAGGCCGGAACCGGACTCGCGCGTATTGCCGTCATCGCACCCAACCGGCGATTGGATCTCGCTCTGCCCGAGCACTTGCCGATCGTCGGGCTGCTTCCGGCCGTACTGCGCCAGGCCGACGAGGATCCCTCGGACGGCACCGCGCACGGCGGGTGGATGCTGCGCCGAGGTGACGGCAGCCCGGTCGACCTGACCCGTACGCTCGCCGCGCAGAACGTCCGCGACGGCGAGACGCTGCACCTGGTGCCCCGACGCACCGAGTGGCCCGAGTTGGCGTACGACGACCTGATGGAGGCCGTCGCCGACGGTGCCCGCCGGCGCGGCGTGGCCTGGACCCCGTTCGCGACCCGGCTCACCGGCCTGATCGTGGCCGGCGTGCTGCTGCTGCTCGGCCTCGTCGTGATCGTCACCTCCGACCAGCCCGGCTGGCTCGGCGGCGCGATCTCCCTCGGCACCGCCGGTCTGCTGCTGGTAAGCGGTGTCGTGCTCGCCCGGGCGATGGCCGACTCCCTGGCCGGCGCGGTGGTCGCCGCCGCCGGCCTGCCGTACGCCTTCGTCGGCGGCGTGCTGGTGCTCGGCACCGGAGAGTCGGTGTGGACCCTGGGCGCGCCGCACGTGCTGCTCGGCTCGGCGGTGCTGCTCCTCTCCGGACTGCTCGGCCTGCTCGGCGTGGGCGACGCGACCCGGGTCTTCGTGACCGCCGTCTTCGTCGGCTTCTGGGGCATGGTGGGCGGATTGATCGCCCTCGGCTCGATGGACGCCGCGCAGGGCAGCGCCATCGTGGTAAGTGCGGTGGCCCTGCTGCTGCCGGCCATGCCGCTGCTCTCCGTCCGGCTCGGGAAGATGCCGATGCCGGCGCTGCCGCGTACCGCCGAGGATCTGGTACGCGACGACCCGCAGCCCCGGCGCGAGGTGGTCTACCAGGCCACCGCCCGCGCCGACGAGGTGCTCACCGGCATGATCTTCGGGGCGTTCCTGATCACGATCGGTTGCCTGCTCGTACTCACCGCGACCGGCACGCTCGCCGCGCTGCTGCTCGCCGCGGTGATCTCGCTGGGTTACCTGCTGCGGGCCCGGCTGGTGCCGACCGTCCGGCACCGGGTGCCGATGCTCGCCGCCGGCCTGCTGGGGCTGGGCCTGCTGCCGCTGGTCGGCGCGGCCGACGCGTCGACCGCCGCGCGGGTGCTGGCGGTGCTGCCGGTGGCGCTGGTCGGGGCCGGGATCGCCGCCGCCGCCGGGCTCGCCTACAGTCGCCGCGCCCCGTCGCCCCGGCTGGCCCGGCTCGGCGATGTGTGCGACATCCTGCTCCAGCTAGCCGTGGTGCCGCTGGCCTGCGGCGTGCTGGGTCTGTACGCGTTCATGCGCGCGATCAACGGCTGACGGGGAGGCTGCCATGCCGTCGCGGCGCGACCAGGTCCAGTCGTACCAATTCTTCCTCCAGCGGATGACCTCCGCGCTTGTGGCACGCGAGCCCGACCCGGAATCGGCGCCGTTCCGCCGGCTCGGCGGCGCGGGCTTCGCCAGCGTCATGGTGGCCGTGCTCTGCCTGGCGGCCGTCGGGGTGTACGGCCTGCTCCGCCCCGGCGGGGCCACGAAGTGGAAGGACAACCCCGCGGTCATCCTGGAGAAGGAGACCGGCACCCGGTACCTCTACCGGGAGGGGCGGCTGCATCCGGTGGTCAACTACGCCTCCGCCCTGCTGGCCCTCGGTTCGGCCGCGCCGACGGTCGCCGTCTCCCGCAACTCGCTTGTCGGCACGCCGCGCGGTCCCCGGATCGGCATCCCGGACGCGCCGGACGCGCTGCCGGCGCGCGGCCGGATCCTGGCCGGGCCCTGGACGCTCTGCACCCAACCGGCCCGCGACGCGGCCGGCGGCACCGTCGTCACCACGGTGCTCACCGTCGGCCGGGCCCCGGTCGGCGGGCGGGAACCGGGCGACGCCGCGCTGCTGGTCCGCGAACGCAAGACCAAGCGGATGCACCTGATCTGGCGGGATCACCGGTACGAGATCCGCAACGAGAAGATCGTGCTGGAGGGGCTCACCATGAGCGCCGAGCCGGTGGTCGAGGTCGGCGGTGCATGGTTGAACGCGCTGCCGGCCGGAGAACCCATCGCCACCCGCCAGGTGGCCGACCGGGGCTCGCTCTCGTCGGCGCTGCCGGATGCCCGGGTCGGCCAGGTGTTCGTGGTGGAGAGCCAGAACGGCAGCCGCCAGTACTACCTGGCGGAGCGGGAGCGACTCGTCCCGATCACCCCGGTGCAGGCGGACGTGCTGCTGGCCGACGACGCGACCGAGGCGGCGTATCCGGATGGCGAGAAACCGGCCCCGATCGAACTCGCCGCCGGTGCCGCGGCCGGTGCCCGCAAGGCGGCGGCGCCGGGCCAGGGTCGACACCGCGCGCCGGAGCAGCGGCCCGAGATCGCCCGGCTGACCGGCGACCAGCCGGCGATCTGCGCCGCGTACCAGCCGGGCCAGAACGAACCGACGGTGCTGCTCGACGCGCAGGTCCAACCGGTACGCGAGCCGGTGCGCACCCGGGAGCAGACCCGCGACGGGGTACCGCTGGCCGACCGGGTGGTCATCGAGCCGGGCCACGGCGTTCTGGTCACCGCCGTCTCCGCGCCCGAACAGGAGAGCGGCACCGTCAACCTGGTGACCGATCTCGGCTACCGCTACCCGCTGGCCTCGGCGGAGGTGTCCGGGATGCTGGGCTACGCGGGCGTGCAGCCGGTCCGCCTGCCCGCCAGCCTGGTGGTCCGGTTGCCCGCCGGCCCGGCCCTCGACCCGACGACCGCCAAGTTGGCGTTGGACCCGGAGTGACCGCCCCGCCGTCGCCGAACCGTACCCGGCCGACCAGCCACTTTGGATTTGCCGGAGGGCCTGCGGGCTAGCGCGGGTTGGGCGGGACCCGATACCGTGCGTACGAATGCGCGGCGTGATCACAGACCGATGTGGGCGCGCCGATTGACAGGCCGCCCCCGGTGACGCGGGGCGAACGAACGAAGACGGGGGTGACTTCCGCCATGTCGATGCGTACCGATACCGGCTTGATGCTGAAGACCGAGGGCGACGTCGATGCCGTCGCCGACCGGCTCACCGGCAACCTGAACCGGCTGATGGATCAGCTCGCGCCGCTCTACGACCAGTGGAAGGGTGCCGGTGCCGGCTCCTTCCAGCAGGTCCGTGAGCGGTTCGACGGGGACATGGCCCGGCTGAACGTCGCGCTGCGCGCGATCGCCGAGGCCGTCGGCTCGGCGGGTAAGGACTACGACGTCAGCGACGAGGAGATCAGGTCCGAGATGCAGAGCGCGGGTGCCAGCGCCGGCCAGATCACCGCTGCGCTGAAGCTCTGACGGGGGAGAGATCGCAATGGAACTGAAGTACAACTTCGCCGCCCTGAACGCTGCGGCAGACAACTGCGGCGGCGCGGTCCGGAACATGACCAGCGAGCTGGAGGGCCTCAAGTCCGGCATCGCCCCGATGCTGGCCACCTGGGACGGTGACGCCCGCGAGGCATACTTCCGCCGGCAGACCGAATGGGAGTCGGCTGCCAACGACCTGCGTGACCTGCTTGGCCGGATCGAGCGGGCACTGCGCGAGTCGGCCGCCACCATGCAGGCCCGCGAGGCCGCCAACCGCGCCAAGTTCGGCGGCTGACGCTCCGCACTTAACGACGATGGCCCGGCGTACGCGCCGGGCCATCAGTGTCGTCCGGTGTCAGTCCCGGGCCATCAGTGTCGTCCGGTGTCAGTCCCGGGCCATCAGTGTCGTCCGGTGTCAGTCCCGGGCCATCGAGGTGGGTACCCGGAAGAAGATCTCCTCCGGCTCGTCGATCTCGGGCCGGGCGGGTGGCGCTGCGGACGGCCGGGCGGGCCGCCAGCGCGCGCGCCGGCCGCGCGGCATCAGCGCCGCAAGTGTCGCCACGCCGACCGCCAGAACGGCCAGGGCCAGCCCGATCCAGAGCGCCAGCTGGCCGACGAGCGCCCAGCGATCGGCGCGAGCCTGCGCCACCGCGTCGTGTGGCACCTCGGGCAGCGGCGGCTGGGCCACCGGTGCCGCGCTGGTCAGTCGTTCGGTGACCGCCCGGTACGGGTTGACCACGCCCCGGCCGTAGCCCTGCGCGGCGCTTCCCCGGGCCGGGTCGGCGGTGGCCAACAGGCGTCGGGTGACCTCCTGCGCCGGCAGTCGGGGTTCCGCTGAGCGGATCAGCGCCGCAGCGGCGCTCACCACCGGCGTGGCGAAACTCGTGCCCTCGTACACGGCGTGACCGCGTTCCCGGGTCGCCGCCACCACCGCGCCTCCCGGCGCGACGAGGTCCACGTACGGTCCGATCTGCGACTTGGCGATCCGAGCGCCGGTCTCGTCGATGGCGCCCACCCCGATCACCCCGTCGTACGCGGCGGGATAGGGCACCGGATCGGGGCCGTCGCCGTCCTGGTGGAGGTTGCCGGCGGCGGCCACCAGCACGACATCCTGGTCCACGGCGTACTGGACGGCGGCCTCCACCTCCGGGTACTTGCGGTACAGGGTCACCGACATGTTGATCACGTCGGCTCCGTCGTCGACCGCCCACCGGATCGCCTGCGCGAAGACCGCGGCGGTGACGGTCTCTCCGCCGTCGTCCTCGGTGGCGCTGCGCTCGCTGACCCGGATCGGCACGATTGTGGCGTCCGGCGCCAGCCCGTAGAAGCCGACGCCCTCCCGCTGACCGGCGGCGATGATGCTGGCCACGGCGGTGCCGTGGGACACGCAGTCGACATCACCGCCGGACGTGCCGCGCAGCGCGTCGAAGCCGGTGGTGACCCGTCCGGCCAGTTGCGGGTGGCTGCTGTCGGTGCCGGAGTCGATGACGGCGACCCGTACGCCGGCACCGGTGCTGAACGGCCACACCCGCTGCGGCGCGAGCCACCGTTGCTGCCAGGGCGTTTGTTTGTTCACCTCGCCCGGATCGCTGGGATTCGGGCAGACCGCAGGTGCGGCATGGGCGGCCGGCGGCGCGGGCACCACAAGTGCGCCGGTTGCCACCGCTGCGAGCAGGGCAAGTGCCGCCAACGGACGGTCGTGGACCATACCTACCCACCTCCGCCTCGACCGTTGCCGGTGCATCCTAACGAGAAGCGGCCGTCGGCGAGGCGCGTCCGGGACGTACCGGTCGGGCCGCTGGCATACTCGCCGACCATGGTGTTGTCGCGTGGCTGGGCGGTCTTCCTCACCGGGGTCGGGGTCTGGACCTGGGTGATCTGGCCCCGGTTCGGCGTGGCCATCTGGCAGGACCCGAGGTCCTGGTCCACCGGCACGGTCGGGGACTGGCCGGCGACCAGCTTCCTCTGGGTGCACGCGCTGCTCATCGCGGCGTCGCTGGCCATCGGCACGACCGTCGGCCTGCTCGGCCTGCGCGCCTGGCGGGCTTCCCGGCGCGGTACGCAGCGGTAGCCGTGGTCCTCCTGGTGGGGCAGGTGTGACGGGGAACGCTCCCGACGGATTTGACGATCAATCCGGTGGGCGCGTAACTTTCTCTCTGCCAGCGGGAACGGGGCAAACAGGGCGAAAGTCCTGGTGATCCTGCACCGCCGGCACCGGTGACCAGGGATTCGTTCCCCGATCAACCGGGTCCGGGTGGGGCTCCTACCCAACCGCCGAGGGGCGGATTTGGCGGAGCGAAACCGACCGGGTAAGGTTCACGACCGGCAGGGCACCGGGCGAGCTTGCGGGAAACCGCAGCGGCCGGCCTGCCAAATCCGATGATCTAGCGAAGCGGATCTTCCGCTGCGCTGAATCACGGGTGCCGAACCGCCTGAAGCGTGACGGACCGGGACACACGGTTTGACACGCACCAGAAGGTGAGGTAACGTAGTAAAAGTGCCCGGCGCGAGAGCGGTGGGTGTGGGACATGAAGCCCCGGATGGGTGCCTGCTGGTTGGTGGGTGTTCTGATGGTGTGTGGTTGTTCTTTGAGAACTCAACAGGGTGCTTGATAAGCCAGTGCCAATTTGTTTGATTCCCCGTGCTGGTCGGACCTTTTGGGGTTTGGCTGGTTTTGGGATTCCTTTGGCAACATTTATGTTGTCGGGATGGATTTTCCAAGTTTTTGTTGGAGAGTTTGATCCTGGCTCAGGACGAACGCTGGCGGCGTGCTTAACACATGCAAGTCGAGCGGAAAGGCCCTTCGGGGTACTCGAGCGGCGAACGGGTGAGTAACACGTGAGCAACCTGCCCTAGGCTTTGGGATAACCCCGGGAAACCGGGGCTAATACCGGATATGACCTGCTGTCGCATGATGGTGGGTGGAAAGTTTTTCGGCTTGGGATGGGCTCGCGGCCTATCAGCTTGTTGGTGGGGTGATGGCCTACCAAGGCGACGACGGGTAGCCGGCCTGAGAGGGCGACCGGCCACACTGGGACTGAGACACGGCCCAGACTCCTACGGGAGGCAGCAGTGGGGAATATTGCACAATGGGCGGAAGCCTGATGCAGCGACGCCGCGTGAGGGATGACGGCCTTCGGGTTGTAAACCTCTTTCAGCAGGGACGAAGCGCAAGTGACGGTACCTGCAGAAGAAGCGCCGGCCAACTACGTGCCAGCAGCCGCGGTAAGACGTAGGGCGCGAGCGTTGTCCGGATTTATTGGGCGTAAAGAGCTCGTAGGCGGCTTGTCGCGTCGACTGTGAAAACCCGTGGCTCAACTGCGGGCCTGCAGTCGATACGGGCAGGCTAGAGTTCGGTAGGGGAGACTGGAATTCCTGGTGTAGCGGTGAAATGCGCAGATATCAGGAGGAACACCGGTGGCGAAGGCGGGTCTCTGGGCCGATACTGACGCTGAGGAGCGAAAGCGTGGGGAGCGAACAGGATTAGATACCCTGGTAGTCCACGCTGTAAACGTTGGGCGCTAGGTGTGGGGGGCCTCTCCGGTTCTCTGTGCCGCAGCTAACGCATTAAGCGCCCCGCCTGGGGAGTACGGCCGCAAGGCTAAAACTCAAAGGAATTGACGGGGGCCCGCACAAGCGGCGGAGCATGCGGATTAATTCGATGCAACGCGAAGAACCTTACCTGGGTTTGACATCGCCGGAAATCCTGCAGAGATGTGGGGTCCTTCGGGGCCGGTGACAGGTGGTGCATGGCTGTCGTCAGCTCGTGTCGTGAGATGTTGGGTTAAGTCCCGCAACGAGCGCAACCCTTGTTCGATGTTGCCAGCGCGTTATGGCGGGGACTCATCGAAGACTGCCGGGGTCAACTCGGAGGAAGGTGGGGATGACGTCAAGTCATCATGCCCCTTATGTCCAGGGCTTCACGCATGCTACAATGGCCGGTACAATGGGCTGCGATACCGTGAGGTGGAGCGAATCCCAAAAAGCCGGTCTCAGTTCGGATCGGGGTCTGCAACTCGACCCCGTGAAGTCGGAGTCGCTAGTAATCGCAGATCAGCAACGCTGCGGTGAATACGTTCCCGGGCCTTGTACACACCGCCCGTCACGTCACGAAAGTCGGCAACACCCGAAGCCGGTGGCCCAACCCTTGTGGAGGGAGCCGTCGAAGGTGGGGCTGGCGATTGGGACGAAGTCGTAACAAGGTAGCCGTACCGGAAGGTGCGGCTGGATCACCTCCTTTCTAAGGAGCACCATCCAGCGAAGGCTGGTATGGGGCCCGCGGCCCGCGGATGTCGGGTCGGGGTGCTCGATGGCGGAGACACTGGTGAGTTTTCATCGGCAACGGCCGACTTTCTTCTAGTACGGCCATCTCTTCGGGGGTGGTGGGGAACGGGGTTGGTTGGTGCGGCTGGTGGGGATGGATGGCACCCTGTTGGGTCCTGAAGGAACAACCGTGTGGTTGTCTTTCAGAGGCTGGTGCGGACGTTGGTTCGCCGGCTGCCAGGCACAGCTTGGCCTCGCATACCGGATGCTGCCTTGTGGGGTGGTGTTGCTGGTGTGGGGTGGTGGGTTGTGGGTTGGTTGTTTGTTGAGAATTGCACAGTGGACGCGAGCATCTTTGTGGTCAAGTTGTCAAGGGCGAACGGTGGATGCCTTGGCACCAGGAGCCGATGAAGGACGTGGGAGGCCGCGATAGGCCTGGGGGAGCTGTCAACCGAGCTGTGATCCCAGGGTGTCCGAATGGGGTAACCCGGCATCAGTCATGTGATGTCACCTGCACCTGAATTCATAGGGTGTGTGGAGGGAACGCGGGGAAGTGAAACATCTCAGTACCCGTAGGAAGAGAAAACAACATGTGATTCCGTGAGTAGTGGCGAGCGAAAGCGGATTGAGGCTAAACCGGTTGCGTGTGATACCTGTCAGGGGTTGCGTGGTCGGGGTTGTGGGACCTCATGTGGTGGGCTGACAACCACCAAAGGAGTTATAAAGCCAGTTGTTAGCTGAATGGTCTGGAAAGGCTGACCGTAGACGGTGATAGTCCGGTAGGTGAAAGCAGCTGGTCTTCTGTGGGTGTTCCCGAGTAGCGGCGGACTCCTGAAATCTGCCGTGAATCTGCCAGGACCACCTGGTAAGCCTAAATACTTCCTGGTGACCGATAGCGGACGAGTACCGTGAGGGAATGGTGAAAAGTACCCCGGGAGGGGAGTGAAATAGTACCTGAAACCGTTCGCCTACAATCCGTCGGAGCCTTGAGGGGTGACGGCGTGCCTTTTGAAGAATGAGCCTGCGAGTTAGTGGCATGTGGCGAGGTTAACCTGTGTGGGGGAGCCGTAGCGAAAGCGAGTCTGAAGAGGGCGTTTGAGTCGCATGTTCTAGACCCGAAGCGGAGTGATCTAGCCATGGGCAGGCTGAAGCGTGGGTAAGACCGCGTGGAGGGCCGAACCCACCAACGTTGAAAAGTTGGGGGATGACCTGTGGTTAGGGGTGAAAGGCCAATCAAACTCCGTGATAGCTGGTTCTCCCCGAAATGCATTTAGGTGCAGCGTCGTGTGTTTCTTGCCGGAGGTAGAGCACTGGATGGTCTAGGGGCCTACAAGCTTACCGAAATCAGCCAAACTCCGAATGCCGGTAAGTGAGAGCGCGGCAGTGAGACTGCGGGGGATAAGCTTCGTAGTCGAGAGGGAAACAGCCCAGATCACCAGCTAAGGCCCCTAAGCGTGTGCTAAGTGGAAAAGGATGTGGGGTCGCATAGACAACCAGGAGGTTGGCTTAGAAGCAGCCATCCTTTAAAGAGTGCGTAATAGCTCACTGGTCAAGTGGTTCCGCGCCGACAATGTAGCGGGGCTCAAGCACACCGCCGAAGCTGTGGCACTCACACGTGTACTTCGCATCGTCTCTTCGGGGTGGTGTGCAGGTGTGTGGGTGGGTAGGGAGCGTCGTGCCGGGGGTGAAGCAGCGGGGTGACCCAGTTGTGGACGCGGCACGAGTGAGAATGCAGGCATGAGTAGCGAAAGAAGGGTGAGAAACCCTTCCGCCGGATGACCAAGGGTTCCAGGGCCAGGTTATTCCGCCCTGGGTGAGTCGGGGCCTAAGGCGAGGCCGAGAGGCGTAGTCGATGGATAACGGGTTGATATTCCCGTACCCGCGAAGGAGCGTCCCTGATGAACCTCGTTGTGCTAACCATCCGAACTCGGTGCGGTTTTCGGACCAATCTGGGGGAGCGTGGGAACCTGGCGGGTAGTAGTCAAGCGATGGGGTGACACAGGAAGGTAGCTGAGCCCGGCCGGTGGTTGTGCCGGGGTAAGCGTGTAGGCCGTGCTGTAGGCAAATCCGCAGTACATGTAGGCTGAGACGTGATGCCGAGCCGATTCAGGTGAAGTCAGTGATCCTATGCTGTCGAGAAAAGCCTCTAGCGAGTTCCGAGCGGCCCGTACCCCAAACCGACACAGGTGGTCAGGTAGAGAATACCGAGGCGATCGGGTGAACTGTGGTTAAGGAACTCGGCAAATTGCCCCCGTAACTTAGGGAGAAGGGGGGCCGGAGACGTGAAGCCCCGTGCGGGTGGAGCGTTGTATGGCCGCAGAGAGCAGGGGGAAGCGACTGTTTACTAAAAACACAGGTCCATGCGAAGAAGTAATTCGATGTATATGGACTGACGCCTGCCCGGTGCTGGAACGTTAAGGGGACCTGTTAGCTCTTCGGGGCGAAGCGGAGAACTTAAGCGCCAGTAAACGGCGGTGGTAACTATAACCATCCTAAGGTAGCGAAATTCCTTGTCGGGTAAGTTCCGACCTGCACGAATGGCGTAACGACTTCCCCACTGTCTCAACCACAGGCCCGGCGAAATTGCAGTACGAGTAAAGATGCTCGTTACGCGCGGCAGGACGGAAAGACCCCGGGACCTTTACTATAGCTTGACATTGGTATCCGAATTAGCTTGTGTAGGATAGGTGGGAGCCGGTGAAGTGCATACGCCAGTATGTGTGGAGGCAATCTTGAAATACCACTCTGGTTGATTTGGGTATCTAACTTCGGGCCGTGATCCGGTTCAGGGACAGTGTCTGGTGGGTAGTTTAACTGGGGCGGTTGCCTCCTAAAGGGTAACGGAGGCGCCCAAAGGTTCCCTCAGCCTGGTTGGCAATCAGGTGTTGAGTGTAAGTGCACAAGGGAGCTTGACTGTGAGACTGACGGGTCGAGCAGGGACGAAAGTCGGGACTAGTGATCCGGCACTTGCGTGTGGAAGCGGTGTCGCTCAACGGATAAAAGGTACCCCGGGGATAACAGGCTGATCTTCCCCAAGAGTCCATATCGACGGGATGGTTTGGCACCTCGATGTCGGCTCGTCGCATCCTGGGGCTGTAGCAGGTCCCAAGGGTTGGGCTGTTCGCCCATTAAAGCGGTACGCGAGCTGGGTTTAGAACGTCGTGAGACAGTTCGGTCCCTATCCGCCGTGCGCGTAGGATACTTGAGAAGGGCTGTCCCTAGTACGAGAGGACCGGGACGGACGAACCTCTGGTGTGCCAGTTGTCCCGCCAGGGGCACGGCTGGTTAGCTACGTTCGGAAGGGATAACCGCTGAAAGCATCTAAGCGGGAAGCTCGCTTCAAGATGAGGTATCCCATCACTCCTTTGGGGTGGGTAAGGCCCCCAGCTAGACGACTGGGTTGATAGGCCGGAAATGTAAGCCAGGTAACTGGTTCAGTTGACCGGTACTAATAGGCCGAGGACTTGCTCACGAAGATTCTGCTCGCGTCCACTGTGTAACTCACGACAAACAAACAGCCCCACCAACGTGTTGGTGTTGTTTGATATGTTGATAGGGTTACGGCGGTTATGGCGGAGGGGAAACGCCCGGTTACATTCCGAACCCGGAAGCTAAGCCTTCCAGCGCCGATGGTACTGCACTCGGGAGGGTGTGGGAGAGTAGGACACCGCCGGACATCTTCGAATTCAGGGCCACCCCACACGGGGTGGCCCTGAATCGCGTTTGGGCTCCTTTGGCATGCGCCCCTCAGTGCGCCGAGAGCGGATGAGCCGGTCACGACGAACGCCCCGACCCGGTCCTAAACTTGGCCCGTGCACGGTGTCCTGGTGTTCCTCGTGCTCGCCGCCGGCCTGGCTGCGGTCCTGGGCGGACTCGCCTGGGATGGGAGTTCGGGTCCGTCGTCGCGGTATCGGTGGCGAGGTCATGGGCCCGTTCGAGGAGATCTGGCATCCGGCTGCCCATCGGTCTCGCGCAGAGATCCGGGTGCAGGAGGAACGCATGGTTCCGATGCCGTCCCCCGATGACCTGCGTGAACGTGGTGAAGCCGGCCAGGCATGGGCGCCGAGGGCCGACGGGCGGCTTTGATACGGAACGGCCCCGCCGGCGACTGGCCGGCGGGGCCGTTGCGACCTGCGTGGGAGCGTGTCAGGAAGGCTGCTTGGCGCAGATGAAGCGCGGTTCGGCAGCGTAGGTCCAGGTGAACTTCTCCCGCTTGACGACCTTGCCGTCCTTCTTGATGACCCGGAAGGCGTCCTGGGTGAAGCCCTGGCTGCCGCTGGCGGGAATGCAGCTCGGACCCGGGTCGAGGTAGACCGTCTTGGGCGAGGTGATGTTCCGCCGAGGGCTGTACTCGGTCTTGACGCTGTCCCAGATCTTCGTGCTCCAGATGGCGACGGTGATGGAGTTGCCGGTGTACGAGGTGTCGATCAGGACGCCGTACTCGGTGTTGTTGCGGAACTTGAAGTCGAGGTTGGGCCAGAAGATCGTCGACTCGATGACCGCCGGGTACCGGCTGAAGTAGTACGAGTGCGGCTTGTGCTCGACGTCCTCCAGGCCCGCGTAGTAGATCGCGTTGAAGAGCGTGGTGGTGAACTGGGAGGTGCCCCCGCCGACCCCGGGCACCAGCTTGCCGTCCATGATGACCGGCGCGTCCCGGTAGCCCTGCGCGTAGCCGCGTTCGCCGGTGTGCCCGTTGAGCGAGAACGTCTCGCCGGGCAGCACCACGGTGCCATCCACGTCCTTGGCGATGGTCACGATGTTCTGGCTGCGCGGCGAACCGAGACCACCGGTGAAGTTGGTGGTGAAGGAGGCCACCTTCTCCTTGATGCCAAGGGTGCCGATCTTCTCCGCGGTGAGCTTCGGCTGGACCGGCTTGAGCTCGGCGGAAACCGTCCGGTCCGTGCTGCGGGGCAGGACCGCCAGCAGGTCGTCACCGAGCTTGCTGGTGTCCACCTGCTGCCCTTCGCGCCCGTCCGTCACCTTCGGCTTGCCGCCGGAGATGGCCATCTTGGCGTCCTTGGGCGCCACCTCCACCGCGTCGAGGCGGTCGCCGAGGGCGGCTCGCAGTCGCTTGACGTCCACGCTGGGGGTGAGCTTGCCGGCCTTGTCGGCCTTGAACCGCAGGCCCTTGGCGATCGCCTGCGGCGGAATGTCCACCGAGCCCCGGTCGGTGGACAGCTTGACCGGCGCCGCCACGGCCGGCTCGGCCAGCTCGGCGACCATCCGGTCGACCTCCTCGGCCGAGGTGGCCGGGTGGTTCTCCACAAGCGGCACGGTCACCGGCTGCCCGCTCAGCCAGCCCTCCTTGACCACCTGCGCGGAGTGCTCGGGGTCGACGTCGAGGCTCGGCTTGGGATAGCGCACCTTCGGCTTGGTGCCGGAGAAGGTGATGGCCGGCATCGTCATCTTCTTGCCCTGCTTGCCGACGAGCTTCTCCAACTCGGCCGCCAGCTTCGGTACGTCGACCGAGACCACCGGTTCGACCTCGCGCGAGCCGACCAGGCGGTCCATCGCGTGGGCGTCGGCTGCCACGGCGGCGGCCACCGTCGCGTCCACGTCGACGGTGAGCCCGACGTCGGCCGGGTTGATCTCGGCGGTCTGCTCACCGACCCGTACCTGGATGGGGGTGGAGAGCTCGGCCGCGCGGCGGTCGAGCTGCGCGCGTAGCTCCCGCGCCGCATCAGACTTGCTGCGCCCACCGAGTTCGGTACCGAGCACGGTGGTGCCGCGCGGAACGTCACCGGCGTACGCCCAGACGGCCACCGCACCGACCGAGGCGAGTACGGCGGTGGTCACGCCGGTGGCGAGCAGGATGCGGAACCGGCTGGACCGCTTCCGTTCGCCCTGCGGAGCCTCCGGTGCTTCTCGGACCGGTTCCTCCACGGGCCAGCTGACCGCCGCCACCTGCACGGTGGGCCGGTCGTCGTCAGCGGGCGGACGTTTTTCGCCGTACAGCGTCACAACTACCTCTTTGGGAAAGCCGCGGGTTGAGCCGGGACCCGTACCCCGGAAGACAACTACGGTAGCCAACGCCGGGCCCGGCGGGGAGCCCGAGTGTGCGCGGATCGCGTCGCAGCCGTCCGGTTGGCGCGTCCCGACGACCTGGCGACGACGCTGGGTGACGGCGGAGGGTTCGGTGCGGTCAGCGACGGGACGGTCGGAAGACGAGCCAGGCCATCACCACCGTGGTCACCGCAGCGGTGGCCAGCGCGCAGGACAGCACCCCCGTGACGGTACGCGGCGCGATGAGCGTGGTGGCGCCGGCCAGGCCGACGGCGGCCAACCACAGCGGGGCGGCCGGCCACCGGGCGGCGGTCGCCACCCGGTCGTTCACCAGCATGAAGAGCACCGCGTAGAGGGCGCCGGTGGCGGCGAAGAGCGGAGCCGAGCTGGCCAGGTGCAGGTAGTCGGTGCCGCCGGCGAGCCGGAACGCCAGCTCACCGCCGACGGCCGCCGCGGCCACCAGCACCGCCCCGCAGGTCAGGATCAGGGTCAGTGCCACCAGCCGGGCCCGGTGGTCGTTGCGGGCCAGCCGGGGCAGCACCAACAGGGTGACCACCTGAGGTGCCCACAGTGCACCCTTGGTGAGCACCGCGCCGACCGCGTAGGCGCCCGAGCCGGCGGCCGGGAGCAGCTGACGGGCGAGGATCAGATCGGCGTACGAGATGGTGAGCATCGCCAGCGTCGCGCCGCACGCGGTCATCACCTGTCGGGCGGTCAACCGGGGCAGCGCCCCGCTGCCCGACGCGACAGGCGTCGGCTGAGTGTCCGCCCGGTCCTCTCCCGGCCCGGTGGCGGCTGCGACCGGGCCGGCGGCTGCGACCGGGCCGGAAGCTGCGATCGGGGTGGCGGCTGCGACCGGGCCGGCGGCTGCGATCGGGGTGGCGGCTGCGACCGGGCCGGGGGCTGCGATCGGGGTGAGGGCTGCGGCCGGGGTGCGGGCGTTGGCGGGCGGGGCGGCGAGGCGGGCCAGGACCGGGAGCGCGAGCAGGCCGGTGAGGGTGGCCAGCAGCAGGCAGAGCACCGGCCCCTGACCGAGCAGGAGGCCGATGACCAGGCCGCCGTAGCGGCCGGCGGCAAGCACGGTCATCGCTGCGGCCAGCCGCAGGAAACGCTGGTCGCCCTGAACCTCCCCGAGCCAGCGGCCGGACAACACGGTGGCGAAGGTGGTGGCCGCCAGCAGCAGCGTCAGCGCGATCGGCAGGCGCAGGGCCACCGTCAGGACGGGCGCGGCGGCGAGGGTGACCGCCGCGGTGAGCGTCGCGGTGCGCAGCCCCAGCCGGGCTGTGCCACCGCCGCCCCAACGGGCCCGATGCGCGGCCACCGCGATCTGTAGGCCGAAGCCGGGCACCGCGGCGATCGCGCCGAGCGCGAGCACCGTAGCCAGTGCGCCGAGGTCGGCGGCGGTGAGTCGGCGTGCGCCCAGCACCGGAACCACGTACGCGAGGGCGTTGGTGACCAGGGTGGCGACCGTGACGGCGGCACCGGCCCGGCCGAGGCGCGTCGCCGCCGTGTCTCTACCCGTCGTCTGCGTCATGCCACACCCGCTCCTATTCCGACTCGGGCGCCGGATCGCCGATCGCGATCTCACTGACGCAGAGCGACATGTCGTCGCCGGCAACCGTCAACTCCACCGTCGGCCCGCCGCCGACGATGCGCAAGAAGCGCTGGTGGAGACCCTGCCGGACGGGGAACTCGGCGCTTGCGGTGCCGAACCGCACGGTCGCGGTCCCCTCCGCCGCGCTGCGGTAACCGATCCGTACCACCCAGTGCCACTCGTCGCGCGGCTGGTCCAACGTCATCCGCACGGTCTGACCTGCGGAAACCAGGTAACCGCAGCCTTCCGCCGGACCCGGCAGGGTGGCGCTGCCGACGACCGTGGCCAGCCGGATGCGGCCGAGCCCGTCGAGCACCGACACGTGGTCGGCCTCGTCGACGAAGGTGGGCCGGGTGTCGAAGGCGCGGAAGAAACGGGACTGCTGGTTGTAGGGCCAGGAAAGGGCCGGTACGACCGACTCGGGGACCGGACCGTCGAAGAAGACCGTGTCGGGTGGAGCGCTGGCCAGCTCGATCCGGACGGTGTCGAGGTACGACCGGCCGGCCTTCTCGGCCCAGCTGTCGCTGAACCCGGCGGTGCTCCACGCGGTGCTGAGGCAGCCGGCCACCAGCACCACGGCGAGCAGCGCGGGCAGTGCCTCCCGGGATCGCTGCGGCGCGGCCGGCTCCGGTGGGTCGCCGTGCTCCGGCGTCTCGGCCGTCGCCGGAGCGGCCCCGACCACCGCGAGACCGAGGCAGATCGCGCCGACCACGACGACATCGCTTACATACCGGGGGACGCTGCCGGCGACCTCGCTGAAGGCCGAACCGAGTCGGGTCGCGGCCAGCACGCCCATCGCGATGACCAGGTACCCGCCGAGGAGCAACCAGGCGCGGCCGGCACCGCGCCGGTGGCGTACGGTCGCCACGACCAGGACGGCGACGATGGCCGCGCTGATCCAGCCGGCGAACTGCGGGGGTGCCGTGACCGGTGCCCCGTCGCCCGCCCTCAGCCACTGCCACGGCCCGCCGACCAGGCCCGGCAGCAGCGTGGAGCCGAGCAACTGGGTGAGGAACGAGAAGACCTCACCGGCCGACTGCGGCCGGCGCAACGAGGACCCCACAGTTGCCACGTGGGCCGCGACGGAACCAGCCGTCAGCACGGCCAGCAGCAGCCACGACGGCCACCAGCGGCGCAGGGTGGTGGCGATGCTGCGCAGCGGGCCCCCGTCGGGGTAGCGCGCGGCGGTGAGCAGGAAGACCAGTGCCACGGCCAGAATCGCCCGGTCGAAGAAGAGCACCCCGACCCCGACGGCGAGGGCCAGCCTCACCAGGTGCCGCCGTCGTCCGGTCTGCACGTAGTCGACCTGGGCGGTCACCGCGAGCACCATGGCGATCAGCATCGGCAGGACGGTGCCGCCGACGGCCCACCACGACGTCGCCTCCAGGGTCAACGGACTGAACAGCAGGACGCCGAGGGGTAGCAGCAGCAGCCACGAGCGCCGCAGCAGACGCCGCAGCAGGCGGAGGAACGCTATCCCGAGGATCGCCTGGCCGGCGGCCATGAGCAGGACGTACGGCCAGTAGACCGGCCCGAACTGCGCGGTGACCAGCCAGGTGATCAGTCGCCCGGCCGGCATGAGGTGATCCTGGTAGGGGGCGAGGAGGTGGGTGATGGTCAGCTTCGATTCCGCCGCCTGGCTGATCAGTACGTAGTCGTCGGCGGCCAGCGAGCCGCGCAGGGCCACCTGCATGCGCCACACCACGCTGATGACGATCATCGCCAGGCCGACCAGCCGGATCTGCTCCGCGTTGAGCCGGGCGCCGATCCGACCAGGTGTTGCAGATGCCGCCGCGCCCGTCGATGCCATGGCGGGAAGATTGCCACACCCGGCAGGCGGCTCCCCATCAGGCCAATGGATGGTTCGCCCGGGGCGGGAACAGCTCGGCGAGGTGTCGCGTACAGTGGCCGCCACCAGTGCGGCCGGTGGCCGCGCCCGGCGGTGGTGAGGTCGACGGATGCGGGAACGGGTGGTGCCGCACGCGGTGGCCGCGGCCGTGACGGCGATCGTCCTGGCGCCGCTCGCCGCGCCCGGGTACGTGCTCCGCTACGACATGGTCTTCGTGCCCCGGCAGGCCCTGAGCTGGGAGGTCATCGCTCCGGCGACGGCGCTGCCCCGGGCCGTACCGCAGGATGCGGTGGTGGCGCTGGCCAACCAGTTGGTGCCCGGGTGGCTGCTGCAACGGCTGGTCCTGGTGGCGATCCTCTACCTCGCCGCGCTCGGCGCCGCCCGGCTGGTGCCGACCGACCGGCTGGCCGTACGCCTGGTGGCCGCACTCGGTTACGCCTGGACTCCGTACCTGGCCGAACGGCTGCTGATCGGGCAGTGGGGGCTGCTGGTCGCGTACGCCATGCTGCCCTGGCTGGTGCGCGCGGCGCTGCGGGTCCGGGCGGGCGAGCGGGGTGCCCTGCGCTGGCTGTTGCTGGCGGCGGCCGGCGCGGCGATAACGCCCACCGGCGGACTGCTGGCCCTGGTGGTGGTGGCGGTGCTGCTGGTCGGTCGGTACCCGGGCGCGATCCGCACGGCGTCCACCGCGCTGGTGGTGACGGCACTGCTCAACGCACCCTGGTTGGTGGCCGGGTTCGGTGGTGCCGGCGACGGCCGGTCCGATCCGGCCGGGGTGGCGGCCTTCGCCGCGCGTGCCGAGAACTGGGCCGGTCCCCTGGTGGCCCTCGCCGGCACCGGTGGCATCTGGAACGGGCAGGCCACCCCGGCCTCCCGAAGTGGCTGGCTGGTGCCGTTGGCAACCGTGCTGGTGCTGCTGGTCGCCGGCCTTGGCGTACCGCTGTTGCGGCGTCGCTGGCCCGGTCCGGTGTTCGGTCGCTTCGCGCTGCTGGCGGTCGGGTCGTGGCTGGCGGCGGCGCTCGGCGTACTGCCCGGCGGGGCGGCCCTGCTCGGTTGGCTGGTGGCCGAGGTGCCCGGTGCCGGGCTGCTGCGCGACGGCCAGAAGCTGCTGGTGCCGTACGCCCTGGCGGTGGCGCTCACCGTGGCGCTGGGGGCGGAGCGGCTCGCCGGGTTGCTCACCGCCCGCTTCGACGCGGCGACGGGCCGGGTGCTGCTGGTCGGCGCGGCACTGTTGCCGGTGGCGGTCCTGCCCGACCTGGCGTTCGGCTCAGCGGGACGGCTGCGCCCGGTGGCCTGGCCGGCCGACTGGGCGACGGTGGCCCGGATGGTCGAGCAGCGCCCCGGTGAGGTGGTTTCGCTGCCGTTCCAGGAGTACCAGAGCTATGCGTGGAACGGCGGTCAGGTGGTGATCGATCCGGCGCCGCGCTACCTGGGCGTGCCGGTGCTGATCGACGACACGTTGCGGGTGGGCGACACCGCCGTGGCCGGCGAGGACCCGCGCGCGACCCAGGTGCGCGAGCTGCTCGCCGCCGGCGAGCCGGTGGCGGCGGCCGGGCCCCGCTGGGTGTTGGTGCAACGTGCGGCCGGTCCGGTGCCACAGCCGCCGACGCTTGCCGGCCTGCGCCTGGCCTACGCCGGCACGGAACTGACCCTGTACGAGAATCCGGAGTGGAACCCGCCGCTGCGGCCGGTTCGTCCCGGGCCGGTCGGCCTGGCCCACCTGTTGGCCGCAACGGTGGTCCTGGTGATCGGGCTTTCGGCCGCTGCGCGGCGGGGCTACCGCGTGGTAACGTCCCGGCACGCGAGTCCCGCGGAAGGAGAAGGTGGATGAGGAACCTGCCCGCGTTCGTCGCCGTCGGGGTACTCGGGGTCGTGCTCGGCATGCTCGGCAGCGTCGGTCTGGCGAACGTGCTCAGCCCGTCCGCCAAGGAGGCTGCCACTTCCAACGTGAGTGAGCAGACCGAGACCCCGTTGTACGGCACGCGCTGACCTCGACGGCGAACGGGCGTCCGCGATCCGCGGACGCCCTCTCGCCATGTCCGGAAACCCGTTCGCCGGGCCCGGGCGCGGCTGGTCGACCCAGCCGTGACCGGTCGCCTTCGGCGCGCCGGGCAGCGCGGTCAGCCGGTCCGGGCGGTGGCGCGGGCGACCAGTTGCGCGAAGCGTGCGCCGGTGGCGGCCCAGGTGAACCGGGCCGCGTGGGCCAGCGCGGCTTCGCCCATGTCCTTGCGCCGTACGTCATCGGCGAGCAGGTCCCGGACGACCGTGGTGAACTCCTGCTCGTCGTCGACGAGCACGCCGGTCTCGGTGTCGACCATCGCCTCGGCGACCCCGCCGGCATAGCGGAAGGCCAGGGTGGGGGTGCTACGGGCGGCAGCCTCCACGATGGTCAGGCCCCAGCCCTCCTTCAGTGAGGGGGTGAGCGCAAGCCAGGACGAGCAGAGCAGCGCGTGCTTCTCCTCCTCGGTGACGAAGCCGGCGAACCGCACCCGGTCGGTGATGCCGAGCGTGCCGGCTAGTTCGCGTAGCGGCTCTTCCCACCAGCCCTGGCCGGCCACCACAAGTTCCAGTTCCGGCAGTTCGTCGGCGAGTTCGGCGACCGTACGCAGGGCGATCTCGACCCGCTTGTGCGGCACCAGGCGACCGAGCACCAGCAGTGACGGGTGGAGGGTGCGGGGCAGCGCCGGGCCGGTCACCGGCGGCGTGCCGTTGGGCACCACGTCGATCCGTTCCGCGTCCACGCCCAGCGTGGCCAACTCGGCCCGGCTCGCCTCGGAGACGGTGACGTAACGGCAGCGGCGGTACAGCCGTACGGCCAGCCGCGATTCGATCCACCAGCCGATGCGGGCCAGCCACGGGCCGAAGACCACCGGCCACTGCTCTCGGTGCACGTGGTGCACCAGCGCGATGACCGGGCGGCCGGCGTAGAGCGGGGCGAAGAACGGCACCCCGTTGCAGACGTCCACGATCAGGTCCGGCCGGCCGAGCCCGCGTCGGCTCAGCGGGCCGAACCCGAAGCGGCCGGCGAGGCAGATCAGTGCCGCGCGCAGGTAGACGGTCATCCGCGAGCCACGGCGCAGCACGCGGACGCCGGAATCGGTGACGGTGCTCCGGCCGGCGTTGCGGTGGGCGGCACAGAAGAGAGTCACCTGGTGACCTGCGGTGACCAGCTCGGCGGCGATCCGCTCGATGTAGACCTCCGAACCGCCGCCTTCGGGATTGAGCGTGTCGCGCCAGTTCAGGAACAGGACATGGCGAGAGGGGGTGCCGTAGGTGTCCACGCTGCTCCTACTGGTGAGTAAGTGAGCACGATCGCGCCACCCTAGGGCGGCTCGGCCCGGGTGCGCAATGGGTAGCTGCGGCAGTGACTACTTGGCGGTAACTTGTCCGTCCGGGGTTTGCCGGCAGGCGAAAACCTTGGCAGGGTGTGCAGGCGCAACCGCGTGCGTTGGCCGGGCACCGGTGCCCCGAACCCGCCGCGAGCCGCTGTGTGACCTGCGGTGGAAGGCGTCCGCAGGGGTGACGAGGAGGTGAGGCGGCGGTGGAGGCCGACCGTCCCGCGCCGTCGCGCGCCCTGTCCCACCGCTCCCCGGTGGTACTGCTCAGCGCCGCGCTGGTGCTGCTGCTGGCCGGCTGGGGCGCGGTCGCGTACGTCCGTGCGGACCGGGGCACGCCTACCTGTGTCGAGCAGGTCCAACTCAGGGTGGTGGCCGCCCCGGTGATCGCCCCGGCGCTCGATCGCGTGGTGCGGGCGAACGTCGGCGGTCAGCCCTGCGTGTCGGTGGCCGTGGAGTCCCGACAGTCGGCCGCCGTGGCCCGGGAACTCGCCGACGGCGGCGAGGTCGGGCACGCCTGGGTACCGGAGTCGACGTTCTGGCTGCGGCGGGCCCGGGCCGCGGGCGCGTTCGAGGTTCCGGAACGGGGTACGTCGGTGGCGAGCACGCCGGTGGTGCTGGCGGTGACCGAGCGGGTCGCCCGTCGATCCGGCTGGCCGGCGCAGCCGCTGGCGTGGAAGTCGCTTGTCGGCACCGGGTCGCGGGCGGCCCAGGTCGGCATCCCCGACCCGGCGGCCGATCCGACCGGGGTGGCCGCGCTGCTCGGCGTCCGGGTGCTGGCCGACGACACCCGGACCTCGCCCGCGACCGTGGCGGCGACGCTGCGGCGGCTCGCCGAGCGGACGTTCAGCCCGGCGGACGGTGCCGACCTGCTGACCCCGGGCCGCGCCCTGCCCGGCCGGGTCGACGTGGTCGCCGCAAGCGAGCAGGCCGTGCTCGAACACAACGCACTCGCCGGCTCCGGCAAGCTGGTGGCGGCGTACCCGGAGGTGGCCGTCCCCTCGCTCGACCTGCCGTACGTGGTGCTGCCCGGTGCGCAGGGCCGGGTCCGAGACGCCGCCGGGAACTTTCTCGCCACCCTGCTCACCGGCGCGGCGCGGGAGACGTTCAGCGGTTACGGCTTCCGGACCGCGTCGGGCTTCCCACCTGCCATCCCGGCCGACGGCCGGCTGCGGGCGGAGGAACGTCGACCGGTCCCGCTGCCGGCCGAGGAGGCGGTCACCGACCTGCTGACCGCGTGGAGCGGTGTGCAGCGCAGCGCCCGGATCCTGACCCTGTTGGACGTCTCCGGCTCGATGGCCGCGCAGGTGCCGGGCGGCGGTGACCGGCTCGACGCCACCGTCCGGGCGGCCCAGGAGGGCGCGGCGTTGCTGCTGGACAACAGCGAGATCGGGGTCTGGGTCTTCGCCACCAAGCTCGACGGGGATCGGGACTACCGCGAGATCCTGCCGGTGCGCCCCCTGGGCAGCCAGCGCAAGAAGCTCGCCGAGGCGCTGGCCGGCGTACGGGTCAAGCCCGGGGGCGGGACCGGGCTGTACGACAGCACGCTGGCCGCGTACCGCGACGCGCGGCGCAACTGGACGCCGGGCCGGATCAACCTGGTGCTGGTGATGACCGACGGGCGTAACGAGGACGACGACAGCATCAGCCGCGCCGAGTTCCTCGCCGAACTCGGCCGGTTGCAGGAGCCCCGCCGGCCGCTGCCGATCATCTTCATCGGCCTCGGCGCCGACGTCGACCCCGACGAACTGGACGCGATCACGAAGGTCACCGGCGGGCGGGTCTTCGTCACCGCGCAGCCCAGGGGCATGCGGCGCATCTTCTTCTCGGCCCTGGCCGACCTAAGCTGCCAACCGCCGGAGTGCCGCCGGTGAGCCCGGTACTGGGGCGACTGCGCCGCTCGCCCGGTACCGCACTCTCGCTGCTGCGCCGCTCGCCCGGTACGGCGCTGTCGCTGCTGCTGCTCACCGTGATCGCCTTCGGCCAGCGACCCGGTCAGGTCACCTTCGACACCAAACTCGACCTGGCCGTCGACCCGATGCAGTTCCTGGCCCGGGCGCTGCACCTGTGGAATCCGGAAGCCACCTCCGGGGAGTTGCAGAACCAGGCGTACGGCTACCTCTTCCCGATGGGGCCGTTCTTCGCCCTCGGCCAGTTGCTGGGCGTACCGCCGTGGATCACCCAGCGGCTGTGGACGGCACTGCTGCTCGCCGCCGCGTTCTACGGGCTGCTGCGGCTGGCTCGGGCGCTGAACATCGGCACCGAACCGACCCGGTACGCGGCGGCGATCGGCTACGCGCTGGCGCCCCGGGTCGTCACCGAGATCGGCGTACTGTCGGCGGAGACGATCTCCGCCGCGATGCTGCCCTGGGTGCTGTTGCCGCTGGTGACCGTACGCCGGATCGGGTCTCCGCGCCGGGCCGCCGCGCTCTCCGCGCTGGCCGTGCTGGGCATGGGCGGGATCAACGCGGCGATCGTGCTGCTCGCCCTGTTGCTGCCCGGTGTCTGGCTGCTCACCCGGCGCTGGGACGCGCAGCACCGGCGGCTGGTCGCCTGGTGGTGCGTCTGCGTGCTCGGGGTCTGCCTGTGGTGGATCGTGCCGTTGCTGCTGCTCGGCCAGTACAGTCTCCCCTTCCTCGACTTCATCGAGTCCTCCACCACCACGACGGCGGTGGCCTCGCTGTTCCAGGCGGTACGCGGCACCAACCAGTGGGTGGCGTACATCGTGCAGGGCGATCCCTGGTGGCCGGCCGGCTGGCTGCTGATCGACCACCCCGTGCTGATGGTGCTCACCGCGCTGGTGGCGCTGATCGGGCTGGCCGGGCTGGCCGGCAACCTGCTGCCCGAGCGACGGTTCCTGGTGACCGGCTTCCTCACCGGGCTGACCCTGCTGACCATCGGCTACGTCGGCGCGGTGGACAGCCCGCTGTCCGAGGTGGTCCGCGACCTGCTGGACGGCCCGCTCGCGCCGTTCCGCAACGTGCACAAGCTCGACCCGGTGCTGCGGCTGCCGCTGCTGCTCGGCTTCGCACACGGCGTCGACGCGGTCGCCACCCGGCTGCACAACGCGCTGTCCCGGCGGCGGCCGGCGAGCTGGCTGCGTCCGCTGATCTTCGCGCCGGTGCTGCTGCTCGTCCTGGGTGCCGCCGCACCGGCCTGGCTCGGGCAACTGCGCGCCGGGCCGGGCTGGTCCGACCTGCCACCGCACTGGCGGGCCGCGGCGACCTGGCTCGCCGACCGCGACGCGCTGGCCCGCACGCTCATGGTGCCCGGCTCCGGCTTCGGCCAGTACGTCTGGGGGCGCACCCTCGACGAACCGTTGCAGCCGCTGGCTGGCGCGCCGTGGGCGGTGCGCAACCAGATCCCGCTCGGCTCGAACGGCAACACCCGGATGATGGACACCGTCGAGCAGGTGCTGGCCGGCGGCCAGGGCTCCGCCGGCCTGGCCGATCTGCTCGCCCGCTCGGGCTTCCGACATCTGCTGCTCCGCAACGACCTCGACCGCAACCAGGTCGACGCGCCGCCGGTGGCGGTGCTGCGCCGGGCGTTGGCCGACTCGCCGGGCATCGTCCGGGTGGCCAGCTTCGGCACCACCGACGCGCTGTCCCGGACGCTCGGCAGCCCGGTGGACGGCGGTGCCAGCGTCCTGCCGGCCATCGAGGTGTACGAGGTGCAACGCCCGGTGCCGGTGATGTCGGCGGTGCTCAGCGCCGACGTGCCCACGGTCAGCGGCGGACCGGAATCGCTGCTGCCGCTGCTGGAACAGGGAGTGGTGGAGCGGGACCGGCCGGTGGTGCTCGCCGGTGACCGGGCCGACGCCCCGGACCTGACCGGCGACTCGTGGATCGTCACCGACGGCCTGCGTCGCCAGGAGCGGGACATCGGCCGGGCCCGGGACAACCTCTCCCAGACGTTTACCGCAAACGAGGCGGGGCGGCAGGGGCGGGTCGCCCTCGACCTGCTGCCGTTCGCCGGCGACCAGCACCAGACCACCGCGGTCTACCAGGGCGTACGCGATGTGAGCGCGTCCTCGGCGACGAGCTTCGTGGACCATCTCGGCCCGGCGGACCCGTCGCACCTGCCGTTCGCGGCCATCGACGGGGACTACGCCACCGCCTGGCACTCGGCGCCGTTGAGCGGGCCGGTCGGGCAGTGGCTCCAGGTCGACCTGGACACTCCGCGCCAGGTGGAGAGCGTGGACATCGCCTTCGTCAGCGACCTGGCGGTGGGCTGGCCGGTGACCCGGTTCCGGATCACCACCGATCGGGGTTCGGTCGAGCACGAGGTGGCCCAGACGCTCGGCGGCCACTCGTACTACACCCTGCCCGGGCCGACCAGCCGGATCCGGGTGACCGTGCTGGCGGTGGCCGACGGCCAGCTCAACGGAGGTGTCGGCATCCGGGAACTGGCCATCCCGGAAACCGAGCCGCGACGTACCCTGCGGGCCCCGACCGACCTGCCGCGAGAGCTGTCCGGGCCGGTCAGTTGGGTGTTCAGCCGAGGGCCCACCGACCGGCCGGCGTGCTATCCGGCCTCGGCCTCCGGCGCCGCCCGGGACACGGCAGCCGACACCGGAGTCGACGACTCGGCGATTCGCTGCGACCGGTTCCTGGCCCGGGTCGGCGAGGAGCCGCTGGGGTTGGACCGGCTGTTCCACAATCCGGCCGCCGGCACGTACCGGATGGAGCTTCGCGCGGTGGCCCGACCCGGCGGCGGGCTGACGCTGTCCGGCCCGGACGTGACGGCGACCGCCTCGTCACACCTGGCCGGGGATCCGGCGGTGGCCGCGTACGCGGCGGTCGACGGTGACCCGGACACGGCGTGGTTGGCCGGCACCGGAGACCTGCGTCCCACCCTGGGGTTGAGCTGGTCGGGCCGGCAGCGCCTCGACCGGGTACGACTGCGAGCCGCCGAACTACCGGTCGGCTCCCTGCCCGAGCGGGTCGAGATCCGTACGCCGGGGCGCGCGGTGACCGTGCCGGTGGACAGCGACGGGACGGTCACGTTCCCCCCGGTGCGTACCGACCGAATCGAGATCGTCGTGCTGGAGACCCGGCACCGGCTGGCCGACCTGCGGGGTAATGGCTGGCCCGCCACCGCGGGCATCGCCGAGGTGGAGATTCCCGCGCTTGCCGAGCTGTCGAACCCGATCGACGCCGCGACCCGGGTGGTCGAACGGTGTGGCGACGGGCCGGTGGTCGAACTTGGCGGATTCCGCTACGACACCTCGGTCGACGCCACCCTGGGCGACGTGCTGGCCGGGCGGCCGGTGCCGCTGCGGGTCTGCGGCGAGGACGGCGCGGTGCTGGAACTGCCGGCCGGCGGCCACCGGTTGGCGACCACCCCGTCGGCGGGCTTCCTGGTGCGGGACGCGGCCCTGCGACCGGCCGACGACCACGGTTCCGCCGCACCCCGGCACCGCGAGGTCACCGTGCTGGACTGGGCGCCCACCGAGCGGACGGTTCGGGTCGCCGATGGCGAGCAGGCGTTGCTTGTGGTGCCGGAGAACGCGAACGCCGGCTGGGCGGCCACCCTGGACGGTGCACCGCTGACCGCCGCCCGGGTGGACGGCTGGCAGCAGGCGTGGGTGCTGCCGGCCGGTGCCGGCGGCGAGGTTCGGCTGGTCTTCGAGCCCGACCGGTCGTACCGGGGTGGGCTGGCGGCAGGCGCGTTGACCGCGCTCGGAGTGCTGGTGCTGGCCGCCTGGCCGGCGCGCCGCCGGGTGCCGGTGGACGCCAGCGGGGCAGGAGCGATCCCGGCGGAGGCGTCGGCGTGGGCCATCGGTGCCCTGTTGGTGGTCCTGCTCGCCGCGTTGGGTGGCGTCCTGCCGGTGGCGATCGTGCTGGCCGCGATGCTGCTGCGGCAGTTGGCCGTGCGGGCGCTTCCGGTGGTGGTGCTGGCTGGGCTGACGGTGGCCACGGCGGTCGCGGTGGCCGGACGCCTGCGGGGCCATGGGCAGGAGTGGGCGTACGTCTCCTGGACGCAGGCGGCCATGTTGATCGCGATCGGTGCGGTCGTCGCCGCGGTGGTGCCCGTCCCCGGTGCACGGCCCGACCCGGCCATCCCGGATGATGTGACGCCGAGCACACCAGGCGAGGCGGCGGAGGTGGCTCAAGACCGGGCTGAGGACGACGACGGGACGGTGGCACGGTGACAGCAGCGGAGGACCGGAGGCAGCGGGCGGCGCGACGTCGTTTCGCCACGCTACGCCGCTCGGTCGACCTGTTCCGGGCGTTCCTGGTCGAGCAGACCGACCCGGATCACTTCTACGGACTGTTGGCGACCGACTCGGTCCGCCAAGTCTCCGGCTACACCGACCTGGCCGGCCGGACCGTGCTCGACGTCGGCGGCGGGCCGGGATACTTCGCCACGGCCTTCCGGGCGGCCGGTGCCCGCTACGTCGGGCTCGACCCGGACGTCGGTGACTTCTCCGCGGCCGGCGAGTCGGTGGCGGGCATGCTGCGCGGCAGCGGCACCGCGTTGCCGGTGCGGACCGCCAGTGTGGACGTGACCTTCTCGTCGAACGTCGTGGAGCACGTCGCCGAGCCGCCCCGGATGCTCGACGAGATGGTCCGGGTGACCCGGCCGGGCGGGTTGCTCTTCGTGTCGTACACCCCGTGGCTGTCGCCGTGGGGTGGGCACGAGACGGCGCCCTGGCACTACCTCGGCGGCAACCGGGCCCGCCGCCGCTTCGAGCGGCGCAACGGACGCCCGCCCAAGAACCGCTTCGGCGAGACGCTCTTCCCGGTCTCGATCGCCGACACGTTGCGCTGGGCGCGGGGCAACGGCGACGTCGAGATGGTGGACATGCTGCCGCGTTACCACCCCTGGTGGGCGCGGTGGGTGATCCGGGTGCCCGGTGTCCGGGAGGTGGCGTCCTGGAACTTCGTGCTGGTACTGCGCCGTACCGGACGACGACAACCCGGCGCGGCGAAGAAATCAGAGCTGACCGGGGGTCGCGGTGCTATGTGACTAGGTAGTAACCTCGCGGCCATCTCACTGATTGATACCGGCGAAAATTAGCTCCTCAGGGAGGAAACATGAAGCACCGCGCCGTGGGTGCCGTGCTGTTCGGCGGTGGCGTCCTGCTCCTGGCGTTGGCCGCTGGGCTGGTGTTCGTCGTCAAACCGGCAATGACCAAGCTGCCCTACGACCTTGCGCCGTCGACGTCGGTCGCCGAGGCGAAGGGGGCGACGTTCCTCCAGATCGCCGACACCGGCGTCGGGATCCACCAGGCCGACCTGAAGTCGACGATCCAGGTCACGCCGGAACGCGCCAAGACCGCTGCGCTCAGCGGTGACCTCGCCGGCGATGCGGTGGTCTGGCAGGTTGGTCAGACCGTCGAGCGGACGGACACCAAGGCGCTGATCTCGGCGTACGGCGCGGAACTGGCGCTGGACCGGGTCTCCGGCGCGGCGGTCGACTGGAACGAGCAGTACCTCGACGAGAGCGGCGGCAACCGGGAGAAGATCTCCTTCGCGGGCCAGGTCTACAAGTTCCCGTTCAACTCGGCGCAGGACAACTACGAGGTCTTCGACCGGGATCTGCGGCAGACGCGGCCGGCCGAGTACCAGGGCGCCGAGGACATCAACGGCCTTGAGGCGTACCGGTACGAGCAGGTCATCACCGACGAGAAACTGGGTCTGCCGGCCGATCGGGTCGGCCTCCTGCTCGGTGTGCTCGCTCCGGGTGCGACCTCGGGTGAGGTCGTCTACAGCAACACCCGTACGGTCTGGGTCGACCCGGTCACCGGTGCCTACGTCAAGGTACGCGAGCAGCAGAAGAAGGTGCTGGTGCCGAACGCGGGCACCCCGGTGACGTTGCTCGACGCGGACTTCATCTACAACGACGACACGGTGGCGTCCTCGGTGGATCGGGCCAAGGAGAGCCGTTCCCAGCTCACCCTGCTCGGTGTGTACGCGCCGATCGGGCTCGCCGTGCTCGGCCTGGCGCTTATCGTCGTGGCACTGCTGGTCTCCCGCAACCGCACGGCGACGCCCGCCGCTGCGACGCCGGCCGCTGCGACGCCCGCCGCCAAGACGCCGGCCGCTGCGACGCCGGCCGCCGACCCGGCGGTGACCCGGGTCGACCAGCCGGCGGTGCGGGACGACGAGCGGCCGGGCGGGCCGCTGTCCGACGAGATTCCGCCCGCCTCGACCAACTGGAAGTCGGAGCCGACGGTGCCGGGTCCCCGGCACGCGCGCGACGAGGCCGAGAAGTAGTCACCGCCTGAACTGACGACAAGGACCGAGGGGCCCGCCCCTCGGTCCTTGTCGTTGTCGTCGTCGGGTGGGAGCAGCAGCTAGCGGCGGCGTAGGGCGTACCGGCTGCATCGCCAGTCCGGCGTGTACGGCAGGTCCGCCTGCCGGTCGACGATCTCCCCGCCGTGCGTGGCGACCAGCCGCTCCATGTCGGCGTGCGGTACCGGGGTCATCCGCATCGCCGCCGGGTAGTTGAGGATCCGGCGCTGAGCCCAGCTGATCAGCCGGAACGGCGCGAATCGCCAGATCAGGCCCTTGACGGTGGGGGCCACCTCGGTGGGTAGGCCCACCACGGCCACCCCGCCCGGGCGCAGGACGCGGAGGAACTCGGCCAGGTAGCGGTCGACTGCCGGTCGGGGCAGGTGCTGGAGCACCAGGGCGCTGTAGACCAGGTCGAAGTGCCCGTCGGGGAATCGGCTCAGGTCGGGTGCGTCGTTCAGGACGAATTCGATCTGGCCGTCGGTGCGATCGAGTCGGCGCGCGGCCTCGAGCATGGACGGGGCGATGTCCACCGCGACGACCTGCCCGGCGTGGGCGGTGAGCGCCTGGGAGAGTCGCCCGGCTCCGCAGCCGAAGTCGAGCACCCGATCCCACCGGGTGGGCAGGCCGAGCCGGTCGAGCCAGCCGACGGTCTCCGCGACGTCGGCCCGGCCCGTGGCCAGGAACTCGTCCACGTCCCACCGGCCGCCACGCTTGCCGGGCCGGATCAGCACGGCCCAGAGCGGGTCCTCGGCACCCAGGGTGGTCCAGTCGCGGCGCACGTCGTTCAAGCTCACCGGCAAACAGTAGGGCAGCGCACCGCCCGCCGACACCCCCGATCGTTCAGAGGCGGGCCAGCGCCCGGCGGAGCGGGTCGAGGCCGAGCGCACCCAGGTCGAGCGCCTGCCGATGGAACTCCCGCAGGTCGAAATCCGCGCCCTTGCGGGCCTTGGCGTCCTCCCGGGCCTGCAACCAGATCCGCTCGCCCACCTTGTACGACGGTGCCTGGCCCGGCCAGCCCAGGTAGCGGTTCAGTTCGAAGCGCAGCACCTCGTCCGGCACTCGGCAGTGCGCCCGGAGGAACTCCCAACCCAACTCCGGGGTCCAGCGCTCACCGGGGTGGAAGTCGAACGGGTTGTCCTTGGGGATCTCCAGCTCCAGGTGCATGCCGATGTCGACGATCACGCGGGCGGCCCGCAACGCCTGGCCGTCGAGCATGCCGAGTTTGTCTCCCGGATCCTCCAGGTAGCCCAACTCGTCCATCAGTCGCTCGGCGTAGAGCGCCCAGCCCTCGCCGTGTCCGGAGACCCAGCAGAGCAGCCGCCGCCACCGGTTGAGCAACTCGGCCCGGACCGCCGTCTGCCCGATCTGGAGGTGATGCCCGGGGACCCCCTCGTGGTAGACGGTGGTCACCTCCCGCCAGGTGGAGAAGTCGGTGAGCCCCTGCGGCACCGCCCACCACATCCGGCCCGGCCGGGCGAAGTCCTCGCTGGGACCGGTGTAGTAGATGCCGCCGTCGCTTGTCGGCGCGAGCATGCACTCGATCCGGCGGACCTGCTCCGGAATGTCGAAGTGGGTGCCGTGCAGGTCGCTTATCGCCTGATCGGCAAGCGCCTGCATCCAGTCGCGGAAGGCCTCCTTGCCCTGGATGGTGCGGGCCGGATCGGCGTCCAGCGCCGCGACCGCCTCGTCGATTGTGGCGCCGGGGCCGGCGATCTCCGCCGACACCGTCCGCATGTCGGCCTCCAGCCGGGCCAGCTCGGCGAAGGCCCAGGCGTACGTCTCGTCGAGGTCGATGCGGGCGCCGAGGAAATACTGTGAGGCCAGCTCGTAGCGTTCCCGACCGGCGGCCTGCTTGTCCCGGCCACGCGGGGCCAGTTCGGTGCGCAGGAACTGCCCGAACTCGGCGGTCGCCGCGGTCGCCGCCGCCGCGCCCTGGCGCAGCTGGGCACCGAGGGCGCCATCGGCGCCCAGCCGCTCGGCCAGCCCGTGGAACACGTTGTCGCCGTCCGGGTCGACCCAGGCGTCGCACTGCTTGGCGACCTCGATCAGCTGCGCCCGCGCGCTCACCGACCCGGCGGCTGCCGCCTCGCGCAGCGTCGTCTTGTAGCCCTCCAGCGCGGCGGGGATGAGGCCCAGCCGGGTGGCGATGTTGGCCTGCGCCTGCTCGCCCTCGGTCGGCATCAGGTCGAAGACCATCCGGATCGAGTGCAGCCCGCTGGTGATGACGCTTACCTCGCTTGTCGTCTCGCCGGCCTCGTAGCGGGCGAGTTCCAGGCCGAGTCGCTCCTGCATCGCGTCCCGGGCGGTGTGCTCGGCCGCCGTCTCCGGCTCCGTGGCGTCGAGATCGGCAAGCGCGCGGCGGGTCAGCTCGGCCTGTGCCGCGTACCCCTCGGGCGACAGGTCGTCCAGCTGGTCGTCGTAGCCGGAGATGCCGACGTACGTGGCGCCGGTGGGGCTCAGCGCCGCCCAGTCGGCCACGTAGCGGTTCGCGATGTCGTCGATTCGTCCCACGCCGCGAACCCTACGCGAGGCCGCTGGGCCGACGCTGCCGCCATTCCGGGTCAGGGCAACAGGTCGGCCGGGTCGAAGTCGATCGGGAACGGCTCGTCGGCGCGCAGCCGATGCCCACTCACCGCCTGGGCGAGCGTGTCGTAGCCGCCGAACTTGCCGAGGGTGAACAGCTCCACTGCGGCGTGCCGCAGGCGACGGGAGATCTCCACCCGCATGAAGTACGGCACCCGCCCCTCGGCGCAGCGCATCGGCTTGTCGACGAAGTCCTGCCGCCGGCTGCCGGGCGAGACGAACTCGATCGCCATGGTGCAGAGGTGCGCCGGGATCCAGCGGTCCTCCTCGTCGGTCTTCGGCAGGGTGTGCAGGACGGTGACGTCCGGCTGGATCCAGCGCTGCGGGGAGAAGGTCAGATTCACCTGACCGAACACGTAGCAGCCGTGTGCCCTGGCGGCGGGCTTCAGAAGATGGGCGAGCTCGATCTCGCCGTAGCTGTTCGTGCCGACCTCGGCGGGCGTCATGACCAACCTCCCGTCGATGCACTCGTAGCGCGCATCTGGTGCCTCGGGTAACGGGAGGTAGCGGTCGGCGAGCTGGGTCGTCCACATGCCGTCGAGATCGACGAGCGGGTCGAAGCGCATCGGCATCGCCATGGTGTACACCTCCTCGGCCGGTCAACGCCCTACAAATGTAGGTGGTTTCTGTGGTGCGCGACACGGTGGCCGAAAACCGCACGACAATGTCGTACCTCGGGGGAAGAGTGTCAGGGGTGACCGCCCCCTTCACCCCTGACCGGCCGGCGCTGCGCAGCTGGTTGCCCGGCTTTGTCGCGTTGGCCGCGATCTGGGGCTCCAGCTTTCTGTTCATCAAGGTCGGGTTGGCCGAGCTGCACCCGCTGCACCTCACCGGCTACCGGGTCGGCGCCGGCGCGCTGACCCTGCTGGTGGTGCTCGTCGCGCTGCGGGACCGGCTGCCCCGGGAGCCGCGCGTGTGGGGCCACCTCACCGTGATCGCCGCCTTCGGGGTGGCCCTGCCGTTCACCCTGTTCGGCTACGGCGAGCAGCGGGTCGAGTCGATGCTCGCCGGCATCTGGAACGCCACCACCCCGTTGGTGGTCCTGCCGCTGGCGGTGCTGGTCTTCCGCACCGAGCGACTGACCGTACGCAGCGCCGTCGGGCTGCTGCTCGGCTTCACCGGTGTGCTTGTGGTGCTCGGCGTCTGGCAGGGCGTCGGCGGCAGCCACTTCGTCGGTCAGCTGATGTGCTTCGGCGCGGCGGCCTGCTACGGCCTCGCCATCCCGTACCAGAAGAAGTTCATCGCGGGCAGCGAGCTGTCCGGGCTGTCGCTGTCGGCCGCGCAGCTGGTGGTCGCGACGGTCCAACTCGCCATCGTGGCGCCGCTGGCGGCCGGTGCGCCGCCGGTGCCGACCGACCTGTCACCTCGGGTGCTCTCCGCCGTGCTGGCGCTGGGTGCGCTCGGCACCGGGCTGGCCTTCGTCATCCACCTGCGCAACATCCGGATCGTGGGCGCGAGCACCGCGGCCACGGTGACCTACCTGATCCCGGTCTTCGCGATGCTGATCGGCGCCCTCGTGCTCGGCGAGCGGCTCACCTGGCACCAACCGGTCGGCGCGCTGATCGTGCTGCTCGGCGTGGCCGTCTCGCAGGGTCTGATCGGCCGCCGCCGACAGCCCGCCCCGGCACCCGCTGAGCTGCTCGCCGTTTCGGCGGAATCGCGGTAACCGCCCCGGCCGGACGCCGCCACTTCGGCGGGACGGAGTGGATCAGCGGCGGTGAGTCCAGGCGAGCAGGTCGTCGGCGGTCCAGGTGTTCACCACCCGGTCGGCGGGTACGCCGCACAGGGCCGCGCGTTCGCAGCCGAAGCGCTGCCAGTCGAGCTGCCCGGGGGCGTGCGCGTCGGTGTTGATGGCGAAGCGGCAGCCGGCCTCCAACGCCCGCCGGATCAGCCGCTTCGGCGGATCCTGCCGCTCCGGGCGTGAGTTGATCTCCACGGCGGTGTCGTGCTCGACGCAGGCGGCGAAGACCGCGTCGGCGTCGAAGTCGCTCTCGGCCCGGGTCCGCGCGCGGTGCCCCCGGTCGCCCGGCCCGGTCACCCCGGCCGGCCGGGACGACACCATCCGGCCGGTGCAGTGGCCGAGGATGTCCAGGTGCGGGTTGGCGATCGCGGTCAGCATCCGGCGGGTCATCTTCGCCCGGTCGTCGCCCAGGCCGCTGTGCACCGATCCGACCACCACGTCCAGCCGGGCCAGCAGCTCCTCCTCCTGGTCGAGCGAACCGTCGGCGAGGATGTCCACCTCGATGCCGGTGAGGATCCGGAACCCCTCCGGCAGCGCCTCGTTCAGCCGGGCCACGTGGTCGAGTTGCCGGCGGAGCCGGTCGGCGGTGAGCCCTCGGGCCACTTTGAGCCGGGGCGAGTGGTCGGTGAGCACCAGGTATTCGTGGCCCAGCTCGACGGCGGCCAGCGCCATCTCCTCGATCGGTGAACCGCCGTCGGACCAGTCCGAGTGGGTGTGGCAGTCGCCCCGCAGGGCGGTACGCAGCTTGGTGGCCTCGGCGTCCAGATCGCTGCCCTCGGTGGCGAGCAGCCGGCGCAGGTAGACCGGTTCCTCACCGGCCAGCGACTCGGCCACGCAGCGGGCGGTGACGTCGCCGACCCCGGCCAGTTCGGTCAGGCTGCCGGCGCGGGCCCGTTCCGCCACCTCCTTCGCCGGCAGCGCGGCCAGCGCGTTCGCCGCCGACCGGAAGGCCCGGACCCGGTAGGTGGCCTCGTTCGCCCGTTCGAGCAGGAAGGCGATCCGGCGCAGGTCGGCGATGGGGTCGCGGCTCATGTCCTGCAACCTACGCGCCCGCGCCGCCGGTCGGCAGACGACCGGCGGCGCGGGATGGGTGGAACAGGCGGGCGACGGGCCGCCCACCGGGGTACGGATCAGCTGTACGGCAGCCGGACGACCGAGCGGTTGCCGACGCCGATGGTGCTGGGGTTGTTGCCGATGGCGGACCAGACCTCCACCCGGACGGTGCCGCCGCGCAGGTTGCCGAGGGCTCCGGTGCTTGAGTGCAGCCCGGCCGCCTGGGTGTAGTTCTCCCAGCCGGCAACCGGATCGGTGGCGAAGTAGCGGTACGTCTCCACCCGTTCCCAGGACCCGTCGCCGGTCAGGTCGTACGAGATGCGGGCCTGTACGCCGTTGCCGACCGCCGTGCCGGCGTCCAGGAACAGGTCGAATGCGGTCTGCCCGCCGGTGTGGTTCAGGTTCAGCCCGGTCGCGGTGAAGACCACCGGGTTACGCGGCGTGCCGTCGTAGTTGGCGCCCCCGGCACTGGTGACGGTGGCGGTGCCGGCGGTGCCGGCGGCACCCAGGCCGCCGCCCGACAGCAGGTAACGCACCGGCGATCCGGACGGCGGACCGGTCGGCGTCGGGGTGGGGGTGGGCGTGGCCGTCGGCGTGGGCGTGGGCGTGACGGTGGGCGTCGGGCTCGGCGAGACGCCCCCGCCGCCGCTGCCCCCGCTCCAACTGTGCGCACCGCTGGTCGTGGTACGCCCCGGCGCTACCGAGAGCTGCGTTCCGTCGGAGAAGCGTACGGTCAGCGGAGTGGCGGAGATGTTGCTGGCCACGTACGTCCGGGAGCCGTTGCGGTTGAACACGGCGGCCATCGGGTGGTCGGCGGTGACCCCGGTGTCCACCCGGCCCAGCGCGGCCAGGTTGCGGATCCAGTGGAAGGTGTGTGCCCGGCTCTCACCCTCCTCCGGGGTGTAGCCGGGGTTGGCGCGCAGCTTGGCCAGTGCGGCGTCGGCGTCGCCGAGGGCCAGGAACTGCCAGTGCATGTCCTGCCACACCGTCGGTTCGCCGCCGTTGTTGCGCACCAGTTCGGCGTACTTGAGCGAGTTGTAGTTCGGGTGGTAGCCCAGGTAGAGGTGACCGCCGGTGATCGGCAGCAGGTTGATGCCCTGGATCATCTCCGGTTCGGCGCTGAACCAGGTGGCGTACGCTCCGCCGTCGCCCCAGACCATGCCCACGTTGTTGTGCCCGAAGGCGGCGGGGAAGTTCTCGTCGTTGACGTCGAACCAGTACTCGTGGATCGCCGCCGCCTGGGTGGTGTAGATGAAGATGCCGGCGTCCCGCACGGCCGTGTTCCCGGTGGCCTGGCCCCACTGGATCAGGGCGTTGGCGAAGTTCATCCCCTCGGACGAGGACTCCTGGTTGTTGCCGCTGGCGAAGGCGCCGTGCCCGGAGGCCCAGTCGTGTCCGGCGTAGATGTCGAAGTCACGCAGGTACGGGAAGCGGCCGTCGTTGCGGTCGTAGTTGTTCGCGTCCCGGATGAGCAGGTCGATCATGCCGCCGTACTGGTCCTGGCGGGCCCAGGCCGGGTCGAACTTGGCAAGCGTCGCGGCGGCGGCGATGTAGTAGCCGTAGTGGAAGTGGTGGTCGTTGAGTTCCTGGTCGGAGCCGTACGAGGCGGGGTAGCCGATCAGCGTGCCCCACCGCTGGTCGTAGTAGAACAGCCGCTCGGTCTCGCCGGGTGCTGCGGTGAGCCAGTCGGTGAGCGTGGACCGGATGGCGTTCAGCGCCGCGGTCCGGGTCTCGGTGTCGCCGACCTGGTCGGCGATCTCGGCGATCCGCGCCGCCCGGCCGAGCCCCTTGCCGGTCCAGTAGGTGTCGTTGCCGCGTTGGTCCATCGGGTTGCTCCGCGCTGCCGCGAGGTGTTGCCGCAGCGTGGTCAGGTCGGCACCGGCACCGGTGGCGACCGCCGGCACCTCGGGCAGTACGCCGTGGAACCGCATCGAGGTCCGGAACTCGGCGACCCCGGTGAGCACCTTCATCCGGCCCCGCGCCGACGGGTAGGTCTGGGCGATCGGGGTGGCCCCGGTAAGCGACTTCCACTGGTGCGGGTAGAGGCTGACCACGGTCCGCGTCTCGGTGCCCTCCCGTGGCGTGGTGGTGAAGGCGTAGCGGGTCTCCACCCGACTTGTCGACTGGTTGTAGCTGTACGCGACCCGGGTGCCGGTGACGTGGGCGTGCGCGTACGTGCGGTAGGTGTTGGCGAGTTGGCTGCGGGCGCTGGCGTCGGCGGTGGCCGGCAGCAGGGCGACCGAGAAGTAGCCCCGCCCGGCGAGGGTGGAGCTGATCCGGCCGCCGTTGACGGTCCAGGTCGCGCCGGTCGGGGCGTACGCGACGTAGTCGTGGCCACGGACGGTGAAGCCGACTGTGGTGCCGCTGTTTGACCAGACCGTGGGGCTGCCGCCGGTCACGTTGATCAGCGCGTCGCCGCCGGTGGTGCGGAAGTAGGTGAAGGGCAGGCCGTGGCCGATCGTCGCGCGCAGGCTCCGTGACCCGTCGCTCCAGTACGGCGTGACGGTCCAGTCCGTCCAGTCGTCCACCAGCACGTTCGGGGCAGCGAGACCGGCCACCCCGACCCGGATGTCCTCCACGTAGGGGTACTTGAACTCGCCTACGCCGGTAGCGGTGCCGGTGATGGTGGCGGTGGAGGTGGCGGAGAAGCCGAGCCCGTCGGTCACCGGCTGGTAGGCGACCGGGTGCGCGTGCAGCGGCTCGCTGAAGGAGCAGTTGAGGCGCTTCCAGAGCAGCGAGGACCACCAGTCGTTGGTGGGCACCGGGCCCGGCGGGGCGGCGGCCGTGGCGAACTGCCGGGGGTTGGTGGCGATGTTTCCGCAGCCACCGGGGAGTGGGCCGACCGGGGTGGTGGTGTAGCTGCCGGCACCGACCGGCGCGGCCTGCGCCGCCGAGGTGATGGTGACGGCGAGCCCGCCGCCGAGGACGAGGGCCGCGGTGGCGGTGGCGGCCAGGAGTCGGTGGTGGGTGCGGTGTGGGACGGGAGGTCTCATCTTTCCTCCAGTGCGCGCCGGTCCGGCCGGGGTGGGCGGGGCGCGTTTCGTCAAGATTGTGAGGTTAGTCGGTGAGAGAGCGCTCTCTCAGGTGTTACGCGACGGTAGTTCACCGGCCAGACCGTCGTCAATGTGTCCCAGCGATGAAATCCGGATGACGCGGGACGTCGAGCGGGCGGGGTCAGCGCGCCGGAGGCCGCTGCGGACAGCCGTGCTTGCGGTGCCAGGCGGCCACCTTGGCGGCCGGCTCGCGGTTGCCGCCCTTGCGCCAGGAGTCGAGGTACGGCGCCGGCCAGACCACGCCCCGGCGGATCCACCAGCCGTCCTCGCCCAGGCAGGGCGGGGAAATGCCGAAGTGCAGGTGACAGACGTTGTTGGCGTTGCCGGTCCGGCCCACGGTGCCGAGCTGTTGACCGGCCCGCACCCGCGTCCCGGGTTCGATGCCGTCGGCGACCTCGGTCAGGTGCGAGCCGTAGTAACGCACGCCGTCGTCACCGAGGACCGACACCGACAGGCCGCCGTTGTACGGGCCCTGCGGACCCTGCTTGTCGTACCGGTCACGGCGGCTGACCTCGCCGATCGTGCCGTCGGTGACCGCGACGAACGGCTCACCGCAGTCGGCGAAAATGTCCGTCCCCGGGTACGCGGAGTGGGTCGGGTGATAGGCCACCTTCTTCGCGCGTACCGGAAAGACGTGCGGCAGCCCGGTGCGGGTCGCGGTGGCGGACGGTGTCGGCTGGTCGGCGGCGTCCGGCCCCGGGCTGGTCGGGCCGGTGCCGGTGGCGGCCGGGGCGGCACTTGTCGTGCTGGGGACGGTCGGGCTGGCGGCGGGGGTCGGCTCGGCCCAGGTCGATTCGCTGCCGGCGGCACAGCCGGCGGCAGCGAGCAGCGGTACGAGCAGCAGCACCGCATAGGCGGGGCGGCGTCCGATCATCAGCGGGACCACCCGGCCATCCTGACAGAGTCGGTACTACGGTGAGCAGTACCGTCCAGGGGAGTGAGGAGCGGACCGGGATGAAGCCGTACAGCCCGTCGGGCCTCTTTCCCTCCGGGCGACCCCCGCGCCCCACCTACCGCGAACCGCATCAGGTCAGTGGTGCCGGCGTCGCCGCCGGGGCAGCCGCCACCATCGCCTGGCTGGTGCTCTTCGGCCTGCTCGGCCGCAGTCTCGCCGGTTACGCCTGGTGGACCCTGCTCGCCGGGGGCCTGGCCTGGTTGGCGGCCGTGGTGCTGGTCCGCTTCGGTGACCGGGGAGTGGCCGCCGGCATCGCGATCGTCACCGCCGGAGGCTGGAGCATCGCCGCCGCCGCGGTGGCCACCCGCTGGGCGACAAGCGGTGACTGGCCCCTCTGGTGACCCGACCGGCGGTGACTTCACTGCGTCGTCGGGTGGGCACCGAAACCCATCTTGACTCGATCGCCGCGACTCGGCACTCTCCCGGTATGGCCTGGACCACTCCGCGGCTCGACCCCGATCGCAGCCGACGCCGCCTCCAGCTCCTGGCGCAGCTGGCGGACGCCCGCGCGGTACGCGAACGGGAGCGACCGCAGCGGGCCCGGACCGAGCGGTTGCGCCAGCTGATCGCCACCCGCCGCCGCCTCGCGGGCTGACGGCACCAAATACTTTCCCCACCAATGACCGGCCCTTCGGGGCGTTGACCGGTCGACTGCCGACCCGACCGGCTAACGTGCACGCGTAACGGGCCGGTGTGAGCTGGTCTCAAGGCAACTTGGGGGGACCCGTGTCGTACTTCGCTGCGGCCGTCGTACGCGAGAAGGGCGGCTGGACGGCCGCCGAACTGAACCTGCGGGGTGCCGCCGACGTCGACGAGGTGGCCGAGCGCCTGCGCGACGTGGCACCCGACGCCGACATCTCCCTGCTCTTCGTCGAAGCGGACGACACCTACCTGGTCATCCTGCGCCTCGACGAGGGGGAGGACCTGCGGGTGTTCGGCTCGGACTCGGCCTTCGCCGAGGAATCCCGGCTGGGCAACCTGCTGATCGGCGACCTCAAGACCTCGGTCACCGGGCTCGACGACACCGAGGAGGCGCGTCCGGTCGTCGCCGCCGGTGACGACGACACCGAACAGCCCGCCATCGACCCGGAGGCGGACCCGGTCGGCGAGGCGGACCTGCTTGCCGATCTGGGCATCCCCGCGCAGCGGCTGCTCGCCCTCTGCACCCACGAGGGAATGATGCCGGCCGACGTCACCGCCGACCTGTGCCAGGTGTTGGGCTGCGTCGACGACGTCGAGGAACTGCGTGAGGTCTGAGTCCGCGCCATTGCCCGGTGGTGAGCCGGCCGACGTGACCGATCCGGCGCTGGAGACCGTACGGCCCGGACAGCCCACCCCCGGCGCGGTCGGCCGGGTGGGGCCGGGTGCCGACGAGGGCCTGGCCGACCCGAGCGGAACCGGCCGGCGGCAGCGGCACGAACTCTGGATGCGCCGGGCCCTGGCGGTCGCCGTCACCGGCCCGGACCTGCCGGATGTGGTGCCCGGCAGGGACGGCGACGCAGACGACGTGCCGGTTGGCGCGGTGCTCTACGGCCCGGACGGCACGGAGTTGGCGATCGGCCGCAACGAACGCGAGCTGACCGGCGACCCGACCGCGCACGCCGAGGTGCTGGCGCTGCGGCGGGCGGCACACCGGACGGGCCGCTGGCGGTTGGACGGCTGCACCCTGGTGGTGACCCTGGAGCCGTGCACCATGTGCGCCGGCGCGCTGGTGCTGGCCCGGGTCTCGACAGTGGTCTTCGGCGCCTGGGAGCCGAAGACGGGCGCGGCCGGCTCGCTCTGGGACGTGCTGCGGGACCGCCGGCTCAACCATCGCCCGGAGGTGTACGGCGGCGTCCTGGAGACCGAGGCCGCCGCCATCCTGCGCGCCTTCTTCCGCTGAGCCGGTCAGGCGGAGCGGAGCAACGTGCTGGCCACGGCCCGTGCCGTCGCGGTCCACGGGGCCGGCCGCAGGGTGGCCGGATCGAGCCGCACCACGGCCCGTCGGCCCTCGGCGTACGCGGTGGTGCCGTCGAGCGAGTGGAACCGGAAGGCGTACCCGGCGCTGCTGGTGCCCAGGTGCTCCAGCCAGAAGTGCACGGCGACCGGCCCGGTGCCGGTGATCGGTGCCCGGTAGGTGATGGTGAACTCGCGGACCGCGTGGAAGACGTCGGGCGTGGTGGCGGCTCCGTTGCGGTAGGCCACCCCCCGCTCCGACCAGTACGCGGTGAGCGCCCGCTCCAGCAGCACCGCGTACCGGGCGTTGTGCAGGAGCCCCATGGCGTCGAGATCGTCGAAGTGGACCATGGCGTGCTCGACGTGGCCGTACTCGACGGCGGCGGGTTCGGCGAGGGCGTGACTCATGACGGGCCTTCCGGTAGCAGGTTCGGATCCGGGCAGAGTGCCCGCAGCCGGTGCAGCACGCCGTGCCGGGCGAGCCGGTAGGTGCTGTCCGGGTCCAACATCCGGGAGCGCATCGCGGCAGCGATCCCGAATGAGTCGATCTCGTACGCGAGCAGCGCCGGGTCGGTGTGGGCGGGCAGCTCACCGATCTCGATCGCCTGCTCGACGAGCCGTTCCAGGAAACCGGCCCAGCCGGCGAAGACCTCGACCAGGCGATCCCGGACCGCGCCCGGTCGGGCGTTGAACTCGAACTCGGTGGTGGCGAAGAAGCAGCCACCGGGGAGGACCTGGGTGGCGTAGAAGTCGATCCGGGCCTCGTGCAGCGCCCGGATCCGGCGTACCCCTCGGGGTGCGCGCAGCGCCGGGTCGATGATCCGTTCCTGCCACTGCGCCACGGCCCGGTCGATGGTGGCGAGCTGGAGCGCCTCCTTGGAGCGCCAGTGCGCGAAGAGGCCGGACTTGCTCACGCCGAGGGAGTCGGCGAGGTGCCCGAGGGAGAGCCCGTCGAGACCCTCGCTGGAGGCCAGACTCACGGCGGCATCCAGTACGGCGGTGCGGGTGCGCGCACCGCGGGCGAGTCGGCCGTCGCTGGTCATGCCGCGACCCTACTAAAAAAGACCGACCGTTCGTTCTTATTGTTTGGGTGATGCTGGTCACGAGGGTGTCGAACGTGAGGCGTCCCGCCACCGATGGCCGGTGGCGGGACGCCAAGGTGGCACTCCTCAGGCGACGATCGTGTCCAGGGCGATCTCCACCATCTGGCTGAAGGTCTGCTCCCGCTCCTGGGAGGTCGTCTTCGCGCCGGTCTTGATGTGGTCGCTGACCGTCAACAGGGTCAGCGCGCGGGCCTTGAACCGGGCAGCGATGGTGTAGAGCGCGGCCGACTCCATCTCCACCGCCAACACCCCGTAGTCGGCCAGCCGGTCGTAAAGGTCCGGCCGGTCGGTGTAGAAGGCGTCCGCGGCCAGGATCGGCCCCACCCGCATCGCGATGCCGCGCCGCTCGGCCACCTCCACCGAGGTACGCAGCAGCCCGAAATCGGCGACCGGGGCATAGTCGATCAGCCCGTCGAAGCGCACCCGGTTCATGTTCGAGTCGGTGGACGATCCACTCGCCGCGATCACGTCCCGCAGTTGCAGGTCCTCGGTCAGCGCCCCGCACGAGCCGACCCGGATCAGCGACGTCACGCCGTACTCGTTTACCAGCTCGTGCGCGTAGATCGAGGCGGAGGGCATGCCCATCCCGGAGCCCTGCACGGAGACCTCGACCCCGTTCCAACGGCCGGTGAAGCCCAGCATCCCCCGGACCGTCGAGTAGCAGTTCGCGCCCTCGAGGTAGGTCTCCGCGATCCACTTGGCCCGCAGGGGGTCACCCGGCATCAGGACCCGCTCGGCGATCTCGCCCGGCTTCGCGCCGATGTGCGTACTCATGGCAGAGATCCTGCCAGGCCGACCCGGCCGGGACCGGTTCGGCGTCCGAACGGGTGGTCCTGTACCCTCGTCGGCGGTGGCGTGTCCGAGCGGCCTAAGGAGCACGCCTCGAAAGCGTGTGAGGGTTTACGCCCTCCGAGGGTTCAAATCCCTCCGCCACCGCTCGTAGGGCGAGAAGGCCCGGCTGGTCCGTAAGGACCGGCCGGGTCTTCTTCCATTCCGCGCCAGTTCTGGCGAAAGGCCGCTCTCGACCTTTCTGCCACGCTTGGGGGAGGTTGCCGGAATCAGGTTCTCGCAGGGTTCCTTCCCGAGCACGCAGAGAAGCGGCGGGGCGTCAATCTTTCCGCCTCTGTAGCATCTTGCCGAAGGCGACGCCGGGGCAAAGGATGGTGCTTGTGGTTGCGACCGAGGTGGACGTAGGCATCGTGATCGCCCTTCGCGAGGAAATGACCTACTTTGCGGCCGAGTTGGGCGTCGACCTCCGTCCCTCCACCGATTCAGAAACCGGCGACATCTACTACCGCTTCGAAGTGCCGTCGGCGGGTGGCCTGGCTGCCTGTGTGGCGGTCGTAACGGGCGATATGGGTCCGACCCACTCGGCCCTCCAGACGGGTAAACTGCTGGCGCTCTTCAGGCCGCGGATAATTGTCTCCATCGGCATTGCCGGTGCGCTCGCCAGCGACCTGGAGCTTGGCGACGTGGTGGTGGCGACAACGGTGGACCACTACATCGAAAGTGCCAAGGCCGGGGATGTCGCGGGCAGCGTGGACCTGCACTTCGCAGGGGAAGTGTACCGGTGCAACCGGCTCTTGATAAACGCAGCCAGGAACCTCTCATACACCCATCCTGGACTCGTTTCGAAGTGGGCGGAGCACGCAGCCTCTACGCTTCCGAACGGCACCCGGCCGCCAACGGTGCATGACGGCCCGATCGCGTCGGCGCCGGTGGTCGTGGCATCCTTGACCTTCACCGCGTCACTCGTGCGACGGAATCGCAAGTACCTCGCCGTCGAGATGGAGAGCGCGGGAATCCTGGCAGCTGTCGAAGAAACCGGTGCCACCACGAGAGCCCTGGTGATCCGAGGAATCTCCGATCGGGCCGACCCGGCCAAGTCGACGCTGGATGTGCAGTCCGGGGGACGTTACCGGCAAGCAGCAATGCGCAACGCGACGAGCTATCTTCTCGCACTGATAAAAGGTCCGCTGGGAGATAGGCCGGCTGCCCGAAGGCAGGATTCCGATCCCGGTAGACCGATGCTTGGCGGCGCGGCGCTGGTGGGGAGAGAGAACGAGCTGGCTCGTCTCGTCGACGCCCTCGCCCCAGGAAGCGAGGTGCGGATCGTCACGGTCACGGGGGAGGGCGGCATCGGCAAGACCAGACTTGCCAAAGAGTACGTCAACCAGGTGCCGCCAAAGGCTTTTGACAACGTCGTGTGGGTCGATCTCGGTTCGACCTTCACCGTCGAGGACGTGGTCGGTGAGATCAGTCGCGCCTCTGGCATCGAGGGCTCGACTGTGCGGGACTCCGCAGATCTTGTCAAGATTCTCTCCAGTCGCCGCGACCTCGTTGTGCTGGACAACTTCGAGTCGGTCGCCAGCCGCGCGCACCTCATTTCCATACTATTAATGGAATGCCCACGGCTGAAATTTCTGATCACCTCCCGCGAGCGCCTCAATCTGCCCGGAGAGCAGGTGATGCAGCTACCGCCGTTGGCGCACCGGGCAAGTAGCACCAGTTCGCCGGCGGTGATGCTGTTCCTGGCCGGTGCCAAACGAATAGCACCCGGACGCGAGTGGAACAAAGACGAGCTACTTGCGGTATCCGAGATCTGCTCACTTGTCGACTGCATTCCGCTGGCGATCGAGATCGTGGCTTCGCACATCGACAACTTCACCGTCCACGACATACTCAACCTGCTGCGCGATCCGAGCGCTGCGGCACACTTCCTCAGCGAGAAGAGCCGCCCGAATGCTGCGACTCAGCGAGGTGCCCTGGAAAGCACATTCGAATCCAGCTGCCGACTCCTCGATCCCTCGCAGCTGCGTATGTTGGAGGAGATAAGCCACTTTTCTGGCGGCGCGACGCTGGACGCTCTTGCCGGGGTCGTGCCCCATGCAGAAGGTGCAGTCGGCATCACCGAGGGCGTTCGCGTGTTGATGGACCGCAGCCTGGTCAGGGCCGACACATCCGGCACGACGACTCGCTACTATCTCCTCGCACCACTGCGTCAGTACGTGTTGTCGAAGCTGGCAACCCGACCTTACAGCGCCCGGGTCCGCTCCGCGCATGCGGAATTCTTCCTGGAAACTGCCGCCTCGTTGCGCGACCCGCTCTACGGTTCGCAGCAGCATATCCTGCTGGACGAGGCAGAGGCTGACGTATGGAATCACGTAGCCGCCCACAAGTGGGCTGTCGAAAACGGAAAACTCGCGGCGGCCATGCGCGTGGTCTCGGGTTTGAGCAGACTGTGGTTCGTGCGCAATCACGTGCGTACCGGCGAATCGCTGGCCAACGAACTGGATCCGGACGCCCCGCAGATCGATGCCCCGACGCTAGCCGACTGGCTGATCACCAGGGCGTTGCTGGCGTGGTTGCGGGGTCGATCACGAGCTGCGGACGACATGCTTCAGGCTGCCGAAGGCATCGCGGCTTCGGCGGGCAAACCCCACCTGGCAGCAAACGCCGCAAGCAACCTCGGCCTGGTTGCCCTCTTTCAAGGCAATCGCGCGGAGGCTCGGAGCCACTACACCCGCGGCCAACAAATCGCTGCGGCCACCGACGATCGCTGGAATCTCGCCATCTGCAAGTCAGGTCTGGGCGGCGTCAGTCACGCCGAGGGAGACTTCGATTCGGCTCTCGATCTCTACATGGACGGACTCGACCTGTTCCGGAACACCGGAGACTCGTGGAGCCTCGGGCGCATTCTTCGACGTCTCATGGACGTCGGAGTCGACCTCAATGATCAGCACCTGGTCCTTTCGACCGCCTCGGAGGCGGCAGCTCTGGCGGATCTACTCAAGGATGCCCATGCGCCCGCCGAGATCGATCGGGTGCTTGCCCGAAACGCGACGCGGTTGGGCATGACCTCGGAAGGCATCGCTCGCTACTTACGAAGTGCAGCAGTTTACGTACGCTTGGGACGCCACCGATCGGCCGCCAAGAACCTCAACGACGTCACGGCTCTGCTACTTCAGACCGGGCAGATCCATGCGGCCGGGCGTGCTCGCGGGGTAGTTCACCAGATCCTCACAGACCACGAGCGTCGTGACCTGACCGAGGAGCTTGGGGAACCGTCAACGACTCGTGATCGGGTAGCTTTTGCGGTCGGGTTCGACGCTGGCTTCAGGGGTTCTCCGCATTCCGAGATAGCAGGTCTGCTGGAGGCGATCGGTTCGGGCGGTTCCCCTGACTAGGGCGCCCCGAAACAGGTGTTGGACCCCGCATGCCGGTCGGTCGTCCGGCTGAAGAGGAGAAACCAAGCATGGCGCCTCAGTTTGACGAGTACGGAGCCCTGAAGGCGGAACAGCTCGAGAGGATCAAGCAACGTGACTCGTTCCTGAACCTCAACATAATCGCTATCGGTATCATCAGCACCCTGGCGGTGCAGGTGCAAGGACCAGGGCAGAGATGGTTACTGCTGCCATGGGTCACGTTTATTCTCGGCTGGGCGTACCTGATCAATGACGACAAGGTTTCCGCAATAGGGGCGCACCTCAGGTCGGCCATGAACCGAGGCGAGGCTCAGCTCGAATGGGAAGAGTCCGAAAAGGGCTTCCTCTCGGCTGCCAGGCGTCAGGTCGGCGAAGTCGCGGTGTTCCTTACTTCGTTCGTGTTTCCGGCAGTGCCCGCCTTGGGCCTGTTCCTCGCAGATATTCCACAAGGCAGCCTCGGGGCTCTGCTGCTACTGGTGGCAGCCGCAGAACTGATTCTGATGCTTTGGTTGACCGCCACATTCCTCAGGTCCATAGTGCTACGACGTCGGGCGCGGCGGGCCGCCTAGCGAGACGTCGCGCCCGACGGTGGAGGCGGGGCCAGCTGCGAGATCAGGACCGACTGGTTACCCGTGATCTCGGTTGCTGAGGTCAGGCTCAGGTGCGCCGACTCCAGTAGGTCCCGCATCTCGCTGAGGGGGCGCAGTCCTCCGCCGCCAAAGAGCAGCAGCATCTGTAGATTCATCAGCCGCTCGTAACCGGTGTCATTCACCGAGCTGGCAATGCGCTCAATCGTGATCAGGCGGGCATCTCCGGTCATCGCGGCAGCGCAGGAGTGCAGAACTTTCCCAGCTTCGGCGTCGGGCCAGTCGCAGAGGACCGACTTGAGTACGTAGACGTCTGCTCCGGCCGGTACCGAATGCCGCATGTCTCCACCGACGACGGTGATGCGGTCCACCAGGTCGGCCGGGAGGAGCCGTTTGGCATCCTCGGTCACCTCGGGGAGATCGTACAGAACGCCGTGGACCTGTGGGTTCGCCCGGAGCAGCTGTACGAGAAACGAGCCGTATCCTCCGCCCACGTCCACGACGGTTCGGGCATCGGCCAGCTCCAGGCTCCGAGCCCCAGCGGCATCGGATTTTTGCGAGACCCGTGCGATGTAGGTGCTGAAAGCTGCGCGGAGTTCGTCGTCCTCGCGTAGCGACTCGTAGAACGGGCGGCCATTCGCCAACTCAAAGGCAGGCTTTCCGGAACGGATGCTCTCGTCAAACCTCGTCCAGGCGTTCCAGACCTGGCTACTACCGTAGTACCGGGCACGCGCCGCCTCAGCGGAAAGCGAGTCGGAGCTTAGTAGTGCGGAGGCTGGCGTGTTGATGTAGCGACCGTCCGTATGTCTGGCGAAGATGCCGATACCCTCCAGAGCGTCGAGCAGCGTCCGCAGTGGACGGCTGGGAATATTTGTCTCGGCAGCCATGGCCTCGATGGTGTCGACGCCCGATTCGACAAGGTCAGGAATGCGTAGCCGCGAAATCAGGTAGATTGCCTGCTCGGCGCAATGGCTGAGCATCAGCTGGCTCAGCCATTGCTGCGTCAAATGGTCGGGCGAAGGTCGACGGGGGTCGTCCACAAAAGCCTCCAACTTGCCGCATATGGCTGATTGACCGGCTATGTAGCAGTATTCCTGTTGTGGTGGGCTGCTCGCCGATAATCCCATCCGTGGCCCAGCCAGCGCAAGGGTGGGCCACGGCGGCAGACCTTGGCCAGAGCAGGAATCAGTTGGCCACCGTGCGTCGCTCCGCTCGGGACCACGTTCTGCGCTCCCGATGGCTGCTCAGTGCCGTGAGTACTTGAAGAACAGCCCCTCGTCACCACGGATGATGGAGTCGAGATTCATTTTATGTGGCGGAGTCTCCGGGCCCGCTGTAAGACCTGTGCTTCCACCCACCAGCCGCGTTGAGACGGTGATGCAGTATTCGTCGATCGCATCCTCGGCGATCAGTTGACCGAGCATATTCGGTCCGCCCTCGCACAGGACCCGATTCAGATCGGAGTCGGCAAGCGCTTGGAGCACCCTTCGCGGGTCGGCGCTCTCCCGGCCAGAAATTGTGATTTTGGCGCCTGCTGCCGCAAGCCTGTCGAGGTGTTCCGGCGGCGCGGCGTCCGTGGTAAAAATCAGTGGCGGGACCGAGGTGTCCTTGAGCAGTCGGGACTCCGGATCTATGTCGGCCCGGGCGGTCACGACGGCGATGGGTGGCACCGGCTGCTGGCCGCGCTCGCGCCGGACCTTCTGAACGGCCTTCGGTATTCGAGCCCCGCGGTAGTCTTCCATCCGCGCAGTCGCTGCGCCGACAAGTATCACGTCGGCAAGACCGCGTAGCAGTTTGAACAAGGTAAGGTCGTCTGGTGAGCTGAGCCCGCCGGACAATCCATCAACAGTTGTTATGCCGTTTATGCTGGTGACCAGGTTCGTTCTCACATAAGGTGCGGATTCGGTGATGGGGTAGGCGTACACCTCTGCTAGTTCGGCAGGTGTCATCTGGGCGAGATGCTTGTCGTTCGCTGGGGGGTAAAGTCTGATCATCTCGCTAACCTCTTGACGCTTTGCACAACTAGCACGCTTGACTTCCAGTCGGTATCCATGCCCGGGTCCTCGCGCGGTATGGCACGGTCGGGTCCGTGCCTGGCGTGCTGTCGTACCTTATTTTCCTGCCGGGACAAAGATTGCGGGGTCGTCGGTCTCGCGAGTCGTCCCATACTACTCGGGATGGTATCGCTGCTGTTCCTGGTGTCGTTCGCCTATGCCCACCCGCGCCTGCTTTCCCATCGCGGCCAGCCGCTGGCACCCTGCGGGCGCGCCTACCCGGTCAGCAGGGGGCGTGGCCGTCGAGGAAGAGGCGGCGGGCCCAGCTGGCGTAACCAGCGATGATCTTGCGGACCGTGTGGCCGTCGTGCAGGAAGAGGTAGGCGCGGTCACCGTCGCGGGCGAGCAGGCCGTCGAACCGGTACGTCCCGTGGGGAGCGCGCAGGTTACGCATCCTCGGATATCTGCCCCGGACTTCGGCGACCGGTGTGCCGGCGGTGACGCCCTCCGGGGTCTGGACCGGGTCGCCAGCCCAGAGCAGCACCAGCCGACCCTCGATGAAGATCGGGCTGATCATGTCGTGTCCGGCCAGGGTGGGACCGCAGGCGTCGACGTCCGTACGCAGGATGCCGCGCCGGGTCAGCTCGCTCTCGGTGTCACCGAAGTCCACGTCGGCGACACCGTCCAGGCCGACCACGGTGACCGACGCGACGGGCTCGTGGACGGCGATGCGGTCCGGTGTCATGGGTCCGCTGCCCGATGCCGAGGCAGCCAGTAGCAGTACGGCGATGAAGCCGAATTGTCGCAATTTCATCTAATCCCCCAGTCCCCAACGTGACGGGGGCGAAGAGGTTATTGCCGGGCCTCCCATTCGTCGGCCAACTCGTCCCAGTAGTCGGCGCTGAGCCCGCGCCGCCCGTGCGCGAGCCACCCGTCGGTGCTCCGCTCGACGTGCAGGCCCAGCTCGGCGAAGGGATCGATCCACCGGCCCGGCTCCGCGCCCAGCTCGACCAGGGCGGCGTTTATCGGCCAGTCGGCACGCGGCCCGTCGAGTGCCGCGTCGAAGCGCGGTCCCCAGGCCAGCGCCCCGCCCAGCCAGACCACCGCTGCCTGACGTCCGGCACCACCGGCGAACTCCGCCTCGACGTACGCCACCGGCCCGCGCTGCGACCAGCGCGCCAGCACGTCGGTGAGGGCGGGGGAGAGGGTGAGCGTGAAGGGCTGCTCCGGGCCGGGCTCGTCGAGCGCGTAGTCGGGCGGACTGCCGGTCAGCTCCGTCACCAGCTGCGGCGTCACCGGCAGCAGGGCGAAATCCTGCCGCAGCTCGCCGAGGACGGCATGATCCAGCTCGCGGGTCTCCTCGCGGAGCAACTCGGCGTCCGCGACGATCGCGCTGAGCTGGTAACTCACTCCGCGTCCACAGCCTGTGGATAGAACATGTGTACGACGGTGGTCAGCTGTTGTTGATCCCGGCGACGAACGCCCGCCAGGCCGCCGGGGCAAACGCCAGCACCGGCCCGGTCGGGTCCTTCGAATCGCGTACGCCGACCACGTCGGGCAGGTTGCCGGCGACCTCGACGCAGTTGCCACCGTTGCCGCTGCTGCGGCTGCTCTTGCGCCATTGGGCGTCGTTCAGTTCCTGGATCTCGTTCAGCTCCATGACTCCGCCACTTCCCTGATCAGGTCCACCGACTGCCAGTGCGACAGCGTCTCGCCGCGCACGTTCTCCCCTGCGGCAAGTATCGCCGCGATCTCGGCCGGTTCACTAACCACCTGCCCCTGGAGTTGGTTGTCCAGGTAGCCCGCGATCCGGTTGTCGCTGCCGGTGGCGAGCACGAACGGGCCGTTCAGCCCAGCGTATGCGCCCACTGTGGACGGCACCACCTGTACCCGAACGAGCGGCTCGGAGCAGGCATCGGCGAGGGCGCGCAGTTGTTCGCGCATGACGGCCGGGCCGTCGACCGGGCGGCGGAGCACCGACTCGTCCAGGACGGCGGTGAGCAGCGGTGGAGGTTTATCCTCCTTTGACCCGGCGGTCATACGTCGGGGGCCGCCGTCGGGCGAGTACTCACGGCGGCCCCCATCCACTACCGAGGACTGTCGAGCTGACCGCACAGCCCGCTCGCCGCGCGTACGGATCGGGGTGAACCTGGTGTCGAACCAGCGGTCGTATTCCGGGCGGACGAACCGCCGTCGCCAGGAGCATCCGCCGTCCCGCCCGACGTGGCGCTGCCGGAACTGCGGGGCCGCGTGGCCGTGCAGCGCCGCCAAGCTGCGACTGCTCGGGCCGTACCGGGAGGACCGGACCGCCCTGCTGCTCCACCTCGCGGCGTTGTACGCAGAGGCCGCCGCGCAACTCGGTGACGGCCCGTCGCCGGAGGGGCTGTACGACCGCTTCGTGTCCTGGGCGCGTGTCCGGGGATGAGGAGGCTGCCCGCGTACTGTCGAGGGTGCCGGACCGGCTCGCGGAGAGTGCCCTGGGTGGTGGCACGACCGGGGGCCGCTCGGCGTAGCCGGCGGCCCCCGTCCCCGTTGTCGTTCGATGAAGCTCTCAGCCTGCGACGGCCGCTGGTTGCGGTGGTTGCTCGCCCGGGCGGGCGGCGAGCACCGTGGCGGCGGCGACCACGAGCCCGGCGATACTCAGCCCGAGGACCAGCCAGGACGGGCCGAAGGGGTAGTACTCGCCCGGGTTGAAGGCGCTGTGCACGGTAAGCGCGGGCGCGTCGTCGGCGCTACCGTCGCGGAACACCCGCATGACGTTGCCGTAGAGCGCGACCGCCGGCAGCGCCAGCGCCAGCAGTGCGAGCCCCCAGAGCCCGGCGGCGGTCACCCGCCGTCCGGGCGGTGCCGCCACCAGCCGGTACGCGACGGCCGCCGCGATCAGCCAGCCGACCACCAGCCCGACGGCCGTGCCGACGACGACCAGGGGCAGGAACGCGGCGGTACGCGTCGGCCCGCCGAAGACCGAGACGAAGCCCTCGGAGTAGCCCCGGACGTTGACGAGCAGGCCCTCCGACTCGACTGTGAACTGCGCTCCACTCAACGTGGTCTCGGTGGTGGTCCCGTCCTCGTGGCCGGTGACGCTCTTGCCGGAGACTGGTGTGAACCCGGAAACCGACCAGCCATCGGCGGCGAACCGCTGCCGAGTCTGCTCGGCGTCCCAACCGCCGACGCCATAAGCGGTCGAATGGATGCTGTCCGCATGCCACGGGGAGGCACTGCGATGCGGTGGCGTGCCGCCGCGCTCATCGCCGGCCTGCTGCATGATCCGGGCCATGGCGGCGTCGTCGGGCAGGTCGGCGAAGGTCTGGGCGCCCAGCCAGGAGCCGGCGGCGGCACCGAAGCCGCCCATGGTCAGCGCGGTGAGCAGCGCGGCGAGGGCCAGCATCGGTCGGCCGGCGGGCAGCCGGAATCGCAGCCGCAGGCCGCTGGCGACCAGGTGCAGGGCGTCGCCGATGCGGGGGTGGCGCTGCCCCGGTGCCGCCATCTCCAGCAGCGTGGTCACCAACTCGGTGCCGTGCCGGTGCCGGTGTCGGCGTGGATAGGCGAACAGCAGCCGCCGGTAGCCGCGCTCCAGCCGGCCATCGGCGGTCGGCCAGTCGGCGCTGCTGCCGTCGGCCGCCGAGGCCGCCGACCAGGCGGCGGTCATCCGGTCACCAGGCCGGGGCTCAGGGTGTTCGCCCGGCTCAGGGTGTTCGCCCGGCTCGGGGTGTTCGCCCGGCTCGGGGTGTTCGCCCGGCTCGGGGTGTTCGCCCGGCTCGGGGTGTTCGCCCGGCTCGGGGTGTTCGCCCGGCTCGGGGTGTTCGCCCGGCTCGGGGTGTTCGCCCGGCTCAGGAGGGTCGCCGAGCCGAAGCTGAGGGCGTCGCCGAGGCGCTTGCCCAGTTGGATCTCGGCGGCGGTGGCGTGCCGGCGCAGCCGCTCGATCTGCGCCTTCAGTGCGGCGGCGCCGGGATCGCTGAGCCGGTAGTAGCGGCGCAGCCGGCCCTCGACGGCCTCCTCCCGGTCGACGGTGACCAGGCCCTGCTCGGTTAGCCGGTCAAGGGCCCCGTAGAGGGTCCCCGGCCGCAGCTTGACCTCGCCTCCGGAGAGTTCGTCGACCGCTCGGATGACCCCGTAGCCGTGCAGAGGCTGCGCGGCCAGCGCGGTGAGGATCAGAAAGGTGGGCTCCTGCATGGGAACCTATAGTACGGTGACCGTTATATACCGTCAACCGATCATGCTTGATCGTGCCGCTCTGCCGGATGCTGCTGACGGGAGCGACGGGTGCGGAAACCAGATCGTGAGCGCTTCGGAGTGGCGCGGGCGGACTGTTGGTCACCGCTTGCGCTAGCATTGCTATCAGATTGGCGTCAAGCTGAAGGAGGCGAGGCGATGGCTGCCCTCAGCATCCGGGATCTGGACGACTCGGTGAAAGACAAGCTCCGCCTCCGCGCGGCTCGGCACGGTCGCTCGATGGAGGCTGAGATCAGGGCCATCCTGACCACCGCCGTGGCCGAGGACGCGCCGCGAGCAGATCTCTTCAGTGCGCTCACCGAGCGGTTCCAGCAACTCGGCGGTGTAGATCTGGATGTACCAGAGCGGAACACCCCGCCGCGAGCGGCGGATCTGGCCGAATGATCGTCCTCGACACGAACGTCGTCTCCGAGCTCATGCGCGCTGAGCCAGCTCACGCAGTGCTCAAATGGCTGCGGGCGAACTCGGATAACGGCCTCTACACCACGGCCGTCACTGTCGCGGAGATCCGCTATGGCATCGCCCGCCTGCCCGAAGGACGACGCCGGGAGTCGTTGCACCAAGCGGCCAACGAGATCTTCGCTGCCTTCCCGCGTCAGGTGCTCCCCTTCGACATCGCCGCGGCCAACGCCTATGCCGACATCGTCGCCGCGCGCGATGACGCCGGTCATCCGATCGACGGCTTCGACGCGCAGATCGCCGCCATCTGTCGGTCCCAGGCGGCCACCCTTGCGACCCGCAACCTGAAGGATTTCACCAACACCGGCATCCCGGTCGTGGATCCCTGGGACGAGTTGCCTGGCTGAGGAGACTCAGCGGGTGTCTGCGTACCGTCCAGCCGCAGAGAACGAGTCAGGGCCGGTCCCCCATGGGGCCGGCCCTGTCGTGTTCCAGCTCTCAAGCGAGCGGAGGATACGAGATTCGAACTCGTGAGGGTGTGAACCCAACACGCTTTCCAAGCGTGCGCCCTAGGCCTCTAGGCGAATCCTCCGCGAGCCAGGATACAGGTTGCCGCCGCCACGCCCACCCCACCACCCCCTGAAGATCCACGAGGGGTCGGGTAGGCTGGGGGCACCTCCCGTGCGGCGGTATCTCGTGAACCTCCCCAGGGCCGGAAGGCAGCAAGGATAAGCGAGCTCTGCCGGGTGCACGGGGGGCCTTTCTGTCTCCGGCGGTCACCGGCCCACCCTCGGTGCTCCAGTTGCGGCGGGTCGGAGCTTCCGGGCGGCAGGGTTGGTGGCACGACATGCCGCGACCCGAGTGGATCGAGCAGCGGATGGCTGCTGCCGGCTGCGGGTGTTAATAGGGGGCCCTTCCTCTACACCAGGCGTTAATAAGGTGCCCTTCCTTACATCCCCCCAGCGGGGTGGGTGGTCAGGTGGAGCCTGACCGGGCGAGAATGGCGCGGTTGAGAGGAGGCGGGACGCCGTGGCACTGGCGCTCTACCGCAAGTACCGGCCGCGTACCTTCGCCGAGGTCATCGGGCAGGAGCACGTCACCGAGCCGCTGTCGCAGGCGCTGCGCAGCGGGCGGCTCAACCACGCGTACCTCTTCTCCGGGCCGCGTGGCTGCGGCAAGACCTCAAGCGCCCGCATCCTGGCCCGCTCGCTCAACTGCGAGCACGGGCCCACCCCGGAGCCCTGCGGCACCTGCGACTCGTGTCGTTCACTGAGCGGCGACGGGGCTGGCTCGATCGACGTCATCGAGATCGACGCGGCCAGCCACGGTGGCGTGGACGACGCCCGTGAGCTGCGCGAGAAGGCGTTCTTCGCGCCGGCCAACAGCCGCTTCAAGATCTACGTCATCGACGAGGCGCACATGGTCTCGTCGGCCGGCTTCAACGCCCTGCTCAAGCTGGTCGAGGAGCCGCCGGAGTACGTCAAGTTCATCTTCGCCACCACCGAGCCGGAGAAGGTCCTCGGCACCATCAAGTCGCGGACCCACCACTATCCGTTCCGGCTGATCCCGCCGAAGGTGCTGCGGCCCTATCTGGAGCAGCTCTGCCAGGCCGAGGGGGTGCAGGTCGAGCCGGCGGTGTTTCCGCTCGTCGTGCGCGCCGGTGGTGGCAGCGCCCGGGACAGTCTCTCGGTACTCGACCAGCTCATCGCCGGTGCCGGCCCGGACGGCGTCAGCTACGCCCGGGCCGCCGCGCTGCTCGGCGTCACCGACGCGGCGCTTATCGACGAGATGTGCGATGCGCTGGCCGCCGGGGACGGTGCCGCCGCGTACGTCACCGTCGATCGGGTGGCCGAGGCCGGGCACGACCCCCGCCGGTTCGCCTCCGACCTGCTGGAACGCCTGCGCGACCTGATCGTGCTCCAGCAGGTGCCGGACGCCGTGACCAAGGGCCTGATCGACGGGCCGGCCGATCAGATCGAGCGGATGACCGCTCAGGCCGAGCGGCTCGGCCCGGGCACCCTGTCCCGTTGCGCCGACATCGTGCACGACGGCCTGGTGGAGATGCGCGGCACCACCGCGCCCCGGCTGCTGCTTGAGCTGATCTGTGCCCGGATGCTGCTGCCCGGTGTCGACGACTCCACCGGTGGCCTGCTTCAGCGTCTCGAACGGATGGAACGCCGGCTCACCCTCGCCGGCACCGACGCGCCGCCGGCCGCCGCCGACTCCGCGCCGCCCACCACCGCCCCGGCCGTACGCACCCAGCCTGCCGCCCCGCCCGCGGCTGCCGCCGCGAGTCCGGCCGCGACCGCCGGCGAGCCGGCGGCTCCCGGTGCCCGGTCCGGGGCGGCTGCCGCGCGTGCCGCTGCTGCGAGTGCCGCTGCCCGAGGGTGACTGCGACCAGCCCCGCGACGACCCGAGGAGTGACTGCGACCGGACCCGCCGCCCAGTCCGGGGCGGCTGCGAACGGTGGCGGTCAGGGCGTGGTCGGTGGGTCGGCAGGTGCCCCGGGCGGCGTGCCGACTGCTGGCCCGGCCGGTGCGTCGGCAGGTGCCCCGGGCGGGGCGCAGGCGCCGCGTCGTCCGGTGCCGCCGTCGGCGGTCATGCCCGATCCGGCCACTCCGGAGCCGCCCCGGCCGGGCGCGGCGAAACCCGGTGCGCTCGACGCCGCTGCGGTACGCCGGATCTGGCCCGAGGTGGTCGGCAAGGTCGGTCGGAAGAGCAAAAAGGTGGCCGCCTGGGCCCGCGAGGCCGTGGTGCGCGAGGTCGACGGCCAGACACTGGTGTTGACCTTCCGCTACCCGTTCCACGCGCAGGCCCTCTCGAACGAACCCGACCTGCTGATCGAGTCGCTCTACGAGGAGTTGGGCGAACGTTGGCAGATCCGGTGCGAGGTGGCCGGCGAGCGCGGTGGGTCGCCGTCCGGCGCTTCCCGTGCCGGGGCAGGGTCTGGTCCGGTGCCGGTCCGTCCGGCGTCGACCGCGTCGAATGGTGACCGGTCCGGCGCGCCCCGGCAGCCCGACGGCCCGTCCGGAGCGGACCGGCAGGCGGGGGGAGCTGCCGCGGCGGCGTCCGGTGGTTCGGCGTCGGCGGACGACGACGAGGGCTGGCCGGAACCGGCCCGGCCCGGTGGTTCGGCTACGGCGCAGGACGGTGCGGACTGGCCGGAAGCGGCGCGGCCCGGCGGTGCGGGTTCGGCCGAGGAGAGCGGGGACTGGCCGGAGCCGGCCCGGCCCGGTGGTTCCAGCACGGCCGGTGACACGGGTGGCGGTTCGTCGGCGACGTCTCACCCGGGCAACTCCCCGGCCTCCTCCGGCACCGCGACATCGTCCGGCACCGCAACATCGTCCGGCACCGCGACATCGTCCGGCACCGCACCGGCGTCGGCTGCCGCACCCGCCGGGGCGGGCGGCCAGCGGGTGCGAACTGGGCCGCTTACCGGGGCCCCGGCAGGCGGCCCGCCGCTCGGCGGGTCGGCGACGTCCGCTCCGCCACGGTCCGGCGCGGCCAGCAACGGCGCTGCCGGCGGCCATCCTGGCGGTGCAGGCAGCAACGGCGGCAACGGGAGCACCGCAGGTGGTCACGGTCGCAGCGCGGGCGCGCCGGTGAGCAGCGCGATCGCGGCGGCCCGGGCGGCGGCGGCCGGCCGGGGTGCGCGTACCGGCCAGGGCGCCCGCCGGACGGCGGACTCCGAATTCGCCGGCGAGCCGCCGTACGATCCGGATTTCGACGGCCCGGTGCGCGGCGGTGCTGGCCGCCCCGGCGGTGCGGCACCGGCGGCCACGCCGACCTACGAGGGCTTCGATCCCGGCGACGAGCCGCTGGACGAGATCATCGACGAGAAGACCGCCCGCGAGTCGAGTGAGGAGCAGGCGGTACGCCTGCTCCGCGCGGCCTTCGCCACCACCGAGAAGATCAGCGAACCCTGACCGGCTCACCGCGCGCCGATCTTGCATTTTGTGCCGGGGTAAATGCCTCAGCTGGGGCGAATCGGCGACCGAAGGTGCGAGATCGGCAGGGTGCGAGGCGTGGTGCGGGAACCGGGGCGCGGGGTGCCGGGGTGGGGGTGGTGAGGGCCGTTAGGGTGGGCGGTGGTTTATGTAGCCGGAGCGAGGGAGTCAGCGTGCGGCCTGGTGGACAGCCGAACATGCAGCAGATGCTGAAGCAGGCGCAGAAGATGCAGCAGCAGATCGCCAAGGCGCAGGCCGAGTTGGCCGAGGCCGAGGTGACCGGCACCGCTGGTGGCGGCCTGGTCACCGTGACCGTCTCCGGTTCCGGCGACGTGAAGAGCATCAAGATCGACCCGAAGGCCGTCGACCCGGACGACGTGGAGACGCTTGAGGACCTGGTCATCGCGGCCCTGCACAACGCCACCGAGGCGGCCCGCGAGCTGACCGAGCAGAAGATGGGCCCGGTCGCGGGCGGGATGGGCAGCCTCGGCCTGCCCGGGTTCTGAGTCCACAGATGTACGAGGGTGCCATCCAGGACCTGATCGACGAGCTGGGTCGGCTGCCGGGGGTGGGTCCGAAGAGCGCCCAGCGGATCGCCTTCCACGTGCTCTCCGCCGACCCGGCCGACGTGAACCGGTTGGCCGGTGCGCTGCGCAAGGTCAAGGAGCTGGTGCGGTTCTGCACCAGCTGTTACAACGTCGCCGAGTCCGAGCAGTGCCGGATCTGCCGCGACCCGCGCCGCACCGACGAGGTGCTCTGCGTGGTCGAGGAGCCGAAGGACGTGATCGCGATCGAGCGCACGGGTGAGTTCCGCGGGCGCTACCACGTGCTCGGAGGGGCGATCAATCCGCTGGAGGGCATCGGGCCGGACAATCTGCGGATCCGGGAGCTGCTGGTCCGCCTCGGTGGTGGCGCGGTACGCGAGCTGATCCTGGCCACCGATCCGAACACCGAGGGCGAGGCGACCGCCACCTACCTCGCGTTGATGGTCAAGCCGATGGGCATCGCCGTGACCCGGTTGGCCAGTGGGCTGCCGGTCGGCGGCGACCTGGAGTACGCCGACGAGATCACCCTGGGCAGGGCCTTCGAGGGCCGCCGCGCCGTGTAGCGGAAGTGGGCGGTGGCGTGGCTGTCGACCGCTCCCCGCGGACCGCTGGGTGTGACAGAGGTGCCGCGGGCCCGTCGATACACGTAACAGAATGATATCGATTGGTAGGGGTTATTGGTCCCTTTTGTCCAGGGGTCTGGCCGCTCGTGTTACGTGACCCGGCCGCGAAGGACACGATCCGGTACCAAGAGGTTTGTGTACCGTTTCCGGCTGGTCCTAACGGGAGCTAAGGTCACCGCCATCGGTGACCCTGTCACCACGTTGTCCGTACCCCCAAGGACGAGGTGAAGCACCCATGCGTGCATCCAGGCCGAAGGTCGCTATCGCGGCCGTGGCGGCCGCGGCCCTCGCGGTAGCAGGCTGTGCCGAGAGCGACCGCGAAGGTTCCGGCGGTAGTAGCAACGACACCCTCGTCTTCGGCGTCGCCGGAGACCCGAAGGTGCTCGATCCCAGTTTCGCCAGCGACGGTGAGTCGCTGCGCGTGGCCCGTCAGGTGTTCGAGACGCTGGTCCGCCCCGAGGAGGGTGGCACCAAGGTCAGCCCCGGTCTCGCCGAGTCCTGGGAGCCGGACGCCGCCGGTACGACCTGGACGTTCAAGCTGCGTTCCGGCGTGAAGTTCCACGACGGCACCGACTTCAACGCCGAGGCCGTCTGCACCAACTTCGACCGCTGGTACAACGCCAAGGGCCTGATGCAGAGCCCGGACGTGACCGCGTACTGGCAGGACGTCATGGGTGGCTTCGCTGCCAACGAGAGCGACACCCTGCCGGAGAGCCTCTTCAAGTCCTGCACCGCAACCGACCCGACCACCGTCGCGCTGACCTTCACCCGGGTATCCAGCAAGATCCCGGCCGCGCTGATGCTGCCGTCGTTCTCCATCCACAGCCCCAAGGCGCTCCAGGAGTACGACGCCAGCAACGTCAGCGGTAGTGCGGACGACATCAAGTACCCCGCGTACGCGACCGAGCACCCGACCGGTACCGGTCCGTTCAAGTTCAAGTCCTGGGACGTGCCCAACAAGTCGCTGACCCTGGAGCGCAACGAGGACTACTGGGGCGACAAGGCCAAGCTGAAGACCCTGATCTTCAAGACCATCTCGGACGAGAACGCCCGTAAGCAGGAGCTGCGGTCCGGCGGCATCCAGGGCTACGACCTGGTCGGCCCGGCCGACGTCGAGCCGCTCAAGAGCGAGGGCTTCAACGTCCTGACCCGCCCGGCCTTCAACATCCTCTACCTGGCGATCAACCAGAAGGGGAACCCGAAGCTGGCCGACCTGAAGGTCCGGCAGGCGCTGGCCCACGCGATCAACCGGCAGGCCCTGGTCGACTCGAAGCTGCCCCCGGGTGCCCAGGTCGCGGTGAACTTCTTCCCGGACACCGTCGAGGGCTGGAACGGCGACGTCACCAAGTACGAGTACGACGTCAACAAGGCCAAGGCGCTGCTGGCCGAGGCGGGTGCGGCGAACCTGACCCTGCGGTTCCACTACCCGACCGAGGTCACCCGGCCGTACATGCCGAACCCGAAGGACCTGTTCGAGCTGGTCTCGGCGGACCTCCAGGCGGTCGGCATCAAGATCGAGGCGATCCCGCTGAAGTGGAGCCCGGACTACCTCAACGCCACCACCTCCGGAAACAAGCACGACCTGCACTTCCTCGGGTGGACCGGCGACTACGGCGACGGCTACAACTTCATCGGTACGTTCTTCGACCGGCAGAAGGACGAGTGGGGCTTCAACAACGCCGCCCTGTTCGAGAAGTTCAAGCAGGCGGACTCCACTGCGGACCCGGCGGCCCGGGTGGCGCTCTACAAGGAGCTCAACGCCGACATCATGAACTTCCTGCCCGGTGTGCCGATCTCGCACTCGCCGCCGGCAATCGTGTTCGGCAAGGACGTGACCGGGGTCAAGGCGAGCCCGCTCACCGACGAGCGGTTCTCCACCGCCGAGTTCAAGTCCTGATCTGACGCACCGACCGCGGGCGGGCGCTGTTACCCACAGCGCCCGCCCGCGATCCCCTGCACACCCTCGAGGCCGCCGTGATCCGGTTCATCGTCAGACGCCTGCTCCAGCTGATACCCACGCTGTTCGGGCTCTCCATCCTGTTGTTCATCTGGCTCCGCCGGCTGCCCGGCGGCCCCGAGACCGCGATCCTCGGTGAGCGGGGTACGCCCGAGATGCGGGCCGAGATCCGCCAGAATCTCGGCCTCGACGAGCCGATTCTGATCCAGTACGGCCGGTTCGTCCGGCGGATGATCCGGCTCGACCTGGGCACCTCGATCTCGACCAAGCGCGAGGTGACCACCGAGTTCCTCCAGCGCTTCCCCGGCACCGTAGAGCTGACGATCACCGCGATGGTGATCGCGATCGGCATCGGCATCCCGCTGGGTTACCTCGCCGCCCGCCGTCGCGGCCGGCTGCTGGATCACCTCTCGGTCGGCGGTTCGCTTATCGGCATCTGCATCCCGGTCTTCTTCCTGGCGTACATCCTCAAGGCGATCTTCTCGGAGAACCTGGGCTGGTTCCCGTCCAGCGGCCGGCAGGATCCGACAATCGGCGCCACCCGGATCACCAACTTCTTCGTCCTGGACGGACTGATGACCCGGGAGTGGGACGCCGCCGCCGATGCCCTCTGGCATCTCGTCCTACCCGGTCTGGCGCTGGCCAGCATCCCGTTGGCGATCATCGTGCGGATCACCCGGGCCAGCGTGCTGGAGGTGCTCAACGAGGACTTCGTCCGGACCGCCGAGGCCAAGGGCCTGACCGAGAACGTGGTCCGTCGCCGGCACGTGCTGCGTAACGCGATGCTCCCGGTGGCGACCTCGATCGGTCTGCTCACCGGCGGTCTGCTCTCCGGCGCGGTGCTCACCGAAACCGTCTTCGCGTTCAGCGGCATCGGCGCCTTCCTCGCCGACTCCATCAGTCAGCGCGACTATCCGGTCCTGATGGGCTTCATCATGATCATCGCGGTGGTCTACGTGCTGGTGAACCTGATCGTGGACCTCTCCTACAGCCTGATCGACCCGAGGGTGAGGGTCCGATGACGATCATCAGCGGGAAGAAGCGCGAGAAGATCGACCGTCTCGCCGAACTCGCCGCCCGCGACGAGGAGCGCGGCGTCAGCCTCTGGCAGGACGCCTTCCGCCGGCTCCGGCGCAACCCGGCGGCCATCGTCGGCGCGGTGATCCTGTCCATCTTCGTACTGGTCGCCATCGTCGGACCGTTCCTCGTGCCGTACGGACCGACGGACACCATGGGCATCCGCGAGGGCGTCGTCAAGGTAGGCCAGGGTCTGATCCCGGGCCACTCCGCCGAACACTGGCTCGGTTACGACCACCAGGGCCGGGACGTCTTCAGCCGGATGATCGTCGGAGCCCGGCAGACCCTGCTGGTCGGCGTGGTGGCCACCATGATCGGTTTGGCGATCGGCGCGTTGATCGGTGGCTTGGCCGGTGCCGCCGCCGGTCTCGGCGGCCGGTGGGGCCGCTGGGTGGACAGCACCCTGATGCGCTTCATCGACATGCTGCTGGCGATGCCGAGCCTGCTGCTCGCGGTAAGCATCGCCGCGTTGCTCGGGCCAAGCCTGATCACCGTGATGATCGCCGTCGGTATGGTCTCGGTGCCGGTCTTCGCCCGGCTGCTGCGCGGCTCGATGATCGCCCAGTCCAACAGCGACTACGTGCTGGCGGCCACCTCGCTCGGCGTACGCAAGTCGAAGATCGCGCTGGCGCACGTGCTGCCGAACTCGCTCGCCCCGGTCATCGTGCAGGCCACGCTGACGCTGGCCACCGCGATCATCGAGGCCGCCGCGCTGTCGTACCTCGGTCTGGGTAACCCCGACTCGGCCGTACCGGAGTGGGGGGTGATGTTGGCCGACGCGCAACCGTGGCTCGGCATCCGACCCGCGCTGGCCATCTACCCCGCGGTCGCGATCATCATCACCGCACTGGGCTTCACGCTGCTCGGCGAGGCGATGCGGGAAGCTCTCGACCCGAAGCTGCGGAAGTAGGCGCCAACATGTGTGAAGCGCAAGGAGTACGCCTGCGAGCCCGGCAGTCGCGAACGGAGGGTCGGTAATGGCACTGCTCGAAGTGGACGACCTCTCCGTCACCTTCGCCCGGCGCGGTCAGCGCACCGTGCGCGCGGTCGACGGGGTGTCGTTCTCGGTGGACGCCGGTGAGGTGGTCGGCCTGGTCGGCGAGTCCGGCTGCGGCAAGTCGGTGACCTCGCTGGCCATCATGGGGCTGCTGCCGAAGCAGCCCGGCCTGCGGGTGGCCGGCAAGGCGCTGTTCGACGGCACCGACCTGCTCCAACTCGACGACCGGGCGCGGCGGGACATCCGGGGCCGGGACGTCGCGATGATCTTCCAGGACCCGTTGTCGTCGCTCAACCCGGTGGTCCCGATCGGCCTCCAGGTGACCGAGGTGCTGACCCGGCACCGGGGCATGAAGGGCGACGCGGCGGCGAAGGAGGCGGCCCGACTGCTCGACCGGGTCGGTATTCCCGACCCGAAGCGCCGGCTCAAGGAGTACCCGCACCAGCTCTCCGGTGGGATGCGCCAGCGCGCCCTGATCGCCATGGCGGTGGCCTGCCAGCCCCGACTGCTGATCGCCGACGAACCGACCACGGCGTTGGACGTCACCATCCAGGCGCAGATCCTGGAACTGTTGAAGGACCTGGTCCGGGACTCCGGCACCGCGCTCGTGATGATCACGCACGACCTGGGCGTGGTGGCCGGGATGTGCGACTCGATCAACGTGCTCTACGGCGGCCGGGTGGTCGAGACGGCACGGCGGCGCCCGCTGTTCCGCGAGCCGAGGCACCCGTACACCGTCGGGTTGCTCGGCTCGGTGCCGCGCCTGGACACCGGGCGCGGTGAGCCGCTCACCCCCATCCCCGGCTCGGTGCGGGACCTGCTGCCCTGGCCGGACGGCTGTGCCTTCGCGCCGCGTTGCACCCGCCGGGTGGACGCCTGCGTGGGCGAGCCGCCGCAACTGGTGCTCGCCCACGACGGTCGCAGCTACCGCTGCGTCAACCCGGCTCCCATACCCGGCCTGCGGCCCGGCGAGGAGATCCGGGAGACCGTGGCGGGACGGGCCGAGCCGGGCACCGTGCCCGCGCAGGCGGTTCCCGACGATCCGCCGGCCGTGCCGGGCCTGGCCCCCGCCCCCAGCGAGGAGGAGACGCCGTGACCGAGAACGACGTCCTCGTCGAGGTACGCGATCTGAAGGTGCACTTCCCGATCAAGCGGGGCGTGTTGTTCGACCGTACGGTCGGCCACGTCAAGGCGGTCGACGGCGTGGACCTGAAGATTCCCCGCGGCAAGACGTACGGCCTGGTGGGCGAGTCGGGCTGCGGCAAGTCCACGTTCGGACGGGCGCTGCTCCAACTCACCCCGCCCACCACGGGTGCGGTGAGCTTCGACGGAGTCGAGCTGACCACGCTGCCGGCCGGCAAGCTGCGCGCGATGCGCAGGCGGATGCAGATGATCTTCCAGGATCCGATGTCCAGCCTCGACCCGCGGCAGAACGTCGAGTCGATCCTCACCGAGGGCCTGCACACGCACGGCATCGGCGGCAACCGGGACGAACGCCGGAAGATCATCGCCGAGACGCTGGACAAGGTCGGCCTGCCCCGCTGGGCGCTCTCCCGCTATCCGCACGAGTTCTCCGGCGGCCAGCGACAGCGCATCGGCATCGCCCGTGCGCTGGTGCTCGGGCCGGAGCTGATCGTCGCCGACGAACCGGTCTCCGCCCTGGACGTGTCGATCCAGGCCCAGGTGATCAATCTGCTCGACGAGCTCCAGCAGAATCTCGGCCTGACCTACCTGGTGATCGCGCACGACCTGGCGGTGGTCCGGCACATCTCCGACACCGTCGGCGTGATGTACCTGGGCGGCCTGGTCGAGGAGGCGCCGAGCGACCGGCTCTACACCGAGCCGCTGCACCCGTACACCCGGGCGCTGATGTCGGCGGTGCCGGTGCCGGACCCGGACGTGGAGGACCGTCGGGAGCGCATCCTGCTCGCCGGGGATCTGCCCTCGCCGGCCAACCCGCCGGCCGGTTGCCGCTTCCACACCCGGTGTCCGTGGGCGCAGCCGACGCGCTGCGCCGACGAGCGCCCGGCGCTGCGCGAGATCGGCGAGAGCCGGGTCGCCTGCCACTTCGCCGAGCAGATCGCCAGCGGCGAGTTGCGCCCGCACAAGGTGCAGGTGGAAATCGTCCGCCCGGCGGGTGAGGGCGAGGAGCCCGACGTCGTCTCCGCCCCCAGCGAACCCGGCTCCTTCGTGTAAGGAAGGGCCCCCTCTTAACGCCTGCGGTAGAGGAAGGGCCCCCTTTTAACACGTGCAGGACGGTACAGGGCTGAGCGCCCTGCGCATCTGCGGCGCAGGAACGCTCAGCCCTCGGGACGGTTCAGCAGGCCGACGGCGATGCTGTGCACCGCGTCCAACCCGGCGGCGTCATCCAGCGGCGCGGTGCCGCCGGTGACCGCGTACCACTCGTCGGCGTCCTTGTACTGCACGCGGAGGGTGACCTGGCCGTCGGCGAACTCGGTGCGCAGCGTCAGTTCGCCGGTCACCACCCCGACCTCGTCGGTCATCACCCCGCCCGGCCCCGGCACGATGTCGGTGGTCCGGCTCTGCGGCCCGGTGGCGCCCCCGGCGTCGGCAGTCATCCCGGCGCCCGGCACCTCCACCTCGCCGGCGGGGGCACCGTCCGCGGTCATGCCGGCCGTGGCCGGCCCGACTGGTGGGCTGCCGGCGGCCGGTGCGGCGTCGCTTGCGCCAGCCGCCGGCGTTCCCTCGGACGCCGGAGCGTCGCCGGAGCCGGTTACGGCTTGCTCTCCCATGTGCAGCCCTCCAACATGTCGGTAAGCGTGGCCTTTTCGGCACTGGTCACCGTCAGCTGCCAGTGATGCTTCACGGCCACCCAGTCGCCGGCATACTGGCACCAGTATGACCGGTTTGGTGGTTTCCACTGGGACGGATCCTGGTCACCCTTTGCCCGATTGGAGGAGGCGGAAACCGCGAAGAGCTGCGGCCGGTCCAGGTCGTTGGCGAAATCGCCGCGCTTCGAGTCGTCCCATTCGTCAGCGCCGGAGCGCCAGGCGTTGGCGAGCGGCACCATGTGATCGATATCCACACTGGACGGATCGGTGAAGCTGCGTCCGTCGTAGACGCTCTCCCACCGCCCGCCCACCACGTTGCAGCCGGAGTGCTTGATGTCCTTGCCGTCGCGCTCCAGCACGGTGTCCCGCACATCGCAGTTCTGGCCGGTCTTGCGCCAGTGCGGGAATCGGCTGCGGCTGTAGCCGCGCATGGCGCCGGCTTCGGCCACGGTGAGCTCGGAGAGCATCTGGGTGATGGAGCCGCCGTCGCTGCTGCTCGGCAGTTCCTCCGGCTCCTCCAACGGCACACACCCGGCCGCGCCGAGGGTGAGCGCCGCGACGAGCGCGAGCGCCCCCAGGGCGCGAGGTCCTAATCTGGTACGCACAGACGACACCTCTCCAGCTTGCGGGCTTACGGCGATCCCGCACAGTACCCGGGCGCGGTTTCGGCGTTTCGCGGTGTCTGGCACATGCCGCACGGCAGATTGGAAGGCATGTCCGAACGAGCCTCCGCGGTCCGGCTGGGAACGGCCGCCGGTCGGGGCACCCTCGCTGCCGCCGTACTCGCATCCGGCATGGTGTTCCTGGATACCACCGTGGTCAACGTGGCGCTGCCCCGGCTCGGTGCCGACCTCGGCGCGTCCGTGGCGGGCCTACAGTGGACGGTCAACGGCTACCTGCTCACGCTCGCGGCGTTCGTGCTGCTCGGCGGGGCGCTCGGCGACCGGTTCGGTCGGCGGCGGATCTTCCTGATCGGAGTGGTCTGGTTCACGGTCGCCTCGGTGCTCTGCGGGCTGGCCCTGCGTACCGACTGGTTGGTGGCGGCACGCTTCCTCCAGGGTGCCGGCGGGGCCCTGCTCACCCCGGGCTCGCTGTCGCTGCTGCAATCCACCTTCCATCCCGATGACCGGGCGAAGGCGATCGGCGCCTGGTCGGGCCTCTCCGGCGTTTCCACCGCGCTCGGCCCGTTCATCGGCGGCTGGCTGATCGACGCGCTCTCCTGGCGCTGGATCTTCTTCCTGAACGTCCCGTTGGCCGGGCTGGTGCTGCTGGCCACCGTCCGCTGGGTGCCGGAGAGCCGGGACGAGACCGTCTCCCGTACCCGGGAAGCGGGCCGAGGAGCGCGCCGCTTCGACGTGGCCGGTGCGTTGCTGGGTGCGCTCGCCCTGGCCGGTGTCACGTACGCCCTGGTCGACGCCCCCGGCCGGGGCCTGCACTCGCTGCCGGTGGTGCTGGCGGCCGTGGTCGCGGTGCTCGCCGCAGTGGTGTTCGTGTTCGTGGAACGGCGCCGTGGCGAGACCGCGATGCTGCCCACCGGGCTCTTCGGTAGCCGGTTGTTCTCGGTGCTGAACGTCTTCACCGTGTTGGTCTACGCCGCACTCAGCGGGTTCACCTTCTTCTTCGCCGTCTATCTCCAGAACGTGGTCGGCTGGTCGGCCTTCCGCACCGGGCTGGCCCTGCTGCCGATGACCGTGCTGCTGCTGGTCGGCTCGCCCGGTGCCGGTGCACTCTCGGCGAAGATCGGGCCACGGCTGCTGCTGACCGTCGGGCCGGTACTGGCCGCCGCCGGTCTGCTGATGCTGCGCGGGGTCGGGCCGGGCGCGTCGTACTGGTCGGTGTTGCCCGGCGTGGCGATCTTCGGAGCCGGGCTGACCATGGTGGTGGCGCCGCTGACCGCCTCCGTGCTGGCCGCCGTCGCCGACCGCTTCGCCGGGGTGGCGAGCGGTTTCAACAACGCCGCCTCCCGGGTCGGTGGCCTGCTGGCGGTGGCCGCGCTGCCGCTGTTGGTCGGGCTCTCCGGCACCGGGTACGAGCAACGCGCGGAACTGACCACCGCGTACCGGGGTGCCCTGCTCTGGTGCGCCGGGCTGCTGCTGGTGGGGGCGGCGACCGCTGCCTTGCTCGTGCACCGTCCCGCCCGTCGGTCACCACAAAAACGTAGCGGGGCCCCCGTTCAACAGTCGGACTGTTAAAAGGGGGCCCCTGCTATACACGAGGCGTTAAGAAGGGGCCCTTCCTTAACCCGCGGCGCGGTTCACGGCGCTGGTTACCGCCTTGATGGAGGCGGTGACGATGTTGGCGTCCATGCCGACGCCCCAGACGGTACGGTCACCGACCTGGCACTCGACGTACGCGGCGGCCTGGGCGTCGCCGCCGGAGGAGAGCGCGTGCTCGTGGTAGTCGAGCACGCGTACGGCCACCCCGGTCGCGGCCAGCGCGTTGACGTAGGCGTCGATGGGACCGTTGCCGATGGCGGTGACGGTGTGCTGCTGACCGGAGACGCCGACCCGTGCGGTGATCTCCACCTTGCCGTCGGCGGTGCCGATCGTGTAGTCGGCCAGGGTGACCCTCGGGTCGCTCTGGTGGTCGAGCAGGTAGTGGCGGGCGAAGATCTGCCACATGGCGGCCGGGTCGACCTCGCCGCCGTCGTGGTCGGTGACCTGCTGCACCACCCCGGAGAACTCGATCTGGAGCCGGCGCGGCAGGTCGAGCTGGTGCTCGGTCTTCATGATGTACGCGACGCCGCCCTTGCCCGACTGCGAGTTGACCCGGATCACCGCCTCGTAGCTGCGGCCCAGGTCCTTCGGGTCGATCGGCAGGTAGGGCACGGCCCAGGTGAACTCGTCGACAGGTACGCCGGCCGCCGCCGCGTCGGCGGCGAGCGCGGTGAAGCCCTTGTTGATGGCGTCCTGGTGGGAGCCGGAGAAGGCGGTGTAGACCAGGTCACCGGCGTACGGGTGACGCTCGTGCACGGGCAGCTGGTTGCAGTACTCCACGGCCCGCTTGATCTCGTCGATGTCGGAGAAGTCGATCATCGGGTCGATGCCCTGGGAGAAGAGGTTCAGGCCCAGCGTGACCAGGTCGACGTTGCCGGTGCGTTCGCCGTTGCCGAACAGGCAGCCCTCGATCCGGTCGGCGCCGGCCAGCAGCCCCAGCTCGGCGGCGGCCACCCCGGTGCCCCGGTCGTTGTGCGGGTGCAGGCTGAGCACCAGGCTGTCCCGGCGGGGCAGGTGCCGGTGCATCCACTCGATCGAGTCGGCGTACACGTTCGGCATGGCCATCTCGACGGTGGCCGGCAGGTTGATGATCAGCTTGCGGTCCGGTGTCGGGTCGATCACCTCGATGACCTTCGTGCAGACCTCAAGCGCGTACTCCAGCTCCGTGCCGGTGTAGGACTCGGGCGAGTACTCGTAAAGGATCTCGGTGTCCGGGGTGTGGATCTCGGCGTACTTCTGGCAGAGCCGGGCCCCGCTGGTGGCGATGTCGGTGATGCCGTCGCGGTCCAGCCCGAACACCACCCGGCGCTGTAGCGTCGAGGTGGAGTTGTAGAAGTGCACGATCGCCCGACGCGCCCCGCGCAGCGCGGAGAAGGTCCGGTCGATCAAATGTTCCCGACACTGGGTCAGCACCTGGATGGTGACGTCCTCGGGGATCAGATCCTGCTCGATCAGCTGCCGGACGAAGTCGAAGTCGGTCTGGCTGGCCGACGGGAAACCGACCTCGATCTCCTTGTAGCCCATCTGGACCAGGAGCTGGAACATCCGCCGCTTGCGCTCCGGCGACATCGGGTCGATCAGCGCCTGGTTGCCGTCGCGCAGGTCGACCGCGCACCAGCGCGGCGCAGCCGTCACGTGGCGGGTGGGCCAGGTGCGGTCCGGCAGGTCGATCCGGAACTGCTGCTGGTACGGCTGGTACCGGCGGAAGGGCATCCGGCTGGGACGCTGCCGGGCGATGGAATCGGACGCAACGTCGGTGGTGCCGGCTGGGTGGGCCATGGCGGAGTTCTCCTGGGTCATGTGACGTCAGCAGTGGATGTCGGCAGCGGATGCCGAGCGGAAGGATCCGGGACTGTGCTGGCGGCGCGGTTCAACTCCGCGACGAGGTGCCGGCCGTCAGGCCCCGTCGCGGCGACCAAGGAGAAGGTACGCCTGCCACATGACAGAGTGACACTACGTGATGGGACGGGTTCTGGGAAGCCGGGTCCGGACTTTGAGACGGAATTCGCGCCCTTCGGTCACTGCCCCGCGTCCGCGCAGCTCAGCATGAGTTCGGCAAGGGGGCGTCGGTGGCGTAACGCGGTCTCGTCGGCCACCAGGTCGGCCGGAAGGCTCAGTGGATCGCCCAGTTGCCCGACCGCGACCACCACGTACGGTCGCAACTCGGGGGGCAGGTCGAGGTCGGCGGTCAGGCCGGCGTGGTCGATGTCGGTCAGTTGGCGTACGTGCAGTCCGAGTGCGGTGGCCTGCACGGTCAGGTGAGCCACCGCCTGGCCCAGGTCGTACGCCGCGAACGGGTGGCCGGTCCGGGCGTACGCGGCGAGCAGCAGCATGCTGGCGCGGCCGGCCCAGCGTTGGTCGGCGGGGAGCAGGTTGACCAGGATCCGTTTGAAGGTGTCGTCGTCGCGATGCCCGAGGGCGAACCGCCAGGGCTGCCGGTTGTCGATCGAGGGCGCCCACCGGGCGGCCTCCAGCAGCGTCGCCGCTTCGGTCCGGCTCAACTCGGCGCCCGGGTCGAAGGACCGCGGGCTCCAGCGGAAGGCAAGCAGCGGGGTGAGGTCCGTCATGGGTAAACAGTCCCGTATGGGCGATTTGACCGGCCCGGCGGGGTGGCCGGGTGTGGGCAACGACACCCGTAACGCAACACGTGGTCAGGGCGTTCCGGTGCTCGGCTCCGGGCCGCCGGGCTGGCCGTCCGTCGGTGCCCGTGCGTCGCCGGGAGCTCCCGGGTCGGCGGGGGCGCCCGAGTCCCACGGGTCCACCGGCGGTGCCGTCATGCCGAGCGGTTCCCCGTCGGTCACCGGCCCGGCCAACTGCACCGTGGCCGGGGCGGCTTCGGGCGGTGCGGCCAACGTCAGCGTGCCGAAGGCGGCGCGTACCGCAGTCGGGGTCCCGTCGGCGTCGAAGCAGTAGATCCCGACGTCCAGCGGCGGGTTGATGGAGGCCGCAGTGGTCTCCACCGAGTAGCAGGAGCCGGTCGCCCCGGGCGGTGCCATGGCCGGCGAGACGGAGAGCGGGGCGCGGCGGTCGGTCAGCACGTCCAACCAGTCGGTGAACGGATGCTGCACCCGGGGATCGAGCCGGCGCGGCAGGGTGTCGTCCCGGTCGCCGAGGCGTACGCAACTCGCCGGCTGCGGCCGGTCCACCGAGGGCAACGCACACTGGAACAGTCCGTCGGCCGTCGCGGCGAGCGAGATGTCCGCCGTGCCGCCGAGTGCGCCGCCCGGTATGTCCACCCGCCAACTGTCATCGTTGGCGCTGGTCACCGTGATCAGGCGGGCGGTGGCCTGGTCGACCTGCCAGGTGTAGCGGGCGACCAGGTGCCGATCCTGGGCGGCGGCGGCGAGCGCGGCCAACTCGTCGCGGGCCGCCTCCAGCCCCGCCGGCCGGGGCGCGGTGCTCGGTGGCGGCGCCGGGTCGGCGGGCGGGTCGGCGGAGCAGCCGGCGAAGAACACGGGCAGCGCGAGCACGAACGCTACGGACAGGGCGTGCGCGAGCCGAGTGGGCAGCACCCGGTCGTGCGGGACCCGGGTGGGCACCTCGCCGGCGAGGGCGAGCGGGGCGGGGCAGTGCCGGGCGGGACGGTGGTCGGACACCCGGTCATTCTCGGCGTTGCGGACCGCTTCCGGACACCCCTCGCCGGACGCCGACGTTTCCGGCGTGTCGCGGGCCACCTTCGGCCGCCGGGCGGGCCGGATCGTGGGATCACCTGACCCGGCGGTCAGACCGGCCCGATACCCTGAGGTCGTCCGACCCGCGCCGCCGGCCCCGGTGCCGGCGGCGTCGGCACGCTCAAGCCTGAGTGCCGACGGTGTCGGCACGCTCAGGGCAACCGGGAGGGAGTGCGCCGTCGTGGCACTCGTGGTGCAGAAGTACGGCGGATCCTCCGTCGCCAACGCGGAGCGGATCAAGCGGGTGGCCGAACGGATCGTCGCGGCCCGCAAAGCCGGCGACGACGTGGTCGTCGTGGTTTCCGCGATGGGCGACACCACTGATGAGCTGCTCGACCTGGCCAATCAGGTGAGTCCGCTGCCGCCCGGCCGGGAACTGGACATGCTGCTCACCGCCGGGGAGCGGATCTCCATGGCACTGCTCGCCATGGCGATTCACAACCTGGGCTACGAGGCCCGGTCCTTCACCGGCTCGCAGGCGGGTGTGATCACCACCTCGGTGCACGGCAGGGCGCGGATCATCGACGTCACCCCGGGGCGGCTCAAGGGGGCGCTGGATGAGGGTGCCGTGGTGATCGTGGCCGGGTTCCAGGGTGTCTCGCAGGACACCAAGGACGTCACCACGCTCGGCCGGGGCGGATCTGACACCACCGCCGTGGCGTTGGCCGCCGCGCTCCAGGCGGACGTCTGCGAGATCTACACCGACGTGGACGGCGTTTTCACCGCCGACCCGCGCATCGTGCCAAACGCCCGGCACATCAAGAAGATCACCTACGAGGAGATGCTGGAACTGGCCGCCTGCGGCGCGAAGGTGCTGCACCTGCGCAGCGTGGAATACGCGCGCCGGGCAGGGCTGCCGATCCACGTCCGTTCGTCATACTCGACAAACACCGGCACCATGGTCACCGGATCGATGGAGGAGCTTCCTGTGGAGCAGGCACTGATCACCGGAGTGGCCCACGACCGCAGCGAGGCCAAGATCACGATCGTCGGGGTGCCCGACGAGCCGGGCGCTGCGGCACGGATCTTCGACACCGTCGCGGACGCCGAGATCAACATCGACATGATCGTGCAGAACGTCTCCACCGAGGGCACCGGACGCACGGACATCTCCTTCACCCTGCCGAAGACCGACGGCCCCACCGCGATGAGTGCGCTCAGCAAGATCCAGGAAGTGGTCAACTTCAAGGGCCTGCTCTACGACGACCACGTCGGTAAGGTCTCGCTGATCGGTGCCGGGATGCGGTCGCATCCGGGAGTGGCCGCTGGTTTCTTCGCGGCGCTGGGCCAGGCCGGGGTGAACATCGAAATGATCTCCACCTCGGAGATCCGGGTCTCCGTGGTCTGCCGGGACTCCGACCTCGACGCGGCGGTCCGCGCCATCCACGAGGCGTTCGACCTTGGCGGTGACACCGAAGCCGTGGTGTACGCGGGAACGGGGCGGTAGCGTCCGTGGCCAGGCTGCCCACCCTGGCCGTGGTCGGGGCGACGGGAGCCGTCGGGGCGGTGATGTGCGAGCTGCTCACCGGGCGCCGCAACGTCTGGGGCGAGATTCGCCTGCTGGCCTCCGAGCGGTCGGTCGGGCGGAAGGTGCGGTGCCGGGGCGAGGAGTTGACCGTCCAGGCGCTTACCGAGGAGGCGCTCGACGGGGTGGACGTCGCGATGTTCGACGTACCGGACGAGGTCGCCGCGCGTTGGGCGCCGGTCGCGGTACGCCGGGGCGCGGTCGTGGTGGACAACTCCGGCGCCTTCCGGATGGACCGGGACGTGCCGCTGGTGGTGCCGGAGATCAATCCCGAGCAGGTGGGTGACCGGCCACGGGGCATCGTCGCCAGCGCGAACTGCACCACCCTCGCGATGATCATTGCGGTTGCTCCGCTGCACTACGAGTACGGCCTGCGTGAGCTGGTACTCGCCTCGTACCAGGCGGTTTCCGGCGCGGGGCAGGCCGGCGCGGACACCCTGCACAACCAGCTGACAAAGGTGGCCGGCGACCGGATGCTCGGTTCGCGTACCGGCGACGTGCGGCAGGCGGTCGGTGACGACCTCGGCCCGTTCCCCGCCCCGCTGGCGCTCAACGTGGTGCCGTGGGCCGGCGCGCTGACCGACGGCGGCTGGTCGTCGGAGGAGATGAAGCTGCGCGACGAGTCGCGCAAGATCCTCGGGATGCCCGACCTCAAGGTCTCCGCCACCTGCGTACGGGTGCCGGTGTTGACCGGCCACTCGGTCGCGGTGCACGCGGTCTTCGCCACCGAGATCGACGTCGACGGAGCCCGCGAGGTGCTCCGCAACGCTCCCGGGGTGATCGTGGTCGACGATCCGGCGGCCGGGGAGTTCCCGATGCCCATCGACGCGGTCGGCACGGATCCCTCCTGGGTCGGCCGGATTCGCCGCGCCCTCGACGACCCGCGTGCGCTTGACTTCTTCGTCACCGGCGACAACCTGCGCAAGGGCGCAGCCCTCAACGCCGCCCAGATCGCCGAACTGCTCGCCAAGGACCTCAGCTAGGCGGCGGAGAGGTGGACGCCGTCGCGACCCTGGCGCTTGACCGCGTAAAGGGCCTGGTCGGCGCGGCGTAGGGTCAGCTCGGGAGACTCTCCGGGGCGGGGGAGGGCGACGCCGACGCTTATCGTCCGGCCGATCCGGCGGGCCGCCTCGGTGAGCCGCTCGGCGACCCGGACGGCCTCCTCGGGCCGGCTCACCTCGATCACCGCGACGAACTCGTCGCCGCCGATCCGGTACAACTCGTCACCCTGGCGCAGCGCGCCCTCCAGGGCCCGGGCCAGACCGATAAGCACCAGGTCACCCGCCTGGTGGCCGTACGTGTCGTTGACGCTCTTGAAGCCGTCCACGTCGATCGCCAGCAGCGCGGTGCGGCCGGGGGTCGCATGGGCGATCCGTTGCCCGAACGGGCCGGTGTGCCGCAACCCGGTGAGCGGATCGGAGCTGGCCTGTTCGCGCAGCCGGTCCAGGGTGCGCAGCCGGTCCAGGCAACTCCACGCCTGACCGGCGAGCAACTCCATCAGGTTGACCGTGGCCGGATCCGGCCGCCGCAGCTGTTCGTCGGCGACCAGCAGCACCGCGCCACCGTCGGCCGGACCGACCGGGACCGCCACCAGCGTGCGTACGCCGGCCCGGACCAGCGGCTCGTGTTCGACGGTGGGCGGGTGACCGACCTCACCGAGGGTGTAGCCGGCACCGTACCGATGGACCCGCTCGACGATGCGGCGCAGCGCCGACGGCCCCGCCTCGGTCAGCTCGGCGCGGATCCGGGCCTCCAACTCGCCGGGTGCCACCGGCGGGGTGGCCAGCCGCGGACCGCTGCGACCGCAGAGCACCAGGACGGCTGCGGCGAGGGTGGACACGTCCCGGGCCGCCCGGATCGCGGCGGAGAGCAGCTCCCGTTCGGTGCTGGCGGCGGTCATCGCCGTCGCGTGCCGCAGCAGCTTCTCGCTGCGGCTCTCGGTCGGGCCGCCGAGGGCCACGATCCGGGCGCCGAGCCGGGCGGCGACCCGCTCGGCCACCGCCCGCCACCACGCAAGGTCGGCGGGGGTGATCCATTGCAGGTCGAGTACGCCGACCGGGCGGCCCGCCGGGTCCAGCACCGGTACGCACACCTCGGCGATGACGTCGGGGCGTACCGGGATGTGGTCGGGGTCGGCGGTGACGTCCGCCACGACGGCCGACTTGCCCCCGGTGTGCACCCGGCCGACGATCCCGGCGTCCGGCGCCACCGTGGCGAAGACCTGCCAGGACCCGGTGGCGGCGACACACCGGAGCCGATCGTTTACGTGCAGCAGGACGGCGATGGTGGCGGGGGTGAACTGGGCGAGGGCGTCGACCGTCGTCTGGCACGCCTCGGCGACGGTCGCCGCCAGGGGCAGGCGGGCCGTGCTGTCACGGATGACTCGCTGATGATCCACTCGCACGTCGTTCCAGGTCGGGGGTGGTCCCGGCCGGTGCCGGGGTCGCTGATCAAGCGTACTCAGCGGCAGGTTCGGCGACCTTCGTACACATGTGCTATCCACAGCTTGTGGATGCCGCCCGGCCGGTTGCCGGTCTAGCGTGGAGATCCCTGGTCGAGTGGAGGCCCGATGCTCATCGCCCACCTCAGCGATCCGCACCTGACCACCGGCGTGCTCGGTGCCGAGCCGGCCGCCGGGCTGCACCACGCGCTCGGCCGGGTGCTCGCGCTCAACCCCCGGCCGGACTGCGTGGTGATCACCGGGGACCTGGCCGACCACGGCCGACCCGACGAGTACGCCGTGCTGCGCGAGGTGCTCGGCCGCTTCCCGCTGCCGGTGCACCTGGTCACCGGCAACCATGACGACCGGGAGTCACTGCTTGACGCCTTCGGCGGCACACCGTGGCTCGGTGCCGGCTTCTCCGCGTACTACCAGGTCGGGTACGCCGGGGCGACGGTTGTGGTGCTCGACTCGCTGGTGCCCGGCACGGACGCCGGGCGGCTCGGCGACGAGCAACTCGACTGGCTCGATCGGGTACTCGCCACCCGGCCCGAGGTGCCGGCGCTGGTCTGCCTGCACCACCCGCCGGTCGAGGTAGGCATACCGGGCATGGACGCGATCCGGCTCGCCGACGGTGACGCGCTCGCCGAGGTGATCCGCCGGCATCCCCACGTGGTACGCGTGGCCGCCGGGCACCTGCACCGGCCGGTGACGGCCGCCTTCGCCGGTACGGTCCTGACCGTGGCACCGAGCACCTGGCGGCAGGTCGCCCTGACCATGAACGACGAGCAGGTCGACTTCCTCGCCGAGCCGACCGCGCTGTTGCTGCACCGGGTGACCGGAAACGGCTGCGTCACGCACACCGTTCAGGTGAGCCACACCGCAGGCCCGACGTGCGGCTTCTGACCCGACCCGCTCGGTCACAATGGTGGGCGAAGGCGTGATCGAGGAGCGACCTTCGGCCAGTCGACCCGGACCAGGGTCGATCCGAGGCATCCGGACCGGTCGCTGGATCGGGGCCGGCCGGACGCTGTTCTCCGGCCGGGTGGCCGTAATCGGCGGCGTGCACCGCGTACGTGTTCACGTTTCCGATCCATGTCGTTAACCTCGCTCCGTCACGCGTCGGCGTGACGGGGACGCGCCGGAATCACGGCGCCTTCAGTGGGGGTAACAGGCATGACGAGAAGACTCATCGGGATCGTGGCTGCGTTCACCCTGGCGGTGGGCGGTTCGCTGGCGGTGGCCGCTCCGGCGCAGGCCGCCACCCCGGCCATCGAGATCACGAAGGTCTACTACGACTCGCCGGGCGCGGACAACCGCTCGAAGGCCAGCCTCAACGCCGAGTACGTGAAGCTGACCAACCGGCGTGCACGCACCATCAATCTGAAGAACTGGACGCTGCGCGACAAGGCCAACCACGTCTACACGTTCACCGGGAACTTCAAGCTCGCCAAGGGCAAGAGCGTGGTCATCCGTACCGGCAAGGGGACCAACACCACCCGCACCCGCTACTGGGGCTCGGGCAACTACATCTGGAACAACACCGGCGACACCGCCTACCTGCGCAACGCCAGCGGCAAGCTGATCGACAAGTGCTCCTGGAAGAAGAAGGGCAAGGGCTACACCACCTGCTGACGGTGTAAGGAGGGTGCAAGGAAGGGGCCCTTGTTAACGGATTTTGCATAGGAAGGGCCCCCTCTTAACGAGGGGGCCCGCCTTTCGCGTCCGCCCTAGGCTGGCGCCATGCGACGACCACGGCTCAGGACAGTGCTGATCGGCCTGGGGGTCCTCGTCTGGCTCGTGGCCGGCATCGGCCTCTGGTCCGGCTGGCCGGACAAGACGGTGTCAGCAGTCATGATCGGTGCCGGCTTCCTGCTGTACGGCCCAGGCATCGTCAGCGCGTGGCGCGAGCGGCGGTCGAAGCCACCGGAGCCGGCAGAACGGGTGCTGCGGCACTACCCCAGCTGGTGGTGACCGCAGCGGCCCAGCAGCTGCTGGTGACCGCACTGGCCCAGCAGTTGGTGACCGCACCGGCCCAGCTGGTGGTGAGCGCCCGGTTTCAGCCCTCGATCGGCGGGCGGTCGCTGTTGAGGTGGAAGGCGCGCTCCTCGGCCTCCTGGCGGGCCGCGATGAAGTCGCGCTGCCAGTCCTGAGCGCCGTCCGGGATGCGCGCGACCACGTGCTCGTTGTGTATCCGGCCGTCCGCGTCGGTCAGGGCGACCGCGACGACGGTGTGCCCGCGCCCCGGTATGGCGTAGTGGCGTACCGCCCAGCGGGCGGCCGTCTGAAGGGCATGGCGGCGGCGTCGGGCGCCGGCCGCCAGGACCATGGAGACCAGCAGGACGGCGGCCAGCACGACGATGAAGACGGCCAGAACCGCGATGATCCGCACCCGCCCCAGGCTACCGGGCATCGGGCCACCGCGCACCGTGCGGAGCCGTCGATGGGCAGCCCAGAACGCATTCAGGGCCGAGCGGTCGGCGAGCACTCCGGCGACCGGGCCGTCTCGGTCACCGCTCACACCAGCCCGAGGCTCAGCGCCAGCTCCGCGATCATCGCCGGAGCCTTCGGATCCCGGGCAACCTCCGCCAACACCTCCCGGCCCACCGGCCGGCGACGAATCTCGTACGGTGCCAGCCGCTCCGCATTGAGCAGCATCCGCGCCGCGTTCGCCGGATCCCCGGCCTGAAGAAACGCACGAGCGGCATCGATTAGGTACGCGGCCCGATGCTCGACCGGCAGCACCCCCCACCCGCCCCGGCGGATCGCCTGCCGGTGCCGGGCAACCGCCACCGACCCGTCACCCAACTCGACCGCAGCGGTGACCCGAGCCAGCTCCACAGCCGTCGGCCCGAACCCCGTCCGATGCAGGTCGAACCCGTCCCCCACCCGCACCGCCATCTCAGCCGCCTCGTCCAACAACTCGCCGCTGGCACGCTCCTCACCACACCGCGCCGCCACCAACCCCGCCTGCACCACCAACGCCCCACACAACGACACCGCCCCCACCACAGCAGCATCACAACCCGAAGGACCGATCCGGTACGCGGCAGCCAGCAACACCGACCGCACCCGCGCCGAACCCCGCAACACCTGCCCAAGCTGCACCGCCGCGCGCCTGCAAAGATCCCGAGAGGGATGAATATGCGGGCGTGCTGTAGTCGGGACGCTACGGAAAGCGCATAGGCTAGTTGGAGCGCTTACGCACCACTACTGCGCGGTCAGGCTCATCCGCTCGCACAGCCCTCGCAACTCCGGCGACGCCGTCCCCTTACGCAGCAACGACCGGGCCGCCTCCCGCGCCGACACCGACGAGCGGGCATGCTGCGGGCCGACCCGCTCCGCAGTAAGCAGCATCCGTACGGCATCACGGTCCCGGCCGACCGCCTCGGCGGCCCGGCCCATGTCGAGCCAGAAGTACACCTGCCGCACCGCCGGCAGCCCCGCCAACTCGATACCTGCTGCCGCTCTTATGGCCGCCTCCGGACGGCCCGTGTCGAGCAGGAACGCCATCAGCCACAGCGCCACGTTCCGTGGCCCCCAGGCGAGATCCCAACTCTCGGTCTCCCCGGTGTGCGCCGCAATCCGCCCAGCCTCGGCAAGATGCTCCTCCGCAGCGGCCTCGTCACGCAGCCCGCCGAGGTGAAGCGCCCGCGCCAGGTGCAGGAACCCGAGCACGTCCAACGCCCCATCCGCCCCGCTACCCGCAAGATCAGCAGCCGCGACGTCACACAGCGCCCGCGCCGGACCGTACGCCCCCGAATAGGCCGCCACCCGCGCCCGATCCCGCAGCCGCGACCCCGACCGCCACCGGATCATCCAGCAACCCGGCCGCCTCGGCACACCGCTCCGCTGCCAGCCATGCGTGCGCCGGAAAGCTCACATTCAGCAGCGACCCCATCGCCACGCCATACACCGGCACCATCTCCGTCAGCGCCACCCGCCGATCAGCCAGACTGTGCATCGCTGGCACCAGATCGGTGAGCCGCCGCAGAGCACCCGCGTAATCGCACCGCCCATAAAGGTCACGCACGAGCGCCGCCTCACGGCGCACCTGCTCCGCGGTCGCCGCCGCATCGGACCGCTTCGTCATCGGCGTGTCCATCATGACCCGCCACACCCGCTCCGCATCGACGCGAGCCGCATCAAGCTGCCGATCAGCCGGCGTATACGCCTGCCCGGTCAGATCCGCCACCGAACACTCAAGAGCCGCCGCCAGATCCACCACCATGTACCGGTCGGTGCGCTGCTGACCACGCTCGATCCGCGACCACGAAGTATGGGAGATTCCCGCCCGACTCGCCACGTACCGCACACTCCAACCGCGCAATTCCCGACGAGCACGAATACGATCACCAATCGACGGATCAGCAGGTATAGGCCGACGAGGCATCAGCGGCACTCCCAGGTCAAATGAGATCCCCGCCGACCACCCCGGCAGGCTGCCACTTCGGACGGTACACGTCTTCGCACCGGTAACAGCCTGACGCGCTTGATCGTCTGTGTGGCTGTCAGGGGTTCAAGCAGAAAGTATTGCGTCTTACGCTGCCTCGGCAGCCAAATAAGAAGCAATAGCGCGCGGCATTTCAACTGGCCTATTGGCATCGTGAGATCGTGCGGCCCAGCCTCGCACCGTTGACCTGCGCCACCTACGAGACGCTCCTCCGGTTGTACGTGATCCCCGGCCTCGGCGGGAAGCGGCTCGACCGGCTCCAGGTACGCGACGTGCAGACCTGGATCAACGAGGTGGCCCGCACCTGCCAGTGCTGCGCCCAGGGCAAGGACGGTCGACCGTGCCGAGCACCGTCCCGCCCGCGTCGACCTCCTCGGAGGTGCCGGTCGCGATGGAGATCTACTCGCAGGCGTCCTCGGACGCCACCCGCGACGCGCTCAGGCGCCTGGCGAAGAGCCTGCGGTAACGGCCGGTGCTGAGGAAGCACTAGAGGGCACACCCGGATAGGGTGTGCCCTCTTACCTGGTCGGGGTGGCCGGATTCGAACCGACGACCTCTTCGTCCCGAACGAAGCGCGCTACCAAGCTGCGCCACACCCCGAGGCGTGCCGACAAATAGTAGCCCACCCGTCCCGATGGTCAAACTCGGTACCCCCGACGCCAGGCGAGCCGGTTCAGCGGGGGATCAGGGTGAGCAGGCTGGCCTCCGGGGGGCAGGCGAAGCGGATAGGGGCGGTCGGGTGGGTGCCGAGGCCGGCGGAGACGTGCAGCCAGGAGTCCGAGCCGGGCCAGCGGTGCAGACCCTTCGCCATCGACCTGGGCAGGCCGCAGTTGGTCACCAGCGCGCCGAACCCGGGTACGCAGACCTGGCCGCCGTGGGTGTGGCCGGCGAGCAGCAACCCGAAGCCGTCGGCGGACATCTCGTCGAGCAGCGCCGGCTCGGGCGAGTGGGTCAGGGCGATGGAGAGGTCCGCCGTGGTGTCGACCGGGCCGGCCACCGAGGGGTAGTCGTCCCGTTCGACGTGCGGGTCGTCGACCCCGGCCATGTCGATTGTCCGGCCGCCCGCCTTCACCAGGCTGCGCCGGTTGTTCAGGTCCGTCCAGCCGGCCCCGGTGAGCACGTCGCGCAGGTCCTCGTAGGGCAGCTCGACGCCCTCGTGGTACTCGCGGTCGGGCAGGAAGTAGGTGAACGGGTTCTTCCAGACCGGCCCGGTGTAGTCGTTCGAGCCGAAGACGAAGGCGCCCGGGTAGTCGAGCAGGGGTTGCAGCGCGCGGAGCACGCCCGGCACCGCCCCCGGGTGGGCCATGTTGTCCCCGGTCACCACGACCAGGTCGGGGTCGAGGGCAGCCAGCGACGCCACCCACTGCTGCTTGCGTACCTGATTGGGGGTCATGTGCAGGTCGGAGAGGTGGAGCACGCGCAGCGGCTCGGTGCCGGTGGGCAGCACCGGGACATCGAAGCGCCGGAGGGTGAACATGTTGCGCTCGACGAGTGCCGCGTACGCCAGCGCGGCGGCGCCCGTCGCGACGGTCGCGGTCGCGAGCCGGAATAGTGTGCGCTTTCCCATGCCGATCAGGGTAGTTTGACCGTCCATGAGCACGCTGAAGGACCGTCTCACCGCCGACATGCGCGCCGCCCTGAAGGCCCGCGACGAGCTGACCACCTCCACGCTGCGGATGGCCCTGGCCGCCGTGGGGAACGCGGAGGTGTCCGGCAAGGCCAAGCGGGCGCTCAGCGACGACGAGGTGTTGGTCGTGCTGACCAAGGAGGCCAAGAAGCGCCGGGAGGCGGCGACCGCCTTCGCCGACGCGGGCCGTGCCGAGCAGGCCGCCAAGGAGACCGCCGAGGGTGAGGTGCTGGAGCGCTACCTACCGAAGCAGCTCTCCGACGCCGAGCTGACCGAGCTGGTCGCGGGGGCGCTCGCCGAGGGCGGGTTCACCGGCAAGACGCAGATGGGCCCGGCGATGAAGGCGGCCCAGGCCGCGGTGGCCGGCCGGGCCGAGGGGGGCCGGGTCGCCTCGGAGGTACGCCGACAGCTCGGCCTCTGACGTGAACCGGTTCTGACCTGTCGACAACGAACGGGCGGGCACCCACCGAGGGTGCCCGCCCGTTCGCGGAGTTGCTTGTCGGCTCAGCCGTTCCGGTCGTTGCCGGGTCTACCGGGCGGGTTGGGCGGACCGTTGCCGGGTCGGTCGTTTCCGTTGCCGCCGTTGTTGCTGCCACCACCGCCGGAGCTGACCTGGATGGTCACGATGCCACCCTTGATGGTGCGACCGCTCGGGCTGGTGCCGGCGGCGGTGCCGGCCGGGCACTCCGAGGCGATCTGACTGCCGGAGACGATCGGTTGGAAACCGGCACCGGAGAGGCGTTGCTTGGCCTGTTCGACGCTTATGCATCGGACGCCTGGGATGCTGCGTTGATCACCCTCGGAGATCTTCTTCCCGGGTGGGTCGAAGTTCTCCCCCTTCTTGCCCTTCATGGCGTCGCGCAGCGTCTCGAAGACCGGCGGGTTGATGCCGTCCGTGGGCTTGTGCTTCATCCTGACGTTGGTCTGCGGCCAGTCCGGGTCGGCCAGGATGCCGGCCACCGCGTACTGCTTGGTCATCGCGACCAGGGAGGCGGTCTTCTCGCCGTCGGTGGTGCCGGACTTGCCGGCGATCGGCTTGCCCACGATGCCCCGGCCCTCGGCGGCCGTACGGCTGCTGCCGCAGCTGCCGCCGGAGGGGTTGTCGCCGACCGGGCAGCGGGCCGCGTCGACGGCCGCCCGGGCCACGTCCGTGCTGAACCGCTTCTCGCAGCGCGGGTTGGCCACGTCCAGCTTGTTGCCGTCCAGGTCGCGGATCTCCTGCACCGGGATCGGCTCGCAGTACTTGCCGTCGGCGGCCAGGGTCGCGTAGGAGTTGGCCAGCTCCAGCGGGGTGGTCTGCGACACGCCAAGGGTGAACGCGCCCCACTGGTGCGCGGACGCCTTGTCGTTGGCGATGTTCGCGTCCTCGCTCTCCCGGAACTGGATGCCCAGGCGCTTGGCCACGTCGACCACGTTCTCCGCGCCGACCTGCTGCTGGAGCGGGACGAAGTAGGTGTTTGTCGAGGAGGAGAAGGCGCTGCGCATGTCCTTCACACCGCCCGGCTTCTTGTCCGAGTTGGTGGGGCAGTAGAAGTGCGTGCCCGGGCAGGCGGCGTCGCTGCTGGGGCTGATGATGTACTCGGACTTGAACTGCTGCGGCGCGTTGATGGGGTAGCTGAGCGGGAGGCCCTTCTCCAGCGCGGCCACGATTGTGTAGATCTTGAAAACCGAGCCGGCCTGGTAGCCGGTGATCCCGTCACCCCCGGTGAGCAGGGGGTTCACCGTGTTCGGGTAGTTGCCGAGCTTGCCCTTGCTCCGCTGCTTCGGGTCGCTGTGCGGCTTGTTCTTCGGATTCTTCGGGTTGTCGAGCTTGAAGTTCCGGTTGACCGACAACGCGCGCACCCGACCGGTGCCGGGCTCCACCACCGCGACCATCACGGCTTCCTTGGAGTTCACCGACTTGGCCTTGCGGACCGCCTTGTCGGCGCCCTCCTGCGCCTGCTTGTCGAGCGTGGTGACGATCGTGTAGCCGCCGCTCTTGAGCCGCCGCTCCCGGTCGTAGGAGGTCGAGCCGAACGTCTCCTGCGACATCCACCAGCGGTAGAAGTAGTCGCAGAAGAAGCCCCAGGAGTTCTTGTTGGTGGCCACGCAGCCGTTCGGCGTCCGCTTGTCCCGGACCTTCAGCTTCACGGCCTTGGCCGCCTCGCCCTCCTCCTTGGTGATCGCGCCGATCTTGACCATGTTGTCGATGACGTAGTCACGCCGGGCGACCGCCTGCGGGTAGCCGCTCTCGGTGGTCGGGTCGAACGAGCTCGGTGCCTTGACCAGGCCGGCCAGCATGGCGGCCTCGTCGATCGTCAGGTCCTTCGGCTTCTTGTTGAAGTAGACCTGGCTTGCGGCGTAGACGCCGTACGCGCCGTTGCCGAAGGCGGCGAGGTTGAGGTATGCCTCCAGGATCTCGTCCTTGGACATCTCCTTGTCCACCTGGAGCGCGTACCGCATCTCGCGCAACTTGCGGGCGCTGGTGTCCTCGGTCGCCGCGATCACGTCGGCCGGGTGGGTGGCCGAGTACGCGATGCTCATCCGGACGAACTGCATGGTCAGCGTCGAGGCGCCCTGCCGGTCGTTGGTCGCCGAGCTGTTGTTGACGAAGGCACGGGCCACGCCGTTGAGGTCGACCCCGTTGTGCTCGTAGAACTGGTGGTCCTCGGCGGCGATGATGGCCTTCTGCATGTGCGACGCGATGTCCGCGAGCTTCACCTCGCGCCGGTTCTCGTCGTACATCGTGGCCAGTGGTGTCTTGGCATCCTTCGCCAGCAGATAACTGATCTGGGGGGCGCGGGCCATCGTCAGTTCCTTCGGCAGCGCACCGAAGGTATCCGCGCCGGCCTTCGCGGCCAGGCCCGACATCGCCACTGCGGGAAAGGCCGCAGCGGCGACCACCACGCCAGCCAACAGCCCACAGATGAGTAGCGATGCGGCGTTGGTCAGGACGTTGTGGTCACGTTTCCGCATCCAGGTCACCTCGTCAGGGTACGCGAACAGGTAACGAGGGGCGCTGCGGCGTCTTTTCCCCATTTCCTGCGCGCGCCGTCCTCGTTGTGCTAGACGCATGGCACCGGTGTCCGGTTGCGTGAACCCGGGCCGAGTTTCCTCCCCGGGAGGCCCGGCCCGCAGCGTTTTCCGGGACTCCGGTGGGGTAAGCGGCGGTCCCCGGCCCGAGAGGCCGGGAGTGTCCGAAATGATGGATTTGGCCGACAACGTTGCGTAATCGGGCGACTACAGAGCATGATGGGGGCGGCGACAGCGCCACATGTCGTCCGTGCTGCCTTGGGGTAAGGCGCGCGGACGTCGGGGGGAGAAACAGCCGGCTGGCCCGCGACGGCGTCGGTGGCAAAGCAAGGGGGGACGTGTACAGATGGGCATGATCACTGACTGGCCGTCACTGGCGGCGTGTCAGAACGGGGACCCGGACGCGTTGTTCGTACAGGGCGCCGAACAGAACGTGGCGAAACGGATCTGCCGGAGCTGCCCAGTTCGATACGAGTGCCTGGCCGACGCGCTGGACAACCGGATCGAGTTCGGCGTGTGGGGTGGCATGACCGAACGCGAACGACGGGCGTTGCTCCGCCGTCACCCGCAGGTCACCAGCTGGCGGAAGATGTTCGAGGCAGCGATGAAGAAGAACGCCAAGGACAAGTCCGGTAAGGACCGGATCCTGGCGGCCACCACCAGTTCCTGACGCTGATGCGGTCAGGAGCGGCTGATCGCCGCGCCGATCGTCCGTAGCCCGTCGACGTCGTGCACGTCGGCGGGCTGCGCCGTCACCGAGACCGTCGGCACCTGGGGGAATGTCTCGGTGAACCGCGCCGCCACCTGCTGTTCGCGTACCGCCTGCTCGGCCAGGGTGGCGTGGGCCCGCAGCACCTCGACGGTGCCCTCGTGACCACCCGCCGTGGCCAGCCGGTCGGCGGCGGCCCGGCTCTCCGACGCGGTCAACTCCGGTACCGCCGGGCGGTGCACCCGGTTGAGCACCAGGCCGGCGAGCGGCATCCGCTCCGCACGCAACCGGCCGGCGAAGTAGGCGGCCTCCCGGACCGCGTCCGGCTCGGGCGCCGCGACCAGCAGGAACGCCGTCTCGCGCGCCTGGAGGATGCGGTACGTCTGCTCCGCGCGCTGCCGGAACCCGCCGAACATCGAGTCGAGCGCGGCCACGAAGCCGGACAGGTCGGTGAGCAGTTGGGTACCGATCACCTTCTGCACCACCCGGGAGAACATCCCGAAGGAGGCGGTGACCAGGCTGAACATGCTGCGGCCACCGGTCCGAGCCGGGGCCAGCAGCATGCGCAGCATCCGGCCGTCGAGGAAACGCGACAGTCGGGCCGGCGCGTCGAGGAAGTCCAGCGCGGAGCGCGACGGCGGAGTGTCCACCACGATGAGGTCCCACTCGCCCCGCGCGTGCAGCTGGCCGAGCTTCTCCATGGCCATGTACTCCTGCGTGCCGGAGAAGGTGGAACTCATCGCCTGGTAGAAGGGGTTCGCGAAAATCTCCGCCGCCTTCGCCGGGTCGGTGTGCGCGAGCACCACGTCGTCGAAGGTGCGCTTCATGTCGAGCATCATGGCGTGCAACTCGCCGCCGCTGGACTCGACGTCGATGCCCTTGACCTGCCGGGGCGTGTTGTCCAGCTCGGTCAGCCCGAGTGACTGGGCCAACCGCCGGGCCGGGTCGATGGTGAGCACCACCGTACGGCGTCCGTGCTGCTCCGCCGCGCGCAGCGCGAGCGCGGCGGCGGTGGTCGTCTTGCCCACCCCGCCCGCCCCGCAGCAGACCACGATCCGGACGCCCGGATCGGCCAGGATCTGGTCGACGTCCAGCGGCGGCGCGGCGTTGTCGGAAGGCACCAATCGAGCGTATCGGGCCGACCGGTGCCGCGCGTGCGGCTGCCGCCAGGTGTGAGTCAATCGCCGCCGACGAGGGCCCTGGCGAGGACGTCCAGGCCGGCGCGGTCCACCCCGTCGGGCAGCAACGGCAGCTCGACCAGGGGCACGCCCAGCTCCACCAGGTCGGCGCGGAGCGAATCCTCCAACTCCCGGCGGATGGCCTGGTCGCGGGCCTCGCCGTGCAGGCCGGAGACGATCCGCTGGTCGGCCGGGAGGCCGGCGGCGCGTAGTCCGCGGGCCAACTCCGCCGCGGTGACCAGCCGCCCCGAGGGCAACGGTGGCCGGCTGCCGTTGATTATCACTTTTCCCGTTCCGAAGCCCAGCGAGGTCAACTCGGCGATCGCGTCGATCGTCTCCTGCACCGGCATCTCTTCGAGCAGGGTCACCACGTGCACCGCGGTCATCGGCGAGCGCAGCAGGGCGGAGACGCCCTCGCTCTGGGTCTTGATCGGGCCGACCTTGGCCAGCCGGGCGGTCTCCGCGGTCACGTTCAGGAACCGGCCGATGCGACCGGTCGGTGGCGCGTCCAGCACCACCGCGTCGTAGACCCGCCGCTGGTCCGCGGTGCGGGTGGTGGCCTCCTTGACCTTGCCGGTGAGCAGCACGTCACGCAGGCCCGGGGCGATGGTGGTGGCGAAATCGATCGCGCCGAGCTTGCGCAACGCCCGGCCGGCCGCCCCGAGCTTGTAGAACATGTCCAGGTACTCCAGCAACGCCTCCTCGGCGTCCACCGCCAGCGCGCACACCTCACCGCCGGCGGGTGCGTCGGCCAGGTGCCGTTCGGCGTACGGCAGCGGCTCGGTGCCGAACAGTTGGGCGATGCCCTGACGCCCCTCCACCTCGACCAACAAGGTGCGCCGGCCACCGGCGGCCAGACCCAGGGCCAGGGCCGCCGCCACGCTGGTCTTGCCCGTGCCCCCCTTGCCGGTCACCACGTGCAGGCGGGCGGGCCAATCGGTGCCGGCCCGATCGGCCGGGTGCTGCGCTGCTCCCACCCGTCGAGGGTATCCATCCGCCGGGTTCAGGAGACCTCGCAGACCCACCAGCCCGACCGGCGGATCACCGTGAAGCGCAAATTCTGGTCCGCGATCTTCTCGTCGGCGGTGGTCACCGTCACCGTGGTGGTCACCGTGGCCCGGTCACCCGTCTCGTTGTCCACGGTCGGGGTGTCCCAACGGAACCGGGGGTTCTGGTGGGTCGACACGTACGTCTCGATCTCGGTGACCTTGGTGCGGATCTGAGCCTGGTCGCGGGCGGCGCTGCACACCATCCGGGCGGCCTTGGCCACGTCCCGCTCCTGGTACACGGCGGTGAGGAAGTTGTCGACCGCCACCGACGGATCCGCCGCGCCCTCGCCGGACTCGGCGTTGCGCAGGGTCAGGAAGGCGGCCACGCCACCACCGGCGCAGAGCAGCAGCACCACAGCCAGGGCGAGGGAGGCCGTCAGGGGGCCACGCCGTCGGGCCGGAACCGAATTCGACTGGTACGGCGGATAGCCGGGCGCGGACGGGCTCTGGTCGCCCGGGCCGGCGGACGCACCGGGTTGGGTCGGCGGGCCGGTGGGGCCGGTCGGGCTGCCGGCGGGTGGCTGGGTCATGGCGTCCCCCGGGTACGGCGTCACCCCGCAGTGGTGGTGAGCGTGGGATCGGGTTGGTCGGGCCAGCGCCCGTCCGACCGGAAGGGTAGCGGTCCGGCGGCCCGGTGCCGAGGGGTCGGTGTCTCGCGGACGGGCGGCGCCATCGGATTCCCGCTGGTCCGGTGTCGCAAATGCGACCGAAGGCTATTGGGCGTGCGCGTCGGCGTTGATGGATCGATGCGCCGGTCCTACCGTCGCTCCGGCACGCCCCGACATCCCCGCGAGCAGCGGGTCTGGACCGTCGGGCGGCGCCGTGACCAGGTACGACGCCCGGAGGCAGTGCATGCGCGACACGAACAACACTCCCCGAACGCAGTTTCCGCCGGGAACCGGAGGGGGCGGCCGGACGGCCGGTGAACGCTCCTTCGGTCGGCCACCCGTGAACGAGCGTTCGTACCGGCGGCCGGTGCCGCCGATCGCCTCGGCCGAGCCGACCGTCGGGCGGGACGACGAGAGCCCCGGGTACGTCATCCACCTGCCGATCCGGGTGACCGACCTGACCGCCGCCACCGCCCTGGCCGGCCGGGTGGCCACCTCCCTGAACTTCCTGCCCGAGTTGGACGCCGGGGAGACCGAGGTGTCGACCGCCGACGACCAGAACAACAGGCACCGGGTCTTCTGCGATCTGCTGCTGCCCGACCGCACCCGGTGTCCCCAGCCGTACGACCACCGGGGTCCGTGCGGTGAGCTGCCGACCGCACCGGAGCAGCGTCCGGCGCCCAGGCCGGGCGGCGGACCGTAGGCTGTGCCCGAAGTGTCCACGCCACGAGGGAGCCCGATGCAGAAGTGGGAATACGCCACCGTTCCGCTGCTGGTCCACGCGACCAAGCAGATCCTGGACAACTGGGGAGAGGACGGCTGGGAACTCGTCTCCGTCGTACCGGGTCCGAATCCGGAGCAGCTCGTCGCCTACCTGAAGCGGCCGAAGTCATGAGCGAGTGGGCCGGAGCATCGGACGGAGTGCCGGCATGAGCAACGGACCGCACGCCAAGTTGGCGGAACTCGGGCTGACGCTGCCGGAGGTGGTGCCACCGGTGGCGAGCTATGTGCCGGCGGTGCAGTCCGGACAGCACGTGTACGTCTCGGGGCAGTTGCCGATGGCCGAGGGCAAGCTGCTCGCCACCGGCAAGGTCGGTGCCGGGGTCTCCGCCGAGCAGGCCAAGCAGCTCGCCCAGCGGTGTGCCCTCAACGCGCTCGCCGCGATCGACTCGCTTGTCGGTCTGGAGAACGTCGTCAAGATCGTGAAGCTGACCGGCTTCGTCGCCAGCGCGCCCGGCTTCGTCGGCCAGCCCGCCATCATCAACGGCGCCTCGGATCTGTTCGGTGCCGTGTTCGGCGAAGCCGGCCGCCATGCCCGCAGCGCGGTTGGCGTCGCCGAACTCCCGCTCGACGCCCCCGTCGAGGTCGAGGTCATCGTCGAGGTCTCCTGACCCTCCGCGATCTTGCAGTTTCCGTCCGGACGAACACCTCTTAGCAGGGCGAATCGGGGAGCGAAACTGCAAGATCGCGGGACCTGGTCCGTGGGGTCGTACGATCGCAGCCATGGGAGGGCATGTGACGGGGGCGGTGACCGCCCTCGCCAGCGAGCTGCCGGAGTGGGTGACCTTGCTGCGGGCGCCCAACCCGGGGCCGATGACGCTTGACGGCACGAACACCTGGCTGCTGCGGGCCGCACCCGGCGAACCGGCCCTGGTGGTCGACCCGGGGCCGGCGGACGAGGGGCACCTCGCGGCGATCACCGCGCAGGGGCCGGTCGGCCTGGTGCTGATCACGCACGGGCACCTGGACCACACCGAATCCGCTGCGCGCCTGCGTGAGCTGCTCGGCGGGGTGCCCGTCCGGGCCGCCGACCCCGCGCACAGCATCGGTGGCCCGCCGCTGGCAGCTGCCGGGATCGACGGGTACGGGCTGCGGATCCGGGTCGTGCCCACCCCCGGGCACACCGCCGACTCGGTCTGCTTCCTCGTCGAGCACGACGACCGGCAGGTGGTGCTGACCGGCGACACCATCCTGGGCCGTGGCACCACCGTGGTCGCCCACCCGGACGGCCACCTCGGCGACTATCTGGCCAGCCTGGAACTGCTCTCGGCGTACCGGGGGATTCCGGCGCTGCCGGGGCACGGCCCGGCGCTGGCCGACTGCGGTGCCGCCGCCGACTTCTACCTCACCCACCGCCGAGCCCGGCTCGACCAGGTCCGGGCGGCGCTCGACGCCGGTGCCCGGACCGCGGCCGAGGTGGTCGCGACGGTCTACGCCGACGTGGACCGCTCGCTGTGGTGGGCGGCGGAATGGTCCGTACGCGCCCAGCTGGAATACCTGGGCCGGGAATCCGGCGGTGACGACGCGGGGTTGGACCAGCCGTGACCTGCCCGGTGTGCGGAACCGTCGCGGTACCCGGCGCCCGGTTCTGCCACAACTGCGGCGCGGCGCTGCCCGCCGCCGCGACCCTGCCCGCCACCGAGCGGCGGGTGGTGACCGTTCTCTTCGGCGACCTGTCCGATTTCACCTCCTGGTCGGAGGATCTCGACCCGGAGCGGGTCGGCGCGGTCACCGACCGGGTGCTGGCCGCCCTCGCCGGTGCGGTCAAGACCTTCGGCGGGCACGTCGACAAGCTGACCGGTGACGGGATCATGGCGGTCTTCGGCGCGCCGGTGGCGCACGAGGACGACGCCGAGCGCGCGGTGCGGGCGGCGCTGTCCATGCAGCGGGCCGTCCGCCGGGTGCTCGACGACGAGCGCGGCGGTGGCGCGCCGCTGGGCCTGCGGGTCGGGCTGAACACCGGGGACGTGATCGCCGGCATCCAGGCCGCCATCGAGTACACGGTCATCGGCGACACCGTGAACACCGCCGCCCGGCTGGCCGACGCCGCAGCCGTCGGCGCGGTCTACGCCGGGGCCCGCACCGCCGCGGCCACCCGGCACGTGTCGAGCTGGCGCGCACTGCGCCCGCTGCGGCTCAAGGGCAAGCGCGAGCCGGTCGAGGCGTACGAACTGCTGGGCCTGCTGGACGCGCCGGGCACCCGCTCGGGTCTCGGTGACGAGGCACCCTTCGTCGGCCGGGAAACCGAGATCGGCCGGGTCGCCGGCCGGCTGGCCGAGGTGATCGACCGCAACGAGCCCCGGGTGCTGCTGATGACCGCCGAGGCGGGCATCGGCAAGTCCCGGTTCGCCGCCGAGGTGGAGCGGCTCGCCGCCGGTTATGACGTGGGTGCCGGCCGGTACGCGGCGCACACCGGTGCCCGGGTGCTGTCGGTACGCTGCGCCGCCTTCGGCGAGCGCCGCCGGCTGGCCCCCCTCGCCGACCTGGTGCGCGCCGCCACGGGCCTGCCCAACGACGCGGCCACCGCGGTCACCCGCCCGGCCGTCGAGGAACGGTTGCGCCGGCTCGGCCAGCGGCTCAGCCGTGGCCGTGGCGAACCCGCCCCGATCGCCGTCGATCAGCTGTTGGCCCTGCTCGGGTACGCCGAACTGCCCGCCGGCGGTTCGGCCGACCAGGGCGAGTGGAGCAGCGCCCAGCCGGCGACCGACGTCGACGCCGTGCCGAATGCGGTGGCCGACCTGCTCAGCGCGCTCGCCGAGGAGGCGCCGCTGGTGATGGTGGTGGACGACCTGCACGACGCCACCGCCGAGACCATCCGGGCGCTGGAGGTGACGCTGTCCCGACTCAGCGGCCCGGTGCTGGTGCTGCTGCTCGGCCGCCCGGAGTTGGTCCGGACCGCCGGCACCCTGACCCGGGTCGCGGACGCCGAGGTGCAGCCGTTGCCGCCGCTGCGGGGTGCCGACGCGGCTCGGCTGCTGACCAGCTATCTGGGCGGCGGACGGCTACCCCAGGCCGACACCGACCGGCTGCTGGCCACCGCCCAGGGCAACCCGTTCTACCTGGCCGAGCTGGTCACCCTCCTGATGGAGCGCGGCGCGCTGACCGCCGGGACGGGCAACGGCTGGCGGCTGGCCCCCGGCTCGCTGGGCAGCCGACTGCTCTCCCGGGACCTTGCGGCGGTGCTCGCCGCCCGGATCGACGCTCTGCCCGCCGAGGCGCGTGCGGTGCTGCGGGACGCGGCGGTGGTCGGCGACACCGTGCCCGACGGCGCGCTGGAGGCGCTGCGGGAACAGCGCGCCGGGCGGGACGGCCGGCCGGCCGCGGTGGCCGCGGTCGAGCTGGAGCGGGCGGTCGAGGAACTCCTGCAACGCCGCATGCTGCACCGCACCCGCACCGGGTACGCCTTCGCGACGCCACTGATGCGGGAGGCCGTGTACGCCGGGATCAGCAAGGCGGAGCTGGCCGAGCGGCACGCCGCGCTGGCCCGCTGGGCGGCACCCGCGCAGGACCGCAGCGACCCCGCCGGTAGCCCGGTGAGCACCCTGACCGGCGCGGTGGCCGGGTCGGGTGGGGTGCCGACCGGCGCGGGCGGGTTCACCGAGGCGACCCGGGACGACTTCGTGGCCGAGCACGTCGCCCGGGCCAGCGCGCTGGCCGATGCGGTCACGCTGCGCCCGGACGCACCGGCCCGGGCGGTGGCGCCGCTGGGCGTCGCCGCGCTCGGTCGGGCGACCCGTCGGGCGCTACAGGCGGGCGAGCCGGCGCTTGCCGTCGAACACGCCGAACGCGCCGCCGAGCTGGCTGGCGTAGGCGGCGTACCGGCTGCGGACCGGGTGCTGCACGCCAGGGCGCTGCTCCAGGTCGGACGGGCCGCCGACGCGCTCTCCTACGCCGAGAAGATCGCCGCGAACGCGGGCGACCAGGCGGCCACCCGGGCCAGCGCCCTGCTGCTGGCCGGGCAGGCCCAGCAGGCGATGGGCGACCTGCGGCGGGCGGAATCGTCCTGGCGGGAGGCGTTGCAGGTGGCCACCGACGCCGACCTGCCCACCCTGCGGGCCTCGGCGATGCGCCGGCTGGGCATGGCGGACTTCCTGGCCGGGCGGCTCGGGCAGGCGAGCAGCCGGCTGGCCGCCGCGTACCAGGTCAGCCTGACGGCGCAGGACCGCCGGGGGCAGGCGTGGTCGTTGCAGAACCTGGCCTGGGTGACCACCACCCGGGGCGACTTCGCCGGCACGGACGCGGTGCTCGGCCGGGCCGCCCGACTCTTCGCCGAGTTGAAGGACCCCTACGGGCGGGCCTGGCTGCGGGGCACCACCGCGTTCGCCCGGCTGCTCGCCGGTCGCCTGCGGGAGGCGCGCCGGCTGGCCCGGATCTTCCTGCCCTTCGGCGAGCGGGTCGGTGAGGCCTGGGCGGTGGGCACCCTGCGGGCGGTCGACGCGTACGCCAACGCCGAGCTGGGCGACCTGGCCGACGCCGACCGGGAGGCGCGCCGGGCGTACCGGGAGTTCGCCGCCGCCTCGGACGACTGGGGGCAGGGCCTCGCGCTTGTGGTCCGGGGGGTGGTGGCCCGTGGGCTGGGCGAGCCGGAGCACGCCGCCGACCTGCTCACCGATGCGCTGTCGTACGCCCGCCGGACCGCCCATCCGCTGCTCACCGGGATGGCCGGCACGCTGCGCGGGTTCGTGGCGCTGGACATGGGTGACATCGACGCCGCCGAGCGGGATGCCCGGGCGGTGCTGACCAGTGTGGAGCCGCACAACCCGCAGGCGCCGGCGCAGGTGGCCCCCCGGGTACTCCTGGCCACGGCCCGACTTGCGGTCGGCGACTCCGGTACCGCGGTCGGCCTGCTCGCCCCGGTCGCCACCGCTGCGGCGACCACGCCCTCGTTGCTCTTCTCCCGCCGGCAGTCGATGGCGCGCTACGCCTCGGCCCTGCTCGCCCACGGGCAACTTGAGCAGGCGCTGGACTGGGCCCGTCGGGCGGTGCACCTGCCGGCTGAGGACGTCCGCAGCCGGGTGATCGCGACAAGCGTGCTCGCCGAGGCGCTCGCCGCCGGTGGTCGGTCGGCGGAGGCGGTGACCTGCGCGGACGAGGCGGTCCGGCTGGCGTACGCCACCGAGCAGCGCAGCGAGCGCGCCGCCGCCGAGGCGTTGCGGGCCCGCCTGCTGGGCTGATCCGACGCTGATCCGACGCTGATCCGACGGCGCGCTGCCCGGTGACCCGGGTCAGGCAAACGGCGGGCTCTCGCGGTGGCCCGGCAGACGTAGTTCTGTCGGTTTCGGTGATGTGCCCGATCGGAGATCGCCGTTACCGTGCACTTTGCACACGGCGGTCAGTTTCGATGGTCGTGCCGTCAAGGGGGAGGGCTCAGATGAGGCTGCCGCGTTCGGTCGCCGGCTGGACGATCGCGGTGTTCGGCGGGTTGGCGTTGCTGATGGGCGCGGTAGGGCTGCTCTGGCCCGAGGCGTTGCTCGGGATGCTCGGTTTCGAGATTCCGGAGACCCGCGCGCCGGGCGACTACACCGGTACCTTCGTCACGGCGTCGTCGATGGCCTCGTTCAACATGGGCGTCTACTACCTGCTCGCCACCGCCACCGAGTGGCGGGCCTTCTACCGCTTCACCGTGGTCTTCCGGCTGGTCACGTTCACCGTCTTCAGCCTCGCGGTGGTGGCCGACGTGGCGCCCGGCCGGTTCTTCGGGGTGGCGCTCTGGGAGGGCCTGGGGGCGCTGGCCACCGCGGCCGGGCTCTGGTGGGACGCCCGCCGGGCGGGGCCGGCAGGTGTGACCGGGGCAGCGGAGGCGCCGGTGCCGGGCGATCGGCGCGGGACCGGGACGCCGGGTGTGGGGCCGGCCGCCGATGCGGTTCGCTGAGCGGCCGGCGCGGTTGGGTATTTTCGATACCGTGACCGACACTCCGCCCGGCGCCCTGCCGACGCCCATTGTGCCCGGTCTGACTGATTTGCAGGTCTTTGCCCGTGGAGGGTACGCGACCGTCTACTCGGCCACCCAGATCTCGGTGGGCCGGGAGGTGGCGGTCAAGGTGGAGAACCGCACCCTGGTCAGCGAGCGGGATCAGGCGCGCTTCCTGCGCGAGGCGCGGGCCGCCGGCCGGATGTCCTCCCACCCGCACGTGGTCGACCTCTTCGACGTCGGAGTCACCATCGACCAGCACCCCTACCTGATCATGGAGCTGTGCGACGGCTCGTACGCCGAACGGATGCGGAACTCCCCGCTGGACGCCGTCGAGGCGCGCGACCTCGGCGTGAAGATCGCGGATGCGATCGCCCACTCGCACGGCGCCGGGGTGCTGCACCGCGACGTGAAACCGGCAAACATCCTCTACTCGCACTTCAACTCGGCGGTGCTTGCCGACTTCGGGCTGGCCGTGGTCGCCGAGATGCGGGACGCCTCGGTCGCCCTGGAGGTGCTCACTCCGGCGTACGCGCCGCCCGAGATGTTCAGCCACAGCCCGCCCTCGCCCGCCGTCGACGTGTACGCGCTCTGCGCCACGCTCTACGCGGTGATGCACGGCCGCCCGCCCCGCTGGCAGGCCGAACGCAATCCGAGCCTGGTCACCGTGCTCGAAATGTTCCATCAGCCGATACCCAGCCTGCCCGGCGTGCCGGATGAGCTGATCGACGTACTTCGGGTCGGCATGGCCAACGATCCGGCGGAGCGGCCGTCCGCCGCAGAACTGCGCGACACGCTCGCCGGCCTGTCGTTGGGGGAGCCGGCGAACGGTCCGGTCGGCCCCGCCGGCACCGCTACCTCCGCCGGCCGGTCCGGGACCGCCCAGGTGCCCGCCCGTGGCGAATCCGGCGGCTCGACCGATCGCCGCCGCCGACGGCGCTGGTTCCTCGGCGCGGCCGGGGTGGTCGCGCTGGCCGCCTCGGCGGGCGTCGGCGCCTGGGCTGCGGGCGGTCCCCGCCGACGCAGTCCACCCTCCCGGTTCGCCCGGCGGCCAGCGGCGCGCTCCGCCCGGGCTGCGCCAGCCTGCCCGAGGAACTGCCCCCCGGTGCCGGGTGCGCGACGGAGTTGGAGTGCTTCGGTCCGGTGCAGGTGCGCGGCCAGCGGGCCGAGGCCAGCCGGGTGTCGTGCGACGCACGGCACACCTGGGAGAGCTACGCCCAGGGCGAGTTGCCCGCCGCGCTGTTCGACGCCGACCACGACGAGATCGTCGCCGATCCGACCGTGCGGCAGGTCTGCAACGAGGAGACCTTCCGGCTGGTCAGCGGGGTCAAGCAGGCATCCGGGTGGAACCTGGAGGTGTTGCCGCCCGCCGACGGCGAGGTCGATCCCACCTACCGCTGCCTGGCCGGACGAGGTCTGGACGGACTTGCCTCGCCGACCCTCACCGGCGGCTGACCCGGGCCGACGACGTCATCGGCCGTGATCGTCGCGGTGGCGGTCCCGTAGCGCGCGTACCGCCTCGCGGTCGCCGAGCGTCTCCAGCGTGTCCGCGTCGATGCCGGGCGGCTCGGCGTTGCCGGCTCCGGCGGCCTGATCCGGGTCCGGTGGGGTTTCGGCGTCCCGCTGCCGGGCGGCGGCCACCGCCACCACGGCGACCGTGCCGCACAGGACGCAGAGCAGCGCCATGGCCACTCCCAGGAGATCCTGACGGCGTCCGGCGATCAGCGACGCCAGTAGCCAGCTCGCCGCCACGAACGCGACGATCGCCACCACCCGTGCGCTGAGTCCGGGAAACCGTCTCACTCGTCCAGAATGTCGGCGATCGCCGATCTGTCAACCAGGGTCGCCGGCTACCGCCGCAACAGGTGACAACATCGAGGCGGAGAGTGACGAGGCGATTACGCTGGAGTGCGCTACGCCGGAATCAGGGATGTGCCGTCGACTCAGTACGACTTGTCCTGGCCGAGTACGTGTTGGGCGATGAAGTTGAGAATCATCTCGCGGCTGACCGGGGCGATCCGGCCCGCGCGTACCGCGCCGAGCAGGGTGGCCACGCCGTACTCGGTGGTCATACCGGCACCGCCGAGCGCCTGGACGGCCGTGTCCACCGCCAGAGCCGCCGCCTCACCGGCGGCGTACTTGGCCATGTTGCCGGCGACGCCGGCCTCCAGGTCGCGGCCGGCGTCGTAGAGCGCGGCGGCCTTCTGGATCATCAGCCGAGCCAGTTCGACCTGCACGGAGGCGTGCGCAAGGGGGTGCGAGACACCCTGATGGGAGCCGATCGTGCGGCCACCCCACACCTTCCGGGTCGCCGTGTACTCCGCGGCCCGCTCGATGGCGTACCGGCCGGTGCCGGCACCCATCGCGGCGACGGTGATCCGCTCCGGGTTCAGCCCGGCGAAGAGGGCCGGCAGGCCGGCCTCCAGCGACTCGCCGATCAGCGCGTCGGCGGGCAGGCGTACGTCGTCGAGGTAGAGCAGGAACTGGTGCTCCGGGGAGACGATCTCCATGTCCAGCTTGGACCAGGTAAGCCCGGCGGCGTCGGTCGGCACGAGAAAGAGGGTCGGCTTGAGTTTGCCGCTCGCCGCGTCCTCGGTGCGGGCCACCACGAGCACGTGCTGAGCCTCGTCCACCCCGGAGATGTAGCACTTGCGGCCGGAGAGCAGCCAGTCGTCGCCGTCGCGGCGGGCCACCGTGCCGAGCCGGTGGAAGTTTGACCCGGCCTCCGGTTCGGTGATCGCGAAGACGATCTTCTGGGACCCGTCGGCCAGGCCCGGCAGGTGGCGTTTGCGCTGTTCCTCGGTGCCGTGCCGGTTGATGACGGTGGCCGCGATGGCGGGGGAGACCACGAGCAGCAGCAGCGGGCAGCCGGCCGCCGCCAGCTCCTCGCAGACCAGGGCCAGCTCGGTGATGCCGCCGCCACCTCCGCCGTACTCGGTGGGAATGTTGACGCCCAGGTAGCCGAGCCGGCCAGCCTCGTGCCACAGCTCGGTGGTGGGCTCGCCGGCCCTGGCCTTCTCGACGAAGTAGCGGTGGCCGTAGCGCCGGCCCAGCGCCCGCACTGCTTCCCGCAGCTGGTCCTGCTCGGGGGTGAGGTCGAAGTTCATGCCGGTACCTCCTGGGAAGGGTTGACCACGGCCAGCACCGCACCCGTGTCGACCTGCCCACCGTCAGGCACGGGCAACTCGGTGACCACACCGTCGGTGGGCGCGAGCACGGGGTGTTCGAGCTTCATCGCTTCCAGGGTCAGCAGCAGATCACCGGCGGCGACCCGCTGGCCGACCTCGACGTGCACCCGGCTCACCGCGCCGGGCAGCGGAGCGAGCAGCGACCCGGCGGCCAGCTCCGCGGTGGGCAGCGGGAGACGGGGCAGCTCGGTCAGGCTCGCCGCCCCGTCCGGGCCGTCCACGAAGATCTCCGCCCCGCTCCGCTGTACGCGGAACGTCCGCCGAACCCCGTCGATGTCCAGCACGACCCGGGCGGGAGTGGCCTCGATCAGGCTTACCTGCGGCGGTGACCCGGTGCCGGGCGAGGTGGACCACTCGGCGAGCCGGCCGGCGCGGTCCAGCCGGTAGCGCACCTCGATCTCCTCGCCCTCGCCCCAGGCGAAGCGGGTGACCTGCGGAAACGCCGGAACGTTGCGCCAGCCGGAGGGCAGCCCGGCCAGCACCGGCGCGGCAGCCCGGCGGGCAGCGGCGCAGCCGAGCGCCGCCGCCAGGGCGACGAGCGGAAGCTGCCCGGCCGGCAACAGCGGGGCGAAGAGCTCGGGGTGCCGGTCCAGGAAGCCGGTGTCCACCTCCCCGGCGGTGAACTCCGGGCTGCGCAGGATCCGGACCAGCAGGTCACGATTGGTGGTCACGCCGTGCAACTCGGCCCGGGCCAGCGCACCGGCAAGCGCCCGGGCGGCCGAGGCGCGGGTCGGTGCCCAGGCGATCACCTTCGCGAGCATCGAGTCGTAGTGGACGCCCACCACCGATCCGGCGAGCACGCCGGAATCGAGCCGCAGGCCCCTGGTCGGCGCGAACTCACCGGCCACGCCGGGAAACGCGAACCGGTGCAGGGTGCCGGTGGCCGGCCGGTACCCCTGGGTCGGGTCCTCGGCGCAGAGGCGTACCTCGATCGCGTGGCCCTCGGCCGGCGGGGTCGCCGCCAGCGGCAGGGGCTCGCCCTCGGCGACGAGCAGTTGCAGCCCGACCAGGTCCAGGCCGGTGGTCGCCTCGGTGACCGGATGCTCGACCTGGAGCCGAGTGTTCATCTCCAGGAAGTAGAGATCTCCCGCCGGAGCGAGCAGGAACTCCACAGTGCCCGCGCCGACATAGTCGACCGCCCGGCCGGCGGCCACCGCCGCCTCGTGCAGTCGCTGCCGCACCCCCTCCGGCAGGACGCCGGGCGCCTCCTCGACGACCTTCTGGTGCCGGCGCTGGATCGAGCAGTCCCGGACGCCGAGGGCGAGCACCGTACCGTGGGTGTCGCCGAGGATCTGCACCTCGACGTGGCGACCCCGTTCGACGTACCGCTCGATGAAGATCGTGCCGTCGCCGAACGCCGACGCCGCCTCGCGGCGTGCGCCGGCCACGGCCTCGGCGAGCCCGTCGGCGTCGCGGACCACGCGCATCCCCCGCCCGCCACCACCGGCGGCGGCCTTGACCAGCGCCGGAAAGTCGGTGACCTGGTCGGGGTCGGTCCAGGTCGGCAGCATCGGTACGCCGGCCTCGGCGAGCAGCGCCTTGGCCGCCAGCTTGTCGCCCATCGCGGCGATCACCTTCGGCGGTGGCCCGACCCAGGTCAGCCCGGCGTCGATGACCGCGGTGGCGAACTCAGCGTTCTCGGCGAGGAAGCCGTAGCCGGGGTGCACGGCGTCCGCGCCGGCCCGACGCGCCGCGGCCAGGAGCAGGTCGATCCGCAGGTACGTCTCGGCAGGGCTGGCCCCGGGCAGCCGGACGGCGTGGTCGGCCTCGGCGACGAAGGGCGCACCGGCGTCCGCGTCGGAGTGCACGGCGACCGTCTGCACGCCCACCGCCCGGCAGGTGGCGAAGACGCGGCGGGCGATCTCTCCCCGGTTGGCCACCAGCAGTCTTGTGATCATGAGGGCCGGGCCTGCCTTTCGTTCGCGACTGCGGGACTCCGCTTCGCTGCGTTCCTCGCGCTCACCGGGGCCTGCTTTTCGTTCGCGACTGCGGGACTCCGCTTCGCTGCGTTCCTCGCGCTCACCGGGGCCTCACATCCGGAAGACGCCGAAGCCGTCGGCGCCTCGCACCGGAGCGTTGTGGACGGCCGACAGGCAGAGACCGAGGACGGTACGGGTGTCCCGGGGGTCGATCACCCCGTCGTCGTAGAGCCGTCCGGAGAGGAAGAGCGCGCCGGACTGGGACTCGATCTGCTGCTCGACCATCATCCGCATGGCGGCGTCGGAGTCGGCGTCGAACTCCTGGCCCCGCGCCGCGGCGGCCTGCCGGGCCACGATCGAGAGCACCCCGGCCAGCTGCGCCGGACCCATCACCGCAGACTTGGCGTTCGGCCAGGTGAACAGGAACCTCGGCTCGTACGCCCGGCCGCACATGCCGTAGTTGCCCGCGCCGTACGAGGCGCCCAGGTTGACCGTCAGGTGCGGCACCTTCGAGTTCGACACCGCGTTGATCATCAATGCCCCGTGCTTGATGATGCCGCGCTGTTCGTAGGAGGTGCCGACCATGTAGCCGGTGGTGTTCTGGAGGAAGATCAGCGGAGTGTCGGCGGCGTTGGCGAGCTGGATGAACTGGGTCGCCTTCTGCGCCTCCTCGCTGAACAGCACGCCCCGGGCGTTGGCGAGCACGCCTACCGGGTAGCCGTGCAGCTCACCCCAGCCGGTGACCAGCGCGCTGCCGTAGGCCGGCTTGAACTCGTCGAACTCGCTGCCGTCGAGCAGCCGGGCGAGCACCTCGCGCGGGTCGAACGGCACCTTGAGGTCGTCGCTGACGATGCCGAGCAACTCCTCCGGGTCGTACCTCGGCGGCACCGCAAGCGCCGTGCGCGGCGGTGGGCCGTGCTTGCGCCAGTTCAGCCGGCGTACGCACTGCCGGGCCAGCCGGATGCCGTCGCGTTCGTCGGCGGCGAGGAAGTCGGCCAGGCCACTTGTGGTGGCGTGCATGGCCGCGCCGCCGAGCGACTCGTCGTCGGCGTCCTCGCCGGTGGCCATCTTCACAAGTGGCGGCCCGGCCAGGTACACCTGCGAGCGTTCCCGGATCATGATGGTGAAGTCCGACATGCCGGGTACGTAGGCACCGCCGGCGGTGGCGTTGCCGAAGACCACGCTGACCGTGGGGATCTTCTCGGCCGAGAGCCGGGTCAGGTCACGGAACACCCGGCCACCCGGGATGAAGATCTCCGCCTGGGTGGGCAGATCCGCGCCGGCCGACTCGACCAGGTTCACCATCGGCAGCCGGTTGGCCAGGGCGATCTCGCCGGCCCGCCGGGTCTTCGCCAGCGACCACGGGTTCACCGCGCCGCCGCGTACCGTCGGGTCGTTGGCGACCACCAGGCACTCGACGCCCTCGACCACGCCGATCCCGGTCACCACGCTGGCCCCGACCGGAAAGTCCGTGCCGTACGCGGCCACCGGCGACAGCTCCAGGAACGGGCTGTCCGGGTCGAGCAGCAACTCGATGCGTTCCCGGGGGAGCAGCTTGCCGCGCTTGTGGTGGCGGGCCACGTACTTCGCACCACCACCGGCCCGCGCCTGGTCGAGGGCCGCCGCCAACTCGGTGAGGCGTTCCAGCAGCGCCTCCCGGTTCGCCCGGTAGGCCGGCGAGGCGGTATCCACCGTGCTCTCCAGTGCGGTCACCGCGGCACACCCTCCTCCGCAGGTAGGTCGACGATCCGGGCGCGTAGCAGTTCGCCGAGCGCCTTGGCCTGCGGGTCGAACCGGGTGGAGGCGGCCACCCCCGGCCCGAGCAGCCCTTCGATGACGAAGTTGACCGCCCGCAGGTTCGGCAACTCGTACCGTTGCACGGTCAACGGGGCGGTCTCCGGCAACAGTTCGGCCAGCCGGTCAACGGTCAGCCATTCGCGCAGCCAGGCCCAGGTCGCGTCGGTACGCGCCCAGACGCCGAGGTTCGCGTCGCCGCCCTTGTCGCCCGAGCGTGCCCCCACCACCTCGCCCAGCGCCCCCCGCCGCGTCACGTGCAAGGAAGGGCCCCCTGTTAACGCCTGGTGTTGTATAGGGGCCCCCTGCAAACACGTCACCGGCGGCGGGGCGATCGGCACCCGGGAGCCGTCCGGCAACACGGCGACGTGGGCGACGTCGCCCTGCGGCACGGTGTCGGTGGTGAAGACGCCGTACGGCGTGGCGTCGCCGGGCGGCGTGGTCAGCGTGCAGCCCGGATAGGAGGCCAACGCCAGCTCCACCGCCGCCGCCGAGAAGGCCCGCCCGGCCCGCGCCCGGTCACCGTCGCGCAGGTGTACGTGCAGCAGCGCGCTTGCCGTCTCGGTGTCGACGGCATCCGGATGGTCGGTACGGGCCAGGGTGAACTCCAGCCCGTCCGGGCCGATCGACTCGGTCAGCTGTGCCCGGACCAGCGCGGCCTTGGCCGGGATGTCCAGCCCGCAGAGCACGAACGTCATCGAGTTGCGGAAACCGCCGAGGTTGTTGATGCCGACCTTCAGCGTCTCCGGTGGGGGCGTACCCCGGACGCCGCAGACCCGGACCCGGTCCGGCCCGTCCTGGTCGAGCGTCACCGTGTCCAACCGGGTCACCACGTCCGGCCCGAGGTAGGCAGGCCCGCCCACCTCGTACAGCAGTTGGGCGGTGACCGTCTCGACGGTGACCGCACCGCCGGTGCCCGGGTGCTTGGTGAGCACCGCCGAGCCGTCCGGGTACAGCTCGGCGATCGGGAAGCCCGGCCGCTGCCCGCCGTCGGGCAACTCGGTGAAGAAGCTGAAGTTGCCGCCGGTCACCTGCGCGCCGCACTCGATCAGATGCCCGGCGACGGTCGCCCCGGCCAGTGCGTCCAGGTCGGCGCGTCCCCAGCCGAAGTGCGCGATGGCCGGGCCGACGACAAGCGAGGCGTCGGTGACCCGACCGGTCACCACGACGTCGGAGCCACTGGCGAGGCAGCTGGCGATGCCGAACGCGCCGAGATAGGCGTTGGCGGTGAGCGCGTCGGGCCTGGCCAGCGCGTCGCCTTCGACGTACCCGACCTGCACGTCGAGTCCGAGCCGGTCGGCGAGCGACCGGATGGCGGCGGCCAGGCCGGCGGGGTTGAGGCCACCGGCGTTCGTGACGATCCGTACGCCCCGGTCCAGCGCGGTGCCGAGGGTGCCCTCCAGTTGCCGGAGGAAGGTCTTCGCGTACCCGAGGTCGGGGTCGCGCATCCGGTCCCGGCCCAGGATGAGCATGGTCAACTCGGCCAGGTAGTCCCCGGTCAGCACGTCCAACACGCCGCCGTCGAGCATCTCCCGCCAGGCGGAGAAGCGGTCGCCGTAGAAGCCGGAGGCGTTGCCCACCCGCAGCCGCTCGCCGATCTCGGTGTTCCGGCTCGGCCCGGTCATGCTGGCGCCCCGGCTTCCGGAGCCCGGCCGCCGCCGTCGGCGGCCGTACGCAGGGCGGTGAGCTGCTGTTTCCAGGTGTGCAGCAGGGCGGACCGGCGGGCCGAGTCGTCGCTGAGCAGGTTGGCCACGCCCAGTCCACGCAGCAGGTCCAGGGTGGCCTGCACCGCCTCGCGTACGCCAGGCCGCCGCTCGTCCACGCCGAGCAGGTCGATGGTCAGCCGGTACATCTCGCGGCCGATCCGGGTTTCGAGGGGCAGCAGGGCGGTACGCAGCTCGGCGTCGGTGCGGGCAGCCACCCAGAGTTCGAGGGCGGCGACGAAGAGCGGCCCGGTGAAGGCGGCGGCGAGCAGGTCCACCACCCGGTCCAGTCGGCCGGGGCCGGTCGGCAGGGCCTGGGCCTCGCTGCGCAGCTCCGCTGCCCGGCGCTCGGTGAGGTGCGCAACGGCGGCGGTGACCAGGGCGTTCTTGGTGGGGTAGTGGTGCAGCTGGGCACCCCGGGACACGCCGGCCCGGGCCGCCACGAGCGTCGTGGTGGTGCCGGACCAGCCATGCTCCACCAGACACTCGACGGTCGCTTCCAGCAGCCGGGCCTGGGTGGCTCGGCTGCGTTCCTGTTGAGGGACGCGGGTCGATGTGGTCGGCACGGGCACAGCTTGCCGTCCGCGAAACAAACAGTCAAGCCTGACTTTTTCTAGCACGGCATCCGGCCAAGGCGTGACCAGCACCGCCGTTATCCGGGCAGGAATGACCGAGAGCCGGCGGTGGCGCGGGGACGGGCGAGGGTGACGGTCAGACGCGGGCGCGGCGGGCCAGGCGCTCCGGGTCGAGGATGATGATGCTCTTGCCGTCCAGCCGGAGCCAGCCGCGCGAGGCGAAGTCGGCGAGCGCCTTGTTGACCGTCTCCCGGGAGGCGCCGACGAGCTGGGCGATCTCTTCCTGGGTCAGGTCGTGCGTCACCCGCAGCACGCCGCCGTCCCGGGTGCCGAAGCGGCCGGCCATCTGGAGCAGGTTCTTCGCTACTCGACCGGGCACGTCGGTGAAGATCAGGTCGGCCAGTGCGTCATTGGTCCGGCGCAGCCGGCGGGCGAGCACCCGGAGCAGCTGCTCGGCGATCTCGGGCCGGTTGTTCAGCCACGGCCGCAGGGCCTGCTTGCGCAGTCGGGCCAGCCGGCTGTCGGTCACTGCGGTGGCGGTCGCCGTACGGGGGCCCGGGTCGAAGAGCGACAACTCGCCGACCATGTCAGACGGGCCCATCACCGCAATCAGGTTCTGCCGGCCGTCCGCCGCCCGGCGGCCTACTTTGATCTTGCCGGACAGCAGGATGTAGAGGCTGTCGCCGGGCTCGCCCTCGTTGAAGACGACCTCGCCCTTGCGGACCTCGATCGTCTCCATCTCCTTGGCGAGCGCCTCGGCTGCCTCCGGGTCGACTCCCTGGAAGATCCCGCTGCGGGCCAGTACCTCGTCCATCGCGCACCTCCGGTTACGCGTGCCGTCCGTCGGCGGGGTCTGCCGTCCGCTGATCCGTCGCGCGCCGACCAGTCTAGGCGCACGTGAGCAGGAATCGGAGGTGCACCCCGGGAATCTTGATCGTTGGACGTAACGTGCCCGTCGAGATCACCCGGTAACATCCCGCGCCGCCCCGATCCGGCCCCGACCCTCTCGCGCCTCGGGCCGCTGCCGCACCCCGGGGCGCTCGGGCGGGCCGCCGCCCTCAGCCGCCGGGCCAGGGTGCCGCCGGTGCACCCCGTCGGCGGCCATAGGGTGACCGCGTGCTGAGCGATCCCCTGCTGACCGGGCGCCACGAGGACGGGCGGGACATTCCGGTGCTGGTGTGGCGTGCCGCGCGGGCGCTGCGGGCGGTCAGCACCGCGCCGTTGGGCGGCGGGATAGGCGTACGGCGGTGGGTGCTCAACGCGACCGTGCCCATGTCGTACGACCGGGACGACCCCGCCGACCACCTGGCCGGCATGGCCCGCCGGCTCGGCCTCGACGGGCCGGGGGTGGGTCTGTTGACCGGGGTGGACGTCGGCGAGGTGGTGGCGCGGGCGGACAGCGGCGTGCGGGTCTGGGCCACGGTCGGGTTGGGCATCCCGGTTCCGGCGGCGGCACCGGCCCAGGTCGTGCCGCAGCGGGTCGGCACGGTAAACGTCGTGGCCTACGTCCCGGCCCGGCTGGGCGACGCGGCGCTTGTCAACGCGGTGGCGACGGCCACCGAGGCGAAGACCCAGGCGATCGCGGAGCTGGGCCTGCCCGGCACCGGCACCCCGACCGACGCGGTCACCGTGCTCTGCCCGCCGGGCGGGCCGGTCTGCGACTACGGCGGTCCGCGCTCCACCTGGGGGGCACCGCTCGCCCGCGCGGTGCACGCCGCGGTGCTGGCGGTCGGGACCGACACCGTCCCATGGTCGGATCGGCTGCCGGGCTGAACCTCGCCACCCGATCGGCCCTCGTGGCGGCGTTTCCTGCCCGGTAGGGTCGCCCCCGATGTACTCTGCCGTCCCTGCCCCGCCTCGATCCCGCCGGCCCGCCGTGGCCGCGGTCGCCGCGCTGCTCGCCGCCCTCCTGCTGGCCGGCTGCGCCGAATCCGCCGAGGGGCCGATCTGGCAGCCCGGCGCGGGTGGTGGTGGCAACGCCGCACCGGTCGAGTCGAGCCCACCGGCACCCAAGCCGATCTCGCTCTCCGCCACCGGCGACATCGTGATGGCCATGGCGCCCAACCGGATGCCGCCGAACAACGGCAAGGGTTTCTTCGACTCGGTCAAGAAAGCGCTCGCCGCCGACCTGGTGATGGGCAACCTCGAAGAGCCGTTGACGGTGGACACCGGCACCGGCAAGTGCGGGGCCAACTCGACCCGCTGCTTCCAGTTCCGGGCGCCGCCGGAGTACGCCAAGCATCTGGCCGACGCCGGGTTCGACCTGCTCAACCAGGCCAACAACCACGGCAACGACTTCGGGCCCAAGGGGTACGAGAACACCCAGAAGGCCCTGGAGGAGCACGGTCTGGAGCACACCGGTGCGCCTGACCAGATCACCGTGGTCGACGTCAAGGGCGTCCAGGTGGCGGTCGCCGGCTTCTCCTCGTACGCCTGGTCGAACAGCCTGATCGACATCCCGGCCGCGAAGAAGGTGATCGCCAAGGCCGCCACCATGGCCGACATCGTGGTGGTGCAGGTGCACATGGGTGCCGAGGGGGCGGAGATGACCCGGGTCCGGCCAGGCACCGAGATGTTTCTCGGCGAGAACCGGGGCGACCCGATCAAGTTCTCCCGGGCAATGATCGACTCCGGGGCCGACCTGGTGGTCGGCCACGGCCCGCACGTGCTGCGCGGCATGGAGTTCTACAAGGGCCGGCTGATCGCGTACAGCCTGGGCAACTTCGCCGGTGGCGGCAACTCGCTGAGCAACACCGGCCGGCTCGGCTGGGGCGGGGTGCTCAAGGTCAAGCTCAATCCGGACGGCAGTTGGGCGGGCGGCTCGTTCGCCTCCACCTACATGAACGACGCCCGCAAGCCGACGATGGATCCCGACGACCGTGGCCTCGGGCTGCTCCGGGAGTTGACCAAGCTCGACTTCCCGGACTCCGGCGCGCAGTTCGACGACTCCGGCAAGATCAGCCCGCCGGACGCCGACTGACGCCGGCCGGGCGGACGGGCGCCGACTCCGGCTCTGCCGACTGACGCCGGCCAGGTTGACCGACTCCGACTCCGGCTCTGCCGACTGGCGCCCGGCCGGGCTGGCGGGCCGGCGGGGGAGTCGGGGCGACGACGTAGGCTGGCCGTCGTGACCAGAAGTGCCACCGAGACCGACCTCGGGCGTACCCGGCGGGCGCGGCGGATCGGCCGCGTACTCACCGAGACCCACCCCGACGCGCACTGTGAGCTGAACCACTCCAGTCCGCTGGAGTTGGCCGTCGCCACCATTCTTTCGGCGCAGTGCACCGACAAGAAGGTGAACGAGGTCACGCCCAAGCTCTTCGCCCGCTATCCGACCGCAGCCGACTACGCCGGCGCGGACCGGGCCGAGCTGGAGGAGCTGATTCGGCCCACCGGCTTCTACCGCAACAAGACCAGCTCGCTGATCCAGCTCGGTCAGGCCCTCGTCGAGCGGTACGACGGTCAGGTCCCCGGTCGGCTGGTCGACCTGGTGACGCTGCCCGGGATCGGCCGCAAGACCGCAAACGTCATCCTCGGCAACGCCTTCGACGTGCCGGGCATCACCGTCGACACCCACTTTCAGCGGCTGGTGCAGCGCTGGCGGCTGACCACCGAGACCGACCCGGTCAAGATCGAGCACGCGATCGGGGCGATGTTCCCCAAACGCGACTGGACCATGCTGTCGCACCGGATCATCTTCCACGGCCGTCGGGTCTGCCACGCCCGCAAGCCCGCCTGCGGCGCGTGCACCCTGGCGAAGCTCTGCCCGTCGTACGGCACCGGGCCGACCGAGCCGGCCGCTGCGGCGAAGCTGCTCAAGGGCCCCCGGGCCCGTGACCTCGCGTCCGCCGCCGGAGTCGACCCCGAGCTGGTACCCGGGCAGGCGGTCCGGGCGGAGGCGCCGTGATCCGTCGGCTCGCCCTGCTCTCCGTGTCGCTGGTGCTGCTGGTCGCGACCGGCTGCACCGCAAAGCCCGAGCCCACCCCGCCCACCGCACCGGGCGCGGCAGCCAGCCGGCCGTCGCCGTTCGAGGAGTGCACCGCCCTCACCGACGGCCCGACCGCCCCCACCGGTGACGCCGCCCCGGTCGGTGACCTGCTGCCCGAGTTGAGCCTGCCGTGCTTCACCGGCGGTGCTCCGGTCGCCCTGCGGGACGTGGCCGGTCCCGCTGTGATCAACATCTGGGCCTCCTGGTGTCCGCCCTGCCGCGAGGAACTGCCCGCCCTCCAGCGGCTCAGCCAGCGCAGCGCGGGACAACTGCGGGTCATCGGGGTGAACACCCGGGACAGCCGCGAGGCCGCGCAGTCCATCGGCGAGGACTTCGGCGTACGGTTCCCGACGCTGTTCGACCAGGGGGAGGCGTTGCAGCGGGCGCTGCGGCGCAACGCGTTCCCGCTGACCATGTTCGTGGACGCCGACCGACGGATCCGGCACATCGACACCTCGGGCGCGCTCGACGACGCCCGACTCGCCGAACTGGTCCGGCAGCACCTCGGCATCACGGTGCCGGCATGAACGGGGTGTCGACGTGAACCGCCCTCGGGCGGCGAACGGCGGGCAACGGCAGCCGCCAGCCTGGATGACGCCGCTGCTGACCCGGCTCGGCACCGCCCGCCGCGAAGACTTCAGCCAGCTGCGTACCCCCGATGAGGGTGGCCGGGAGAGCGCCGTGCTGGTGCTGCTCGGCGAGCAGACCGACGCCGGTCCGGACGTGCTGATCCTTCAGCGGGCCGCCACGCTGCGTAATCACGCGGGCCAGCCGGCCTTCCCCGGCGGCGCCGCCGACCCGGAGGACACCGACGCCGCCGCGACCGCGCTGCGCGAGGCCAACGAGGAGGTCGACCTCGATCCGGCAAGCGTCACGCTGCTGACCGAGCTGCCGAAGCTGTGGATCCCGGTCAGTGACTTCGTGGTGACCCCCGTGCTCGCCTGGTGGCACACGCCGCATCCGGTGCACCCCCGCCAGCCGGCCGAGGTGGCGCACGTGGTTCGGCTGCCGATCGCCGAACTCGTCGACCCGGCCAACCGGATGCAGGTACGACTCACCAATGGCTGGATCGGTCCCGCGTTCTCCGTACGCGGAATGCTGGTCTGGGGTTTTACCGCCGGGGTGCTGGCAGCGTTGCTGGACATGGGCGGCTGGAGCCGGCCATGGCCGCACCGACGGGTGCTCGACCTGCCGCCGGTCGCGGCGTCGCCGGCCCCGTCGGCCGGCACTGAGGAGGCCGACGAGAGCGCGGTCCGCTGATCAAGCGGTCACCTTCCGCAAGCGGGCGTCATCCCGCGAGCAACCGGCCCGTACGCTTGACCCGTGTCGGCCGTGGATCTCGTACTGCTGTTACTCATGCTCGTCTTCGCGATCAGCGGATACCGGCAGGGGTTCGTCATCGGGGTGCTCTCCTTCTCCGGATTTTTCCTGGGCGCCCTGATCGGCCTTCAGGTCGGGCCGATGTTCGCCCAGCAGTTCGTGGACAGCGGCACCCGGGTGCTGATCTCACTTGTCGCCATCTTCGGCCTGGCCGTGGTGGGTCAGGCGCTCGCCGGCTGGCTCGGTTCCCATCTGCGCCGCACCATCGCCAGCGACGTGGGCCGGCGGATCGACGACGTCGGCGGCGCTTTCGTCTCGCTCTTCGCGGTTCTCCTGGTCGCCTGGCTGGTCGCGGTACCGCTCGGCTCCTCCTCGTTGCCCTGGCTCGCGGCGTCGGTGAAGAACAGTGCGCTGCTGCGCACGGTGGACGCCGTCATGCCCGACCAGGCCCAGCAGTTGTCCCGGGCACTGCGGAACACCGTCGACACAAACGGCTTCCCGGACGTCTTCGACGGCCTGCGGCGTACCCAGGCCCGGCAGGTCGAGCCGCCCGACCCGGCGCTCGCCGGCTCGGAGGTGGTGGCCAACGGCCGGCGTTCGGTGGTCAAGGTGCTCGGCTCCGCGCCGAGTTGCTCCCGGCGGATCGAGGGCTCCGGCTTCGTGTACGCCGACGACCGGGTGATGACGAACGCGCACGTGGTCGCCGGCACCCGGTCGGTGGCGGTGGAACTGCGTGGCGACCGCTACGAGGGTGAGGTCGTCGTCTACGACCCGGACCGGGACCTGGCCGTGCTCTACGTTCCCGGGCTACCCGGTCCGTCGATGCGGTTCGCCGCCGGCAACGCGGCAAGCGGCGCGGACGCCATCGTGCTCGGCTTCCCGCTCGACGGCCCGTACAACGCGCAGTCGGCCCGGATCCGGGACGTCGACCGGATCACCGGCCCGGACATCTACTCCTCGGGCAACGTCACCCGGGAGATCTACACGATCCGGGCGCTGGTGCGCAGCGGCAACTCGGGCGGCCCGTTGGTCTCCTCGAACGGCCTGGTGCTCGGGGTGATCTTCGCGGCGGCGGCCGACGACCCGAACACCGGCTTCGCGGTGACCGCCGCCGAGGCCCGCCCGGTGGCGCTGGAAGGGGCGCAGCGGACCCGGGGCGTGGGCACCGGCGACTGCACCTGACGCGCGCCGCTGCGAGCGCCGGACCTCAGCCCTCCGGACCGGGCCCGCTAGGCTCCCGCTGGAGGTGGTAATGGGCGGCGGTGCCGACCACCGCCGTACCGAGCAGCCAACCGGCCAGTACGTCACTCGTCCAGTGCACGCCGAGAGCGATCCGGCTGAACCCGGTGACCAGGGCGATCAGCAGTGCGCCGCCGTACCACGCCACGCGGGTCACCGGCCGGGTCGCTGCGGGCCGCCCGCCGACCCCGGACAGGAACACCAGCACGAGTACGCCTGCGGCGAGCGCCGCGTTCAACGCGTGCCCCGAGGGGAAGGCGAGCCCGGATGCCTCCGCCACCGGGTCGGGCAGCGCCGGTCGCGGGCGGCCGACGAGCAGCTTGAGCAGCGGCCCGAGCAGACCACCGACGACCATCGTCGCGGTGACCCAACCGGCCAGCCGCCGGGCACCCCGAACGGCCAGCACGATCACCAGGAACAGCGCCGCGACCCGCAACGGCATCGGCGCGAAGGCGTCGGTCCAGAAACCCATCGCCCGGGTCCAGACCGGATGGTCCTGGGCGAAGCCGTGCAACCGCTGCGCCACCGCCACGTCCAGCCGGCGCAGTGCCGGCCAGTCGCGCACCACCAGGGCGGTGAGCAGCGTGAACAGCGCGAACGGCAGCAGCCCGAAGGCGGCACGAGCCGACCAGGGCCGCGGCGACCGACGCGCCGACGCTGGTGCCGCCCCCCGCAGGTGTCCGGATCGGCCAGTACGCCCGGCACCAGCACGCTCAGTGCTCTCCACGCCGTCCGTCGTACCCCGCAGCGGGCGTCCGGCACCCCGGATCCCCGAATTCGTCAGGCCGACGGGTCAGCGGTGTGGCTGCCGGAACCGACGCACCATCAGCGCGGCACCGGTGAGCAGCGCAACTAAGATCGCCGAGCCGATCCAGAGTCGCTCGGTGCCGCCGTCGTCCGGCGCTCCGGCGGCCCGCGCCCGCCAGCGGGTCTCCTGGTGCGGCCCGGTCAGGCCGAGCTCGGCGTCCGGGTCGTTCACCCGCGACAGGCCAGGCGCCGAACCGAACCCGCTCACCCCCGGCGAGTCGTTGTCGTCGAGTGGGTTGTGGTGGATCAGCGGCACCTCGGCGGTGAGCGCCGCGATCGGGTCGACCAGGCCGTAGCCGAACCGGTCGTCACGGCCGGTGGGACCGATGTCCTTGGCGGTGGCCAGCAGCCGGTTTACCACGTCCCCGGCGGACATCTGCGGATATCGGGACCGGATCAGGGCCGCGGTCGCGGCGACCAGCGGCGCGGCGAAGCTGGTGCCCTGCACCCGCCAGTAGCCGGACGGGGGGCGGGCACCGACGAGCCCACTGGCCGGCGCGGTGAGGACGGTGGCCCGTCCGGTGATCGCGCCGCTCCACAGGTTGTTGCTGCTGCGTTCGAGACCGGAGACCGCGATCACACCCGGCTCCCGGGCCGGGTACCACACCTTCGCGTCCGGTGAGGTGGCGAGGTTGCCGGTGCAGGCGACCACCACCACGTCCCGGGCGAAGGCGTAGTCGATGGCGGCGGCCAGGGCGGGACTGTCACCGCTGCCGCCCAGCGACAGGTTGATCACCCGCGCACCGTTGTCGACCGCCCACCGTACGCCCTTGGCCACGATGAGGGCGTCGTCGTAGCGGTTCTCCTCGTCGAGGACCCGTACCGGCAGGATCCGGGCGTCCGGCGCCAGCCCGACCACGCCCTGCCGGTCGTCGTTGCGCCCGGCGATCAGGCCGGCCACCGTCGTGCCGTGGCCGACCGGGTCCGGATCGGCCGCCCCGCCGGGGGAGACCAGGTCGAGCCCGGGCAGCACCCGGCCGGCCAGGTCCGGGTGGCGACCGTCCACCCCGGAGTCGATGACGGCGACCGTCACGCCGCGCCCGGTCGACGTCCGCCAGGCGATCTCCGCACCCAGTTTGTCGAGCTGCCACTGTTCGTCACGGATCTGGTCGGCGCGTTCGGTCACGTCGCCGGGCGCGTACGCCACCGGCACGCTGAAGGCAGGCGAGGTGATCGGCACGGCGGTGGCGGGCACGACCGCGACGGCAGCCGACAGCACGGTGGCCGTCGCCGCGAGCAGCGCCCGGTGCGCGAGCCGTCGGGGCCCGGACGGGCCGCTGTGCCGCATCCTGGTCACATTCTCAGCCATTCGTCGCAGGACACATGACGATCGGAGATTACCGGTTCCGTCCCGGTTTCAGGGACGTTCCGTGGACTCCGCGTCACTGTGGCGGCAGGTAGGCCAGCTGGACCAGACGTACCCCCTCGCGTCGGGTGAGGAGTCTGCCACGTCCGGGCGGCAGTGGACCGGGCCGCACCGCGCCGAGCAGCGCGCCCTCCTCCGGACTGCCGGACATCACCAGGCCCGAGGTGGACAGTTCGCGTAGCCGCTGCACGACCGGCTCGTACTGGGCCCGGCCGGCACCGCCGGCACGGCGCACCAGCACCAGGTGCAACCCGATGTCGCGGGCCTGCGGCAGATGTTCCTCCAGCGCCCGCAGCGGGTTGGCCGGCCCGCTGGCGACCAGGTCGTAGTCGTCGACCAGGACGAACAGCTCCGGCCCGGACCACCATGACCGGTCGCGCAGCTGCGCCGGGCTGACCTCCGGACCGGGAATCCGGCCCTGCATGTAGCCGGCGGCAGACTCGACCAGTTCGGCGGTGTGCGCCGCGGCCGTGCCGTACCCGATCAGGTGCGGCGTCTCGATGACACCGAGCAGGCTGCGTCGGTAGTCCACCAGGATCACCCGAGCCTGCTCCGGGGTGAACCGGGTGACGATCGAGGTGGCCAGGGCGCGCAGGAAGGATGACTTGCCGCACTCGGCGTCGCCGTAGACCACGAAGTGCGGCTCGGTGGCGAAGTCGAGGACGACCGGGCGCAGGTCCGCCTCGGCGATCCCGATCGGAATCCGCAGCCCGGTGGTGGCGGCAAGGTCCAGGTCGGCGTACGGCAGCACCGCGGGGAGCCGCCGTACCCGTGGGGCGACCGGCCCGGACCAGGACTCTTTCACCCGCCGCACCAGGCCGGCCGGATCCGTCTCGGTGACCCGCGGCAACGCGGTGAGGAAGTGCAGGCTCTCGGCGGTGATGCCGCGCCCCGGCCGCTGCTCGGGTACGTCGACCGCCGCCCGCCGGGCGACCAGCGAGTCGGACGGGTCACCGAGGCGCAGTTCCAGCCGGGAACCGAAGAGGTCCCGGATGGCCGGGCGGAAGTCCAGCCAGCGCACCGCGCTCGCCACCACGTGCAGGCCGTACGACAGGCCACGGGTGGCGAGGTCGGTGATCAGCGGTTCGAGATCGTCGTACTCGCCACGCAGGGTGGCCCAGCCGTCGACGACGAGGAACACGTCACCGAACAGGTCGTCGCCGGGCTCACCGGCCCGGGCCGACGCGGCCCGACGGCGTCGCCAGGCGGCGATCGACTCCACTCCGGCCTCGGCGAAGGCGCGCTCCCGTTCGGCAAGCAGAGTGGCCATCTCACCCACGGTGCGGCGTACGCCGGTGGGGTCGGACCGTCCGGTGACCCCGCCGACCTGGGGCAGGTCGCGCAGCGCGGCCAGCCCGCCGCCACCGAAGTCGAGACAGTAGACCTGTACCTCGGTCGGGGTGTGGGTGAGCGCCAACGCGCAGATCAACGTGCGGAGCGCGGTGGACTTGCCGCTCTGCGTGCCGCCGACCACCGCGACATGGCCCGCCGCGCCGTCCAGCGCCAGCCAGAGCACGTCGCGGCGCTGCTCGTACGGCTTGTCGACGATGGCCACCGGTACCTGCAACGCCCCGTGCAGCTCCGGATTTCCGAAGGTCAGCCCGCGGGCCGGAGCCACCGCGAGCGGCCCGACCAACTCGTCCAGGGTGGGTGCGCCGTCCAGCGGCGGCAGCCACACCTGGTGGGCCGGTGGTCCCTGCCCGGCCAGCCGGCCGACCATCAGGTCCAGCAGGCTCTCCCGGCCGATCTCCTCGTCCGGCTCGGCGACCGGCGCGGGGGGCGGTTGCGGGACGGGCGTGAAGTGGGTGGAGAAGGTGAGCAGCCGAGGGCGGCCGGGTCCGGCCGCGCCGGCCCCCGTGCCGCGCCGACGCGCTGGCCCGGAGACGTAGGCGGTCTTGAACCGGACCAGCGGCTCGGAGCCGAAGCGCAGGTAGCCGTGCCCGGGCGAGCGGGGCAACTGATGCGCGTCCGGCACCCCGAGCACCGTGCGGGACTCCAGCGCGGAGAAGGTCCGCAACCCGATCCGGTACGACAGGTGGGTGTCCAGCCCGCGCAGCCGCCCCTCCTCCAACCGCTGCGAGGCCAGCAGCAGGTGTACGCCGAGTGACCGGCCCAGCCGGCCGATCTGCACGAACAGGTCGATGAAGTCGGGCTTGGCCGACAGCAGCTCGGAGAACTCGTCGCAGATCAGCAGCAGTGACGGCAGCGGAGCCAGCGGGCTGCCCGCCGCCCGGGCCCGCTCGTAGTCGCGCAGGCTGGCGAAGTTGCCGGCCCGGCGCAGCAGTTCCTGCCGGCGGACCAGCTCGCCGTTGATCGCGTCGACCATGCGGTCGACAAGCGGCAGCGCGTCGGCCAGGTTGGTGATCACCGCGGCCGTGTGCGGCAGCCGGTCGAACGAGGCGAACGTCGCCCCGCCCTTGAAGTCGACAAGTACGAAGTTGAGCTGCTCGGAGGAGTGGCTGGCGGCCAGCCCGAGCACGAGCGTACGCAGCAGCTCCGACTTGCCGGAGCCGGTCGCACCGATGAGCAGCCCGTGCGGTCCCATGCCGTCCTGCGCCGACTCCTTGAGATCCAGCTCGACCGCGCCACCGTCCACACCGATGCCGATGGGTACCCGCAGCCGCTCGCGCGCCGGCCGGGGAATCCAGCCCTGCTCGGTGGTGAAGTTCTCCGGGTCGCCGATGCCGAGCAGCTCCGGCAGGCCCGGCTCGGTGCCGGGTACCGCGTCCGCCCGCCGGGTGGCGGCGGCCAGGCGCAACGGCGCCAGCCGCCGGGCCACCGCCTCGGCCTCGGTGACCGCCAGCGCGTCGGCGGTGCCGACCTCGGCGGGTCCCTCCGCCGAGTGTGAACGCAGCCGGCCGCCGCGCAGTTCGAGCAGGAGCGCGAAGCGGTCGAGCAGTCGGGGTGGCGGGGTACCCAGGTCGATCAGGGTGACCGCGTCGATTCCGCCCTCCCCGGCCAGTTCGGTGGCGCCGGTCAGATCGCCGCCGTCCAGGACGACCACCAGGTGCGGCCCGTCGGTGGTGGGCCCGGCCGGGCTGAACCGGGACCGGGTGGCGAGCACCTCGTCGAGCAGGCGTTCCAGCTCCACCGCCGAACTGGTCACCAGCCGTACCGGGCCGAGAGCATCGACGCGGTTCGGATGCTGGGCGTGTGGCAACCACTTGACCCACTCCCAGGCACCGCGCCGCTCCGGCCCGGCGCAGACGGCGACAAGCAACTCGTCCGGGGCGTGGAACACCGCGAGTTGGGTGAGCATCGCCCGGACCAGCGCCTGTGCGTCCGGCGAACCGGTCGGCGCGTTCGCCGTACCTCGGACGAAGATCCGCGCGAAGCTGCGCAGCGAGACGGCCACTGGCAGGTCGGGGACCACGGAGTAGGCGTCGAGGAAGCGACGCAGCGCGCCGGCCGTCATCGGTTCCAGTTCCTCAAGCGGGCGGGTGACCGGTGGGACCAGCGGGGTGGCCAGGGTCTGCGGCCCGACCGCGACCCGGACCACCGCGAAGTCCGGGTCGGCGGGGCGTCGCTCCCAGACCCGGTGGCTGTCCACGGTCGACCAGAGCAGCGCCGGGTCGGGATGCCGGTAGAACAGGCCGGCACGCTGTCGGGTCGCGGTCTGCCGGACCTGGCGTCGCAGCGTCGTCAGGTGCCGCAGGTACTCCCGGCGGGCGGCCATCATCTCGGACTTCTTCGGGCTGCCCGAGGCGCTTCCCCAACTGGTCACCAGCATGGCCAGCGAGGAGAGGCCGAACATGCCCCCGACAACGTACGAGTAGGCGCCGCCGCCCCGGCCGAACATCATCGCCATCGCGACCGTGCCGCCGAGCATCGGCAGCACCATCAACATCTGGTGCCAGCGTCCGCCGGTGCCGACCGGGATCTCCGGCGGCGCCTCGACCGGCAGCTCACCTGCGGGAATCTGCGGTGCGGGACGCCTCGGTGGCCGTCGGATGACGACAGTGGACACTCGACCTCCTGACCGCGCTCGGTAACCCGAACCTGGCTCATCGTAGGTAAAGTCCTCTCGTTCGCGTAGCCGTCACCCCGCTCGATATGGAGATCGATCGATGACAATCGGGCTGGCTCGGGTCACGGTCAACGCCCCGCAGCGGCGGGTGGACGTCGCCCTGCCGGAGCAGGTTCCGCTCGTCGAACTGCTCCCCGAGGTGCTGCGCCACGTCGGCGTCGGGCTCGCCGACGACGGCGAGCGGCACGGCGGCTGGGTGCTGCGACGCACCGATGGCAGCGTGCTGGTGACCGCGCAGACCCTGCTCGCCCAGGGCGTCCGCGACGGCGAGGTGCTGCACCTGGTGCCGGCCCACGCCGAATGGCCCGAGTTGGAGTACGACGACGTGGTGGAGGCCATCGTCGACGGCGCGCGGCGACGCGGCGGCGCCTGGTCGCCGGAGGCCACCCGCGCCGCAGCCCTGGGCGGTGCCGCCGTCCCGCTCGCCGTCGGCCTGCTCGCCCTGCTCGCGCAGGGGCCGGGCCGGACCGCCGGCTGGCTGGCCGCGACCGCCGTGGCGGTGCTGCTGGTGCTGGCCGGCACGGTGCTGTCCCGGGCCCAGGGCGACGGTCCGGCCGGGGCGACGGTCGGTGGTTACGCCCTGCCGTACGCGGCCACCGCCGGTGCGCTCGCGGTCAGCTCGGGCGACCCGGTCGGACCGCTCGCCCCGCTGCGCTGGATCGGTGCCGCCGAGTTGCTTGCCGGTTCGGCGGCGCTGCTGCTGGTCTCGGTGCTCGGGCTGCTCGGGGTGGCGACCCGACTACGGATCTTCGTGGCCGGGGTGACGGTGGGCGCGGTCGGCGTCCCGGCCGCCCTCGGCGCCCTGTTGCTCGGTTCGGCCGGCGCGGCGGCCGTGCTGCTCTGCGTGCTGCCGTTCGCGATCGGGGCGATCCCGCTGCTGGCCATCCGGCTGGGCAAGGTGCCGCTGCCGCCGATCACCCTGCCCACCGGCGCCCCGGACGACCCGGACCGGGCCCGCGACCTGCCGGACCGGGGACGGGTGTACGCGGCGGTGGCCCGCACCGAGGAGATGCTGACCGGGATGCTCATCGCACCCGGGGTGCTGGCCGTGATCGCGGCGGTGGTGCTCGCGGTCACCGGTGGCACCGCCGGCCGGCTGCTGGTCGCGGTCTCCGCTGCGGTGCTGCTGCTGCGGGCCCGACTCTTCGCGGCGGTACGGCACCGGGTGCCTCTGGTCCTCGCCGGCTCGGCCGGGTACGCGGTCCTCGGGGCGGTGCTCGCCGCGCAGAGCGGCCCGACCGGTCGACTCGTGCTCACCGTCGGCGGGCTGCTGGTCGCCCTGGTGGTGGTGACCAGCGGCAGCACGTACGCCCGCCGACCGGTCTCGCCGTACCTCGGTCGGTTCGCCGACCTCACCGACACCGCCCTGGTGGTCTCGGTGGTGCCGATCGCCTGCGCGGTGCTCGGCCTCTACGAACGGGCCCGAGGGCTGCTCGGCTGAGCGGTCCCCGGGCCGGTCGAGACGTCAGGTCAGTGGTTGGAGCCGTCGTGTTCTGCGGCCTCCCGGGCCCGCCGGTACGACGCCTGGATCTCGGCCTCGGCCTCGGTACGCCCGACCCAGGTCGCACCCTCGACCGACTTGCCCGGCTCCAGGTCCTTGTACACCTCGAAGAAGTGCTGGATCTCCAGCCGGTCGAACTCGCCGAGGTGGTGGATGTCGCGCAGGTGCTCCTGGCGCGGGTCCTCGTAGGGGACGCAGAGGACCTTGTCGTCGCCGCCCTTCTCGTCGGTCATCCGGAACATACCGATGGTGCGGCACCGGATCAGGCAGCCCGGGAAGGTCGGCTCGGGTACCAGCACCAGGGCGTCAAGCGGGTCGCCGTCCTCACCCAACGTGCCCTCGATGAAGCCGTAGTCCGCCGGGTACTGGGTGGAGGTGAAGAGCGTGCGGTCCAGCCGGATCCGGCCGGTCACGTGGTCCACCTCGTACTTGTTGCGGTGACCCTTCGGGATCTCAACCGTGACGTCGAAATCCATCTGCACGCTCCCTCGTTCGCCCACGCTGGCTTGATGCCGAACCGGCGGCCGAGCCCCCGGACAGGCGAATGCTCACCCGCCGACACCGGCCGCCGCATAGTCTTCGGACCGAAGTAGTGTCACCCAGGCCGGTTCCAGACGGGGAGGAGGGGGTCGTGGGGAGGGATGATTCACACTACCGTCCCGGCGGTGCCGGTGCGGGCGGCACCGGCCAGCCACCGGCGAAGTCGGCAACCGGACGGGTGCCGGTGCCGGACGCGCAGGCCCTCCGGCCGCAATCCCCGGCCCAGCCAACCCCACCACCTCCCAGCCGGTCCGTCTTTCCGCCCACGGGCGCGACCTACCCGGTAGGGGCGGCTGCACCTACCGACCCGCCGGGGGAGACCCCGGCTGCGAACACGCCCACGCCTCCCGCTTCCGGGCCGAAACCACCCGCCGATGCGGACCCGCCGCCGGCCCGGTCCGCCGCGCGCCGCCGGCTGCCGCTGGTGCTCGCCGCCGTGCTGGTGCTCGTCCTGGTCACGGTCGGGCTGGTCGTGGTGCGTCCCGGGCCGGTGGGTCGGTGGCTGGGCGACGGCTCCGCCGGGACCGCCGCCACTGAGCCGCCGGAGCCCACGCCGGTCGCGGTGCTGGCCACCGCCGACATCGGTGCGCCGATGCCCAGCACGGACGGGCTGCGAGCCGTGCTCGAACCGCTGGTCGGCGACGCCGCCCTCGGCGATCGGGTGCACCTGGCGGTGGCCGACGCGCTGACCGGGCAACCCCTCTTCGACCGGGGCGGCGGCGAGGGCACCGTGCCGGCCTCGGTGACCAAGTTGGTGACCGCGGTGACCGCGCTCACCGCCCGTGGCCCCGGCTACCGGATCCCGACCCGGGCGGTGGCCGGCTCGAAGCCGGGCGAGGTGGTCATCGTCGGCGGCGGCGACCCGACCCTGACCGCCGGCACCAAGGGCTTCTACCCGGGGGCCGCCAGCCTGCAAGACCTCGCCGAGCAGGTGCGTACGGCGCTGGGCGGCACCGCACCGACCCGGGTGCTCGTCGATGCGTCGCTCTACCCGGGCCCGGTGCACGGGCCGGGCTGGGACGACGACATTCCCACCGGCGGGTACGGCGCCGCGATCACCGCACTGATGCTCGACGGCGCACGCAAGGACCCCAAGGCCGACCAGGGTTGGGCCGAGCGGGTATCCGAGCCGGAACTCGCTGCCGGCCGGGCCTTCGCCCGCCTGCTCGGCGTGCCGGAGAACGCCGTGCGGCGGGGGACCGCTCCGGCGGCACCCACCGAGGCGGCCGGGTCGCCGGCCGGGTCGCCGGCGGGGAGCGTCGAGCCCGGCGCGGAACTGGGTGTGGTGCAGTCCCCACCGCTGATCCGGCTGGTCGACATCATGATCAGCGAAAGCGACAACATCGTCGCCGAGGCCCTGGCCCGTCAGGTCGCCCTGGCCCGGGACCGGCCCGCCTCGTTCGCCGGCGGGGCTGCGGCAATGACCGACGTGCTCTCCGAGCTGGGCCTGTCCACCGACGGCACCAGGCTCGCCGACGGCAGCGGCCTGTCCCGTACGAACCTGGTCAGTCCGACGCTGTTTACCGAGTTGCTGGCGCTGGCGGCCAGCCCGGACCGGCCCGAACTCGGTGGTGTGTTCAGCGGGCTCCCGGTCGGCGGCTGGTCCGGCACGCTGCGCGACCGCTACGGCGGCTCGACCCCGGGCACCGCCGACGGCGCCGGGGTGGTGCGCGCCAAGACGGGCACGTTGACCAGGGTGCACGCCATCGCCGGGGTGGTCACCACGAGCGAGGGTCGACTGCTCACCTTCGCCGTGCTCACCGATCAGGTTCCGCCGGACGGAATGGAGCCCGCCCGGGCGGCGCTCGACCGGATCGCGGCGGCCCTGGCCACCTGCGGCTGCCACTGAGCCAGCGGCGAAAGACGCCCTACCGGCCCCGACAAGTCACCGGGCCGGCCGGCGAGCCCGGATGGGGTGTCGCGGCGCGGGTACCGTGGGTCGCATGGCGCAGTTCGTGGACTGGGATCTGGCCGTCGCAACCGCGGGGGCACTTGGTAAGTCGGGCCCCCGGGTGTCGTACTCGGAGGCCACCGACGTGGTCGCTGAGCTGCGCCGGCTGACCGACGAGGCAGCCGGGCACGTGGCCGAGTACACCGGGTTGACCGCACAGGTGACGCACCCGCCGGTGCGGGTGGTCGACCGGCGGGACTGGGCGGCGACAAACATTGCCGGCCTCCGTGAGGTGATCACTCCACTGGTCGGCCGGCTCACCAGCGACAAGCAGCCCGGCGCGTTGGCCGAGGCGGTCGGCTCCCGGGTGACCGGGGTACAGGCGGGCACCGTGCTGGCGTACCTGTCCGGACGGGTGCTCGGCCAGTACGAGGTCTTCTCCGCCGACCCGGGGCAGTTGCTGCTCGTCGCGCCGAACATCGTCGAGGTGGAGCGCAAGCTGGGCGCCGATCCGCGTGATTTCCGACTCTGGGTCTGCCTGCACGAGGTGACCCACCGGACGCAGTTCACCGCCGTGCCGTGGATGCGGGCGTACTTCCTGGGTGAGGTGCAGGCGTTCGTGGACGCCGCGCAGGGCAGCGAACATCTGCTGGACCGGCTGCGCCGGGGTGTGGGCACCCTCGCCGACGTGGTGCGCAACCCGCAGAGCCGGTCCAGCGTCCTGGACATCGTGCAGACGCCCGGTCAGCGGGCGGTGCTCGACCGGCTGACCGCGCTGATGACGCTGCTTGAGGGGCACGCCGAGTTCGTGATGGACGGCGTCGGCCCGCAGGTGATCCCGAGCGTGGAGCGGATCCGGGCCGGGTTCAACCGACGCCGGGAGGCCGGCAACCCGGTGGAGAAGGCGGTCCGGCGGTTGATCGGCATCGACGTCAAGATGCGGCAGTACGCGGAGGGCCGCAAGTTCGTGCACGCGGTGGTCGACCGGGTCGGTATGGCCGGTTTCAACCGGGTCTTCGAATCGCCGTTGACCCTGCCCCGGCTCTCCGAGTTGAGCGAGCCGGACGCCTGGGTGGCGCGGGTACACGGGCCGGTCGGCCCGGTGCCGGCCGGCGGCTGAGCACGGCGATGGCCCCGCTCGCCCCGCCGGTCGCCGCGATCCGGCTCGTGGTCCGTCGGGCGCTGGCCGAGCTGCCGGCGTACGGGCCGGTGCTGGTCGCCTGCTCCGGCGGGGCCGACTCGCTCGCCCTGGCTGCGGCCACCGCGTTCGTGGCGCCCCGGGCGGGTCGGGCCGCTGGACTGGTCACCGTCGACCACGGGCTGCAAGCCGGGTCGGCCGAGCGGGCCGAGACGGTGGCGCGGTGGGCGGAACAGGCTGGTCTCGCGCCAGTGGAGGTGGTCCGGGTCGACGTCGCCGGTCGGCCGGGCGGCCCCGAGGCGGCGGCCCGCGCGGCTCGCTACCAGGCGCTTGTCGAGGTGGCCGGACGACACGGCGCGACGGCGCTGCTCACCGGGCACACCCGGGACGACCAGGCCGAGACCGTACTGCTCGCGTTGGCCCGGGGTGCCGGCCCGCGCGGCCTGGCCGGCATGCCGGCCAGCCGGGAGTTGGGCGGGGTGCGGCTGATCCGACCGCTGCTGGACATCGACCGCGCGCAGACCCGGGCGGCGTGCCGGGCGCTCGGGCTGACGCCGTGGGAGGACCCGCACAACCGCGACCCCGCGTACGCCCGGTCCCGGGTCCGGGCCGACGTGCTGCCCGCGCTGGTCCGGGCGCTCGGACCGGCTGTGCTGGACAACCTCGCCCGCACCGCCCGGCTGGTCGCGGCGGACAACCGCGTACTTGACGACCTGGCCGTGGCGGCGTTGGCCGAGGCCCGGCATGCCGAGGGTGGGCTGGCCGTGAAGGTCCTCGCCGACCTGGCTCCCGCGATCCGCGCCCGGGTGCTGCGGGCCTGGGCCCACGAGTTGGGCGCCGCGCCGGCCGCGCTCTCCCATCGGCACGTCACCGCGCTCGACGCGCTGGTCACCGCCTGGCGCGGTCAGGGGGCGGCGTACCTGCCCGGCGGGCTACGGGTGCTCCGCAACGCCGGTCGGCTGCTGGTGGCGGCGCCGGATCAACCGGTCGGGACGCGGTCGCGAAACGTCCGGCGATAGGCGTGGGGGGTGGCGCCGACCCGGCGGGCGAAGTGGTGCCGTAGGACGGCGGCATCGCCGAAACCCGCACGGTCGGCCACCGCGTCCACGGTCAACCCGGTCTCCTCGAGCAGCCGGCGGGCCAGCAGCACCCGCTGGTTTGTCAGCCAGTCGTGCGGGGTGGTGCCGGTCTCCGCGCGGAAGCGACGGGCGAAGGTGCGCGGCGCCATGCCGGCCCGCTTGGCCAACTCGTCGACCGTGATCTGCTGCTCCAGCCGTCCCATCAGCCACTCCAGGACCGGCTCCAGGGTGGGCGCCTCCGGTGCCTTGGCCATCGGTGCCTCGACGTACTGGGACTGCCCGCCGTCGCGGTGCGGCGGCACCACCATCCGCCGGGCCAGCCGGATGGCGGTGGCCGAGCCGTGCTCCTGGCGTACCAGGTGCAGGCAGGCGTCGATGCCGGCCGCGGTGCCCGCGCTGGTGAGCAGCCGACCGTCCTGCACGTAGAGCGAGTTGCCGCGGACCCTGGCCTTCGGGTGCCGGCGTTGCAGCTCGTCGACGTGCCGCCAGTGGGTGGTGCACTCCCGGCCGTCCAGCAACCCCGCCTCGCCCAGCAGGTACGCGCCCGCGCACACGCTGAACAGATAGGCCCCCCGGTCGGCGGCCCGACGCAGCGCGTCGTGCACCTGCGGCGACGCGGTGGTGGCGGGATCGTGCGCGGGAACGGCCACCAGATCGGCCTCGTCGAGCGGTCCGAGGTCGGCGCTCGGCACCAGTTGGAAACCGGCGGAGGTACGCACCGGGGCGCGCTGCGGGCTGCACACGTCGAAGCGATAACCGGGCAGCCCGTCGGCCGTGCGGTCGGTGCCGAACACCTCGGCGAGCACGCCCAACTCGAACGGGGCGACTCCGTCCAGGACGAGCACGGCGACCGAGTGGACCATGTGATCAGGGTAACCGTGGCGGTGGCAGGAATTCCACCATGGATGGCATCTCTGCCACTTTTCGGCTCAATCCGGGCCGGGGTCCTCCGAAAAGGGGCGGCCCCGCCGACGGGTCACCCGGGGCGTACGGCAGGCTAGGGGACATGGCTGACGGCTCCTGGTACGACGCCGACATCGACCACGTGATCATTTCCGAGGCGCAGATTCGCGAGAAGATCGCGGAGCTGGCCAAGCAGGTCTCCGCGGACTACGCGCACGTCACCGACGGGCTGCTGCTCGTCTGCGTGCTCAAGGGGGCGGTCATGTTCATGGCCGACTTCGCCCGGGCGCTCGGTCGGCAGGGGCCGCCCGCCGAGTTGGACTTCATGGCGATCTCCTCGTACGGGCAGGGCACCACCTCCTCCGGCGTGGTACGCATCCTCAAGGACCTCGACCGGGACATCGCCGGTCGGCACGTGGTGGTCGTGGAGGACATCGTCGACTCCGGGCTGACCCTCTCCTGGCTGCTCCGTTATCTGGAGTCCCGGTCGGCGGCGAGTGTCGAAGTGGTCGCCCTGTTCCGCAAGCCGGACGCGGTGAAGGTGCACGTGCCGGTCAAGTACGTCGGCTTCGACATCCCGACCGAGTTCGTCGTCGGCTACGGCCTCGACTTCGGCGAGCGCTACCGCGAGCTGCCCTACGTCGGCGTGCTCAAGCCGGAGGTCTACGCCCGCTCCTGACCTGGCCGGTGGCCGACCAACCGGCCCGGCCGGCGTTCAGCCAGCTCTCAGCTGGCGGGGCTACCGTGTACCCCGGTGGTGGGGAGGTTCGCTTCCGGCCACGCCGGTCGAATCCCGGTTCGCCGTACGCGTAACTGCTGGGCTCGCCAGCTCACATCCGTTCCATACGGTGTACCGTCGAATGACCGTGGTGCGGCAGCTTCGCGCCTCGGGGTCAGGGCCGGCCCGCACGGCGGCTCCGGCAGCCGCCCCGGCGGCGACACCCAACAGTCGGTCAGGACGTCGATCAGGAGGATGCGGGCGTCTCGGCGCTCGACAACAGCATGGAACGTACGCGTTTCTTCCGCCGACCGGTGTTCTGGGTCATCCTGGTCATCCTCGGCGCAGTCGTGCTCAGCCAGTTGTTCACCAGTGGCCCCAGTTACCACCGGGTGGACACGTCAGTCGCGCTCGACCAGCTCAACAAGGGCGGCATCGAGAAGGTCGTCTTCCAGGACAAGGAACAGACGATCCAGCTCGAACTCGCCGAGGAGGCCGAGTTCGACAAGACCACCACCAAGCTGATCGAGGCCCAGTTCCCGTACGAGGTCGGCAACGAGGTCTGGAACCAGGTCCTCGACGCCAAGGCGAACAACCGGGTGACCGGGCCGGCCGACACCGAGGTGTCGTCCGACAGCATCTGGGTCAGCCTGCTGGTCAACCTGCTCCCCATCGTCCTGCTCGTGCTGCTGCTGCTGTTCTTCATGTCGCAGATGCAGGGTGGCGGCTCCCGGGTGCTCAACTTCGGCAAGTCCAAGGCGAAGATGATCACCAAGGACACCCCGAAGACCACCTTCGCGGACGTCGCCGGCTCCGAGGAGGCGGTCGAGGAGCTGCACGAGATCAAGGACTTCCTGCAGAACCCGGCGAAGTACCAGGCGCTCGGCGCCAAGATCCCGAAGGGCGTGCTGCTCTTCGGCCCGCCCGGCACCGGTAAGACCCTGCTCGCCCGGGCGGTCGCCGGTGAGGCCGGAGTGCCGTTCTACTCGATCTCCGGCTCGGACTTCGTGGAGATGTTCGTCGGTGTCGGTGCCAGCCGGGTCCGTGACCTGTTCGAGCAGGCCAAGGCGAACGCGCCGGCCATCGTCTTCGTCGACGAGATCGACGCCGTCGGCCGCCACCGCGGCGCCGGCATGGGCGGCGGCCACGACGAGCGCGAGCAGACCCTCAACCAGCTGCTCGTCGAGATGGACGGCTTCGACGTCAAGGGTGGCGTCATCCTGATCGCCGCCACCAACCGGCCCGACATCCTCGACCCGGCGCTGCTGCGGCCGGGCCGCTTCGACCGGCAGATCCCGGTCGACGCCCCCGACATGGAGGGCCGCAAGGCCATCCTCCGGGTGCACGCCAAGGGCAAGCCCTTCACCCCCGACGTCGACCTCGACTCGGTGGCGAAGCGGACGCCGGGCTTCAGCGGCGCCGACCTGGCCAACGTGATCAACGAGGCGGCCCTGCTGACCGCCCGTAAAGATCAGCGGGCCATCAGCAACGACTCGCTTGAGGAGTCGATCGACCGGGTGATCGCTGGCCCGCAGCGCCGGACCCGGGTGATGAGCGACCAGGAGAAGAAGATCACCGCGTACCACGAGGGTGGACACGCGCTTGTCGCCTGGGCGCTGCCGCACGCCGCGCCGGTGCACAAGGTGACGATCCTGTCGCGGGGACGTTCGCTGGGCCACACCCTGGTGCTGCCCACCGAGGACAAGTACACCCAGACCCGCGCGGAGATGGTGGACACCCTGGCGTACGCGCTTGGTGGCCGGGCCGCCGAGGAACTCGTCTTCCACGAGCCGACCACCGGTGCCGGCAACGACATCGAGAAGGCCACCGCGCTGGCCCGTGCGATGATCACGCAGTACGGGATGAGCTCCAAGCTCGGCGCGATCAAGTACGGCACCAGCGGTGACGAGCCGTTCCTCGGCCGCAACATGGGTCACGAGCGGGACTACTCCGACGCCGTCGCCGCCGAGATCGACAGCGAGATGCGTGCGCTGATCGAGCTGGCCCACGACGAGGCATGGGAGATCCTGGTCGAGTACCGGGACGTCCTGGACAACATCGTGCTCGAGCTGATGGAGAAGGAGACCCTCTCCACCGCCGACATGGCCCGGATCTGCGCCCGCGTGGTGAAGCGCCCGCCGATGGCCCCGTACAACGGCTTCGGTAAGCGCCAGCCCTCCACCGAGCCGCCGGTGCTCACCCCGGCCGAAAAAGAGGCACTCAAGGTGCAGGCCGAGGCGGACGGCGCCGAGGCCACCGTCGGCGGGGCGAGCTCGAACAACTCGGACGGCCCACACTGAGCACCGACCACCCGGCGGCCAGTCCCCCGCAGCGGGGGCTGGCCGCCGCCTCAGCCACCGAGCCCGACGACGGCCTCGACTACATCGCCGCCCGGCTGATCAACGGTCGGCTTACCGGCCGACCGGTCGAGGAGACCATGGACCTCGGCCGGATCGAGAAGGCGGTCCGCGAGATCCTGATCGCCGTCGGGGAGGACCCGGACCGCGACGGTCTCCAGCAGACCCCGGCCCGGGTGGCCCGGGCGTACGCCGAACTCTTCGCCGGCCTGCGGGTCGACCCGGGTACCGTGCTCACCACCACCTTCGAGGCAAACCACGAGGAACTCGTACTCGTCCGGGACATCGACGTGATGAGCCTCTGCGAGCACCATCTCCTCCCGTTCCGGGGCAGCGCCCACATCGGCTACATCCCCGGCCCCGACGGCCGGATCACCGGCCTGTCCAAGCTGGCCCGGCTGGTCGAGGTCTTCGCCCGACGCCCGCAGGTACAGGAGCGACTCACCGCTCAGGTCGCCGACCTGCTGATGGAGCGGCTGTCGCCGCGCGGCGTGGTGGTCGTCCTGGAGTGCGAACACATGTGCATGGCCATGCGCGGCATCCAGAAGTCGGGCGCCAAGACGATCACCTCGGCGGTCCGGGGCACCCTCCAGCAGGACGCCAAATCCCGCGCCGAGGCGATGGCTCTGATCATCCCCCGGTAGGCCCGTCAGCGGTGCGCGGCTGACCCGCGCTCACGGAGCGAGCAGGGCCAGCACGATCCCGGCGGTGGCCACAAGCGCCGGGATCAGGCACACCAGCGCGCCGAACCGCGGCGTCCGGTCCACCCGATCCTCGGGCGGGGCCGGAAACAGCCGCCCGACCGCGAGCCAACCCGCGCCGAACGCGACCGCAGGTGCCGGCAGCCCCACCACCAGCGCCAGGACCATGACCGGGCTGGTGCCGGCGAACGCGTACACCAGCAGCAAAAGCAGCGGGACGATCAGCCCCAACGGCCCGTACACCAGCAGGTTGCGCGCCCGCGGCGACCAGTGGGCCACCCGGGGCAGACCGCGTGCGGCGAGGCCGTCGTCGACCCCCTGCGCCCACCGCCGCGCATCGCCAAGCGCCGCCAGCGCCGCCGACGGGCCACCCGACATCGACCTGGTCGCCTCGGTCAGCTCCGGCGGCGTCGGTGCCAGCGTGATCGGCGGTACGCCCAACTCCCGCAGCCGCGTCTCCTGGGCCGCCAACCGGGTGCGTACCGTCGCCAACTCCTCCCGAGCCGCCTGGACCGTACGGGCCTGCTCGCTGGCGGCGGTCGCCGCGTCCCGGCGGATTCCGTCGAGCTGACGTGCGGCCGTCAGGTACTCGGACCACGCGGCCGCCACCGGATTCTCGGCCGGCACCGGTGGCCCCTCGCCGGTCCGCTGCCGGCCCGGCTCGATGCTCAACGTTCGCGGCTGGCCTCGCGTCACGCCGATTCTCCGTCCTCGCCGGCCGCTACGCGGTACGGCACCAGCACGACGCCGCGCTCCTCCGGACCGTCCCAGAGCACCACCCGGTCGGGGCGCGGCCGCCACTCCACCGTCCGGCCGAAGACCGGGGTGAGCTGGGCACCAGGTACGCCCGCCACCGCCACAGCGGTCAGCTTGTCGACGGTCTCCTCCGGCCCCACCAGAGCAGCGAACGACGGCACGGTACGCCACCAGCCGAGCAGGTGCTGCCCGGCCGGCGGCCCGTCGCGCAACAGCGTCCGCAGCCGCGACGGCGGCAACTGCTCCGGCGACGCCACGTCCAGCCCGAACACCACCAGGTAGGCCGGCTCACCGTAGTCCAGCGCGGCGAACATCGCGGCCAAGTCGACCTTCTGCACCGGATGCCGCTCGGCCAGCTCCGTCACCAGGTCGTCAGCGAGCGACCCCGCCTCGGCATCGGGCGCGGCGACCATGAACCGCGCCGTGCCCGGCGGGTGGTGCGCCGCCGTGCTCCGGGCGGCCATCGCCAACAGCCGGGCCCCCTCCGGTCGCGGACCGAGGACGGCGAGGTTTCGCCCGGCGGCCGGCCCGAGCGGCACGGCCGCCGTGCTCCGCGCGACGTTCACGGCCCGGCCGAGCAGCGCGGCCGGGGCCAACGACTGTCCGGCCAAGGCCGCGCGATACCCCGGATCGTTGCCCAGCAGCGGACGGGCATAGCCGGCGAAGACCACCGGCGGCTTGCACTCCTCCGGCCGGGCGGCCCAGAGCCGGTGCCGCAGCCGCTCGACGGTCTCCGGCGCCTCCTGCGGATCGGGAAACCGGACCATCCGCTCATGTCCCCGGATCGCACCCCGGGGACCCCCGAGCCCGCCCGCGGTGTTCACCACCGCGCTGCCCACCGGCAGACCGGCGGCGGCGTCGTTGGTCGGCTCCAACACCGCCCCGCCACCCGGCAGCGCGACCCGTACCGGGAACTGGCCGAGCAGCGAGTCCCGGTGCCCGCCGTCGGCGCGGACACCCAGACCCAGGTCACCATCGCCAGCCAGCACAAGATGCACGCCGTACGCCCGGCCGGCACGGGCCAGTGCGTCCAGCCGGGCGGCGGCGTCAGCGGCGAGCCGATCCCGGTCGGCGAAGAGCAGCGGCAGGTTGTCCACCACGCAGACGATCCGGGGCAGCGGGCGGTGCGCACGCAGCTCCGCGAAGCGTTGCCCCCCGGCACGGACGGACGCCTCCGTGCGCCGGCGGACCTCGGTCACCAGCTGATCGAACAGGTCGAGCACGTACTCCCGGTCGGCGGCCATCGCCGCCGCCCGGACCTGCGGGATCCAGGACCGGTCCCGCTCGGTCTGAAGAAACTCCGCGAAGGACTCACCCGCGCCGAGATCAACCAGGTACAGCGACAGTTCGTCCGGGCCGTACCGGGCGGCGAGACCGAGCAACGCCGTGGTCAGAAAGGTGGCGCGGCAGGCCGGCGACCGGCCGTTCACCAGCCAGTGCGGGGTCAGCTCGGTGAAGCCCAGCGACACCGGCCGGCCACCGGCGTCGCCGACCGTGGTGCTCAGGCCGTCGCCGGCGTCCGCCTGCCACAGCTCCTCCCCGACCGGCGGCAGCAGGTCGGCCAGGGACAAGCGGCTGCCGGCCTCGACCTGCGCCGCGATTCGCCGACAGACAACATCGACCAGTTCAGCCGGTGGATCCGGCTCGGGAAACACCGGCGAGTTCAACCCGCCACCGGTGCCCGGGGTGGTGAAGGGAGCGCCAGGCGGATCGCCAAGCAGGGCGTACGCCGTACGCATCGCCACCGTCGTGGTCCTGGGCAGCGGAGCCCGGCCGGCCGGCGGCCAGCCCGCGACGACCAGATGCAGCCCGGCGGCTGGTCCCTGCTCGGCGAGCGTCTCGATCCGTGCCAGGTCGGCCGGCTCGGTCCCGTCCGGCAACGCGGCGACGACAAGCAGCAACAACCGGTCCCGCCGGCGGGGACCCAGCGAAGCCGCCGCCACCCACCGCTCCGCCTCGGTCAGCACGGTCCGCAGTCCACTCAGATCGGTGGCCGGCGGGGACAGCACCCCGGTGTCGCCGAGCGCCGCGAACGGCGTCAGGGCCGCGCCGGTCGCGTCCACCACCCGGGCCAACAGCGCTCCGGCCGGGGTCGCCGCCAGCAGCCGCAGCAGCACCCCCCGGAGCAGTCCGACCACCCGTGGATCGTGCGCGTCGGTGTCCACCGTCAGGTGGCCGGTGCCGAACAGCGGCACCAGGGCAGGGAACCGGGCCTCGTCCAGCGGCGCGGCGGTGCCGACCCGGACGAAGGGCGGCGGACCTTCCCCCGCGGGGGCCGTAGGCTCGACTGCCTCCAGGGCGGTGCCGGCCCAGCCGGGCGCGAGGACGGTGGCCGCGGCAGCTAGCCGCTCGGCCAGCGCGTACTGGCGACGCTGGTCGGCCGGTGCGGGGCGGATGTCGTCGAGAACCGCGGCGGCTGCCGTCACCGTCGCGGCGGCCCGGCGGTGCAGCGCGGCGGCACGCAGCGTCCGTGCCTTCGGACCGCCCACCGCGTCCACCTCCTCCGCCCGAGGTCGGCACCCACTCGCCGGGCAGAGACGACGGTATCCCAGCGGAGGCCCGACCCCCGGGACGCCCGGCGGCGATGCGTCGATGTTGTCGTGGATCTCACCGATCGGCGGGGATCGGTCACGATCTGCCAAATCTGGGGCATTGGGTCCATGGCGTCCAGCCGATAGCCTCAGGGGGTGGAATCAGTGCCGCCCCCCGCCGGTTCCCAGGTGTCCCGCGTACCGGCGCAACGGACCCCGCCGGAGGAACTGGCGCCGCCCGCGGTCGCACCAGCACCGCAGCGGCCCCGCCGACGGCTCCGGACCGTGCTGGCCGTGGTGGCCGGGACACTGGCGGCGTTGTGCCTCGGCGGCGCAGTGGCCGGTTACCTTGTCTACGACCGAGTAACCACCCCCGACCGCAGCGCGCCCGACGTGGTGGTGGACAACTACTTGCGGGCGTTTCTCGTGGATCGCAACGATGTCCGAGCAAACCTATTCGTCTGTGGCAGCAACACGGATCTCGGACAGCTCGACGCTCTCAGGGACGACCTAGCTGCCCGCCAAGAGCAGTTCGATACTACGATGTCTGTTACTTGGGGGCCGCTTCAGGCCGACCAGAATGGTGATAAGGCGGAGGTCCGAGTTGATCTCACGTTATCGGCTCAGGTCGATGGCCTGAGGCAGACGGATCGACAGTCGTGGCAGTTTATTACACAGTTAAACGAGGACTGGCGGGTATGTTCCGCAGCCAGGGTGGCTAACTAGGTTCGCTCATTCCACCCACAGCAGATGAACCGGTACCTCCAAGGTGGTCGGTGACTGGCCGCGCCAGGCCCAGCGATACCACTCCATCTCCGGCGCGACCCGTACACAGATGTCGCCCTCCGCACCCGAATAGGTCTCGGTTACCGCGCGCAGATCGCGATGCTCCACGGAGCCGACCATGTGCACCACTCGTCGGCCGACGACCGAGTCGGCCTCGAAGACCGGCGTCGGAGCCCGGTGCGCCGGCGCGTCGAGCGATACCAGTCGGACCCCGCCCACGTCTGCGGTCGTGGGCGGCTGCGACGCCACCGTCTCCACCCAGACCCGCTCGATCGGCACCAGCGGTGCGAAGACCTCCACTTGATCGGACTCGGCGCGGTACCACTCATGCTCCGGGATGACCGGCACGTACGTGCGGCTGTTCTGCACCACCCGCTCGTCAGCCCGCAGGTCGGCCCGCCAGCCGAGGCCGGGCAACCCGACCAGCACCCGTTGCCCGCGCAGTTCTGCTCGCCTCGCGGCGGGGAGCACCTCGATCGGGCGCGGCGGTTGAGGGGCCCAGTCCGGCTGATCGGCGAATGGGTCCGGGAACGGCTCGGTCATGACGGCGCTGGGCTCACCCGGCACCCTTCAGCGGTGCGCCCTTCGACCGCATGAACGGCACCGGATCGATAGCGCTCCGGCTGCTGCGGTCGCCGTCGGTGTGCACCTCGAAATGCAGGTGCGGCCCGGAGGAGTTGCCGCTGCTGCCCACCTCGCCGATCACCTCACCAGCCTCAACGGTGTCCCCGACGGCGACTCTGGGACGACTCACCATGTGACAGTATCGGGTGACGATGCCCTGGGCATGCAGGACGTCGACGAACCAGCCGCAGCCGCCCTTGCCCGGCCAGCCGTCTACGTCGCAGCTGTGCCGGCCGCGTCGGTCGGGATCGCAGCGGGAGACCAGCACCCGGCCGGTCGCCGCGACCCGGATGAGCGTGCCTTTGGGAGCGGCGATGTCGACCCCGTTGTGTGCCGGCCGGCTGGCGGTCCGGAAGCCGGATCCGACGCCGCCGGGGATTGGCGCGGTCCAGCCGGAGGCGGCGATCTCGCCCGAGGCGGCGGCGTCGCACACCTCCTTACCGCCGATCAGCGCCGTCCGGGCCGCGCCGCCGGCCAGCGCGTCGACGATGCGGGCGGCCAACTCCTCGTGTTTGGCATAGGCGTCGGGAAAGGCACTGATCTGCACCCGTTGCGCGGCCACGGTCAGCGGCAGCTTCTGCCAGCCGGGCAGATCGACCAGCTTCTCGTAGAACTTGCGCGAGGCGTACTCGGGATTCATCCGCTGGGCGACAGTGCCCCACGACGCTCGTTGCTGGAACAGACCGACCGAGTCGTGGTCGGCACCGATGCCCTCATGCGGAATGTTCTGGGACTCGGCGACCGTGCGGTTGGCGAGATTCAACAGCCGTGACTCCTGCATGGCGGTCGCCACGGCGATCACCCAACCGCGTGGCGGCACCTTCATTTCCTGGCCGACCACGATGATCCTCGCGGCGTTGCGGAGCTGCCGCTCGCCGTACCGCGCGAATCTGGGCATGGTGCCGGTTATGTCGACCTCGAAGTCGTCGGTGCACTCGACGCTTGCCGGAGTCAACTGCTGCTCGGCCGCGTTGCCGCCCAACTCGGTGAGGAAGAAGGCGCCGGTGCCGCCGGTGCAGCACAGGAACGCCAGCGCTGCCGTGAGCGCGGCGGCGAGCGCGCCGACCCGGATCGGCCTGCGGCGGGGGCCGCTCTGGTCGGTCATCCTTGCTCCCAGTCCACGGCGTCAACCAGCCACCGCCCGTCCGGCGCCACGAGTTCGAGCCGGAGCTGTCCGGTGTCGAGGGGAATCAGCGCCTCCACGAAGGTCTCACTCCGTGGCCGCACCGTCACCTCGTCCGTCACTGCACCGGCCGGCACGCTGGTCGGGTCCGCGCCGGCGAGCTTGTCGGCCAGGGCGGCGGTCGAGAGAGGTCGCAGCTCCTCGTGCCAGCCTTCGGCGGTCAGCCCGGGACGACCGAGCCAGGCCGCCACGAAACGCTCGGCCACCTGGGCCGGCGTCGCTTCGCCAGGGCTGGTGACCGGGGACGGTGTGGTGGTTGTGGAGATCGCGCCGTCGTCTCCGGTGGTCGGGTCCACCGTGGTGATCGGTTCGGCTGGCCGGTTGCTCAATCCCACTGAGGGGTCACCGGGTCCGGCAACCAGCCGGGCCGCCCCGACCACGCCGAGCACCAGGACGGCGATGCCGAGGGCCAACCCCAGCCGGGACCGCAACACCCGGGTAAGCAGGAACTCGATCGCGCGCCGCACCACGGTCACCGGGCCTCGGAGCGGATCCGGGGTGCCGGCTTCTCGGGTGCTCGTTCCGCCGAACCCGGCCGGTAGATGGCGAAGGACGGATTCTCCTCCGGGACGTCCGGTTCGGTCCAGGCAGCGGGCTGTCGGCGGCGCGGCCGGGGCACGGTGGGGCGGGTCTCCGAGGGGCGCTCCTCCGGTTTGTCGGGAACATCGCCGGCCTCCCGGCCGTCCGGACGTTTCACGGTGGCGGGTGCACCGCTCGGCACCGGGTCCGGGCGGGCCTCTGGGCGCACCTTCGGCTGCTCGACGACCACCGTCCGGCGCCGCCCCATTGCCGGTTCGGTGGTGCCGCCGGGTTCGGCGACGTCGAGCCGGGCCGCGGTGCGCATGTCGCGGAAGAAACGCCGGTGCCAGGAGCCGGCCGAACTGACTGCCGCGCTGCTGTCCTTGCCGCCAAGCTGGGTGATCCGCCGATAGGGGCGTAGCAGCAGCCAGCCGACCACGCCGCACAGCCAGACCAGCACGACCTGCAGCCAGCCGGGCAGGGTGGGGGTGCTCATGATGAGGTCCACCGCGAAGAGATAGATGGCCGCCCCGGTGCCGAAGATCGCGATGTTGAAGAGTGCGGCCACCACCGCGTTGCCGAGCCGGCGCAGGCCGGCGCTGGCCGGCCGGAGCAGGCCGATGGTGCCCAGGATCGGTGCGGCGATCACCGCCCACCGGAAGATCAGGAAGCCCAGCAGCACGAGTAGCGAGGCGGTCAGGTCGAACATCGCGAAGAGCAGCGCGGCGAGCACCGCGATGAAGCCCGCGCCGACCCGGTCCATGTCCCGGACGCCCCGGAGGTACTCGTAGGCTTCCGGGTCCTCGCGCTCGATCTGCGCCGCAACCGTCATCCACTGTTGCTTCTTGGCGTTGAGGGTGGCTTCGCGGGTCTGCGGATTGGCGCGAACTTTCTCCGCCTCTTCCCAGGAGAGCGACTTCGCATCGTAGAGCGCCGCGCCGTACTTGCGGGCGGTCTCGCTGTCGGCGGAGCCGAGTACGCCGCGCAGCCAGTTGCGGTAGAGCATCGACTCGGTGGCGGTGTCACTCGCGCGAACCGCCGGTGGGCGCTTGTCCTTGCACGCGTCCGGATTGGGCATCGCGCAGCGGCCAGGCGGAACGTCCTTGGTGGCCGGCCCGACGGCGTCGTGTACGACGCCGAGGGTGGAGACGAGGGCGCCGTCAGCGAGATTTGCGGACTTGACCGGCCAGGCGGCCAGCGCGGTGACCGCGACCATCACCACGAGCGCCCAGCCGGCTGTGGTCATCGCGGTGCTCATGTCGGACTGGCGGGAGCGCCAGAGTAGGTAGAGGCCGACGACGCAGAGGGTGACGATGCCGAAGACGCTGAACACCTTCTGGTAGATCGCCTTGGTGGCCTGGTCCACCAGCGGATCAGCCCAACCCCACATCGTGCCGGGTTCCCAGGCCCGCTCCCGCAGAGCGTTCGAGGCACCGATGATCGCCGTAGCGATCATGAACTCGCCGTTGGCGATGGTGTTCGTGAACTTGTAGTCCGGATGCAGCAGGGTGGTCGCGCACCCTGTCTCGATCTTGTACGTGCTGTAGCTGTAGCCGGCGTATCCGTAGTCGCTGTAGTAACCCTTCGGCCCGGGCAGCTTCGAAGCCTCCGGCCGGGACGCGAACCATCCGGCGATGCCGGAGTCTGGTGCGGTTGGCGTCGGAGGATTCAGGCAGGTCGCCTCGGACTCCGCCACCTGCTGGAGTTTGGCGACGCAGGCGCGGAAGTCGGCCTGCCACTCCTGTGTCGTGCAGAGCTCGGTGGGGGCCTGGTACGCGACCGGGGCAGCGTACGCCGGTGTGCTGGTGAGCCCGGGCCAACCGATCGTGGTCACGGCGAGTACGCCGAGTGCCAGGAGGAGCGCCGTGATCCGTACCCGGGCCCTCGCCATGTCAAGCCTCCATGTCAGGCAGCACGGTCGGCAGCACCCCGGCAGCGGCGGCGATGGCGGCGGGAGTGGTGTCGAGGTGGTCGAGCAGGCCGTCCACATAGGAGACATCGACGCGTACCTTCTGCACTCGGCCGTCGACGTCGCGCATGACGAACTCGCGGAAGCCGAGCCGGTGGGCGGAGGTGGCGTCGGCGGTGGAGAGGGAGGCGAGGGTCGCCTCGTACCCGTCGTCCACCGGTACGCGCAGCAGCCGGAGCGCCTCGGAGGCGATCTCCGCGTCCTCGGCGATCCGGCCGACGAAGACGGTCGAGACGAGGTTCTGTACGTCGAGACCGAGGATGTCGCGGGGGTTCTGCGAGGCGACAAGCGCGGCGAGGTTCCACTTCCGGGAGTCGCGGGCGAGCCGGACGAGGAAGGATCGGCCGGAGCGCCATCCCTCCATGAAGTGCGCCTCGTCCAGTCCGACCAGCTTGCGGGAGGACATCGCGCCGCCGTAGCAGCGACGTACCGCCAGCCGGTGCGCGGTGTGCAGCATCGGCAGGGCCAGCGACTCCTCTGCCGACCAGTACTCGCGTTCGATCTTCAGATCGGGCAGCCGGAGACCGGCCATGGTGATCACAGTGAGTGCCGCGTCGGGGCCGAGCAGCCCCTCCGGCGGACGGCCGAAGAAGAGCATGGCCAGCGGCATCTCGGCGGTGTCCAGCAGCAGGTTGGCCAGCTCCCGGCCGGCGTGGTCGTCGAGCTGCCCGAGGCAGCTGACGACGTCGTCCAGGGTGGAGGTTTCCTCGGCGGGCACCTGTCGTACCGCGTGCCGGAACAGGGTGGCGGTCGATGCCTCGCGGGCCACCTGGGGCGGCACCAGCATCATGCAGATGTCCTGCACCAGCATTCGGCGTTCGGCGCGGGCGTTGGAGACCGCGATCTCGAACTCGCGGTCCCCGGCAGGGCCCGTTACGAACTCGCTCCGCAGCGGCGTCGGGATCAACGAGTACGGTGCCAGCGTGCCGTGTTCGGAGCCGGTCAGGTTCAGCACCCGGGAGTAGGGCCGCAGCTCCGGCATCGCGCAGAGTCGGGCCAGCGGACCGGACGGGTCGAGCAGGGTCACCTGCACGCCGCGCCGGGCGGCGAGGTATCCGAGTGCGCCGAGCAGGGTCGACTTGCCACCACCCGGTTCGGCCACGAAGACCGCGAGGCCGGAGCGTTCGCGGACCTCCATCGGGAAGTGCAGGTCGAGGAAGACCGGCCGGCGGCAGGTGCCGGCGGTGCGTCCGATCAGGTCGCCGCGCCGGTCGCCGACCGTGGAGGCGGCCTGCGGCAGCGCCGCCGCCAACAGGTGAACCGGCATCCGCCGGACGTAGCCGGTGTTGGCGATCGGCTCACCGGGGATGAACTCCCGGGCCAGCCAGTCCTGGTTCTTCGGGTGTTGCAGTGAGATGCGCAGCTCGCGGGAGTACAGCTGGATCAGGCGGCGGGCCCGCTCCAGGCACTCCTCCCGGGTACGCCCACCCACCGCGAGCCGATGCCAGCCGTGCGCCCGGGCGGAGTCCACTGGCAGGCCGGTGGTCATCTCGTCACCGATGACCAGTGCCCGCTTGGCCAACCGCTCCAGCTCCGGTGGGGCGTCGATGCCGTGTTCGGCGTAGTCGAGTTGCTGCGACCGGATCATCCGCAGTCGGTGTTCGAGGTTGCGGAAGGAGTCACCGGAGCCGAGGATGTCGACCCGGGTGGAGAGCTCCATCGGCCACGGCAGCCGCTCGTGGAAGTGCAGCCAGGGCTCGTGGCGCTCGGGTATCTCCAGTGGCTCCATCCGGCCCACGGCGAGCACCGCCACGTGCCGTTCCTCGCCGGTCATCCGGTTGACCAGCTTGACCGTCGAACCGTAGGGGGTGCGGTAGCGCTCCACCTGCTCGGTGAGGGCGAGCAGATCACCGCGTTCCCAGCGCCCGTTGGTGATCGGCGAGAGCGCGCCGGGGGGCGCCATGCAGAGCGCCACCGACCGGTAGAGCAGCCACTCCAGTTCCTGCGCGGTGACCCGCCGCCCGCGCATGCCGAACGCCCCCAGCACCTCGTCGAACTGCTCGACGGTGCGACCGAGCTTTCGTCGCTCACCCTCGGCGACGCCTCGGCCGAAGGTGCGGAGCAATCGCTCGGTGAGCGAGTCGCCGAGGGAACGACGGGCGAAGGTCACGCCGAGGTAGGTCTGGCCCTCGGCGTGGTTGACCGAGAGCAGGTGTCGTTGCGCGGCCACGAGGTGGTCGGCCCAGCCGGTCGTGCCCGGCACGTCCGGTAGCGGCGCGGCGGTGTTCGCGTCGATGGTGCGGGCCCACTCGTCGGCCGGGAAGGGGCGGGTGGTGCGGCGCAGGTGCAACCGGAACCCGGCCAGGCCGGCGTACTGCTCGGAGATCGCCGAGAGCAGCGCCTCGCGTTCCGCGTCCGGTCGGAAGGCCCAGCGCACCTCGGGCAGCCAGTACCAGGCGGTGACGGTGTTCGGGGTGAAGGTCAGGTGGCCGGCGATCTCGGTGATGGCCAGCTCCACCGCCGGATCACGATCGCCGAATTTGATCTTCGGGGGCCGGACCCGGGCGGGCTTGACCGGTCGGTCGCGGCGGTCGACCGACCGCTGCCGGGGTGGGCTGACGGCACGGGTGGCGGGCGGGGCCTGCTCCGGTGCCCGGGGCGGGGGCCGACCGCGGCAGCCGGTTCCCGGGCCGGATCCTCGGCGGGGGCCGCGCGGCCGGCCGCCGTTCGCCGGCCGGCGCGGGCACCGGGGACGGGGCCGCCGTACGGGAGGAGGCTGTGCTGCCCGGGCCGGCGAGCGCGGTGGCGTCGTCGACCGGTCGGCCGGTGGCTGCGGTCGGCGGGGGCCGGGCTGCGCGGGCACCGCAGGCGGTGCGGTCTGGCGGGTCAACGGGGCCGGCGGGACGGGAGCCGCCTGCTGCGGCAGGGCCCGTGCTGGGGCGCCGTTGGGCCGGGGCGCGGAACCTGGTCGGGCGTACGCCCCACCGAACAGGTCCAGGAAGGGCGAGTCGATGTCGGCGCCATCGCGAGTGGCCGAAGTGGACGCCGTGGGCTCGGCCGCTGCCGATCGGCGCGGTGCCGGACGGGGTGCCTGGAAGACGCCGACACTGCCGTGGCCCGGCGTGTTGGCCAGGGCCGGATCGAGGGAAGCGTCATCAAGCTCGCCGGTTTGTGGGTAGTCGAACGAACGCGCACGGTTACCGTGCGCTGCGGCCGGGCGTCCGGCCGGGGATCCCGGCGTGGAGGAGCGGCTCATGAGATCGTCCTGCCCGGATCCGCGGGCGGTGTCGAGCGACCGTGCTTCCCGGGGTTGCCCGGCAACCCGTCGAGCGGCCCGTACGGCGTGCAGCCGGTCATGCCAGTTCCTCCCGGATCCTGATCCCGCTACCGACCAGGCGCGGGTCGCGCTGTTCGGCGGCCGGCTCCCGGGTGCGTCGCCAGTCGGTAAGCGCGGTACGGATCACCATGCGCGCCGGCCGATCCGGGTCGACGTACCGGAAGACGAACGAGGTGGTCACGATGGCGAGGGCGATCTCCCACGCAGGGAAGAGCTCGACCTGCAGCGTGAACAACCAGTGGATGAACATGTAGAGGGGAACGAGCAGAATGAAGAGCCCGTACTGGGCGTACGGCAGGTGGACCGGAAGGGTGTAGCCGGGCGGCCCGAGGTAGACCAGGCGGGCCCGGTAGATGTCGTCGTCGGTGCGCAGCCGCATCTCGTGAACCGCGCCTACTGGAAGATCAGGTTGATCAGGAAATCGCCGATGAAGAAGAGGGTGGCGGCCCCGGCGATGAAGGCCAGCCCGACGATCGCGATTGCGGAGCTGGTCAACACCTTGGAAATCTCGCCCCGGCTGGCGCGGCCGATGAAGATGACACCCAGGACGGCCAGTAGGATCGGAGCGATCTTGCTGGCGAAGAAGGTGACGACGCCCTCGGTGTTGATCCCCTTTGGCTCCTCGGCGGCGAGCGGGATCGACGACGCCACGGTGGAGAGCAGGTGGAGGGCGTTTGTGGACGCCGTTTCCATCAGCTCGATGGCGATCACTGGAACCTCCCCAAGTCGCGGCCGGCGACGCCGCGGTGGTGCAGTAGGCAAGCCTGACGGGATCGATGCTCACTCTGCGCAGCGGTCGAGACCGTGCGTGCGTCTCTCGCCACGGAAGGTGGCGATTTTTGGGCGAATTCTCCCGCTTTGGGCCCTCCCTAACCGCGTCGCCGTCTCGATGCCGGGCAATTCCACAGCGTACGGGCCGCCCTCCTTTGCGACAAGCCGCGAAGAGACTGCCCGATTCGGCCCGGACGACCGATCGTACACCTGTTCCAATTCGCATGTCAGGGCCTTGGAACCCGGGCTGTTCGACATGTCCGGTGAGGCCGGTACCGTCTAGTCGTGACCGAGCTGGTACGGGCCCCGGCCCCGGTGGTGATGGGCGTCCTGAACGTCACGCCCGATTCGTTCTCCGACGGCGGACGCTACGCCGACGTCGATGCCGCCGTCGCACACGGCGTCCGGCTGCGTGCCGAGGGGGCCGGGTTGGTCGATGTGGGTGGAGAGTCGACCCGTCCCGGCGCCGACCGGGTGGACGCCGAGGCGGAGAGCGCCCGGGTACTGCCGGTCATCCGGGCGCTGACCGGAGCCGGCGTACCGGTGAGCATCGACACCACCCGTGCCCGAGTCGCCGAGGCGGCACTCGCGGCCGGCGCGGTGGTGGTCAACGACGTCTCCGGCGGCCTGGCCGATCCGGACATGGCCCGGGTGGTCCGCGACGCCGGCTGCCCCTGGGTGTTGATGCACTGGCGGGGCCACTCCCGGCGGATGAGCGAGCTGGCCAGCTACCGCGACGTGGTCGCCGAGGTGCGCGCCGAACTCGACCAGCGGGTGACGGCGGCGCTCGCGGCCGGGGTGGCCGCGGACCGCATCGTGATCGATCCGGGGCTCGGTTTCGCCAAGACCGCGGCACACAACTGGCAGCTCAGTGCCCGGCTGCCCGAGTTGCTGGAGTTGGGCTACCCACTGCTCTTCGGGGCCAGCCGCAAGTCGTACCTCGGTCTGCTGTTGGCCGGGCCCGACGGCGCGCCCCGGCCCACCGCCGACCGTGAGATGGCCACCGTCGCCACCAGCCTGCTCGCGGTCGCGGCCGGCGCCTGGGGGGTGCGCGTGCACGACGTGCGGGCGACCGTCGACGCGCTCGCCGTCTGGCAGGCCACCGGCCGGCCGAAGCTGGCCTGGCCACCCGGCACCGCACCGCCCGCCGACCAGCACGCCGACCCGGGAGTACGCCGATGACCGACCGGATAACGCTTACCGGCCTACGCGCGTACGGTCGGCACGGGGTCTACGACTTCGAACGTGCCCGGGGGCAGGAGTTCGTCGTGGACGCCGTGCTGGAGTTGGATCTGACCTCCGCCGCCCGCTCCGACGAGGTGGCCGACACCGTGCACTACGGCGAGTTGGCCGACCGCCTGGTGGCGGTGGTCACCGGCGAGCCGGTCAACCTGATCGAGACCTTGGCCGACCGGCTGATCGAGGTCTGCCTGGCCGATGCCCGGGTCCGCGCCGCGACGGTCACCGTGCACAAGCCCGAGGCGCCGGTCCCGTACGCCTTCGCCGATGTCGCGGTCACGATGCGCCGGACCCGATGACCCGCGCCGTACTCTCCCTCGGCAGCAATCTCGGCGACCGGCTCGGTCACCTGCGCACCGCCCTGGCCACGCTTGGCGAGCGGGTGCTGGTGGTCTCGGGGGTGTACGAGACCCCGCCATGGGGCGACACCGAGCAGCCGGCGTACCTGAACGCGGTGCTCCTGGCCGTGGACCCCATGGCCGGGCCGTACGACTGGTTGGCGCGGGCTCGGGCGGCGGAGCAGGCCGCGGGTCGGGTCCGGGATCCGGCGCGACGGTTCGGGCCGCGCACCCTCGACGTCGACGTCGTCGCGGTGTGGAGCGACGACGACCAGCCGGTGCTCAGCGACGACCCGGAGTTGATCCTGCCGCATCCACGGGCGCATCTGCGGGCCTTCGTGCTGCGGCCGTGGATCGACATCCAGCCCTACGGTCAGCTGCCCGGGCACGGTCGGCTCACCGACCTGTTGACCTACGGGCCGGCTGCGGCCGAGGTCGCGGAACTGCGCCCCCGACCGGATCTGACGTTAGAGTCGGAAGCATGACGCAGTCCCCACCTCCCGACGGGCCGCGGATGGGACCGACCCGCATCTCGACCCTGGTGGTGACCGCCCTGGCCGCCGCGGCGGCTGCCTGGTTGCTGATCAGCAGTTTCTACTACACCCGGCTGCCCCCGCTGCCCTGGCTTCCGGTGGTCACCCTGGCCGGCCTCGCGGTGCTTGAGGCGTACGCCGCGATCAACACCCGGGGGCGGATCGACCGCCGGCCCGGCCGGGAGCCGGTGAACCCGCTGATGGTCGCCCGGTTCGTCGTCCTCGCCAAGGCATCCGCCCTGGTCGGGGCGATCTTCGCCGGCTTCTACGCGGGGCTGACCGGCTGGTTGTTGGTGCAGACCACGCGGGCGGCCGGCGAGGACCTTCCCGCCGCCGTCGCCGGCCTGCTGGCCTCGGTCGCGCTCGTCGCCGCCGCGCTCTGGCTGGAGCGGTCGTGCCGGGTCCCGGAGCGCCCGGAGGACGAGCACGAGCCCGACGACCGGGAAACCCGCCCCGGTCGACGTTAGCGAGACCAGTCGATCGTTCGCGCCCCGACGGATCGTCGGGTATCGAACAGCTCTCCGCGCCGCCGGACCGGCGTCCGCCTGCGCTGCCGGCACTCCGACACCTGCTCGGCCGGGGGTTACGCCCGGCTGGGAGCGCGGGTACGGTGCCTGCGACCGGAAGGCAACGGCCGCCGCCGGTCCCTCCGCGTGTCGGTGCGTCCGGGCGGCCGCTGGGAGGCAGGGATCATGGGGTACGAGGAACCTGGCCGGAGCGGGCCGCTGGAGCCGACCCCCGCCGACGAGGTGGACCCGAGCGGTGCCGACGACCCGCAGGGCGGTGAACCGGGCCGGGATCGGTTCGGTGTCCACATGGTCTGGGAGACCATCCTGCTGCTCGGCTTCAGTGCCCTGGTGTACCTGCTCTGGCGGGAGAATCCGGCGACGCTGCGGGGCAGTGGGCTGCGCGCCCTCATCCTTGACGTGGTCGGCTTCGGTCTGTTGGCGATGGCCGCCGGGCTGAGTCTGCGTACCGCCGCGGTGAATCTCGCGGTCGGCCCGGTGGCGGTCGCCGCCGGGCTGCACTTCGCCGAGCAGGGCGATCGGGGTCTGCCCGTCGCCGTTGGCACCGCCGCTGCGGTGGCCGCCCTCGGCGGGCTGGTGCTGGGGCTGGTCGTCGTGCTGCTGCACGTGCCGGGCTGGGCGGCCAGTCTGGGCGGTGCGGCCGGCGTCATCGTCTACGTCGAGCAGCGTTCCGCGCCGGTGCTGGTGCAGGGCGACTACGATCCGCGCGGCATAGCCGGTCGACTCTTCGTCGGGTTGGCCGCGATCGCGGTCATCGGGGGGTTGTTCGGGGCGATGAGCCCGATCCGCCGGTTTACCGGTCGATTCCGTCCGGTCGCCGATCCGGCGCGGCGGCGCGGAGTGGCGGCTGCGGTCGTCGTCACCGGCGGGTACGTCTGTTCCACCGTGCTGGCGATGCTCGCCGGTGCACTCTTCGCCGCGTCCGAGGGGGCGATGACGCCGACCGCCGGGCTGGACTGGACGGTGCTTGCGGTGGGCGCGGCGCTGCTCGCCGGGACCAGCGCCTTCGGGCTGCGGGGCGGCGTGTTCGGCACGCTCCTGGTGGCCGGTGCGCTCGGCCTGTTCTTCGCGTACGCGCAGCAGCGTGGTTGGACGGTGAGCCGCTGGGCGGTCGGCGGTGTCGCACTTGCGGCGGGGCTGGTGGTCACCCGGCTGGTCGAGCGGTACGGCCGGCCGGTGCCGGGACCGACCGGGTGGCCCGCGCCGCCACCGGCCGGCGATCCGGCGAGTTCCGGTGGGTGGGCCCTGCCACGGTCGGCGCCGGTCGGCGACTGGCCGCCGGTCCTGCCTACCCAGACGACCGGGGGTACGGCCGACCCGTGGAGCACCCGCCGGTGGGAGACCGGCGCGCGGACCTGGGACACCGAGGAACGGTGAGTGGCGGCTTGGTGCGTCTCGGCGAGCCGGATGTGATCTCGCCGGTTAGGCTCGGCGCATGACCGACACATCATCGATCTCCGGCGGCCGGTCGTTCGAGGAACTGGACGTCCTCTCCACCGAGGAACTGCGCGAGCAGGCGTTCGCGTTGGCCCGGGAGCGCCGTGACGTGGGGTTCTTCTGGTCGGTGCTGCGGCACCTGCCGAACGCGGACGAGGCCGCGGCGCTGGACGGCGCGCCGAACTCGGTCGGACCGACGGTCGACGAGGCGGTCGCGCTGTGGCGGGAGATGACCGGCCACGGCTACGAGGAGTCCGCTCCGCTGCTGCGCGCCGCCTTCATCGACTACCTGATGAAGCACTGATCCGGCGCTGTCCTGACCGGCCGCCCGGCACCCTCGTCGAGCCCGGCGTAGCACCATAAATCACGCACCGCGTTTGCCCATGTCGATCCGCTGGGAACTAGCGGGGCCATGGCTCTCACCAATCGTTACAAGTCCGCACCGGGTGCCGGCACGCTCGCGGCACTTCTCCTGGTCCTGGTCTTCGGCAGCCCGTGGTACGCCGACTGGGCCAGGGACAACACCGATCCGGACAGCGCCGGTGGCTGGTTCCTGAGACTGCTCGCCTGGCCGGCCTGGCGATTCGACTCCTCCGACTCGATCCAGGAGATCTTCGCCGCGGATCTGAAGGCGATCCTCGTGGTCGCCCTGACCTTCCTCTTCCTCTACCTCCTTCCGGGCTCCCAACTCGCCCGCGCCCGGGGCACGCTCAGTCAGTTCTTCGCCGGCTGGGCGGCGTACATCTTCGCGGGGGCCTTCGCGGCCCTGCTCACCGCGCTGATCCGGACCAACCCGTCGCTGCTCGGGGCCTTCCAGGCCGCCGGCGACGGTGCGGAGTACGGCCTCTTCGTCGGCTGGATCATCGGCATCGCGACCCTGGGTGGCTACCGGGGACGTCGCTGACGTCGCGGCCGGGCGCGCCGGAGTCGTTCGGCAGGCGCGCGGCCGGGCCCGTGTCATCGCGGGCCCGGCCAGCGTCCCGGCCGCTCAGCCGGTCGACTCCGCCAGCGCCAGAATGCGCTCCCGGCGCAGCAACCCGACCGGCCGCCCTTCCTCGGTGACCACGGCGTGGCCACCGGGCGAGGTGAGCAGCACGGCCAGCGCGTCGTACGCCGAGCCGCCCAGCGCCACCGCGGGCAACTCCGCGCCGCCGTCGGCGGGCAGCGGTTCGAGCACCTCCCGGGTGACCGGGGTGACCGCGAGCCGGCGGATGCCCCGGTCGGCGCCGACGAACTCGCGGGCGAACGGGGTGGCGGGGGCACCGAGCAGGACCGCCGGCGGGTCGTACTGCTCCAGATGGCCGCCCTCGGAGAGCACCGCGATCCGGTCGCCGAGCCGAACGGCCTCGTCCAGGTCGTGGGTGACCAGCACGATCGTCTTGCGCACCTCGGCCTGTAGCCGCAGGAACTCCTCCTGAAGCCGGGTCCGCACGATCGGGTCGACGGCGGAGAACGGCTCGTCCATCAGCAGCACCAGCGGGTCGGCTGCGAGCGCCCGGGCCACCCCCACCCGCTGTCGCTGACCGCCGGAGAGTTCGTGCGGGTAGCGGCGGCCGAACTGTGCCGGATCGAGGCCGACCAGTTCCAGTAGTTCCCCGACGCGCTGCCGGGTCCGGTCCCGGGACCAGCCGAGCAGCCGGGGCACCGTGGCGACGTTCGCGGCCACCGTCTGGTGGGGGAAGAGCCCGACGTTCTGGATCACGTACCCGATCTGTCGGCGTAGCCGGACCGGATCGACCCGGGTGACGTCGGAGTCCCCGAGCAGGATTCGGCCGCTGGTCGGCTCGATCAGCCGGTTCACCATGCGCAGCACCGTCGACTTGCCGCAGCCCGACGGCCCGATCAGCACGACCAATTCGCCCGCCTCGACGTGCAGGCTGAGTTCGCGCACCGCCTCGGTGCCGTCCGGGTAACGCTTGCCGATGCCGTCGAGGGTGATCGACGCCGCGCGCTGACCGTCGTCGGCGAGCCGGGTACCGTCCACGTATGTCCTTCCGCCTGAGCTACCGGGCCGACCCGGGTAACCCCTGGTTCTCCTGGCAGTACCTGCGGGACAACTCTGACACGGTGGTCGCCGCGCTGCGTGACCACACCACGCTGACCCTACGGGCGGTGTTGATCGCCGCGTTGATCGCCGTCCCGCTGGCCGTGGTGGCGTACTGGTTCCGGCCGCTCACGGGGCCGATTCTCGCACTCACCGGGGTGCTCTACACGGTCCCGTCCCTGGCCCTGTTCGCGTTCATCGCGCCCTACCTGGGCATCGGCGTGGCTACCGTGCTCAGCGTGGTGGTGCTGTACGCGCTGCTGGTGATCGTCCGGAACACCGTCGCCGGGCTCAACCAGGTGCCCTCGGAGGTGCGCGAGGCGGCCGAGGGGATGGGGTACGGGCGCTGGGGCCGGCTGTTGCGGGTGGAACTGCCGCTGGCTCTGCCGGGCATCCTCACCGGCCTGCGGCTGGCCACGGTTTCGACGGTGGCGCTGGTCACCGTCGGCGTGGTGATCGGTCGCGGTGGTCTCGGGCAGATCATCTTTGCCGGCTTCCAGAACAACTTCTACAAGTCGCAGATCATGACCGGAACGCTGCTCTGCGTCCTGCTGGCCCTGCTGCTCGACCTGCTCCTGGTCGGCGTGGGCCGGCTGCTCACCCCGTGGCTGCGCGGACGGGTCGGATGAGCGGCCGGCGCGGCTGCGCGGGTAGCGCCGTCGGGGCCGGCGTCGGCGCCGGTGGCGGTAAGTGCGGCGCTAGCCACCGGAGGCCACGATGAATCCCGTGGAGCAGGCGGTGCGCTGGCTCAACGATCCGCTGAACTGGACGAACCCGGGCGGCATCCTGGACCGGCTCGGCGAGCACGTGAGCATCTCGGCGGCTGCGGTGCTGCTCGGCTGCCTGGTGGCCTGGCCACTCGGCCTCTGGCTGGGGCACGCCGGGCGCGGCGGCGGGCTGGTCGTGCTCGTCTCCAACGTCACCCTGGCGGTGCCGACGCTGGCCCTGCTGACCATCCTCCCGTTGACCTTCCTCGGCTTCGGCCGCCCGGCCGTGGTGGTGGCGCTTGCGGTGTTCGCGGTGCCGCCGCTGCTGGCCAACGCGTACACCGGGGTGCGGCAGGTCGACCCGCAGACCCGGGAGGCGGCCCGGGGCATGGGCATGACCGGGATGCAGGTGTTGCGCCGGGTCGAGTTGCCGCTCGCGGTGCCGTACCTGGCCGCCGGCTTCCGCACCGCCGCAGTCCAGGTGGTCGCCACGGCAGCGCTGGCGACCTTCGTCAACGGCGGCGGTCTCGGCGAGATCATCCGGCTGGGCTTCGGTCTGAGCATCGCCGTCGGTGGCGGTCAGATCCTCGCCGGTGGGCTGCTCGTCGCCGGGCTCGCGCTGAGCGTGGAGTTGATCTTCGCGTTCGTCGAGCGGCTGGTCACCCCTGGGCCGCTACGCCGGGCCAGACGAGGTGCCGGCCGCCGCGCCGCAGACGCGGTCACCGGGTCCTGAGCCGCCCCGCTGCCGGCCCCGCCCCGCTGCCGGCCCCGCCCCGCCACGGCCCCGCCCCGCCACGGCCCCGCCACGGCGGCGGATGGTGACGGTCGGGTGACGAAGGTCGCCAGAACTTGTCGGTGGCCGAGGACAGGATGTTGGGTGAAGGTCGCGGGCGGCCGAAAGGTGACATCGCCCGTCGGACACGCGGCCGGCCCGGACGGGGCGCGCCGGGACACGGGAGGCGGGCATATGCGCGCAGGTAGAAGACTGTCCATCGCGGTCGTCGGGGCCGTCGCCGCGGCCGGCGTGCTGGCCGGGTGCGGGGAGGCCGGCTCCTCCGGCACGGAGGCGCCGCAGCAGGCCGCGTCGGGTGCGGGTTGCGCCCCGGTGGCCGGCCAGCAGTTGATCGCACTCGAGGACGACAAGGCGCTGCAGAACGCCGACAACGTCATCCCCGCAGTGCACAGCAAGGCGGCCACGCCGCAGCTCATCGCGGCCCTCGACAAGGTCTCCGCCGTGCTCGACACCCCGAAACTCGTACTGCTCAACAAGGCGGTCGACGTGGACCGGAAGAGCGCCCAGGCGGCGGCGCAGGAGTTCGCCACCGCCAACGGGCTCGCCGACGGGGTCGAGCGGGGGCCGGGCGGGCGGCTCACCGTCGGGGCGGGGAACTTCACCGAAAGCGAGATCATCGCCGAGCTTTACAAGATCCAACTTGCCGCTGCCGGTTACCAGGTCACCGTCCAGCAGATCGGCAACCGGGAGCTCTACGAGCCGGCGCTGGAGAAGGGCGAGATCCAGGTCGTCCCGGAGTACGCGGCCACCCTGGCCGAATTCCTCAACGGCAAGGTGAACAGCGGCGGCGAGCCGGTCTCGTCGCCGGACGTGGACGCCACCGTCACCGCCCTGCGTGGCCTCGGCGAGAAGGTGGGCCTGACCTTCGGCGCGCCGGCCGCCGCGCAGAGCCAGAACGCTTTCGCCGTGACCAAGGAGTTCGCCGAGCAGTACGGCGTGCGGACGCTCTCCGAGTTGGCGGAGAAGTGCTCGGGCACGGCCACGGTGCTGGGCGGGCCGCCGGAGTGCCAGGAGCGCCCGTTCTGCAAGCCGGGTCTGGAGCAGACCTACGGGCTCCAGGTCGGCTCGTTCTCCTCGCTCGACCAGGGTGGTCCGCTGACCAAGACCGGCCTGCGCAACGGCACGATCAGCGTCGGTCTGGTCTTTTCCACCGACGCGGCGTACGCGCAGAGCTGAGCACGCCCCGGCGCCGGGCGCCCTCGGTCGACTCGGCCGAGGGCGCCCGGAGTCGCCGAACCGGACACCCGATCGTCGCAGGTCGGAGCGTCTGCTCCGGAAGGCCGCCAAACTCACTTTCAGCACCTGCCGCAGGAGCGTTTGCAGCAAACGCAACTCTCGGTAGGCTGCGGACCCATGCCTGCCCCGGTGCCCATCGACCCGCGTAGCAAGCGACTGCTCACCGCGCTCTTCTGGGGCGGTGTGGCGCTGGCCCCGGTGGCGGCGCTGATTCTGCTGGTTGCCGACGGCAACGGCCCGCTGCGGTTCGCCGCGGTGCTGGCGATCATGGCCGTGGTGCTGATCGGGCTCTCCATCGCGCTGCGCACCGAGGGGGATGCCGGCGACGCCGAGGAGTTGCGGGCGGAACTCGACGAGCTGCGGCGAGAACTGCGCGGTGAGATCGTCGCCGCCGCCCAGCGCGGCAACCAGGCACTCGACGAGGCGCAACGGGTTCAGGAGGCGCTGGCCGGGCTGCGCCGTCGGGTCGACGCCGTTGGCGCTGGCCCGGTTGCCGGCGCGGAGGCGCCCGGGGTCTCTCGGGCCCGGGTGGTGCCACCGGAGCCGGAGACGCCGGCGCGCTACGCCGAGCGGCCCACCGGACAGGCCGGGGTGTACGGCGCCGCTCAGGCCGCAGCGCATGGTGTCGGCCCGGCGGATGACTACGAAGACGAGCAGCCGGGCAGCGCGTACGCTGCGGACCGTCCCGCCGCGGACCGGCCGGTCAGCGGGTCCGCCGGTGTCTACGGCGCGGCCAGCCGCCCGGAGTACGACAACCGCTCCGGTGACCCGGTGGCGCGTCCGCTGGGCATGGTCCGGCACACCGAGACCGTGCACGTGACCACCCGGCACACCATCGTGGACGGTGGGGTGGGTGAGTCCGGCGCCCGGTACGGCGGGTACGCGGCACCGTGGTCCGGCCCGGAGGAGCGGGCCCGGGGTGGTCATGGCGCCGAGCGCGACGACCGTCCCAGGCCCGAGGCGGAGGAGCGGTTTCGTCGGGACGAGGCCCGGTCCTGGTCTGGCGGGGCCCGCGAGGAGGAGCGTTCCCGGCCGGACGCCGCAAACGAGCGGTCCTGGTCCGGCCCACGTGAGGACTGGGCCACGCCCCGAGACGAGCACTCCGGCTACCGCGACGATCGCCCGGGTCACCGGGCCGAACCCGCAGGACACCGGGCCGAGCCTTCGGGACACCGGGCCGACCGGGACTGGGCAGCGCCACGCGACGAGTCCGGATGGGACGGTGGCGGGCAGCAGTGGGACGTCCCCGTCGAGCCGGCACCGTCCGGTCGGCGACAGCGGCCGGACGACACCGGCGAGTACTGGTCGCAGCTACGGGCCGGTGACCGGTGGGCTGCGGTACGCGACGACGACCGCGGGCGCGAGCTGCGCATGGGGGAACGCCGCGCCGAGGTGCACGCCGACAACGCCGGCACCGAGTACCGGGTCGCGGATCGCTGGGCCAGCGTGCGCCGGGACGAACCGCGCCGCGACGATGCTCGCCGGGACGAGGTCCGCCAGGACGAGCCGCGGCGTGGTGCCGATGGCGACGAGGGGTGGCGCGAGGGCTGGGGCGAGCCGGAGAACCGTCCGGCGCTGCCCGCCGGTGGGGTGCCGGTGCCTCAACAGTGGCGGCCACCCCGCCAACCCGGCTACCAGTCCGAGCCGGCCCGGGGCTACCAGCCGGAGCCGGCGTACGGTCACCAGCCGGAGCCGGCACGGGGCTACCAGCCGGAGCCGGCGTACGGATATCAGCCCGAGCCGGCACGGGGCTACCAGCCGGAGCCGCTGGCCGGCGGGTACCCGCCCGAGCCGGGGCGGGGACCGCGTCCGGGACACGAGCCGTACGACCGCCGGCAGCCCGCCGAGGAGCCGGGCTACGGCCACCCGGTCCACGAGCGCGCCCCGAACCGCTGGCGCTGACCCGCGCCGCCGAGGCAGCGGCGACCCCGCGATCGCGGGTCACTTGTCGATGTCGCCCACCACGAAGAACATCGAACCGAGAATGGCGATCAGGTCCGGTACCAGGCAGCCGGGCAGCAGGGTGGCCAGCGCCTGCACGTTCGCGTACGACGCGGTGCGCAGCTTGAGCCGCCACGGGGTCTTCTCGCCCCGGGACACCAGGTAGTAACCGTTGATGCCGAGTGGATTCTCCGTCCAGGCGTAGGTGTGTCCCTCGGGGGCCTTGAGCACCTTCGGCAGCCGGGTGTTGATCGGTCCGGTGAGCCGGTCGACCCGGTCCAGGCACTGCCCGGCCAGGTCGAGTGAGGCGTACACCTGGTCGAGCAGCACCTCGAAGCGGGCGTGACAGTCGCCGGTGGTGCGGGTGACCACCGGCACGTCGAGCTGGTCGTAGGCCAGGTACGGCTCGTCGCGGCGCAGGTCCAGATCCAGCCCGGAGGCCCGGGCGACCGGACCGGAGGCGCCGAACGCGGCGGCATCGGCGGCGGAGAGCACCCCGACGCCGACGGTACGGGCCAGGAAGATCTCGTTGCGCCGGATCAGATTGTCCAGGTCGGGCATCCGGCGGCGTACCTCGTCGATGGCGGCTCGGGCCCGGCCCGTCCACCCGGCCGGGACCTCCTCCTTCAGCCCGCCGACCCGGTTGAACATGTAGTGGATCCGCCCGCCGGAGACCTCCTCCATCACCGCCTGGAGCGTCTCCCGTTCCCGGAAGGCGTAGAACATCGGTGTGATCGCACCGATCTCCAGCGGGTACGAGCCGAGGAACATCAGGTGGTTGAGCACCCGGTTCAGCTCGGCCAGCGCCATCCGCAGCCAGGTGGCCCGCTCCGGCACCTCCATGCCCATCAGCCGTTCCACGGCGAGCACGACGCCCAACTCGTTCGCGAACGCGGAGAGCCAGTCGTGCCGGTTGGCCAGCACGATGATCTGCCGGTAGTCGCGCACCTCGAACAACTTCTCCGCGCCCCGGTGCATGTATCCGACGACCGGTTCGGCGGCGATCACCCGTTCGCCGTCCAGGACGAGCTTGAGTCGCAGTACGCCGTGCGTGGAGGGGTGCTGCGGACCGATGTTGAGCACCATGTCCGTGCCGAGTTGCTCGCCACCGGTGCCCGCCACCAGTCCGGCGCCGGTGCCGACGGTCAACTCGCGCAGGTCGCCCGTGGTCATGCCGTCATCGTGCCATGGACTCCGGCCGCCCATGCGGACGCGGCGGCCCGCAGCCGGTCCACCGGCAGATCGACCGGCTGCCAGAGCCACAAGTGTCCGCCGAGGCCGGCCGGGTCGGTCAGCTCGGCCGCCGTGGACGCCTCGGCGAGCGCCCGCACGTACCCGGCCGGGTCGCGGGCGGCCAGCGTCAGCGGTGGTCGTCCGCCGTCGACCCCGAGCGCCCGCAGCCCCGCCCGCTGCGTTTCCAGCACGTACGCACACCGGGCGACCCGCTCACCGGCAGCGGCGACCGAGTCCATGGCGACGTGGGCGGTCACGTCGCACGATCCGTCCGGCACCGGCGGCACCTGCCGTCCGCCCCGGTACCCGGCAAGCGTCCCGCCGAAGGGCCGATCCGCGAGCAGGTGTCCGTAGTCCACGGCCAACGCCAGTCCCCGGTCGACGTGGCCCACCGCGGTGGCCCACGCCTCGTCCCTGCTCCGCCCGATCTCTGCCCGCTCTCCGGTCGGCGGCGCAGTGGGGGGTTCCGGGTAGCCCGACGGTTCCTGCTCGGGCGGCGGGGCAATCGGGGCGTCGCCGATCGGGCGGGGCCACCAGGTGGTCAGCCAGTCAGCGTCCTGCTGGCTCACCGGGTCGCCTACCGCCTCGGCTCCGGTGGTGGGGTCGACGTCCAGGTAGCGCCAGCCGTCCTCGACGTACGTGGCGACGTCCAGGGGGACGTTGTCGAGCCATTCGGTGGCGAGCAGCAGCCCGGTGATCTTGACTGGGATCTGGCCTGTCCAGGTGATCTCTTCGGGGAGGTCGTCGGGGCGGGGCGCGAGTTCGACGGCGGTGAACCGTACCCGCTCGGCAAGCGGAACCGGCGCGGAGGGTGCTGTCTCGGCGGACCTCAGCCCGGGGACCCCCACGGTGATTCGCGCGGACAGCGCGCGAAGCAACTCCCCCCGCCCGGCCCCGACATCGACCACGTCGAACCGCGCCGGAAAACCGAGGACGGCATCGAGCTGGTGGATCATCCGGAGCAGCGCCGAGGCGAAGACCGGTGCCGCGTGCACGCTGGTGCGGAAATGGGCCGCCGGCCCGTTCCCGGAGACGAAGAACCCCTCAGGTTCGTAGAGCGCCCGCTGCATCGCGGTCCGCCAGGGCATCGACATCGGGGGACCTCCTCGGAGCCGGTGAACGATTTCACACATCCTTGTTTCGGATCCCTGTCAGCGACGCATACTTGCCTTCGACCGGTACCCATCTAGAGGACTGGATCGTGACATGAGCGCACCGCTGCGCACCCACTCGGCCGCCCATCGGCAGCCCGCGACCGTGCCGACCGGCCCGGTCGCCGCCCGTTCCGTACTCACCGTCGGCGTCATCGGTGCCGGCCGGGTCGGCGCCACCCTGGGCGCCGCGTTGACCGCCGCCGGTCATCGGGTGGTCGCCGCAAGCGGACTCTCCGGGACGTCCCGGGCCCGGCTGGCGTTGCTGCTGCCCGACGTCCCCCGCCGGCCGGCCGCGTCGGTGGCGCGGGCCGCCACCGACCTGGTGCTGATCGCCGTACCGGACGATGCGCTCGCCGGGGTGGTCACCGGACTGGCCGCCGACGGCGTGCTGCGCCCGGGCCAGGTGGTCGCGCACACCTCAGGCGCGCACGGCTTGGCGGTGCTGGCCCCGGCTGCGGCGGCCGGCGCGCGTCCGCTGGCGCTGCACCCCGCGATGACCTTCACCGGTACGCCCGACGACCTCGACCGGCTGCCCGGCATCTCGTACGGCGTGACCGCACCGGCGGAACTGCGCCCGCTGGCGGCCCGGCTGGTGGCGGATCTCGGCGGGGTGCCGGAGTGGATCGGCGAGGCCGACCGCACGCTCTACCACGCGGCGTTGGCGCATGGCGCCAATCACCTGGTGACCCTGGTCAACGAGGCGGCGGACCGGCTGCGCGAGGCCGGGGTGGGGCAGCCGGAGAAGGTGCTCGCCCCGCTGCTGCGCGCCGCCCTGGAGAACGCGCTGCACCTCGGTGATGACGCACTGACCGGCCCGGTTTCCCGGGGCGACGCGGGTACCGTCGAGCGGCACCTGGCCCGCCTCGCCGCCACCGCCCCCGAGTCGGTGGCGGCCTACCTGGCCCTGGCCCGGCGCACCGCCGACCGGGCGCTGGCTGCCGGCCGGCTGCGCCCGATGGACGCCGAGCCGCTGCTCGATCTCCTGTACTCCGACCACACGGAGGTGGCGGCATGACCGCTCCAGACGCCCTCGACTCGCGTACGGCAGCGGTGCCGCAGCTGGTGCACACCCGAGCCGAGCTGGCCCGGGCCCGCGCCGAACTCACCGGGACGGTCGGCGTGGTGATGACCATGGGTGCCCTGCACGAGGGGCACGAGGAGCTGTTGCGAGCCGCCCGCGAGCGCGCCGACCACGTGCTCGTCACGATCTTCGTGAACCCGCTCCAGTTCGGGCCGAACGAGGACTTCGACCGCTATCCGCGTACCCTCGATGGTGATCTTGAGGTGTGCCGGCGGGCCGGCGCGGACCTGGTCTTCGCCCCGTCGGTGGCGGACATGTACCCCGACGGCGAACCGGCCGTACGGATCGACCCCGGGCCGCTCGGCGCGGACCTGGAGGGACTGAGCCGGCCGGGCTTCTTCCACGGCGTACTCACCGTGGTGCTGAAGCTGCTCCAGCTCACCCGGCCCGACCTGACCTTCTTCGGCGAGAAGGACTACCAGCAGCTGACCCTGGTCCGGCGGATGTGCCGGGACCTGGACGTGCCGGTCGAGGTGGTCGGGGTGCCCACCGTCCGGGAGCCGGACGGGCTGGCCCGGTCCAGCCGCAACCGGTACCTCGCCGAGGACGAGCGGGAGGCGGCGCTGAGCCTGTCGCGGGCGCTGCGCGCCGGTGCCGACGCCGCCGAGGCGGGCCGGGACGCCGGCGCGGTGCTTACCGCCGCACATGCCTCCTTCGGTGCCGGCGAACCCGGTGCCCGACTCGACTACCTGGTCCTCACCGATCCCGACCTGGCGCCGGGACCGGTCTCTGGCCCGGCCCGGTTGCTCGTCGCCGCCTGGGTGGGCGGCACCCGGCTGATCGACAACGCCCCGATCCGGCTCGACCCGGCCCACTGACCCTTCCGAGTTACCCGTACCCGCGAAAGGCGTCCCGATGTACCGCACCATGCTCAAGTCCAAGATCCATCGAGCCACGGTGACCCAGGCGGACCTGCACTACGTGGGCTCGGTGACCGTCGACGAGGACCTGCTCGACGCCGCCGACCTGCTGCCCGGGGAACAGGTGGCGATCGTGGACATCACAAACGGAGCGCGCCTGGAGACGTACGTCATCCCGGGGCGGCGGGGCAGCGGCGTGATCGGCATCAACGGTGCCGCCGCGCACCTGGTGCACCCCGGCGACCTGGTCATCCTGATCTCCTACGGGCAGATGGACGACGCCGAGGCACGCACGTACCGCCCGCGGGTGGTGCACGTGGACGCCGACAACAAGGTCGTCGAGTTGGACGCCGACCCGTCGACCGCCGCCCCCGGCACCGCCGGCACCCCCCTCCCCAACCCCCTTTCGGTGTAAGGAAGGGCCCCCTTTTAACGCCTCGTGTATAGGAAGGGCCCCTTCTTAACGCCTGTCACCCGCCAGCGTCGCGATTCCGGTCTGTCACCGGAAGGTCATTTCTGGTTACCCTGAAGGTGCCGTCGGGAGGCGGTCGCTGGCTGGGGGAGGCGGCGTCATGCAGCGTGCGACGAGAAGCGTGCTCGCGGCCCTCGCCGTGGCAGCGCTGCTCGCCGGGTGCGCCGGCTCCGGTGGACTCGACGGCGACCTGGTCGACGACTGGGCGGCCCTGCCCCCGCCCGGCCCGTTCACCCCGGCCGCCGGGGTGTGTCATGAGGCGGACTTCGCCGCGACGATCTCCGTCCCGGCGTACGCACCGGTCGACTGTGCCGCACCGCACCGGGTGGAGACCGTGCACGTCGGCTCCTTCGCCGGCCAGTTGGGCGAGCCGCCCACCAGCGCGTCGGCCGAGATGCGTACGGCGTTCGCCGACTGCGACAAGCGGGCCAGCGGCTACGTCGGCGACAGTTGGCAGGCCGGGCGGCTCCGCCTGGCGGTGGCGGTACCGTCCGGGCCGGGCTGGGCAGCTGGGTCGAGGTGGTACCGCTGCGACCTGATGGAGCTCACCACCGCCGACGTGGGGGCCGAAGTCGTGGTGCGGACCGGCTCCCTGCGCGACGCCCTCCGCCCACCCTCGGCGTTGCGGCTGGGCTGCCATCAGGCGCGTACCGACCGGAACCGGGTGGTGCAGGCACTGGTGCCGGTGGACTGTGCCAAGCGGCACGACGCCGAGTTCGCCGGGGTGTGGCGGTCCCCCGACCGGCCCTACCCGAAGCGCGGCGTCGACTGGGCGCCGTTCTACGCCGGCTGCCGTTCGGTCCTCGCCCGCTATGCCGGCGTACCGGACGACAATGCCCTGGCCTTCCGCAGCGACGTGGTGGTCCGGCCGCCCAGTGCCGGCCGGTGGCGGGCCGGCGACCGGGGGGTGCGCTGCTATCTGTGGCTCAACGACCGGGCCGTGACCGGATCGCTGAAGAACGCCGGTACGGCCGGCCTGCCGGTGCGGACGAAGTAGCCGGAACCACTCGTCCCGCCCCGGCCGCCCGAGCCGAGATCGCTTCGGGTTGACTGTGGGTATGGACTCACCGACCAGCGGACTGCCGGCAGTGCCGAACCTGCTGGCCGCCCCGGCACCCGGCTGGGTGGAGAGCACCGACGTGATCGTGGTCGGCTCGGGGGTCGCCGGGCTGACCGCCGCGCTGCACCTGCGTGAGGCCGGGCTGCACGTCACCGTGGTCACCAAGGTCAACATCGATGACGGCTCGACCCGTTGGGCGCAGGGCGGCGTCGCTGCGGTGCTCGACCCGGCGGACACCCCGGAGATGCACGCCTCCGACACCGAGATCGCCGGGGTCGGCCTCTGTGACCCGGCGGCGGTACGTGTCCTGGTGGCGGAGGGCCCGACCCGGCTACGGGAGCTGATGCGACTCGGTGCGGAGTTCGACCGCAACGCCGACGGCTCGTTGATGCTCACCCGGGAGGGTGGGCACCGGGCCGATCGCATCGTGCATGCCGGTGGGGACGCGACCGGGGCGGAGATTCAGCGGGCCCTGCACCAGGCGGTCCGCCGTGATCCCTGGATCCGTCTGGTCGAGCACGCGTTGGTGCTGGATCTGCTCCGCGCCCCCGGCGACGGCCCCGACGGGCTCGGCCCGGCCTGCGGTGTCACCCTGCACGTGCTCGGTGAGGGCAGCGAGGACGGGGTCGGTGCCCTGCTGGCCCGGGCGGTGGTGCTGGCCACCGGCGGGATGGGCCAGATCTTCGCGGCGACCACCAATCCGGCGGTCTCCACCGGCGACGGCGTGGCACTTGCCATGCGGGCCGGCGCGGCCGTCACCGACGTGGAGTTCGTGCAGTTCCACCCGACCGCGTTGATCGTGCCGGAACCCGCCCGGGTGCCGGGTGCCGGGCACGCCCAGCAACCGTTGGTGTCGGAGGCGCTGCGGGGCGAGGGTGCGCACCTGGTGGACGCGGACGGCAAGCGGTTCATGGTCGGCCAGCACGAGTTGGCCGAGCTGGCCCCACGGGACGTGGTGGCCAAGGGCATTCACCGGGTGCTGCTGGCCACCGGCGCGGACCACGTCTACCTCGACGCCCGCCACCTCGGCGGCGACTTCCTGGCCCAGCGCTTCCCCACAATCGTCGCCTCGTGCCTGGCCATCGGGGTCGACCCGGGCATCGACCTGATCCCGGTGGCACCGGCCGCGCACTACGCCTCCGGTGGGGTCCGCACCGACCTGCACGGCCGTACGACCATCCCCGGCCTGTACGCCTGTGGTGAGGTCGCCTGCACCGGGGTCCACGGTGCGAACCGGCTGGCCAGCAACTCGCTGCTGGAAGGGCTGGTCTTCTCCCGGCGGATCGCCGACCACATCGCGTCGGGCCTGCCCGAGCAGGCCCGCCCGGCGGAGACCGGGGCATGGCGCGGGAACGCCGGCTGGGTGCTGCCGGCCGCGGCCGTGCCGACCTTGCAGCGGGCGATGACCCGGGGCGCCGGGGTGCTCCGCTCCGCCGCGACGCTCGACGCGAGCGCGGCCGAACTGGTCGAACTGGGCACCGGGCGGGGCACCCCCCGCACCGCAGACTGGGAGGCCACCAACCTGCTCACGGTGGCGACGGCGCTGGTCGCCGCCGGGTACGTCCGGCGGGAGACCCGGGGCTGTCACTGGCGGGAGGACTTTCCCACCGCCGACGAACGGTGGCGCGGCCACCTGGTCGGCGCGATCGGGACCCAGGGCCGGTTGAGCACATGGTGGGAGGACGCCTGATGAGCGAGGAGAGTGTCGGCCTGACGGCGGTGCGGCAGCGGGAGCTGCGTGCGGTCGGGCTGGACCCGGAGCAGGTACGCCGGATCATCGAGAACGCCTTGGCCGAGGACCTCGGCCCGGAGTTGCTCGACGTCACAAGCGTGGCGACCATTCCGGCCGGACAGACCGACACCGCCGACGTGGTGGCCCGGGCCGACGGTGTGGTGGCCGGGTTGACCGTCGCCGCAGCCGTGTTCGAACTGACCGCCCAGGTGACCGGGACGGATCGTACGGTCGAGGTGTCGTTGTCGGCCCGCGACGGCGCGCGGGTGGCCCGGGGCGATGTGCTGGCCACGGTGACCGGCCCCACCCGGGTGCTGCTCACCGCCGAGCGGACCGCGCTCAATCTGCTCTGCCGGATGTCCGGGGTGGCCACCCACACCCGGGCCTGGGCGGACGCGTTGGCCGGCAGCAAGGCGATGGTCCTCGACACCCGCAAGACCACTCCGGGCCTGCGCGCCCTGGAGAAGTACGCGGTCCGGGCGGGCGGCGGCACGAACAAGCGGATGGGCCTGCACGACGTCGCCATGATCAAGGACAACCACAAGTTCGCCGCGGGCGGCGTCGCCGCCGCCTACCGACGGGTCCGGGAGGCGTTCCCGGACGTGCCGGTGCAGGTGGAGGTGGACACCCTCGCCGAGGCGGTGGAGGCGGTCGAGGCCGGCGCGAAGTTCCTGCTGCTGGACAACATGCCCCCGGCGGTGCTCACCGACGTGGTGGCCGCGGTCGGCGATCGGGCCGAACTGGAGGCGACCGGCGGGCTGACCCTGGCCGACGCCGCGGCGGTGGGTGCCACCGGCGTCGACTTCCTCTCCGTCGGGGCGTTGACCCACTCCTCGCCGATCCTGGACATCGCGCTGGACCTGCGTACGGAGTGAGTGCCGCGCGGCGGGGCGTCTAGGCTGCGTGCGTGCTGCTCTGCATCGACATCGGGAACACCAACACCGTGCTGGCGACCTTCGACGGCGACAAGCTGGTGCACTCCTGGCGGATCAAGACCGACGCCCGATCGACCGCCGACGAGCTCGGCCTGATGTTCCGTGGGCTGCTCGCCGGGGACGCCGTCGAGATCACCGGCGTCGCGGCCTGCTCGACCGTGCCGGCCGCGCTGCGTTCGCTGCGGACCATGCTGACCCGCTACTACGGCGAGTTGCCGAGCGTCATCGTGGAGCCCGGGGTACGCACCGGGGTGCAGCTGGCCATCGACAACCCGAAGGAGGTCGGTGCGGACCGGGTGGTGAACACGCTTGCCGCGTACACCCTCTACGGCGGGCCGTCGATCGTTGTCGACTTCGGCACCACCACCAACTTCGACGTGATCAGCGCCCGGGGCGAGTTCCTCGGTGGCGCGTTCGCGCCGGGCATCGAGATCTCCTTCGACGCGCTCGCCGCCCGCGCCGCCCAGCTGCGCAAGGTCGAGGCGACCCGGCCCCGGTCGGTGATCGGCAAGAACACCGTGGAGTGCCTCCAGGCCGGGCTCTATTTCGGTTTCGCCGGGCAGGTGGATCGGATCGTCGAGCGGATGGCCGCCGAGATGGGGGAGCTGAAGGCGGTGATCGCCACCGGCGGGCTGGCCTCGCTGGTGCTCAACGAGTGCCGCACGATCACCCACCACGAGCCGATGATCACCCTGATCGGGTTGCGCATGGTCTACGAGCGGAACATCTGACGCTGGTGGCCGCGGCGCGGGCTGCCGGGCCGCCGAGCGGGTGCCAGTGGGGTCGGTCATGGCCGGCGGACTATCCGGTAACGGCTCGCCGGGCGCTTGAGTACGCTCTGGGCTTGACCCCGCCCGAATTCTCCCGTCGAGGAAGCGTGCCGTGACCCAGCAGAGCCCCGTGCCAGTCGATCCCGCCGATGATCTTCCGGAGCAGATGAAGGTCCGCCGGGAGAAGCGGGAGCGGATGCTCGCCGACGGTGTGCAGCCGTACCCGGTCAGCTTTCCGCGTACCAGCACGTTGGCGCAGGTGCGGTCGCGCTACGCCGATCTGCCCACCGACACCGCGACCGGCGACCACGTCGCGGTCACCGGCCGGGTGATTTTCGTCCGGAACACCGGCAAGCTCTGTTTTGCCACCCTGCGCGACGGTGACGGCACCGAGATCCAGGCGATGCTCTCACTGGACCGGGTCGGTGCCGAGCGGCTGGCGGACTGGAAGCGCCTGGTGGACCTGGGTGACCTCGTGGGGGTCACCGGTGAGGTGATCACCAGCCGTCGGGGTGAGTTGTCGGTGCTGGCCGAGCAGTGGGCCGTCACCGCCAAGGCGCTGCGCCCGCTGCCGGTGGCGCACAAGCCGCTGAGCGAGGAGGCCCGGGTTCGGCAGCGCTACGTCGACCTGATCGTGCGCCCACAGGCGCGCCAGATGGTCCGTACCCGGGCCGCGACGGTGCGCAGCCTGCGTGACTCCCTGCACGGGCAGGGTTTCATCGAGGTGGAGACCCCGATGCTCCAGTTGCTGCATGGTGGTGCGGCGGCTCGGCCTTTCGTGACCCACAGCAATGCACTCGACACCGATCTGTATCTCCGAATCGCGCCGGAACTGTTTCTCAAGCGCGCTGTGGTCGGTGGGATCGAGCGGGTCTTCGAGATCAACCGCAACTTCCGTAATGAGGGCATCGACTCTTCGCACTCGCCGGAGTTCGCGATGCTGGAGGCGTACCAGGCGTACGGCGACTACAACACCATGGCCGAGTTGACCCGGAATCTCGTCCAGCAGGCGGCGCTCGCGGTCAGTGGCTCCACGGTGGTGACCCACGCCGACGGTCGCGAGTTCGATCTGGGCGGTGAGTGGCGCTCGGTGAGCCTGTTCGGCGTGCTTTCCGAAGCGCTCGGCGAGGAGGTCACGGTGCACACCGACCGGGCCCGCCTGGTCGAGTACGCGGACAAGGCGGGCGTGGCCGTCGATCCCAAGTGGGGGACGGGCAAGTTGGCCGAGGAGTTGTTCGAGGAGTTGGTCGTGCCGGGCCTGGCGGCACCGACCTTCGTGCGGGACTACCCGGAAGAGACGAGTCCACTTACCCGGGGGCACCGGAACGAGCCGGGCCTGGCCGAGAAGTGGGACCTTTACGTGCTCGGGTTCGAGTTGGCCACCGCGTACTCGGAGTTGGTCGACCCGGTGGTGCAGCGGGAGCGGCTGGTCGCCCAGGCGCAGTTGGCCGCCCGCGGCGACGACGAGGCGATGCAGCTGGACGAGGACTTTCTCCGGGCGATGGAGTACGGAATGCCACCGGCCGGTGGCATGGGAATGGGAATCGATCGACTCCTGATGGCGCTGACCGGCCTGGGAATTCGCGAAACCATCCTCTTCCCGTTGGTGCGCCCTGAGTAGTCAGTAGGAAACTTAGCGGCTCGTTAGCGCATCCTATTGACGTGGCAAGCATCGTACGGGTTATTCTGCTCTTGCAGTTGGCAGTAGTAGCCCTGCTCGAAAGGAATGTGGGACGTGGCCAAGCAGATTATTCACAAGCTGGTCGATGACCTGGACGGCGGGGACGCGGACGAGACCGTCAAGTTCGCGCTCGACGGCGTCCAGTACGAGATCGACCTGTCGAGTTCGAACGCCGAGAAATTGCGTGACGTATTCGCCCAGTACATCGCCCATGGGACCAAGGTGGGTCGGGGCGGTGTGGTCGTCGGTGGCCGGGCCGCCCGCGGTCGGGGTGGTGCGACCGCCGACCGGGAGCAGAACAAGGCCATCCGGGCCTGGGCCCGCAAGGCGGGCAAGGACATCTCCGACCGGGGTCGAATCCCGCAGGAAATCGTCGACGAGTACCACGCCAAGGCCGGTCACTGACTCGGTGTTGCGCCAGCAACGAGGCCGGCCCGGGACATCCCGGGCCGGCCTCGTCGTATTTGGGGCAGGTGTACCGTTTGTCCCATCCTTGTTCGTGGCCGGGACTATCTCCCGTGGGTCGGGCGTTGTCCACAGCCGGTGGATGCCTTGTCCACAGCCTGTGGATGGCGTCGAAGGGGACGCCGTCCGTCCGCTGGGAGCCCTCCGTGCGGCGTTCCGGCGGTCTGCGGCTGCCGACCGAATTTCGCTCTGCGCGTACAGCCGCCACGCCCGGAACAGCCGTTGAGCGTGGAGGGTTGTGCAAAACGACGCGTACCGGGCCTCCGGCACAGACACACGAGGTCAGCCGAGTCGGTTCGCGGCGATAGAGTAATGAGGCGCGGACGCCCGTCCTGGGCGCTCGCGTATCCGGCGCCGCCGAGAGTCTTGACCACCAAGATCGAGTGCGCACGGCACGTGAGGAGCACGAGGGCATGTTCGAGCGGTTCACCGACCGAGCGCGACGGGTTGTCGTCCTGGCCCAGGAAGAGGCCCGGATGCTCAACCACAACTACATCGGTACGGAACACATCCTGTTGGGCCTGATCCACGAGGGTGAGGGCGTCGCGGCCAAGGCCCTGGAGAGCCTCGGGATCTCGCTGGAGGGCGTCCGCCAGCAGGTGGAGGAGATCATCGGCCAGGGCCAGCAGGCGCCGAGCGGGCACATCCCGTTCACGCCGCGGGCCAAGAAGGTGCTGGAGCTGTCGCTGCGCGAGGCGCTACAGCTCGGCCACAACTACATCGGCACGGAGCACATCCTGCTCGGCCTGATCCGTGAGGGTGAGGGCGTCGCCGCCCAGGTGCTGGTCAAGCTCGGCGCCGACCTCAACCGGGTCCGCCAGCAGGTGATCCAGCTCCTCTCCGGCTACCAGGGCAAGGAGCCTGCCGCGGCGGGTACCGCGCCGGGTGAGGCCGCGCCGTCGACCAGCCTGGTGCTGGACCAGTTCGGCCGGAACCTGACCCAGGCGGCCCGCGAGGGCAAGCTCGACCCGGTGATCGGGCGCGAGAAGGAGATCGAGCGGGTGATGCAGGTGCTCTCCCGCCGTACCAAGAACAACCCGGTCCTGATCGGTGAGCCCGGCGTCGGTAAGACCGCCGTGGTGGAGGGGCTGTCCCAGAAGATCATCAAGGGCGAGGTGCCCGAGACGCTCAAGGACAAGCAGCTCTACACGCTCGACCTGGGCGCGCTGGTGGCCGGTTCCCGCTACCGCGGTGACTTCGAGGAGCGCCTGAAGAAGGTGCTCAAGGAGATCCGCACCCGGGGCGACATCATCCTGTTCATCGACGAGATCCACACGCTTGTGGGTGCGGGTGCCGCCGAGGGCGCGATCGACGCGGCGAGCATCCTCAAGCCGATGCTGGCCCGTGGCGAGCTACAGACCATCGGCGCGACCACCCTCGACGAGTACCGCAAGCACCTGGAGAAGGACGCCGCGCTGGAGCGCCGCTTCCAGCCGATCCAGGTGGGTGAGCCGTCGCTGGCCCACACCATCGAGATCCTCAAGGGTCTGCGGGACCGCTACGAGGCGCACCACCGGGTGAGCATCACCGACGCCGCGCTGGTGGCGGCGGCGACGCTGGCCGACCGGTACATCTCCGACCGGTTCCTGCCGGACAAGGCGATCGACCTGATCGACGAGGCCGGTGCCCGGATGCGGATCCGCCGGATGACCGCGCCGCCAGACCTGCGCGACTTCGACGAGCGCATCGCCCAGGTGCGTCGCGACAAGGAGTCCGCGATCGACGCGCAGGACTTCGAGCGCGCCGCCCAGCTGCGGGACAAGGAGAAGCAGCTCCTTGGGCAGAAGGCGCAGCGGGAGAAGGAGTGGAAGGCCGGTGACCTGGACGTCGTCAGCGAGGTCGACGACGAGCAGATCGCCGAGGTGCTGGGCAACTGGACGGGCATCCCGGTCTACAAGCTGACCGAGGAGGAGACCTCGCGCCTGCTGCGCATGGAGGACGAGCTGCACAAGCGCGTCATCGGCCAGGAGGACGCGGTCAAGGCGGTCTCGAAGGCGATCCGGCGTACCCGGGCCGGCCTGAAGGACCCGAAGCGCCCATCCGGCTCGTTCATCTTCGCCGGCCCGTCCGGTGTGGGTAAGACCGAGCTGTCCAAGGCGCTCGCCGAGTTCCTGTTCGGCAGCGAGGACGCCCTCATCCAGCTGGACATGTCCGAGTTCCACGACCGGTACACGGTGTCCCGACTGGTCGGTGCCCCGCCCGGTTACGTCGGCTACGACGAGGGCGGACAGCTGACCGAGAAGGTGCGTCGTCGGCCGTTCTCGGTGGTCCTCTTCGACGAGATCGAGAAGGCCCACCCGGACGTGTTCAACACCCTGCTCCAGATCCTGGAGGACGGGCGGCTCACCGACGGTCAGGGCCGGATCGTGGACTTCAAGAACACGGTCATCATCCTGACCACCAACCTCGGTACCCGGGACGTGGCCAAGGCGGTCTCGCTCGGCTTCCAGGCGTCGGAGGACTCGGACTCGAACTACGACCGGATGAAGCAGAAGGTCAACGACGAGCTGAAGCAGCACTTCCGGCCCGAGTTCCTGAACCGGATCGACGACACGATCGTCTTCCACCAGCTGCGTCAGCAGGAGATCCTGTCGATCGTCGACATCATGATCGCCCGCATCGAGACCCAGCTGCGCAACAAGGACATGGGCCTGGAGCTGACCGACAGCGCCAAGAAGTACCTGGCGGTCAAGGGCTTCGACCCGGTGCTGGGCGCGCGACCGCTGCGTCGCACGATCCAGCGCGACATCGAGGACAACCTCTCCGAGCGGATCCTCTTCAACGAGCTGACCCCGGGTCAGATCGTCGTGGTGGACTGCGAGGGCGACCCGAACAACATCGACAAGTCCAAGCTCGTCTTCCACGGCTCCGACCGGCCGGTCGAGGTGCCGGACGCGGTCCCAGCCGAGCTCGGCGGCAGCACGGCCGCCGCGGGTGCGGACGAACAGGCAAGCTGATTCACCCTTCGGCGGCCCGGTGGCAGATGCCACCGGGCCGCCGTCGTCTGCGCTGGCGACGCAGCCCTCGCCGAGCAGACCAACTGAGTCAGCAGCTCAGCGAGGCAGCAGTGCCGGCGGTGCCGGCGGGTCAGCGGGCCAGTGGAGCTGGCGGTCCGTCGCCGATCAGGCGGAACGACGCCTCGCCGACCGGCTCGACCAGTCCGTCGGTGACGAGCCCGGCCAGCGCCCGGGCCCGCTGCACGTCGTCCGCCCAGACCTGGTCCAATCGCTGCTGCGGCACGGGCCCGGTCGCCTCCCGGAGTAGTCCGAGCAGCAACCCGCGTACCTGCCGATCGGTGCCCGCGTAGCGCTGCGGCCGGCGGGTGGGACCGGCCGGGGCGACCTGCCCCGAGGCCCGCCAGGCGCAGGTCGTCTCGACCGGGCACGCGCCGCAGCGCGGGGCACGGGCGGTGCAGATCACCGCGCCGAGTTCCATGATGGCGGCGCTGGCGAGTGCGGCGGCGGCCGGCTCGACGGGCAGGAGTTCCTCGGTCGCGACCAGATCGGCGGGCCGGGTCGCCGGACCCGCGTCCGGTTCGCCGGCCACCGCTCGACAGACCACCCGGCGTACGTTCGTGTCGACCACGGGGTGCCGCTGGCCGTACGCGAAGGCCGCCACCGCCCGCGCGGTGTACGTGCCGACGCCCGGCAGGGCGAGCAACTGCTCCAACCGGTCCGGCACGGTCCCGCCGTGCCGCTCGACAATGGCCACCGCACATTCCCGCAGCCGTACCGCCCGGCGCGGATAGCCGAGCCGTCCCCACATCCGGATCGCCTCGGCCGGACTGTCCGCGGCCAGCGCGGCCGGCTTCGGCCAGCGGTCCAGCCAGGCATGCCAGGCGGGCACCACCCGGGCCACCGGAGTCTGTTGGAGCATGACCTCGCTGACCAGGATCGCCCACGCGGTCACGCCGGGCCGGCGCCACGGCAGGTCCCGGGCGTTCTGCTCGTACCACCGGCTCACTCGTCCGGCGAATGTCGGTTCTGTCATCGCGCCGCCGATGATGTCACGCGCCGCGGTCCCGTTGCGTGGACGGTACGGTCGGGCCGCCGTCATCGGCCTACGCGGATCAGGGAGAATGCCCGGATGAACGAGCTTGCGATCACCGTCATCGGCCGGGATCGGCCCGGCATCGTGGCCGACGTCGCCGAGGTGCTCGCCCGGCTCGGGGCCAACCTCACCGACAGCACGATGACCCGGCTGCGGGGGCACTTCGCGATGACCCTGATCTGCGTCGGCCCGGCCGCCGCCGAGGTCGAGGCCGCGTTGGCGCCACTCGCCGCCGACAGCCACCTGGTGGCGACGGTACGCGGCGTGACGCACGACGGCGAAACGGCACCGGCCGGCGAGCCGTACGTGATGGCGGTGCACGGCGCGGACCGGATGGGCATCGTGGCGGCGATGACGCGGGTGCTTACCGATGCCGGTGGCAACGTCACCGACCTGAGCACCCGGCTGGCCGGCTCGCTCTACGTGGTGGTCGCCGAGGTCGATCTGCCGCCCGGTGCGGCCACCGCGCTCGCCGGCCGGCTGGCCGACACCGCTGCCGAGTTGGGCGTCGAGGTGACCCTCCGGCCGGCCGAACCGGATCTGCTGTGACCGGGCACCGGGACGGGTCTGACCTGGACCCACAGCCGGAGACGTACCCGGGCCTCGGCGACTGGACACCGGAGACGTTGGGCGCCGGTCGGGTGCTTCCGGTGGTTTCCGCCCCGCAGGCCGTACTCAGCCGAGCCGGTGTCGAGGTCGACCCGACCGCCGCCGAGACGGTGCAACTGGCGGCCGACCTGATCGCCACGATGCGGGTGTCACCGGGTTGCGTCGGCCTGGCCGCCCCGCAGGTGGGCGTCGGCGCGCAGGTGTTCGCGGTAAACGTGACCGGGCACGCCAAGGCGGTGACCGTGCACGGCACGTTCGCGCTCTGCAATGCCCGCGTGGTCGAGGCGACCCGGTGGAAGACGGGCCGAGAGGGGTGCATGTCGGTGCCGGACCTGACCGGTGACGTCAAGCGCGCCAGTCGACTTGTGGTCGAGGGCGTGTTGCCCGGCAGCGGCGAGCCCGTGCGCCTGGTGACGGATGGTTTCGAGGCCCGTGCCCTGCAACACGAGATCGACCACTGCGCCGGTCTGCTCTTCCTGGACCGGGTGGCCGGTGCGCACGCGATCTACCAGCGCAAGGTCTATCTCTGAGCCGGTCGTGCCGGCACCGTCGGTAACTGTCCGAGCGGGCGTCGCTGCGTGCGGTCGGTGCGGACTGTCGAGAATGGAGGATCTACTCCGATGGCTCCCGGACGCTCCGGCGCGTCGCTACCGTCCGTCGCACCCGCCGCCGCTACCGTGGGGGCATCATGCGTCTGACGGTCGGCCCCCTGCCTCCCGCCGTGTACTGGCGGCGTCGCGCCGTTGTGCTCGGTGCGGTCCTGCTTTTCCTGGTCGTTCTGGTCTACTCGTGCAACGGGCCGCGCAGCGGCAACGACGCGACCGGCAACGGCCAGCCCGATCCGGGCGTGTCATCCGGCACCCCGGAGCCCTCCGGGTCGGTGCTGACCCCGCAGACCGGTACGCCCCCGTCGGGTGACGCCGGAGCCGGCCCCGACGGCGGGACCAGTCCTGACGGCGGGACCGGTCCCGACGGCGCAACCGGCTCGGGCGCCACGCCGTCGACGGGTCTCACCACCGAGCCGAACGCCGGCAACGAGGCACCGGCACGGCCGGTGGTCGACGACGGTGCCTGCACGGACGCCGAACTCTCGGTGACCGCCGTGGCCCTGCCCGCACAGGTCGTCCGTGGTGCCGCCGTCGACCTGCACCTGAAGGTCCGCAACCGGTCCGAGCGGACGTGCAGCCGGGATGTCGGCGCGACCGCGCAGGAGCTGTACATCAAGTCCGGCGCCGAGGTGATCTGGTCGTCGGACACCTGCGGCACCGCCGCCGGCTCGGACGTGCAGTCGTTCACCTCCGGCTTCGAACGCTCCTACCGGGTGGATTGGAACGGCAAGGACAGCAGTCGGTGCGTCGACGGAGTGGCGAACGGGCCCACCCCGCCGGCCGGGACGTACGAGGTATTCGCCCGGGTGGGCACCAAGCGGAGCCAGCCGGTGAAGCTCGTCCTCACCGACTGAGCGCGCGGGGTCAGACGTACCGTTCGAGGATTGATGCCTCGGCGAGCCGGGACAGGCCCTCGCGTACGCCCCGGGCCCGCGCGTCGCCGACCCCATCGACCGTCTGTAGGTCCTCGACCGTGGCGCCGAGCAGGCGCTGGAGGCTGCCGAAGTGCATCACCAGCCGGTCCACCACGGACACCGGCAGCCGGGGCACCTTGGCCAGCAGCCGGAACCCGCGCGGGCTGACCGCCGCGTCCAGGGCGTCCGAGGCGGCCGGGTAGCCGATCGCCTTGGCCACCGAGACCAGGTCGATCAGCTCGGTGGCGCTGAGCAGATCCAGCTCGACCAGGGCCTCGTCAAGCGTGCGTGACTTGCGCCCGGTGGGCAGGTAGTCCCGGATGACCAGGGTGCGGTCGGCGTCCACCCCGGCCATCAGCTCGTCCAGTTGCAGGGCGAGCAGCCGGCCGTCGGTGCCCAACTCCACCACGTAGCCGGCGATCTCGTCGGCGATCCGGCGGACCATCTCCAGCCGCTGCACCACTGCCACCGCGTCGCGTACGGTGACCAAATCCTCGATCTCCAGTGCGGAGAGCGTGCCGGAGACCTCGTCGAGCCGGAGCTTGTAACGCTCCAGGGTGGCCAGTGCCTGGTTGGCCCGGGACAGGATGGCCGCCGAGTCGTCCAGCACGTGCCGCTGGCCGTTGACGTAGAGGCTGATGATCCGCATCGACTGGCTTACCGAGATCACCGGGTAGCCGGTCTGCCGGGCGACCCGCTCCGCGGTGCGGTGCCGGGTGCCCGACTCCTCGGTCGGAATGGTCGGATCGGGCATCAGGTGCACCGCCGCGCGGACGATCCGAGTGCCGTCGCTGGAGAGCACCACTGCGCCGTCCATCTTGCACAGCTCGCGGATCCGGGTGGAGGAGAACTCGACGTCCAGCGGGAAACCGCCGGTGCACAGCCCTTCGACGACCTTGTCGTAACCGAGGACGATAAGCGCACCCGTCCGGCCGCGCAGGATGCGCTCCAGACCGTCGCGCAGTGCGGTGCCGGGTGCCATCAGCGCCAGATTGGCACGCAGCGGGTCGCCGACGCTGCCGCCGCCGGTCACGCTGATGCTGATCGGACGGGCGGGCGAGCCCACGGCAGCGGTGCGGGCGTGGGGCGTCGCGCCGGCAGGCTTGGTGGTATCGCGATCGACTGGCACGGGCACAGTCTACGGACTGCCCTGCGTTGGGTGCTGTCGCGGTTACTGTGATGTGTCACGATCCCACCCCTCGGCCGGTGTCGGGCGGATCACCCGAGACGTGGCTTTCCTTCCCGTTCACTCCGCCGACGCCCGGGCCACGGCCTGCAATGCCGAACGAACGTCGTTGACCTCGATCACCCTAAGCTGCTCGGGTCCGGCACCGGTGCTCGCCGGACCGCAGCCGGGCGGCACCAGGGCCAGCCGGAAGCCGAGCCGGGCCGCTTCGGAGAGCCGGCGGGGCACCGCGCCCACCCGGCGTACCTCGCCGGTCAGGCCGACCTCGCCGATCGCCACCAGGTGGGGCGCGATCGCCAGGTTCAGGCCACCGGAAGCGACGGCGAGGGCGACGGCGAGGTCGGCAGCCGGCTCGACCACCCGGATGCCGCCGACGGTGGCCGCGAAGACCTCCCGGTCGTGCAGGGTGAGCCGTTCGGTCCGGCGTTGCAGCACCGCAAGCACCATCGCCAGCCGGGCGGAGTCCAGCCCGGAGACGGTACGCCGGGGCGAGCCGGCCACGGTGGCACCGATCAGCGCCTGCACCTCGGTCACCAGTGCCCGACGCCCCTCCATCGCCACTGTCACGCAGGTGCCCGGCACCGGCTCGGAGTAGCGGGTGAGGAACAGGCCGGACGGGTCGGCGAGGCTGCTGATGCCACCCTCGTGCATCTCGAAGCAGCCCACCTCGTCGGCGGCGCCGAACCGGTTCTTGACCCCGCGTACCAGCCGCAGCGAGGAATGCTTGTCGCCCTCGAAGTGCAGCACCACGTCGACCAGGTGCTCAAGCACCCGGGGGCCGGCCACCTGGCCGTCCTTGGTGACGTGGCCGACCAGCACGGTGGCGATTCCGCGCTCCTTGGCCACCGCGACGAGCGCGGCGGTGACCGCCCGGACCTGGGTCACCCCGCCCGGCACCCCTTCGGTGCCGGTGGTGGAGATGGTCTGCACCGAGTCGAGCACCAACAGGCCGGGCTTGACCGCGTCGAGGTGGCCGAGGACCGCCGCGAGGTCGCTCTCGGCGGCCAGGTAGAGCTGCTCGTGCAGAGTGCCCATGCGCTCGGCGCGCAGCCGCACCTGGCTGACCGATTCCTCGCCGCTGACCACGAGCGAAGGGCTGCCCGCCCCGGCGGCCCACTGCTGGGCGACGTCGAGCAGCAGGGTGGACTTGCCGACCCCGGGCTCACCGGCGAGCAGGACCACCGCCCCGGGCACCAGCCCGCCGCCGAGCACCCGGTCCAGCTCGCTGACCCCGGTGGGCCGGGCTCGGGCCGGTGCCGCGCTGATGGTGGCGATCGGCCGGGCCGGCTCGGCGGGCATCCGGGAACTCACCACCCGGCCGGAGACGGTGGGGCCGGTGACGGTGCATTCGACCACTGAGCCCCACTCGCCGCACTCGGGGCAGCGCCCCACCCACTTCGGGGGCTGGTGGCCGCAGGCGTCGCACTCGTACGCGGGCCGGGGCTCGCGGGCGGCGGCCCGGCCACGTCCGGCGCCTGCGCCCCGGGCCGGGGTCGATCGGGAGATGCTCACCCGAGGGACGCTAACCCCCGGGTACGACGACGGCGCCGCCGGCCTGGTTCACCACGCCGGCGGCGCCGCCGAAAGACTGCGGGAGAGCTGGCTCAGTGGCCGCCTTCACCCTCGTACTCCGTGTGTCGCTCGATGATCGGCGACGGTGGCGGGGCCGGGGAGAGCGGCACGGCGATCGGTGCCGGAGTGGTGATCGTGTCGCCACCGCCGAAGTCGAAGGCCAGCGTGACGTTCTGCCCCGGCAGCAGGGCCGAGTTCAGCCCGACGAGCTGGAGCACCCGCTCACCCTCGGCGTTCAGCTGCACGTAGCTCAGCGGCGGGATCTCGATCCGGGCCGGCTCGGCGGCGGCTTCGGTCGGGGTGGTCTCGGGCGACTCCGTCGGTGACGGCGAGCCCTCGGGCGAGGGCGACTCGCCCGCCCCGGGCGTGCCCTCGGGCGACGGCGAATCGGTAGGCGTCGGGGATGCGGTGGGCGACGGGCTGTTCGCGGCGCTCACCGTGGTGATCACCACCTCGCGGGCGTCCGTCGAGCTGACGGTGACCGTGACCGGGTTCTGGGTGTCGTTGTAGAAGAGGGCGTTGAGCACCGCGTTGTCGCCGGCCCGGTAACCCTCGACGCCGGGGTAGGAGACCAGCACACCCCGCACGCCGTACGCGCCCGCGTCGGCCTGGAGGTCGATGCCCTGGGCGGACGGCACCTTGTTCGCCGTCTCGGAGATCTGGCCGGCGCCGCACCCGGACAGCAGCAACAGCGCGGCTGCCGTCGCGATCCCGGGCAGCAGCACGGCAGCCCGCCGGGAACCCCTGATCGAGCGCGTCACGTCGGTCCTCCTCGTCACGATCACGCCCGGCTACGCCGCCGGACCCGCTGGCCATACCCGCGCAGACCGGGCTCCAGGGTAGTTGGCGCTGATCGTGGCCCGCACGCCGACCCTGCGCAGCTACCTGACGGGGTTAGCCTCAGACCAGTCGACCGCTCGCCACCAGCAGGACGACATCGATCATGGCCACCAGCATCGCCGCCCGGAACGCGGTCACCGGTCGGCTGCCGGCCCGGTCGGCTCGCCGGCCGGACCGCCAGGCCAGCGCCAAGATCACGACGGCGGTCCCGGCCACCGCGAGCCCGACGCCTGACGGCGGGCCCGGTGGCCCGAGCACCAGCGTGACCGTCGCCGCGATCAGCAGCCCGGTCGCGGCGAGCCGGCTGCCGGTCGGGCCCAGTCGATGTGGCAGCCCGTGCACGCCGGTCCGCGCGTCGTCGGCGAGATCGGGCAGGACGTTTGCGAAGTGCGCGCCCGCGCCCAGCAGGGCGGCGGCGGCGACCAGCCACGCCGGTGGCGGCGGTGCGCCGGGCAGCGCCGACACCACGAAGGCGGGCAGCGCACCGAAGGAGATCGCGTACGGCAGCACCGAGATCGGTGTCGACTTGAGCGGCCAGTCGTAGAGCAGAGCCGAGAGCAGGCCGGTAACGGCCCAGAGCGCCGCGACCGGATTCGTGGTCAGCGCCAGGGTCACGGTGGCCGCGGCGGCAAGTACCGCCGCCACCGCCACGGTGCGCCGGCCGACCGCGCCGGCGGCCACCGGCTTGTCGGTACGCCCCACCATGGCGTCCCGGTCGGCGTCGAGCAGATCATTTGTCCAGCCGACCGCGAACTGGCTGGCCGCCACGGTGAGCGCCACCACGGCGAGGCCGCCGTTCGAGTGCCCGACTCCGGCCGCGAGCAGGGCGGCGACCACGGTGACGGCCGCGGTCGGCTCCGGATGGCTTGCCCTGACCAGCCCTAACACCGTCGACGACATAACGGAAGTCTGGTCGTTACCGGGGAGTCGTGCCACGCTCGGAGCCATGCGTGATGCCGGTCTCCGTCTGTCTCGCAACGATCCGCGCCAGTACGACGAACTGGCCGGCGAATGGTGGCGGCCGGACGGTGCCTTCGCCATGCTGCACTGGTTGGCCGAGGCGCGGGCGGCGATGGTGCCGCCGGCGACGCGGCCCGACGCGCTCCTGGTCGACCTCGGTTGTGGCGCCGGACTGCTCGCCCCGCACCTGGCCGGCAAGGGCTACCGGCATGTGGGCGTGGACCTGACCAGGTCGGCGCTGGCCCAGGCCGCCGAGCACGGCGTCACGGTGGTCAACGGCGACGCTACCGCGGTGCCGCTTGCCGACGCCTGCGCCGACGTGGTGGCCGCCGGTGAGCTGCTGGAACACGTCCCGGACTGGCGTGCCGCAGTGGCCGAGGCGTGCCGGTTGCTGCGCCCTGGTGGACTGTTGGTGGTGGACACCCTCAACGACACCGCACTGAGCCGGCTGATCGCGGTCGAGATCGCCGAGCGGCTACCCACCGTGCCGCGGGGCATCCATGATCCACGGTTCTTCGTGGACGACCGGGAGTTGGTGGTCGAGTGCGCCCGGCACGGGGTGGACCTGCGGGTGCGCGGTGTGCGACCCGGCGTACCGGGGCTGCTGCGCTGGCTGCTCCGCCGGGTCGGCGGCGCACGGACGCCCGGTGGCGGGACGCCGCGCATCGTGCCCACCTGGTCGACCGCCGTGCTCTACCAGGGCCGGGGGGTACGCGGCGGATAGCGGATCCCGGCGGGGGTATGGAGAGGGCGACGAGGGGGTTCGGATGAGCGAGCAGGACGAGCGGATCGTGCACCGGCCGACGCCGGAGGCCGCCCGCAGATTGGCGCCCCGGCTGGCGGCCCGGGCCACTGAGCACGACCGGGACGGCTCGTTCCCGGTCGACGATTTCGCCGACCTGCGCGCCGCCGGACTGTTCGGGCTGATGGTGCCCGCCGAGTTGGGCGGTGCCGGCGCCACGTTCGCCGAGTACGCGGCCGTCGCCACCGAGCTGGCCCGGGGCAACGGCGCGACCGCGCTGGTGTTCAACATGCACGCCTCGGTCACCGGCGCGCTCGGCGCGGTCACCGAGGAACTGGCCGAGGCGCTCGGCGTACCGGATGAGGCGCTGGCCGCCCGCGACCGGCTGCTGCGCGCGGCGGCCGAGGGGGCCTGGTACGCCGTCGCGATGAGTGAGCGCGGTGCCGGCGCCCGGCTCTCTCAGCTCGCCACGGTGTACCAGCCGGTCGAGGGCGGCTGGCGGATCAAGGGCAGCAAGACCTTCTGCTCCGGTGCCGGCCACGCGGACGGATACCTGGTGGCCGCCCGTAGCGCGGACGACCCGTCGGTGGTCTCGCAGTTTCTGGTCCCGGCGGGCGACGGCCTCACCGTCGAGCCGACCTGGGATTCGCTCGGCATGCGCGCCACCGCCTCGCACGACCTGCACCTGGACGTCACGGTGCCGGCCGACCGGCTGCTCGGTGGGGTGGAGGGGCTGGCTCTGGTGGTGGCCCAGCTGATGCCGCACTGGCTGGTGGCCAGCTACGCCGCGGTCTACGTGGGGGTGGCCCGAGCCTCGATCGACGCGGCGGCGGAGCACCTCAACGCGCGCAACCTCGCCGAGCTACCGGCGGTCCGTGCCCGGCTCGGCCGGGCCGACGCCGCGGTGGCGGCGGCGCAGTTGACGGTGGCCGAGGCGGCTCGCCGGGTGGACGAGGCCCCGGGTGACCCGGAGACCAACCGGTGGGTGTGGCGGGCCAAGCTGCTGGCCGGCACGACCGCCGCGGAGGTGGCCGCGTCCATGCTGGAGGCGGCCGGCACCTCCGCGACTCGGCGTGGTCACCCGCTGGAGCGTCTCTACCGGGACGCCCGGTGCGGATCGCTGCATCCGGCCACCTCCGACGTCTGCGCCGACTGGCTCGGGATCGCCGCGCTCGGTGGCGACCCGGACCGCGACGGATCAGCCCCTCGTTGGTGAGCGTGAGGAGTCCGAGCGAGAGGAAGGTGGGACCGTGTCCATACCGGTGATCGCGGGCGTGGGCGCGGCGCTACCGCCCGCCGCCGACCAGCAGGAACTGTGGGAGAAGTTCTTCTCCCGGCACTACTCCGGCGCCACCCGGAGCCTCGCCCAGCGGATTTTCGCGCACTCCGGGGTGAGTCGGCGACAGTCGGCGGTCAACCCGTTGCTCGAAGATGTCTCCGACTGGCCGACCGAACGGCGGATGCGCCGTTACCAGGTCGAGGCGTTGCCGTTGGGCAAGGAGGCCGTGGGTCGGGCGCTGACCGCAGCCGGTCTGGCCGCCGGTGACATCGGGCTCTTCGTCGTCTGTTCCTGCACCGGTTACGCCACCCCCGGGCTGGACATCCTGCTCGCCCGGGACCTGGGCATGGCCCCGTCGACCCAGCGGATGTTCGTCGGCCACATGGGCTGCTACGCGGCCCTGCCGGGGTTGGGCGCGGTCGGTGACTTCGTCACGGCGCGGGGGCGCCCGGCGTTGCTGCTCTGCGCGGAGTTGACCAGCCTGCATCTCCAGCCGTCCTCGGCGCGGGTGGACACCCAGCAGATCGTCTCCCACGCGCTCTTCTCGGACGCCGCGGTCGCCGCCGTGGTGGTTCCGGGCGGTCCGGGGTACGCGCTGCGGGAGGTCACCTCGGTGACCGACACCTCCACCGCCGATCACATGACCTGGGACGTGACCGACACCGGATTCCGGATGGGACTGTCGCCGAAGGTGCCGCAGGTGTTGTCGGCCCACGTTCAGGGGCTGGTGCACGACCTGCTGGCCCGGCACGGCTCCGAGGTGTCCGGGGTGGACGGCTGGGCCGTGCATCCCGGTGGTCCGCGCATTCTCAACGTGGTGGAACGCGAGTTGAACCTGGCGCCGACGGCGCTGGCCGCGTCGAGGCAGACCCTGGACGAGCACGGGAACTGCTCATCTCCGACGGTGCTGTTGATCCTCGACCGGCTGATCCGGGCCGCGCCGTCGGCCCGACGGGTGGTGATGCTGGCCTTCGGACCAGGGCTGACCCTCTACGCTGCGCTGCTGGAACGTCAGCCATGACCGGCCGACCGCTATACGCTTAATTTTATGGACGTCGATGACTCGGATCGGTTGCGGGGCGTTCTGCTCGCCGCCGTCGGCGCGGCGGTACTGCTCCTCGCGGGCTGGTGGTGGCGGGCGGCGTCGCCCACCGAGCCGCCGCCGGGGCGGTGGGCGGTGACCGCGATCGGGGCGGACGGATCGTCGCGGCTCACCGGGGTGTGGCGGGTGGACCCGGCCACGGGTGCCGTGGTCGCGGTGGACCCGTCGGGAGACGCCGGCTGGCAGGCCGAAGGGGCGGGTTCGGAGCTGCGGTTGGACCGGGACACCGGGCGCATACCCGTCGACCCGGGCTACGGCTATCCGGGTGGGCGCGGCGCCAGCGACAGGAACGTGGTGTGGGTCGAGCGTGCGACGCTGCGCCCGGGGGAAGCGCTCCTCCGGCAGGCACCGCTCGCGCGCGGTGAGTCACGGCTGCTGCGTTTCAGCTGCACCGGGCCGGGCGAGTTGCTGGTGATGGCCGCCGGTGCCCGGGCGGCGGACCCGATGACCATCGGCTGCGACGGGGCGGTGGCGACGGTGGAGATCACCGGAACCGGCGGGACGGCCGGGGTGTCCTTTTCGCCCGCCGGGGCGGCCCCGGTGGAGCTGGTGGCCCGGCTGACGCGCTGGTGAGCGCCCTCAACCGGCCAACCGGATCAGCTCGGCGTGGTAGTCGGAGACCGAGCCGACCTCGGGTACCACCAGGACGACCCGGCCGGTGCGATCGGCGAGCAGGGCGGTGACGCTGCCCGGGTGGGCCGGTGCGTGCAGGAAGTCGCGTAGGCCGCCGGCCGGGTCGGCCAGGGCGCGGACCGGGACCCCGGCGGGTGCCGCGCGCGGGCTGCCGGCGCCGACGGTGACCACGTTCACCCCCTCGGGCGCGGCCAGCGCGGTCTCGGTGACCAGGTCCGGGCAGGGGCAGCCCTCCACCAGCAGCACCACCGCCGGCAGCAGGCCGCGTAGCGGCACCGGGGACTGCCCGGCGTCGACCAGGTCGAGGGCGGGTAGCGCACGACCGGTCAACTGTGCGGGGGTCGGTTCCGGGCTGTCGGCGACGACCGGTCCCGGGGATCGGCTGGACCGGGGCCAGCTGACGGTGAGTAGACCGGCGACGGTGGTGACCACCGCGATCAGCAACACGAGCACGGGTACGCCGGGCGGTCGCCAGCGGCGGGATCGCCCGGCGGCGGCGCGGCGCAACTCGCGACGGATCAACTCGGCCTCGTCGGCCAGCGCGGAGGCGTCGTCCGGTACGACCACCCGGCCCCACTCGGGAGGCAGGTCCGGCAGCCCGGGACCGTCGGCGTCAGCCTTGCCCATCACGACCCCCTGGAACCTCGCGGGCGCGGACAGCCCCGCACCCTCCAGCGTCCCGCACCTCGCCCGGTACCGCTACCGCTGCCCACACTCGGGTACGGCGAGATACCATGGAGTGGGTGCGTGGCCCCTGATCGCCCAGCTGATCTCGGCTTCTCCGTGGACCGCACCAGCGGGTCATCCCGAGGTTACGGAGAGTGTTCGAATCATCGACTTGGCTGGCTGTCAAGCCGAAGAAATACCTCTCACAGGGCCCCTGAGCTGCGCCAACGGTCAGGACAGTGATGAGACATCGGTGCCTGAGCGTGTTACCCTAGACACAGCGAAAGGGGTTTCGAACCTATGGTTTTCAGTGTCGGCGAGACCGTTGTTTACCCCCACCACGGGGCCGCACTCATCGAGGCAATCGAGACTCGGGTCATTAAGGGCGAGCCCAAGCAGTACCTCGTCCTGAGGGTCGCGCAGGGTGACCTGACGGTCCGGGTACCAGCCGAGAACGCCGAGATCGTGGGTGTGCGCGAGGTGGTTGGTGAAGAGGGCCTGGGCAAGGTCTTCGACGTTCTCCGGGCTCCGCACACCGAGGAGCCGACCAACTGGTCGCGGCGTTACAAGGCGAATCTGGAGAAGCTGGCCTCCGGTAACCCGCTGAAGGTGGCCGAGGTCGTCCGCGACCTGTGGCGCCGGGAGCGGGAGCGGGGGCTTTCCGCGGGCGAGAAGCGCATGCTCGCCAAGGCCCGCGACATTCTCGTCGGCGAGGTCGCGCTTGCGGAGAAGAGCACCAAGGACGAGGCGGAGACGCTGCTCGACAAGGTGCTCACCGAGGCCTAGTTCGCAGAGCATCGTCGTACCCAATTCGTAGCGAAGAAACCATCGAGGACCGCGACGTGACCGCGCAGCTCAATCCGCGCGGTGACGTCGCGGTCCTCGTGCCTGCGGCCGGCGCCGGGGTACGCCTCGGTCCGGGCCGGCCGAAGGCCCTCCGTCTGCTGGCCGGAGAACCGCTCCTGGTGCACGCGGTCCGCCGGCTGGCCGCCGCCGAGTCGGTGCACACCATCGTGGTGGCCGCACCGGTCGGGGAGGTTTCCGCCGTGCATCACCTGCTTGCCCCGATCGCCCCGGTCACCGTGGTGCCCGGTGGGGCGGACCGGCAGGACTCGGTCGCTGCGGCGCTCGCCACCGTGCCGGCGGGACCCGACATCGTGCTGGTGCACGACGCGGCCCGCGCGCTCACCCCACCGGAGCTCGTGGAGTCGGTGGCCGCCGCGGTCCGGGCGGGTCACGACGCGGTCATCCCCGTCCTGCCGGTGGTGGACACGATCAAGGAAGTCGACGCGGGCGGGACGGTGCTCGGCACGGTCGACCGCTCCGCCCTGCGAGCCGTACAGACCCCGCAGGGCTTCCGCCGATCGGTGCTCGCCGCTGCGCACGCCGCCGCCGGCTCCGCGCTCACCGACGACGCCGGGTTGGTGGAGAAGCAGGGCGTACCGGTGTTCTGCGTACCCGGCTCGGACCACGCCTTGAAGATCACCCGGCCCTTCGACCTGGCCCTGGCCGAGCACTTGCTGGCGACCGGCCGATGACGCGTACCCTCGGTTCATGATCGTTCCTCGGGTGGCCATCGGCACCGACGTGCACGCCTTCGAGACCGGGCGGCCGTGCTGGGTGGCCGGGCTGCACTGGCCGGGCCAGGACGGTCTGGCCGGGCACTCCGACGCCGACGTGGCCGCCCATGCCGCCTGCAACGCGCTGCTCTCCGCCGCCGGTCTCGGTGACCTCGGCGCCAACTTCGGGGTCGACAAACCCGAGTGGTCCGGGGCGAGCGGTCAGGCGCTGCTGACCGAGTCCGCGCGCCGGGTGCGCGCCGCCGGTTTCGCCATCGGCAACGTGTCGGTGCAGGTCGTCGGCGTACGGCCCAAGATCGGCCCACGACGCGAGGAGGCCCAGCGGGTGCTCTCCGCCGCGGTCGGCGCGCCGGTCACCGTATCCGCCGCCACCACCGACGGCCTGGGCTTCACCGGTCGGGGTGAGGGGCTCGCCGGGATCGCGGTGGCGCTGGTGTACGAGCAGCCGAGCGCCTAGGCTCGCGCGATGCCCGCCGACGTTCCCGCTGACCCGTCCGCCGCCGACGGCTACCTCCAGCGCGCCACGCTCCTCGCCGAGCTGGGTCGCTACGACGAGGCGGCAACCGAACTCGGCTTCGCCCTCGCCCTCGACCCGGCCGCCGTCGACACGCTGATCATGCTGGCCCGGGTACACCTGGCCGCCGGCCGGCCCGCCGAAGCGCTGGCCGTAGCCGAGTCCGCCGTCGCCGCCGGGCCGGGCCGGGTACCCCCGCTCGTCGTCCGTGGCCTGGCCCTGGGCGACCTGGAACGGTACGCCGAGGCCGCCCGCACCGCCGACGAGATTCTGGCGTTGGGGCCGCAGGACGCGTACGCCCAGCGCAGCGCGGCGGCGATCCTGGCCGGCTCGCGCAACGGGCAGCCGGCGCTGAACGCGGCCTGGCACGGGGTGGAGTTGGCCCCCGAAGAGCCGCAGGCGCACCTGGTGCTCGGTCTGGTCGCGGCCAACATGCGGATGTTCGACCTGGCTGAACGGGCCTACCGGGAGGCGCTGCGGTTGGATCCGCGCCTGGCCGAGGCGACCGACGACGTCGGGGTGCTGCGACTGGAGCAACGCCGGTGGAGCGCGACGCTGGAGCAACTGGCGGAAGCGGCGGTGACGAGCATGCCGTCGGCCGACCCGAGCAGTCGCGACACGACGCGGAACGAACCGGGTCGCCCGGAGGACCCGAGCCGACCGGAGGACGACAGACGCCCGCTCGACGAACCCCGACCGGATTCGCCATGGCCCGGCTCCTCGCAAGGCGGCGTACCCGGGCCGAGTGTGTCCCGGGATGACGGGTCGGGGTCGGGTGTGCCCCGGGACGGTGTGTCCGGGCCGGGGGGTGCTGGTTCGGAGCCGCCGGCCTGGCCGGCCGGAGACCGCCCGGTCGACGAGGGTCGGACCGGACCCGAGCGGAGCGCGGATCGGGATTCTTCAAGTGCGGCCGGTCCGTACGGCGTCGGCGGGACCGGCGCTGGGCCGTACGGAGCGGGTGGGACCGGCGCTGGGCCGTACGGCACGGGTGGGACCGGTGGTGGGCCGTATGGGGCGGGTGGTGGGACCGGTGGTGGGCCGTATGGGGCCGGTGGGACCGGTGCTGGGCCGTTCGAGCCCGGGCACCCCGGCATGGGGCCGGTGACGGATCGGGCCGTACCGGCCGCACTGCGGCAGCTGGTGGTCTGGGGTACCGGCTGGTCGGTGGTGTCGGCGGTCCTGGTGGCCTGCACGGCCGCCACCGGACCCGGGTTCTCCCGCTTCATCGCCCTGCTGGCTGCCCTTGGCGGCGGGATCGTGGTCTGGCGGCAGGCGTCGCGGCTGCCCGGCCTGACCCGGACGGTCCTGCCGGTGCTGCGGCGTACCGACCGCACGCTCGCCCTGGCCGTCTACGCCGCCTGTGCGGCACCCGCGCTGATCCTGTTCTACGCCCTCTTCGGCACGCCGTGGCCGCTGATCCTGGCAATCGGAGTCGGCGTCGCCGCTCAGCTCGCGATCATCTCCCGTCCAGTGGCCTGAGCCCCGACCGAGTCCGCCCCGGGCGCCTGCCTGGCGTGCCCGCCCTGGCGTGCCCGCTCGGGCCGCCTGCGCCCTCGGCTGCGTGTGTGCTCGGGCGGTGTGTGTGCTCGGGCGGTGTGCGCGCTCGGGCGGTGTGTGTGCTCGGCGCGGTGTTAAAAGGGGGCCCTTCCTCTACCGCAGGCGTTAATAGGGGGCCCTTCCTTTCACCGGCGGGCCCAGGTCCAGGCGTAGGCGGGGTCCTCGCAGTCGGGGGCGGCGTCGCATAGGTCGAGCGGGCGGAAGGTGTCGACCATGACCGCCAGTTCGTCGAAGAAGTCCACGCCGATGGAGCGTTCCGCCGCGCCGGGCTGCGGGCCGTGCGTGAAACCGGACGGGTGCAGCGAGATGGAACCCTGCTCGATGCCGGAGCCTCGCCGGGCCTCGTAGTTGCCGCCGGTGTAGAAGAGCATCTCGTCGGAGTCGACGTTGTGGTGGTGGTAGGGCACCGGGATGGCGTCCGGGTGGTAGTCGACCTTGCGGGGCACGAACGAGCAGATCACGAAGTTCGGACCCTGGAACGTCTGGTGCACCGGTGGCGGCTGGTGGATCCGGCCGGTGATCGGCTCGAAGTCGTGGATGGAGAAGGCCCAGGGGTAGAGGTGGCCGTCCCAGCCGACCACGTCGAACGGGTGGTTGGCGTAGACGTGGCGGGTCCAGCCTCGTCGGTGGCGGACCAGCACCTCGACGTCGGTGCCGTCGACAAGCAGCGGGGTGTCCGGTCCCCGGACATCGCGCTCGCAGTACGGCGAGTGCTCCAGGAACTGGCCGCGTACCGAGAGGTAGCGCTTGGGCGGGCCGATGTGCCCGGAAGCCTCGATGGCGAGCAGTCGGGTCGGCGAGTCGCCGGTGGGCACCAGGCGGTGCACCGTCGAGGTGGGAATGATCACGTAGTCGCCGGCCACCGCGTCAAGCACGCCGAAGGACGACTCGACCCGCAGCGTGCCGGCCTCGACGTAGAGACACTGGTCGCCGGTGGCGTCCCGGAACAGCGGGGAGGGCCGGTCGGCCTGCACGTACGCGATTCGTACGTCGTCGTTGGCGAGCAGGTACCGCCGACCGAGGATCGGGTCGGCGCCGGTGCCGTCGAGCTTGTGGGTACGCAGGTGTCGGGGCTTGAGCGGCAGGTTGGGCACCCGGGTGACGGCGGGCGGGGTGAACTCCTCGGCGGCGACGATGGCCGTCGGGGCGTACCGGTGGTACAGCAGCGACGAGTCGGAGGAGAAGCCCTCCTGGCCCATCAACTCCTCGGTGTAGAGGCTGCCGTCGGGCTGCCGGAACTGGGTGTGGCGCTTGCGTGGCACCTCGCCGACGCTGCGGTAGTACGGCATGTCGCCTCCGGTCACCGAGCCTGTGGCGTCCGATTATCGGACGCTGTTGTCCGCTTATCACAGCGTCCCGTACATTCTTGTCTCGTGTCAACGCAGCTGCCCGCACTCGTCGCCGGTCTGGTCGACGACGCCGCCGTCTTCCCGCCGGGCAGCGCCTCGGTGCCCGCCGCCGTGATCGCCCACCGGCAACACCGGGCGGCCTGGTACGCCGACCTCGTCGGCCCACTGCTGCTGCCCGCCACGGCGGTCACCGCAGGCGAACTGGACGGCCTGATCGACCCCGCTGAGGGCCTCGCCATCGGGCTGATCGGCGACACGGGTCTCGACCAGCTGCCCTTCGCGCTCTCCTTCCTGCCTCCACTCGGGGTGAGCGTCCGGCAGATCGAGGCACCGGTGGCCAAGCGGGGCGAGGACCCCCAGCCGGGCCTGACCGAGCTGGTCAAGCTCACCCAGCGGCTGGAGACCGTGCCGGTGTATGCGGAGATCCCGCTCACCTTCGGGCTGACGGGCGCGCTGGACGCCCTCGCCGAGGCGCGGAGCCGAGGGCTGCCGATCGCCGCCAAGTTCCGCACCGGTGGGCTGGCCGCCGAGCTCTTTCCCAGCCCGGCCGAGCTGGCCGCGGTGATCAGGGCGTGCCGGGACCGGGAGGTGCCGTTCAAGCTGACCGCCGGACTGCACCACGCGGTGCGGCACGTCGACCCGGAGACGGGCTTCACCCACCACGGCTTCGGCAACGTGCTCGCCGCGACGTTGGCCGCCGCCGAGGGGGCCGGAGTGGACACCATCGCCGAGTTGCTCACCGTCCGCGACGAACGACCGTTGGTCCAGTGGACCGATGGTCGTCGGCACGCGGCACGCCCGCTCTGGGTGGGCTTCGGCTCGTGCAGCATCGCGGAACCCCTGGCCGACCTGATCCGGCTGGGCCTGGTGAACTCCGACGACGACCACCTCACGAACGGGAGCGACAGAGCATGAGCTGGGTGACGGGTGTGCAGGGTTCGGGTTACGGCGTGCAGCACCTGCCGTACGGGGTGTTCCGCACCGGCTCCGCCGAGCCACGGATCGGCGTACGCATCGGGGATCTGGTGTTCGACCTGGCCGGTGCGGAGGCGGCCGACCTGGTGCTGGCGGGCGGAGCGTTTGGCCGACCGACGCTCAACGCGTTCCTGGCACTGGGACGACCGCAGTGGACGGCGGTGCGACAGCGGATCACCGAGCTGCTCACCGACCCGGCCCACCGGGCGGCGGTGGAACCGCTGCTGGTGCCGTTGACCGAGGTGCGGATGGAGTTGCCCTTCGAGGTCGCCGACTACGTCGACTTCTACTCCTCGGAACAGCACGCCTCGAACGTGGGGCAGATCTTCCGGCCCGGCCAGCCGCCGCTGCTGCCCAACTGGAAGCACCTGCCGATCGGCTACCACGGCCGGGCCGGCACGGTGGTGGTCTCCGGCACCCCGGTGGTCCGCCCGCAGGGGCAGCGACCCGGCCGCGAGGGGCCGACCTTCGGTCCTTCGGCGCGGCTCGACATCGAGGCCGAGGTCGGCTTCGTGGTCGGCGTACCGAGCCCGCTCGGCCGTCGGGTCGCCGCTGCCGACTTCACCGACCACGTCTTCGGCGTGGTGCTGGTGAACGACTGGTCGGCCCGGGACATTCAGGCCTGGGAGTACCAACCCCTCGGGCCCTTCCTGGGCAAGTCGTTCGCCACCTCGGTGGCCGCCTGGGTGACCCCGCTGGACGCGCTCCGGCACGCCTTCGTGCCCGCGCCCGAGCAGGACCCGCCGGTGGCCGAGTACCTGCGCGACGAACCCCACCTCGGGCTGGACCTGCGGCTGACGGTGAGCTGGAACGGCGAGCCGGTCAGCGAGCCCCCGTTCGCCGGGATGTACTGGACGCCGGCCCAGCAACTGGCCCACCTGACCGTCAACGGTGCCTCGCTGCGCACCGGCGACCTGTACGCCTCCGGCACGGTTTCCGGCCCCCGGCGCGACCAGGTCGGCTCGTTCCTGGAACTCACCTGGGGTGGCGCCGAGCCGGTCACGGTGGCCGGAGCGGAACGCACCTTCCTCGCCGACGGTGACACTGTGACGATCACCGCCACCGCCCCCGGGCCGGACGGCAGCGTCATCGCGTTGGGCGAGGTGACGGGCACGGTACAGCCGGCCCGCTGACCCCTTTCCGACAGGTGGCCGCTATCGCACCGGCTGTGCGATGACACTCCGTCACCAACCTCGTTGATCGCCTCGGAATTCCGTCGCCACGCCGCGCCGGGCCGACCGCGCCCCCCGTCTCGGTCGGCCCGGTCCCGGTCTGGCGACATGTCGAAGCCGAGGGAGATGACACGATGCACGATTTCGTGGGCGCGGTCTGGCGTACCAGCAGTCGCTCCAATGACCAGGGTCTCTGCGTGGAGGTGGCCGACAACCTGGCCCGAGCTCACGGCGTGGTGGGCATCCGCGACTCCAAGGACCAGAGCGGCCCGGTGCTGACGGTCAGCCCGCCCGGCTGGAGCGCGTTCGTCGACGCGATCCGGACGGGCCGTTTCACCCGCTGAGGGACAGGGGTCTCCGGGGGTGGAATATCTGTCCCGGGGACCCCGGACCGCATTGACCGGGCGTACCGTCGACGTCACGGGAGGTGGCATGTCGACGGTTGCGGTCAACAGATTGGTCCCGGCGCCCACGGCCGACCTGTGGCGCCTGCTCACCGACCTGCCCCGGCGCTTCCCGCCCGACGTGCCGGTCGAGGTGCTGACACCCGGGCGGTTCGGGCCGGGCACCGCCTGGCGCGAGACGCGAATCCGCCCGGACGGCAGCCCGCTGGCCGAGGAGTTCGTCGTGTTGGCGGCCGAGCCACCCAGGCGGCTGGTGCTCGGCTCGCCCGGCGACGGCGTCGACTACCGGATCACCTGGACGCTGCGGGACGTACGCCGCCGTCGCCGCCGGTACGCGGCGGTGACCGTGACGGTGCAGGCCCGGCCCGCCGCGCCGGCCGGTCGGGCGGTCGCGTTGCTGCTCGGCGGCCTGGCCGCAGGTGCCGCCGAGAAGGTGTTGCGGCAGGACATCGCCGCCCTGGCCGCCGCCGCCGATCGCCACCGAGCCGCCTGAGCAGCCCGCCTGAGCAGTCCCGCTCCGGACCGCCTGAGCAGCCCGCCTGATCGGCCCGCCTGCGCAGTCCCGCCCCCCGGGCCGGTGTCGGCCCGGGGCGCAGGCTCGTCCCCGGCCGGTGTCGGCCGCTGGGTAGGGTGCCGGGCGGGGAGGTGCGGCATGAGGTTGGCGACGGGCGGGCGTCGGATCGTGGCGGCGGTGGTGGCGGTGGGCGTCGCCGCGGCGACCGCGATCATCGCGTACCGCGTGCTGGCCCCGGCCGAGGTGGTCACCACCGCCCGGGCCGCCTACCCGACGCTGCCCACCCCCGAGGCCGGCGTGGTGGGCCGGCTGCCGGTCACGCCGCTGATCGTCGACGGTCGGCTGCGGGTGTACGCCGCACAGCGACAGGTCTACGCCGACCAGCCGGCCGACGAACGGCACCGACGCACCCCGTACTGGTCGTATCGGCGTTGGCCGGCGACGCTTGACGCGGTGGTGGCCAGCGGGACGACCGTGGTGAGTCGATGGTCGGACGGGCGGCTGGTGGCGCTCGATGCGCGTACCGGGCAGGTCGCGTGGCGGGCCGACGGGCCGGAACCGGACCAGGAGCGGTCGGGCCGGCGCACCGGTACGACCACCGTCTGGCAGCCGCGCGGATTCTCGCTGGGCCGCAGCGGCGACGGCCGCGACGTGCTGGTGAGTTCCGGGGCGGGCCAGGTCGCGGCGGTCGACCTGGCCGGTGGCACGCCGCTGTGGCGGGCCGAGGTGGATGCGGGCTGTCGGGAACCGGTCGGCCCCAGCACCAGCGGCCAGTTGTTGACCGTCGACGACTGCGCCGGGCCGCCGACGGTGGAATTCCGCGACCTGGCGACCGGTGAGGTGACCGGCCGCTGGCGTCCGCCGGACGCCGGTGCCGACCTCACCGCCACGCTCTTCGGCTGCACCTCGGACGGTGCCGGCTGTGCCGCGCTGCGGACCGCCGGACCGGGGGACGCGACCGCCCGAAGTTGGCTGCTCGGCACCGGTGACCCGGTCCTGGTGCCGGCACTGGCCGCGACCGGTACCGAACTGGTCGGCCGGATGGCGGTGACCTTGGCGGACGGAGAGCTGGTCGGCCGCGCGGTCCCGGATGGCGTCGAGCGCTGGCGGGTCGCCGTGGGGCTGGGCCGGCTGGTCGCCGTGCAGACCGGGCGGGTGCACCTGCTGACCGAGGAGAACGAACTGGTCACGGTGGATCCGTCGACCGGCGGGCAGCTGTCCCGGTTCGTGCTCAACGTCGGCTCCGACGGCACGGGATGGACCCCGGGCCTGGCGTACGCGGCCGACGGGTACGTGGTCGTGGAGCGGCTGCGTCGTCCCGTCGACCCCGACGGGGACGAGCAGCGCTACTACTTCACCTCCGAGCCACTGATCATCGCCGCGACCTGATCGCGCGCCGGTCGGGACGTGGGCCGGTGCCCGCCCGCCGGAACGGACGGGTCACCGCCCAGTCAGGCCAGGGCCGACTCGGCTGCCGCGAGGAAGGTGTCGTTCTCGGCCGGGGTGCCGATGGTGACCCGGACCCCGTCGCCAGCGAACGGCCGGACGATCACCCCGCGCGACTCGCACGCCTTGCCGAACTCCACCGCCCGGTCGCCGAGCGGCAGCCAGACAAAGTTGGCCTGGCTGGTCGGCACGTCCGGCACCAGCTTCCGCAGCGCCTCGGTGATCCGGTCCCGCTCGGCCACCACCAGGTCGCAGCGCCGCCGCACCTCGTCGGCCTGGTCGAGGGCGGCCAGCGCCCCCGCCTGCGCGGCCAGGCTGGTGGAGAAGGGGGTGACGACCTTGCGGACCGCGGCGGCCACCTCCGGCTGGGCGACCAGGAAGCCGATCCGCAGGCCGGCCAGGCCCCAAGCCTTGGAGAGGGTACGCAGCACCGCCACGTTGGGCCGGTCGGCGTAGCCGAGCCCGTCGGGCACCTCGGGGTCGGTGACGAACTCCCGGTACGCCTCGTCGATGACCACGAGCACGTCGTCCGGTACCGCGTCGAGGAAGCGGTCCAGCTCGGCCCGGCGTACCGCGGTGCCGGTCGGGTTGTTGGGGTTGCAGACCAGGATCATCCGGGTCCGGTCGGTCACGGCCGCCGCCATCGCCGCCAGGTCGTGCCCGTGCCCGGCGTCGTTGGGCACCCGCACGCTGGTCGCGCCGCTGGTCGCCGCGATGATCGGGTACGCCTCGAACGAGCGCCACGAGTAGAGCAACTCGTCGCCGGGCAGGCAGGTCGCCCGGACCAGGTGCTCGGCCAACGCCACCGAGCCGCAGCCGGTGGCGATCCGGTCCGGGTCCACCTCGTACCGCTCGGCCAGCGCCTGGCGGAGCGCCACCACGCCCATGTCCGGGTAGCGATGCACCCCGGCGACGGCCTCGGCGACCGCCTCGACCACGCCGGGCAGTGGGCCGTACGGGACCTCGTTGCTGGCCAGCTTGATCGCCTCGGGCAGGCCCAGCTCGCGGGCCAGGTCGGCGGGACTGCGGCCGGGTACGTAGTTGGGCAGCGCATCCAGGTCGGCGCGGGTCAGCCGCGGGGTTGTCCGGTGGCGTCCGGTGTCGGTCATGGGGTGTCTCCCGGGGGATTGGCGCGGTCGGCGGGGGTGCGGGGAACCTTCACCACCACGGTCTGCGCACGCTTGTCGTGCAGCGCCTGCCGCAGCGGGTGGTCGAAGAGGGGGGAGAGCGCGTCGATCAGCTGGAGCAGCAGGCCGAGGCCACAGCAGTACCAGAGCAGGGTGGGCAGGCCGAGAGTGTTCCACCGGCGCAGCGCCCGGCCGAAGCCGAGCGGCGCGTCCGCCTCCACGGGCAGCACCTTGATGCCGGCCACCCGCTTGCCGAAGGTCTGTCCGTTGGCCGCCATCGCCGGCACCTCGTACGCCAGCCAGAGCGAGGTGGCGATCAGCAGGATCACCACGAGCAGCGAGCCGGCCTGCTCACCTGCGGCCGGAAACGGCTCGGTCGTCCGGTCCTGGGCCTGTACCCGCCGCCAGAACTCGTCGACGACGGGGGAGAGCTCCGCGAGGTAGCGCCAGAAGAACCAGCCGTTCACCAGCGCGTTGAGCGCGAAGACGATGCCGAAGTCGATCAGCCGGGCGGTCAGCCGGGCACCGAACGAGGCCAGCGGCAGCCCGTGCGGCCGGATCTCCGGCGGTTGCCCGGGCCAGGTCGGCGGGTGCACCCAGCTCGGCGGGGCTCCCGGGGCACCGGTCGGCTGACCGGGTGGTACGCCCTGCGGCCAGCCAGCGGGCGGACCGGACGACGGAGTCGCCCCGGGGTGCCGTTCGGCCGGCGGGCCGGTGGGCTCGGTCGCCGGTGTCGCCGGCTCCGGTTCGGGTTCGGGTTCGGGCTCGGGTGGGCCTGCGGGCGGGGTGGCATCGACCGGAATGGGTGCGCCGATCCAACCCTCGCCGTCCCAGTACCTCCGGGTCTGCGGGTCGGCGGGATCGACATACCAACCGGGTGCCACGCTCACGTCGGTGCCTCGCTGTGCTCGCTCACCTCGACACCTTAACGACGACCGTTCCGGGGAACTCGACCTGGCGGCACCGCAGCCAGGGCGTACGGTGCTGTCGCAGCCTGCGGACCGATGCGCAACCCGGCGCCGCCGGTGGCGGGCGGCGGCCCACCGACCGGCGGCGTCGGGTACGACAGCGAATGGGTCACGCTGGACAGTTTTACAGGTTGCCGCGCTTCTCCTGCTCCCGCTCGATCGCCTCGAAGAGGGCCTTGAAGTTGCCCTTGCCGAAACCGAGCGAGCCGTGCCGCTCGATCAGCTCGAAGAAGACGGTCGGGCGGTCCTGCACCGGCTTGGTGAAGATCTGCAACAGGTAGCCGTCCTCGTCCCGGTCGACCAGGATCTTGCGGGCCTTCAGCTCCTCGATCGGTACGCGTACCTCGCCGATGCGGGCGCGCAGCTCCGGGTCGTCGTAGTACGAGTCCGGGGTGTCCAGGAAGTCGACACCGGCGGCCCGCATCGCGTCCACGCTGGCCAGGATGTCGTTTGTGGCGACCGCGATGTGCTGGGCGCCCGGGCCCTGGTAGAACTCCAGATACTCGTCGATCTGCGACTTCTTGCGGGCGATCGCCGGCTCGTTGAGCGGGAACTTCACCTTGCGGGTGCCGTTCGCGACGACCTTGCTCATCAGCGCCGAGTAGTCGGTGGCGATGTCGTCGCCGACGAACTCCGCCATGTTGGTGAAGCCCATGACCCGCTTGTAGAACTCGACCCACTCGTCCATCCGGCCCAGTTCCACGTTGCCGACGACGTGGTCGACCGCCTGGAAGAAGCGCTTCGGCTGGATGCCGGCGTCGATCATCGGCTGCCGGTCCACGATCGGCCCGCGCGCGACGAAGCCGGGCAGGAACGGGCCGGTGTAGCGGGACCGGTCGACCAGGGTGTGCCGGGTGTCGCCGTACGCGGCGATGGCCGCCATCCGGACGGTGCCGTGCTCGTCGCTGACGTCGTGCGGCTCCACCAGGCCGGTCGCACCCTGCGCGGTGGCGTGCGCGTACGCGGCGTCCACGTCCGGCACCTCCAGCGCGATGTCGGAGACCCCGTCGCTGTGCTTCGCCACGTGCTCGGTGCCCTCGGCGTCGGGGCGTACCGCGCCGGTCAGCACGAACCGGGCCGAGCCGCTTGTCAGCACGTACTGGGCGTGGTCGCGGTAGCCCTGCTCCGGGCCCCGGTACGCCACACAGGTCATGCCGAACGCGGTGGAGTAGTAGTGCGCCGCCTGCTTGGCGTTGCCTACCAGGAAGTGCACGTGGTCGAGGCCCTTGACCGGGAACGGGTCGCGGGCGATGTCGTGGTCGACGGCGCCGACGAGGGCATCGACGTCGATCTCCTCGGTCGACTGGGGTCGGTCGATCGCCTGGGTCATTGTGGTCTCCCTTGCGTACCGGCCGGCCTCGGGGGCCGACGCTGTGCTCTTCCCCGGACTATCACCGCGCGCCGGTTCACTAGGCAACTGTCACCTTTCTAGCTGGTCAGGTTGTGCAGGAAGTAGGGTCATGTGCCATGAACGCTGGTCAAGCTGCACAGCTAGACGCGCTGGACGTCTCCCTGATCGAACTGCTCACCGAGGAACCCCGGATCGGCGTGCTGGAGTGTTCCCGCCGGCTCGGCGTGGCCCGGGGCACCGTGCAGGCGCGGCTGGACAAGCTGGTCGACCGGGGCGTGATCGGCGGTTTCGGGCCCACGGTCGCGCCGAGGGCGATCGGCTTCGCGGTGACCAGCTTCGTCACCCTGGAGATCAGCCAGCGGCATGGGCACGATCCGGTCACCAGTCACCTGGCGGGAATCCCGGAGGTGCTGGAGGCGCACACGATCACCGGCTCCAGCGACCTGCTCTGCCGGATCGTGGCCCGCTCGAACGCCGACCTGCAACGGGTGATCGACCAGATCGTGGCGTACGAGGGAATCAGCCGCGCCTCCACCATCATCGCCCTGGCCGAGCAGATCCCCTACCGCGTCCTCCCCCTCCTCCGCTCCGCCTTGGTTGAAGGAAGGGCCCCTTCTTAACGCCTGGTGTATAGGAAGGGCCCCCTTTTAACTTCGGCGGCGTCTAGTCGGCGGCGAGGGCGTCGCCCAGCGGGGTACGCCGGTAGTGCACGGCCCGACCGGAACGGACCCGGCTGACCAGGCCCGCGTCCCGCAGCACCGACAGGTGGTCGCCGACACCGCCCAGGCTCAGCCCGAGTTGGGCGACGAGCTGACTGGTGGTGGCGGGCAGCGCGAGCGCCCGCAGCACCGCCGCCCGGGAGCGCCCGACCAGCCGGTCCAGCGCGTCGTCGGGCCGGGCCGGATCCGGCGGGCCGAGCAGCTCGGCCACCCCGGAGGCCGGGTAGACGATCGCGTACGGCCAGGGCGGTTGGACGTAATTGATCATCATGCCGAAGACGGTGGGGATGAACAGCAGGCCGCTGCCGTCGAGCGAGTAGCTGCGGGAATCCCGATCGGCCACCTCGATCGCGCCGAGGCCGCCGCTGGACACCCAGCGCAGTCGCGGGTCCAGGTCCGCGATGGCGGCCCCCCAGCCGTACGCGAGGAGCCGGCCGGCGCGGCGCACCAGATCCCGCTCAAGTACCGCCCGCAACCGGGGCCAGTCCGGTTCGACCAGGTGTGTCCAGGACGCCTCGATGGCATCGGCGATCTGGTCCACCACGTCCGGGGCGTCGTAGATCTGGCGGGCGTACGCCGGTGGGGTTCGAAGTCCCGTGAGGTTGCGGGCCAGTTCGTCGCGGGCCTGCGCAAGCGGAGTGGCGCGGACCACCGCGAGTTCGTCGGCGAAATCCCGGCCGGTGCCGTCCGGCGGTGGCTGGATGAAGTCGGCGTTGTATCCGCCGCGGCGTAGCAGCGCGATCAGCGCCCCCACTGCCGGCAGTTCCCGACGCAACCGGTCGAACGCTTGTCGGGTCCGCGCCACCCAGGGCATCAGCCCGGGCACGGCGTGCTGCCCGGTGTGCAGCCGAAGCGCCCAGACCGCCTCGCCCAGCGGCGAGATGGCGAACCGGCTGGCCGCCAGGTCGGCCGGGGTGACCTCGATCTGCATCACTCGACCTTTCGCTCAGCAGCGAAAGCATAGTGCGGTCCGGACTGCACCGGCACGCTGGCCAGCGTGAACAGCAGCAGTACGACGGCAGCCCCGAGGACGCCGGACCGGCCGGCCACCTTCCGGGACGTCTTCGCCGTCGCCGAGTTCCGGGTGGTCTTCGCCAGCTTCGGCGTCTTCATGATCGGCGAGACGGTGAAGATGCTCGCCCTCTCCGTGCTCGTCTACGAACGCACCGGTTCCGGCCTACTGGCCGCCCTGGCGTACGTGACCGGGTTCCTGCCGCACGCACTGGGCGGGCTGTTCCTGTTGGCGCTGGCCGACCGGTGGCCGGCGCGCGGACTGATCGTCGGCTACGACCTGCTGCGACTGGCCATGGTCGCGGTACTCGCCACCGGGCTGCTTTCCCCCTCGGCGATGCTCGGTCTGGTCGCGGTGGTGGCACTGTTCGGCCCGGTCAGCAGCGCCGCCCGGAACGCGCTGCTGCCGGAACTGCTGCGCGGCGACGCGTACGTGCTGGGACGTTCGTTGTTCAGCGTGGCGGCCGGCGGTACCCAGGTGGCCGGGTTCGCTCTCGGTGGCCTGATGCTCGGCCTGGTCGGACCGTACGGTGCGCTCTGGCTCACCGCAGCGACCTGCGGTCTGTCCGCGCTGATGGTGCGGGTCGGCCTGGCCCGCCGTCCCGCCCGGTCGCACTCGATCTCGGCGCCGGACGGGCCGGCCCGGACCGGAGCGGTCCGCGAGACGATGCGGGTCAACCGGCAACTCTTCGCCGACCGTCGGATCCGGGGACTGCTGCTCGCCCAGTGGTTGCCCGGTTCGCTGCTGGTCGGCGCGGAAGGAGTCGCCGTACCGTACGCGGCCGACCTGGGGCCGGGCGCGAATGCCGGCGTACTGCTGATGGCCGGCGCGGGCGGGATGCTTGTCGGTGACCTGCTGGTGGGGCGGTTCGTGGCGCCGGCCCGCCGCGAACGGTGGACGCCGTGGCTGGCGTTGTTGCTCGGCCTGCCCATGCTGGCGTTCCTGGCCACACCGGCGCTGATACCGGCGGCGGCGCTGTTCGCGGTGGCCACCGCAGGGTTCGCCTATCAGCTCGGGCTGGCGCGGCGGTTCCTCGACGCGGTTCCCGAGGTACGCCGGGGGCAGGCGTTCGGACTGCTCAGCACCGGCATGATGGCCGCACAGGGGCTGGCGGCGGCGGGCGCGGGCGTGCTCAGTGAGACGCTCGCGCCCGGTGTGGTGATGGCCGTCGCCGGTGCCGCATCGGTAATCGCCACCCTGACCCTGTGGCCGGTCCTCACCCCGGCACGTGCCCGGCGATGAGCCGTGCCGGCGATGAGCCGTGCCCGGCGATCGCCGCGTCGTGCTGTGGTTGTTAAAAGGGGGCCCTTTTACTACCTGAGACGTTAATAAGGGGCCCTTCCTTGCACGACACGCGGTGGGGTGCGGGCGGTGGGGGGTGTGGGTGGCTACCGTGTTCCGGTGGCGAAGGGGAGCGGCCTCGGCGTACGTGGCGGGCTGCTGCTCGGCCTGATCATCGTGGTAGTGCTCGCGGCGACCGGAGTGTGGAATCCGTTTCCGGGAATGTGGGAGTGGGTCAACCGCCGTCAGCCGATCTCCGAGCCGGACGTGGTCTGGCAGGAACGGATCGGTGGCACCCCGCGCAGCGTCACGATCGCCGGTGACGCCGTGGTGGTCGAGCAGCGTACCCGGGTCGAGGCGCGCAGCCTGGCCGCCGGCAGCCAACTGTGGGAGCGGAAGGCCGACTGGACCGCCGTGGCCGGCGCTGGTGCCGAAGCCGTGGTCGTCGTCGGCCGGCTGTTGGTCAAGGGGTACGAGGTGCTCGACCCGACGACCGGGGCGACCCGGCGGCGGGACGACGACGCGGTGGCGGTCTGGACCTACCGGAACCTGTTGCTCGACGCGCGTTGCGTCGAGGCGACGGACTGCACCCTCAGTGCCTGGGAACCGCGCGGGACCGCTCCGCTGTGGACCGCCTTCCTGCCGGGGGTGAGCAGCGGCCTGTTCGCCGACAACCCGAATTTGCTCGACACCCGTCGACTCACCACCGCCCGCATCCACGACGAGGTGGCCGGCCCGGAAGCGGTGCCACCGCTGCTCGGCTTCCCGGTCGACGGCCGGGTGCACGTGGTCGACACCGCCACCGGCCGGGTGTTGCAGAACGTCGAACCCGGTCGGGACGAGCGGTTGGCGGTGATCGGGGGACGCCTGCTGCACATCGCCGCCCGGTCCCAGGACGGCAGCTGCTACTTCGCCATTTCCGGCCGGGATCCGGCCAGCGGGCAGGAGACGTGGCAGCGCGCCGGGCTCAACCTGCGTACCGCCGACAGCGCCGGGTGCGTGCAGCGGGAGGACCCGTACGGTGCCCGCAACGTGCTGGTCGGGGTAGCGCCCGACGGCCGGGAGACGGTGCTCGACGGGTACGACGGGCGGCTGCTGCTGGTGGTCGAGAACGCCGAACGGGTGCTCGCGGTGGACGACCGGTACGCGGTGGTGCGTACCGGCGATCGGGGTGCGGTCTCGACCCGTGAACTCGGCTCCGGCCAGGTGCGGTGGAACCGGCCGGCCGGTGCGAAGGCGGGTGCCGCGCTGACGCCGTACGCCGTCGTCCTGGCCGACGAGAAGCCGAACCGCCTGGCGGCGCTCGATCCCCGCACCGGACTGGAGTTGGCGGTGCTGCGCACCTCGGCGAATGCGCTCGCGGTCGGGCCGGCCGGCATGGTGATCGGAGAGGGGCGCGAGATCGGGTACGTCCGGTTCGGCGCGGGCGACCCACCGCGCGACGGTGCTCCCCCGGGCGACGGCACCGGCCCGGCGCTCGGGCCCGCCAACCCCGGCGATGGCCCGCGACCGCAGGACAGCTGCGGTCCGAAGAACGAGTTGTGTGTGGCCCCGGACACCGGCAAGTGACCGTCCACCGGGACGGATGAGCGCACCCCACCCGGCGGGTGGGACCGGTCGAGCCATCTGCCCTAGGCTTTCTCGACATGAGTAGTGCCGCCGCCGAATTCTCGTACGCGCCCCTGCTGCCGACCGGTCCCGACCAGACGGAGTACCGCCTGGTCACCGACGAGGGGGTCGACGTCGTCAACGGTCCGGGTGGTCGGCGGTTCCTCACCGTGGACCCGGCCGCGTTGACCGCGTTGACCGCCGAGGCGATGCACGACATCGCGCACTTCCTGCGTCCGGCGCACCTGGCCCAGCTGCGTTCGATCATCGACGACCCGGCGGCCTCGCCGAACGACCGGTTCGTCGCGCTGGACCTGCTGCGCAACGCCAACATCGCCGCCGGCGGGGTGCTGCCGATGTGCCAGGACACCGGCACCGCGATCGTGATGGGCAAGCGTGGCCGGCACGTGCTCACCGACGGCACCGACGCCGAGGCGATCTCCCGTGGTGTGTGGCAGGCGTACACCCGGCTCAACCTGCGCTACTCCCAGCTCGCCCCGCTGACCATGTGGGAGGAGCGGAACACCGGCAGCAACCTGCCCGCCCAGGTGGAGTTGTACGCCGAGGACCCGGACGGGCACCCGGACGCGTACAAGTTCCTCTTCATGGCCAAGGGCGGTGGCTCGGCCAACAAGTCGTACCTCTACCAGGAGACCAAGGCGCTGCTGAACCCGACGCGGATGATGCAGTTCCTGGAGGAGAAGCTGCGGTTGATCGGCACTTCGGCCTGCCCGCCGTACCACCTGGCCGTGGTGATCGGTGGCACCAGCGCCGAGTACGCCCTGAAGACGGCCAAGTACGCCTCCGCGAAGTACCTCGACGCGCTGCCCACCTCCGGCTCGATGAGCGCCCACGGTTTCCGGGACCTGGAGTTGGAGGCGGAGGTGCTGGAGCTGACCCGCAACTTCGGCATCGGCGCGCAGTTCGGCGGGCGTTACTTCTGCCACGACGTGCGGGTGGTGCGGCTGCCCCGGCACGGCGCCTCCTGCCCGGTGGCGATCGCGGTGTCGTGTTCGGCGGACCGGCAGGCGGTCGCCAAGATCACCCCGTCGGGGGTGTGGCTGGAGCGACTGGAAACCGACCCGGCCCGCTACCTGCCCGAGGTCACCGAGGCGCAGCTGGACAGCTCCGAGGTGGTCCACGTCGACCTGAACCGTCCGATGGACGAGATCCGGGCCGAACTCGCCAAGTACCCGGTCAAGACCCGGCTTTCGCTCACCGGCCCGCTGGTGGTCGCCCGGGACATCGCGCACGCCAAGATCGCCGAGCGGTTGGATGCCGGCGAGCCGATGCCGCAGTACCTGCGGGACCACGCGGTCTACTACGCCGGCCCGGCGAAGACCCCGGAGGGCTACGCCTCCGGTTCGTTCGGCCCGACCACCGCCGGCCGGATGGACGCGTACGTGGAGAAGTTCCAGGCTGCCGGCGGGTCGATGGTGATGCTGGCCAAGGGCAACCGGTCCGCGCAGGTGACCCGTTCCTGCGCGCAGCACGGTGGCTTCTACCTCGGCTCGATCGGTGGCCCCGCCGCTCGGCTCGCCCAGGACTGCATCCGGCATGTGGAGGTCCTGGAATACGCGGAGCTGGGCATGGAGGCGATCTGGAAAATCGAGGTGGCGGACTTCCCGGCCTTCATCGTCGTCGACGACAAGGGCAACGACTTCTTCGCCGAGGTGACCAAGCCGGTGCTCACCATCGGCCGCCGCTGACCCGGCCGCCCGGCCGCCGTTCGACATCGGTGCGCCCGCCCCACTGAGCGGGCGCACCGCCCCCGTCGATTGCAGCGCGTGCAACCCGGAACAGTCTCCGACCTTCCACTGTCGATCCACTCTCAGATCACTATCAGCTCGATGGGACTATCGGTGATCGCCGAGCTACTCTGCTGGAAGTTGCACCATCGCCGGGGCGGGGGAGCGGATGCGGTTTCAGATCCTGGGGCCACTGCGCGTCGGTGCGGGCGAAACCACCATCACCGCAGGTCGAGACCGGGTCGTACTCGCAGTCCTGCTGCTGCGGGCCAACCGCATCGTGCCGGTCGATGAGCTGGTGGACGCCATCTGGGAAGAGCATCCCCCGGTCACCGCCCGAGCTCAGCTCCAGACCTGCGTGTCCCGGTTGCGACAGCGCTTCGCCGGCCTCGGGCTGCCGCCGGAGACCATCGTCACCGACCCGGTCGGCTATGGCGTCCACACCGCTCCCGGCGAACTGGACACCGAGGTTTTCGCCCGCCACGTCGATGCCGCTCGGGCCGCGCTCGCGACCGGGCAGCTGATCGACGCGCGCCGGCAGTTCCGGGCCGCGCTGCAATTGTCCCGTGGGGCGGCGCTCAGCGGGATTCCGAATCAGAGCGTGCGGCGGCGGGCCCAGGCGCTTGACGAACAGGTCCTCGCGGTGTTCGAGGAGTGTGTGGACGTCGAGCTGCGGCTCGGCCACGCGGCGGCGCTGCTCGACGAGTTGAGCGAGCGATTGGAGCAGCACCCGTTGCGGGAGCGCCTGCGCGGACAGCTCATGCTGGCGCTCTCGGCGGTCGGCCGGCAGGCGGACGCGCTCGTGCTGTACCGGGAAGGTCGCCGCCGGTACGCCGAGGAACTCGGCATCGAGCCGGGTGCCGGGTTGCAGGAACTGCATCAGCGGGTGCTCGCCGGCGATCTCGCCGTCGCCGGTTCGACCCGCCGCGACACCGCCCCGGTACGCGGGCTGCCCCGGTCGATCAGCGACTTCACCGGCCGCTCGGAGACGGTCGCCCGGCTGGTCAAGGAGATCGAGGAAGGGGAGACCCGGCTCCAACTGATCGACGGGATGGCCGGCAGCGGCAAGACCACCCTGGCCGTGCACGTGGCCACCCAGCTGGCCGACCAGTATCCGGATGCCCAGCTCTTCATCGATCTGCACGGGCACAGCGAGCGGGCGCCGCTGAGCCCGGCCGCCGCGCTGGCCACCCTGCTGCGGCAGCTCGGGGTGCCGGCCGAGCGCATCCCGGTCGAGCTGGACGACCGGGTGGCCCGCTGGCGTACCGAACTTGCCGACCGGCGTGCCCTGGTGCTGCTGGACAATGCCGCCACCGCCGCGCAGGTCACGCCACTGCTGCCAAACGGCCCCGGCTGCCTGACCCTGGTCACCAGCCGGCGCCGGCTGGTGGGTCTGGACGGGGGGCGACCGTCGTCCCTGCCCGTGCTCGCCCCGGACGAGGCGATCGAGCTGCTCGATCGGGTGGCCGGCGGTGAGCGGGTGGCGGCGGAGCCGGCAGCTGCCGCCGAGGTGGTACGCCGCTGCGGCTATCTGCCGCTGGCGATCCGGCTGGCCGGCGCCCGACTGGTGCACCGTCCCCGGTGGCGGATCGCCGATCTGGCCGAACGGCTTGCCGGCAGCCGTGACACGCTTGCCGAACTGGCCGCCGGGCAACGCTCCGTCGGGGACGCCTTCGCCCTGTCGTACGCGCAGGTGTCGCCGGCCGCGCAGCGGACCTTCCGACTGCTCGGGCTGCATCCGGACGTACGCTTCGACAGCACGGTCGCCGCGGCCCTGGTCGACCTGCCGCTGCCCGAGGCACAGGACCTGCTGGACGAACTTGTCGACGCCCATCTGGTGGACGAGCCGGAACCCGGCCGGTACCGGCTGCACGATCTGGTCCGGGAGTACGCCCGGACGCTGTTGAGCGAACCGGCCCACGCCACGGAACGGCAGGCCGCGCTGCACCGGCTGCTCGATCACCATCTGCACGTGCTCGCGACGATCAGCCGACAGGTCGAGCAGCCGATCAGCCGGCGTACCCTCACCCTGCCCGATCCGCCGCGACCCGACCTGGTGGCGGTCTGCGCCGCTCGCGGGGTGGCCTGGTTCGACGAGCAGCGCTCGACGTTGGTGGCGCTGGTCAGACTGGCGGAGGAACACTTTCCCCGGCACTGCTGGCAGCTGGCTCGGGCCTGCTGGCGGCTGCTCTACAACGGCGGGCACCTCGATGAGTTGGTCGAGACGCACAATGCTGGTCTGCGGGCGGCCGAGACTCTCGGCGACGAGTCCGCGACCGCGCTGTTGCTCAACTACCTCGCCTCCGCCGAGTTCCGGCTGGCCCGTTTCGCGCAGGCGATCCGGCTGTTGGAGCGGGTGGTCGAGCTGTGCCGGCGCAACGAGCTGTCCCAGCTGCTGCCGAACGCGCTGTGGAACCTCGGCATCGCCAGCTCCACCAGTGGCGGCCCACGCCGCGCCGCCGCGTACTTCCGGGAGGCGGCGCCGTTGCTGCGCGGCGCTGACCAGCGAACTGAGCAGGCGGCTCTGCTGACCAACCTGACCTTCGCACTGATCTCCTGGGGCCGGTACGAGGAGGCGCTGCGGGCCAGCCGCAACCACCTGATGCTGGCCCGGGCGCTTGGTGACCGCCGGCAGCTGGCGAACGCCGTGGGGCACACCGGCATCGTGCGCCATCGGTTGGGACACATCGGGCCGGCGCGGCGGTTGCTGCGGGCGGGGCTGGCCCTTCAGCGCGAGGTAGACAGCCGGTTCAACGAGGGCGAGGTGCTCAACGAGCTCGGTGTGATCGAGCGCGAGGCCGGCCGGCCGGAGGAGGCGGCGGCGTTGCACCGGCAGGCGCTGATCCTGATCAGCGAGGTCGGGGACCTGGTCGGCCAGTGTGCGTCCCGCAATCTGCTGGCCCGCGCCATTCTCGACCAGGGCGACGTACGCAGCGCCCAGGACCTGTTCGGGCGGGTGTTGCTCGACGCCACGAGGATCGAGCACCGCTACGAGCAGGCGCGTGCGCTTGACGGCATCGCCCGCTGCGTGCGGGACCGCGACCCGGTCGCGGCCAGGTCCCACTGGGTTCGGGCGCTGTCGCTGCTGCGTCAGGTCGAGTCGCCCGATGCTGCTGAGGTCGAGCGGCAGCTGGACGAGCTGCCACCGGTGTGATCCGGATGCGATTCGGAATTCTGGGGCCTCTCCAGGTCGCTGGCGGCCAGGGCACGCTGACCGCCGGGCGGGAACGCATCGTCCTGGCCGTGTTGCTGCTCCGGGCCGGCCGGATCGTCCCGGTGGACGAGCTGGTCGACGCGGTCTGGGAGATCCGGCCGCCCGCCACCGCCCGGGCTCAGCTCCAGACCTGCGTCTCGCGCCTGCGGCAGCGCTTCGCGGCGCTCGGTATCCCGCCGGAGACGATCGTCACCGATCCGGTCGGCTACGGGGTGTTGACCCGCAGCGGCGAACTCGACGCCGAGGTGTTCGGCAGCGAGGTGTGCGCGGCGCGGGCGTCCCTGACCGCTGGTCGGCTCGTCGAAGCCCGCCGGCACTTCCGGGCGGCGCTGGCCCTTTGGCGCGGCCCGGCCCTCGACGGCATCACCAGCCCCAGCGTCCGGTCGCGCGCCCATGACCTGGACGAACGGCGACTCGACACGCTTGAGGAATGCGTCGATGTCGAGCTGCGGCTCGGTCTGGCGGCCGAGCTGATCGGCGAGCTGACCGAGGCGGTGGAGCGCCAGCCCCTGCGGGAGCGGCTACGTGAGCAGCTCATGCTCGCCCTGGCGAGCGTCGGCCGGCACGCCTACGCGCTCGCCGTCTATCAGCAGGGCCGCCGGTGGTTCGCCCAGGAACTGGGCATCGAGCCGGGTACCGCGTTGCAGGAGTTGCACCAGCGGTTGCTCGCCGGTGACCTGGCCGTCGCCGGGTCGGGGCCGCGGTCGAGGCCGCCGGTTCGGGCGCTGCCCCGGGTGATCAGCGACTTCACCGGACGGCAGGAGACGATCGCGCGGCTGGTCAAGGAGATCGAGGATGACCAGGCCAGGGTCCAGCTCATCGACGGGATGGCGGGTAGTGGCAAGACCACTCTCGCGGTCTACCTGGCGACCCGCCTCAGCGACCAGTACCCCGACGGCCAGCTCTTCATCGACCTGCACGGGCACAGCGCGCGTACCCCGTTGACCACGGCTGCGGCCGTGGCGGCCCTGCTCCGGCAGCTCGGCGTCCCACCGGAGCGGATTCCGGTGGATCTGGACGACCGGCTCGCGATGTGGCGCACCGAGTTGGCCGCGCGGCGGATCCTGCTGCTGCTCGACAACGCCGGCGACGCCGAACAGGTCATCCCGCTGCTGCCCACCGGTGCCGGGTGTCTCACCCTGATCACCAGCCGACGCCGGTTGGTGAACCTCGACGGCGGGCACCCGTCCTCACTGCCGGTGCTGGATCCGGCGGAGGCCGTCGAACTGCTCGCCCGGGTGGCCGGGGAGGCGCGGGTAGTGGTCGATCCGGCGGCGGCGGACGAGGTGGTACGCCGGTGCGGCTACCTTCCCCTGGCGATCCGGCTGGCCGGCGCGCGGCTGGCGCACCGGCCCCGGTGGCGGATCACGGACCTCCTCGAACGCCTGCGCGACACCAGTGATCCGCTGGCCGAGCTGGCGGCCGAGCAGCGTTCCGTCGGCGATGCCTTCGCCCTGTCGTACGCCCAGGTGGCACCGGCGGCGCAGCGGATGTTCCAGCTGCTCAGCCTGCATCCCGGTGTTCGTTTCGACAACACGGTCGCCGCCGCGCTGACCGAGCTGCCGTTGGCCGAGGCCCAGGACGTGCTCGACGAACTTGTCGACGCGCATCTGGTCGAGGAGCCGGAGCCGGGCCGGTACCGGCTGCACGACCTGGTCCGGGAGTACGCCCGCAGGCTGCTCGCGGAGCTGGCCGACCCGGCCGAGCGCGACGCGGCGCTGGCGCGGCTGCTCGACCATCATCTGGCCACGGCCGTGCAGATCGCGCGCGGCTTCGAGTCGATCGGGAACCGACGGAACTTCACTCCACCGGCCCCGCGCCGCCCCGATCTCAGCACGGTCGCCGCCCGGCAGGGGCTGGCCTGGTTCGACGAGCACCGGGTGGCGTTGCTCGCGCTGTGCCGGTGGGCGGAGAGCGCCGTGGCCGAACGCTGCTGGCAGCTGGCGCGAGCGTGCTGGTGGCCGTTCTTCAACGGTGGGCAGCTCGACGAGGTGATCGAGATACACAGCGCCGGGCTGCGGGCGGCCACGTCACTCGGTGACGAGTCGGCCCGGGCCCTGATGCTTAACTATCTCGCCTCGGCGTACTTCCGGTTGGCCCGATTGTCGGAAGCCATCCGGCTCATGGAACAGGCGGTCGAGCTGTGCCGCCGGCAGGGACTCGCCGGCCCGCAGGCGAGCTTCCTGTGGAACCTCGGCGGCGCGTACCTCGTCAACGGCGACTACCAACGCAGTCTGGAGTTGTTCAACGAGGCGGCCCAACTGCTGCGCTCGCCCGACCGGTACGCCGAGAGGTCCGTCCTGCTCAACAACATGGCCTTTCTGCTGTTCGTCTGGGGTCGCTACGACCAGGCGCTCGTGATCAGCCGTCAGCACCTGATGATGAGCCGGGAGCTGGCTGACCGCCGGCAGCTGGCGAACGCGCTGGGTCATCTCGGTGCGATCCGCTTCCGGATGGGGGATGTGCTGCCCGCCCGGCGGTTGCTGCGGGCGTCGCTGCGCCTGCACCGGGTGGTCGGCAACGCCGTGTACGAGGGCGAGGTACTCAACGAACTGGGCATGATGGAGCGGGAGGCGGGGCGGCCGGTGGAAGCCGCGGCGTTGCATCGCGAGGCCCTGATCGTGCTGGCCGAGGCCGGCGATCGGGTCGGGCAGTGCAGCTCGCGCAACCTGCTGGCACGCGCGTTGCTGGCACAGGGCGACGGCGCCAGCGCGCTGGATCTGCACCGTCGGGTGCTTGCCGACACCATGAAGATCAACCATCGGTACGAGCAGGCCCGCGCGCAGGACGGCATGGCCCGCTGTCTGCGCTCCACCGATCCGGCGGCGGCCCGCATCCACTGGACCCGGGCGCTGGCGCTGTTCGAGCAACTCGACGTGCCCGAGCAGCACGAGGTACGCCGGCTGCTCGCCGAGCTGCCCTGAGCTGGCTGCCGCGATCATCTGCACATCGGGCCGGGGCGCGGCAGGATGGTACGCGTGACGACTCCAGAGGCGACGGGCTACCGGATCGAACGCGACTCGATGGGCGAGGTGGAGGTGCCCGCCGAGGCGCTGTGGCGGGCACAGACGCAGCGGGCGGTGCAGAACTTCCCGATCTCGGGGCGGGGGATCGAGCCCGCCCAGATCCGGGCACTGGCGCAGATCAAGGGGGCGGCAGCCGAGGTCAACGGTGATCTGGGAGTGATCGACCCGAACGTGGCCGCCGCGATCGCGGCGGCTGCCGCGCACGTCGCCGACGGCGGGTACGACGACCAGTTTCCGGTCGATGTGTTCCAGACCGGCTCCGGCACCTCGTCCAACATGAACACCAACGAGGTGATCGCGAGCCTGGCCAGCCGGGAGCTGGGCCGGGACGTACACCCCAACGACGACGTCAACGCCTCGCAGTCAAGCAACGACGTCTTCCCCTCCTCGATCCACCTGGCCGCCACCGAGGCGGTCGCCCGCGATCTGCTGCCGGCGCTGGATCACCTGGCGGGTGCGCTTGAGGCGAAGGCCGCGGAGTTCGAGACGGTGGTCAAGGCCGGGCGTACCCACCTGATGGACGCCACCCCGGTGACCCTCGGGCAGGAGTTCGGCGGTTACGCCGCGCAGCTCCGCTACGGCATCGAGCGGGTCGAGGGGGTGCTGCCCCGGCTGGCCGAGCTGCCGCTGGGCGGTACGGCGGTCGGCACCGGCATCAACACCCCGCTCGGGTTCGCGGCCCGGGTGATCGAGAAGCTGCGTGCCTCCACCGGGCTGCCGGTGACCGAGGCGCGTAACCATTTCGAGGCGCAGGGCGCACGCGATGCACTTGTCGAGACCTCGGGGCAGCTGCGTACCGTCGCGGTAGGTCTTTACAAGATCGCCAACGACATCCGGTGGATGGGCTCGGGCCCCCGAGCCGGTCTGCGCGAGCTGCGCATCCCAGACCTCCAGCCAGGTTCGTCGATCATGCCCGGAAAGGTGAATCCGGTGGTCTGCGAGGCCGTCCGGCAGGTCTGCGCCCAGGTCATCGGCAACGACGCGACGGTGGCCTTCGCCGGTTCGCAGGGCGACTTCGAACTGAACGTGATGCTTCCGGTGATGGCCCGCAACATCCTGGAGTCGATTCGGTTGCTTGCCGCGTCCAGCCGCCTGCTGGCCGACCGCTGCGTGGTCGGCCTGGTCGCGGACGCCGAGGTCTGTCTGTCGTACGCCGAGGGCTCGCCCTCGATCGTCACCCCCCTCAATCGCTACCTCGGGTACGACGAGGCCGCCTCGATCGCGAAGGAGGCGCTGGCCAAGCAGATCTCCATCAAGGAGGTGGTGATCGCCCGGGGTCACCTCGACTCGGGCAAGCTCAGTGAGACCCAGTTGGCGGAGGCGCTCGACCTGCTCCGGATGACCCATCCCTGACCGGCCGCGACCGGGCTTGGGATCAGGGGCGGGTGGCGGCGGCCTTGCGGGCGCGGTAGGCGCTGACCGCGGCGCGGTTGCCGCAGCCGGCGTCGCAGAAGCGACGGGACCGGTTCTTGGACAGGTCGACGAGTACGTTGTCGCAGTCCGGGTGCTCGCAGGTACGCAGCCGGCGTAGCTCACCGCTGCGGACCACGTCCGCGACCGCCATCGCCGCCTCGACCGCCATCCGGGTGGCCAGCGGGGCGTCGCGCGGAACGGCGTGCAGGTGGTACGGCTCGTCGTCGTGCGTGATGAGCTGGGGCAGGGCGCGGTGCTCACGGAGCAGCCCGTTGACGATCGCGACGATCTCGTCGACGTCGGCGTACCAGATCCGGCGGAGCCGAGGGCGCAGTGCGCGTACCGTCCGCAGTTCGGCCTCGGTGTGTTCGTGCCGGCCGGTGTAGGCGTGGGCGGTGAAGAAGGCGTCCAGGGCGGCGACGTCCGGTAGCCCTTCGCCGTCCCGACCGCCGGTGTTGACAAGCGCGGCGGCGGCGGTGAGCGAACATTCCGTGTCATGGGCGAAAAGCAACTTGACCCCTGTCGCGACCCCGCTTTAGCGTCATCGGTGTAACCATAGCTTGCCCATGGCGACCAGCTTTGCCAAGGAGAGCCCCGATGCGCCAACCTCCCGCTACCGGTGTCGGCCTCACCCTGGCGCTGATCTCCGCAGTGACCTTCGCCACCTCGGGCACCTTCGCCCGCTCGCTGATCAACGCCGGTTGGTCGGCCGAGGCGGTGGTCGTCGCCCGGGTCGGCATCGCCGCTCTGGTGTTGGCCCTGCCGGCGTTGCTCATCCTGCGCGGACGCTGGCCGGTGCTGCGCCGCAACCTCGCCGCGATCGGGGTCTTCGGGCTGCTCGGGGTCGCCCTCGCCCAGGTGTGCTTCTTCAACGCCGTGCGCTACCTGCCGGTCGGCGTGGCGCTGCTGCTGGAGTATCTCGGCATCATCCTCGTCGTCGGCTGGACCTGGCTGGTGCAGGGGCAGCGACCGCGCCGGCTGACCGTGGCCGGCTCGGTGGCGGCGCTGACCGGCCTGGTCTTCGTGCTCGACCTGACCGGGGCCGGTCGGCTCGACCCGGTCGGTGTGCTCTGGGGGCTGGGCGCCGGGGTCGGGCTCGCCGGTTACTTCGTGCTCGCCGGCCGGATCGACGCCGCACTGCCGTCGATCGTGATGGCCAGCGGCGGGATGGCGGTCGGTGCCGGTGCGCTGCTGCTGCTCGGCCTGGTCGGGGCGCTGCCGCTGCGGGCCACCTTCGGCGCGGTGGACTTCGCCGGCCAGCGCACCAGCTGGCTGCTTCCGATCGCCGGTCTCGCCCTGGTGGCGGCGGTGGTGGCCTATCTGGCCGGGGTCGCCGCCACCCGCATCCTGGGCGCCCGACTGGCTTCCTTCGTCGGACTGACCGAGGTGATGTTCGCGGTGCTGATCGCCTGGCTGGTGTTGGGCGAGCTGCCGACGATCGTGCAGCTGCTCGGCGGTGCGCTGATCGTCGCCGGGGTGGCCCTGGTCCGCCTCGACGAGCTGCGTACGCCCGTCGAACCGGCACCGACGGAGGCCGCAGAGCCGGCCCTGACGTGACACTGTGGAGGCCATGCTGAGCACGGTGGTGTTCGACGCCGACGAAACCCTGCTCGATCTGCGCCCGGCCATCACCGGCGGCTTGGTGGTCGTACCGGAGGAGATGCGGCGGTTGACCCCAGCGGCTGCCGGCGTGTCCCGGGCGGACCTGGAGTCGGACTGGGACGCGGTCTTCGGCGAGCTAGCGGCGCACGATGTGGTCGGTGCGCAGCGAGCCGGTCTGCGGGCGATCTGGCTGCACCGGCGCGGTGAGCAACTACCTGGTGGGGTCGTGCCGGCGGCGGCGGTGTCCACCCTGGCCGAGTTGCCCGCCGTCCTGGCTGACCTGCCCAGCGAACCGGAATTATCGTCAGGTACCCGGCGGTGGGCTGGCGGAACAGCATGTGTTGATGTCTGATGACGCCACATACCTCAACGAGAGGATTCGATGTGGTGAGCAAGCGCTTCACCGCCGGTGTGGTCGCGACCGCGGCGACACTGGCACTCACGGTGACCGGTCTGAGCGTGCCGGCCAGTGCCGAGCCAGCGGCCGTCCGGACCTTCACCGTGGTCGCCGAGGACGGATACGCCGCCGAGTCGGCGATCGCCGCCATCCGGTCGGCCGGCGGGACCGTGGTGTCCCGGACCGACGAGGTCGGCGTGTTCCAGGTGACCAGCGACCGGGCTGATTTCCAGGCGCGGGTGGCCACCGCCGCGGCCCTGATCGGGGCCGCCGAAGAGAAGGCGATCGGTCGCAAGCCCAAGCTGGACCGGATCGAGCAGGAACACCTGCTGGCCGCCGCGACCGCCAAGGGCGCCGGCAAGAAGCCCGGCAAGAAACCCGCCAAGCTGGACCCGCTCGACGACAAGCTCTGGGGTCTGGCGATGATCCGGGCCGACCAGGCGCGCAAGGTGGAGGCCGGCGACCGCCGGGTCACCGTCGGCGTACTCGACACCGGGGTCGACGCGAGCCACCCCGACATCGCCCCGAACTTCGACTGGCGGCTCTCGCGGAACTTCGCGCCGGACATCCCCGAGATCGACGGGCCGTGCGAGGTGCCGAGCTGCCTCGACCCGGCCGGCACCGACGACGGCGGGCACGGCACGCATGTGGCCGGCACCATCGGTGCCGCCGCCAACGGCTTCGGCCTTTCCGGGGTGGCCCCGAAGGTCTCCCTGGTCAATCTCAAGGGCGGGCAGGACTCGGGCTACTTCTTCCTGAACCCCGTGGTAAACGCCCTGCTGCACGCCGGTAGGTCCGGTCTGGACGTGGTGAACATGTCCTTCTACGTCGACCCGTGGTTGTACAACTGCACCGCGAACCCGGCCGACTCCCCGGCGGCGCAGGCGGCGCAGCGCGCCACCATCCGGGCCATGAAGCGGGCCTTGACCTTCGCCCACGACCGGGGCGTCACCCTGGTCGCTGCGCTCGGCAACAACCACGAGGACCTGGGCGACCCGCGTACCGACATCTCCAGCCCGAACTACGGTGACGTCGCGCCGTACCCCCGGGAGATCGACAACAACAGCTGCTGGAACATGCCGACCGAGGGGCCGAACGTGATCAGCGTCGCCGCCGTCGGCCCGTCCGGCCAGAAGTCCGACTACTCCAACTACGGCACCGAGCAGACGGCCGTGGCCGCGCCCGGTGGCTGGTTCCGGGACGGCTTCGGCACCGACACGTTCCGCACCGACGCCAACATGATCCTGTCCACGTACCCGAAGAAGGTCCTCCAGGAGGAGGGCACGGTCGACGAGGACGGCAACATCGTGCCGGGCGCCGAGACCTTCGTCTTCAAGGAGTGCAAGCCCAACGGTGCGTGCGCCTACTTCACGTACCTCCAGGGCACCTCGATGGCGGCCCCGCACGCCTCGGGGGTGGCCGCGCTCATCGTCAGCCGGTACGGCAAGGCGCAGCGTGGCGGCGGTTTCGGTCTGGCACCGGACGTGGTCGAGCAGCAGCTCTACCGGACGGCGGCCGAGCGCGCCTGCCCGCAGCCGCGCCTGGTCAGCTACGCCAACGAGGGTCGGCCGGCCGAGTTCGACGCCTACTGCGCCGGCCCGACCAACTTCAACGGCTTCTACGGTCACGGCATCATCGACGCCCACGCGGCGGTGACCACCCCGCTGAGGTCCCACCGATAGTCCCGAGCACCGTTTTGTCGGAATGGCGGTTACCCGGAGGCTGGGTAGCCGCCATTCCGGCGGTACGGAGAGGATCATCGGCGCCATCCCGCGTTGGCGAGGGCGGCCCTGACCTCCCGCAGTATCCCGGGAAAGTCGCGGTGCAGGCGTCGACTGGTCACGTGCAGCACCCGCCAGCCGGCCCCGACCAGCTGGCTGAGCCGTTGCCGATCGAGGTGGATCTGGTCGGGGTCACGGTGCCAGAGTCCGTCGTACTCGACGGCCACCCGGTGTTCGGGCCAGGACAGGTCAGGGTGCAGGACCCGTCCATTGGACAACCGCACCGGATGCTGGGTGACCGGCCGGGGCAGCCCGGCCAGTACGAGCCGGACCCGTAGCTGTGACTCCGGTGGGGACTGCGCCCCCGGATCGGCCAGACCGAACACCCACACCGCCCGCCGGCCGCCCGGCCGGGTCGCGTTCGCACTGGCGACGACGTCGAGCCCGGTCCAGTCGACCAGGTCCTGCCGTAGCAGGGCGTCGATGATGCTCACAGCACGGACCGGCTCCAGCCACACCGCACATTCCCAGGCGGCGTGCACCGCATTCGATCTGGGCAGCGCGCTGGATGGATTGGCCGTCGTATCCGGCTGGGCTAGAGCGGTGAGTGGACCGCCCGCCGAGGGCGTCGGGGCTGCTCGGAGTGGGAAGTGCTCGGCTGCGCCCTGGGCTGGCCCGGGATGCTGCGGCCCGCTGGCGTCGACGGTCAGCGGACGACGTGGACCGAGGGTGTGCACGCGAATGCGACGCTGCGAACCGAGTCGCAGTTGCACGGGCGCGAGGACGTGCACGTCGTCGGTGAACGATGCGGCGTGCTCGACGCCGTGCAGGTAGGCCGCTGACGGCCCGGCCACCATCACGTCGGGTGGCAGCCGTAGCGAGGCCGCCCGGCAGAGCAACTCGTGATCTCGCTCGAGACGGGCGTCGGCGTAGACGTCGTGCATCAGGCGGACCCATGACGCCCCACGAAGCTGGTGCCGGGTCAGCAGGCGGTCCCGGATCGCCTCGGAGCCGCGAAACACCTGCCCGGCGAGCGCGGCGGGTCGGGGTGGGGAAGGAGGCATGTCTCCACCGTGCGGCCTGACGCGGGCCCCGGGAGGCCCCTGTGGACAACCAGCGTCTCCAAGATCAGCCGCTCCTGTGGACAGCCACCATTCTGCCCGCCCGTGTGGTACGGGCACGGCGGTGGTTGCGTTTCGACGGAGTAGCGCTATCCGACGGCGACGGATACCGCCATTCCGTCGGAACGGAGCACACCCCCGGGTCAGGTCAGGTCAGGGCGGTGGCGACGGCGGTGGCGGCGGCCAGCACCTGGGCGCCGACTGTCTCGGTGTCCAGCGGGGCCAGGGCGACGACTCCTACGCTCGCCTCCAGGCCGGGCACGCCGAGCACCGGTGCCGCCACCCCGTACGCACCGGGTTGCAACTCGCCGACGGTGCTGACCGGGCCGGCGTCGCCGGTCCGGCCAGCCAGGATGGCCTGGCCGGCCGCGCCGCGTTCCAGCGGATGCCGGGCACCGGTCCGATACGCCACGTGAAACGACGTCCAACTCGGCTCGACCACCGCCAGCGCGACGCCTTCGCCGCCCTCGACCACGGTGAGATGGGCGGTGGCCCCGGCCTGTTCGGCGAGTCGCCGCAGTGCGGGAAGCGCCCCCTCGGCCAGCAGTGGCTGGGCACGCCGCGCCAGGTGCAGCACGCCCGCGCCGAGGCGGAGCCGGCCGGCGTTGTCGCGGCGCAGCAGGCCGTGCCCGGCCAACGGCGCGACCAGCCGGTAGACGGCTGCCCGCCCGATGCCCAACCGGCTCGCCGCCTCGGTGACGGTCAGCCCACCCGGCGCGTCCGCGACCAGATGCAACAGCCGCAGGCCGCGATCCAACGTCTGCGCCGTCTCACCACCGGCCGTCACGGGTGGCCCCGGCGCGCCACGGGTGGTGGCGGGTGCCGCCGCCGCATCGCCGGGCGCGGCGGACGGCCCCGGCTCAGCACGGCGGGCGGCGGGTTCCGGGTCGGCGTCGAAGGCCGGTGGGGAATTCACGACCAGCAGCGTACGACCCGGCTCCGGCGGACCGGGGAAACCACGGACGGCTACCCTTGTACGGTGACGCTACGCCTGTATGACACCGCCACCCGATCGGTGCGGGACTTCGTTCCGCGGGAAGCCGGCAAGGTGGGGGTCTACCTGTGTGGGCTCACCCTGCAGGCGCCGCCGCACATCGGCCACCTTCGCTCCGGCGTCAACTATGACGTGCTGCGTCGCTGGCTGCTGGCCGCCGGCTACGAGGTCACCTTCATCCGCAACGTTACCGACATCGACGACAAGATCCTGGTCAAGGCGCAGGAGCAGGATCGACCGTTCTGGTCGATCGCGTACGGCAACGAGCTGACGCTTGCCGCGGCGTACCGGGCGTTGAACGTGCTGCCGCCGACCTACGAGCCGCGGGCCACCGGACACATCCCCGAGATGCACGAACTGATCGCCCGGTTGATCGAGCGGGGGCACGCCTACCCGGCCACCGACGACTCCGGCGACGTGTACTTCGACGTGCGCTCGTGGCCGGCCTACGGCGCGCTCTCCCACCAGTCGCCCGACGACATGCAGTCCGCGTGCGACGCCCCCGAGCGCGGCAAGCGGGACCCGCGCGACTTCGCGCTCTGGAAAGGCGCCAAACCGGACGAGCCGGCGGACGCCTACTGGCCGTCGCCGTGGGGGCGGGGCCGTCCGGGCTGGCACATCGAGTGCTCGGCGATGTGCTGGCGTTACCTCGGTGCCGAGTTCGACATCCACGGCGGCGGGCTCGACCTGATCTTCCCGCACCACGAGAACGAGGTGGCCCAGTCCCAGGCCGCCGACCTGCCCTTTGCCCGGTACTGGGTGCACCATGGTCTGCTCGGCATCGGCGGGACCAAGATGGGCAAGTCGCTGGGCAACGCCCTCGACCTCGCCTACGTCGCCTCGCTCGGGGTTCGCCCGGTCGAGCTGCGCTACTACTACGTCGCCGCGCACTACCGCTCCCGGATCGACTACTCCGAGGAGGCGCTGCGCGAGGCGGCCGTCGCGTACCGGCGGATCGAGGGTTTCGTGCAGCGCGCGGTCGAGCGGGTGGGCGCCGGTCAGCTCGGTGAACTGCCGGCCGGGTTCGCCGCGGCGATGGACGACGACCTGAACACCTCGGCCGCACTGGCCGTCCTGCACGAGGTGCTGCGCGACGGCAACAACGCGCTGGCCGGCGGCGACGATGTGACCGTACGCACGGCGCTCGGCAGTGTGCGCATGATGCTGGATATCCTCGGCGTCGACCCCCTCGACCCGGCGTGGACCGGTGGGGCCCGGACGAGTGACCTCCGTGGTGTGGTGGACTCCCTGGTCGCCCTGGCCCTGGAACAGCGTGCGCAGGCCCGGGTCCGCAAGGACTGGGCCGCCGCCGACGCGCTACGGGATCAGCTCAAGCGGGCCGGCGTGGTGGTCGAGGACACCCCACAGGGCCCGCGCTGGACAATTGGAGAGCATGACTGATGGCCGGCAATTCGCAACGCCGTGGCCGGCGGACCACGTCCAAGGCAGGTGCCCCGAAGGGGTCCGGTGGTAAGAACCGGGATTCCCTCGCCGGACGTGGACGGACCCTGCCCGCCGACGAACGGCCCTGGCACAAGGGGTACTCCGGCACGGAGAAGCTGCCCCAGCGCACCGCCTGGAAGCAGGAGAAGGAACGTCGGGCGGCGGCCGAGGAGGGGCGTGCCCCGAAGATCGGCAAGCCCGGCAGCAAGGACACCACCTGGGGCAAGGGCGGCGGTCGGGGCACCACCGCGACAGGCAAGCCGGTCCGCGGCCGGCAACCCGCCGCGCGGGGCGGACCCCGGGTCGCGCCGGGGCGCAAGTCCAACCCGGCGAAGGACGCACCCGAGCTGCTGGTCGGCCGTAACCCGGTACTGGAGGCGCTGCGCGCCCACGTGCCGGCCACCGCGCTCTACACGGCCCAAGGCATCGACGTCGACGACCGGGTGAAGGAGACCGTCCGGACCGCGGCCGACCGGGGCATCGCCATCCTGGAGATCAGCCGCGCCGAGTTGGACCGGATGACCGGGGGCGTGCTGCACCAGGGCGTCGGTCTCCAGGTGCCGCCGTTCGCGTACGAGCCGTTCGAGGATCTGGTCGCCGCCGCGCTGGAACAGCCGGCGCCGCTGCTGGTGGCGCTGGACGGGGTGACCGACCCGCGCAATCTGGGCGCGGTGATCCGGTCGGCTGCCGCGTTCGGCGCGCAGGGCGTCTTCGTACCGGAGCGGCGGGCGGCCGGGATCACCGCGACCGCCTGGCGGACCAGTGCCGGCGCGGCGGCCCGGATCCCGGTGGCTCAGGTCACCAACCTGACCCGGTCGTTGAAGGCCTGTCGGGACGCCGGCTTCATGCTTGTCGGCCTGGACGCCGACGGCGACACCGACCTGTACGACCTGGAGGCTGCGGTCGGTCCGCTGGTCGTGGTGGTCGGCTCGGAGGGCCGAGGGCTGTCCCGGCTGGTCGGGCAGACCTGCGACCTGACCGTCAGCATCCCGATGGTCTCCGAGGTGGAGTCGCTTAACGCGAGCGTGGCTGCTGCGGTCACCCTCGCCGAGGTGGCTCGCCGCCGGGCCGCCGAGGGCTGAGCCGCCGGGGTTCGTTGGGCTGCTGGGTCGCTGGCCGCCGAGGGGCTGGGCTGCCGGGCTGTCGGGCGCCGCTGGGCTGTCGGGCGCCGCTGGGCTGTCGGGCGCCGCTGGGCTACGGGACCGGGCGGCAGGGACACGAAAGAAGGGGGCGGCCGGTGGGCCGCCCCCTTCTTCCCTGCTAGGTCAGATCCGCTGGCCGGTGGCGGAGTGGAAGACGTGGCTGCGGCCGGTACGCGGCTTCACGAAGACCGTGTCGCCCATGTTCGGCATGTGCCGCCGGTCGGTCCGCACGACGAACCGCTCGGAGGCACCGTCCAGCGCGGCGTGGCCGTAGACGTTGGCGTCCGAGCCGAGGTCCTCGACCAGCTCGACGACGAGCGGCATGCCGCCCTCGCTCGCACCGACGATGTCGCAGTCCTCCGGACGGAAGCCGACGGTCACCTTGCCGTCGCCGCCCTCGGCGTTTGCCGCCTCGGTCTGCTCGCGGGTCAGCGGCACGTGGAGCTCGGCGAACGCCGCGCCCTGCTCGGTGAGCGGGACGGTCTTGATGTTCATGGCGGGCGAGCCCATGAAGCCGGCGACGAAGACGTTGGCCGGGGTGTCGTAGAGCGCCCGGGGGGTGTCCACCTGCTGGAGCACGCCGTCGAGCATGACCGCCACCCGGTGACCCATGGTCATGGCCTCGACCTGGTCGTGGGTGACGTAGACGGTGGTGACGCCGAGCTTGGCCTGAAGCGAGGCGATCTGGGTACGGGTCTGCACCCGGAGCTTGGCGTCGAGGTTCGACAGCGGCTCGTCCATCAGGAAGACCTGGGGCTCCCGGACGATGGCCCGGCCCATCGCGACCCGCTGGCGCTGACCGCCGGAGAGCGCCTTGGGCTTGCGGCTGAGGTACTCCTCCAACTGGAGCAGCGCCGCCGCCTCCTTGACCCGCCGGTCGATCTCGGACTTCGAGGTCTTGCGCAGCTTGAGCGCGAACGCCATGTTCTCGTACACCGTCATGTGCGGGTAGAGCGCGTAGTTCTGGAAGACCATCGCGATGTCGCGGGACTTCGGCGGCAGGTGGGTGACGTCCCGGTCGTCGATGTAGATCGCGCCGTCGTCAACGTCCTCCAGGCCGGCGAGCATGCGCAGGCTGGTGGACTTACCACAACCGGAGGGGCCGACCAGGACGAGGAACTCGCCGTCGCCGATCTGGAGGTCGAGCTGGTTGACGGCGGGGCGTTCGGTGCCCGGGTAGATCCGGGACGCCTTCGCGTAGGTGACCGTAGCCATGAGGGGAGACGCTTCCTTTCACCGGCAGGAACGTGCCGGACGATCCGAGTGAAGGAGCGACCGGCACGAAGGGGCCCGTGCCGGCGCCACGGCCGCCAGGGGCCAGCCCATGTCGTCCGTGTCACTGCACGGTAAACGGCTTTTGCCGCGCTGCCAAGATGCGGGACCGTTGATGGGATCAGAAGCATTCGCATACCGGTCACTCGGGCACGCTCGAACACGAATCGACGCTCACAGGTCAGCTTGTTGACGTTTCCCGTGCTCGGGACCCCTGCCGAGCGGGAAAAGCGGACGTCGGTCGCTATGCTGACCACGGCACAGCGCCCCTGTAGCTCAGCTGGCCAGAGCACCCGCCTTGTAAGCGGGATGTCGCCGGTTCGATCCCGGCCGGGGGCTCCATCCGTAACACGCACGGCACACCGAGCGGACACGGCGAGATGACGCCACCGCCCACCGGCCCAGTCAGCGGTGGGCGGCGGGCAGGCTAACCTCGCGGCCAACGCCGGTACGAAGTCGTGAGCCGGCCGGTCGGAGGGGCGGTGACGGTGGTCTTGGCGGACGCCGAGCTGACGGTCGAGGTGACGGGTCCGGTGGCCACCGTGGTGATCCGTAACCCGGACCGGCGCAATGCCCTCACCCCGGCCATGTGGCGACAACTGCCGGTGCTGCTCGACGGCTTGGAGGCCGATCCGGCGGTACGCGTCCTCGTGCTCACCGGCGCCGAGGGGACCTTCTGCGCCGGTGCGGATCTGGGCTCCCCGGACGAGTTGCTCACCGACGACCTCGGCATCGCGGTCGCGGCCGAGGAACGGCTCGCCGCCTTCGCCAAGCCGACCGTGGCCGCCATCCAGGGGGCCTGTGTCGGCGGCGGCTGCCAGCTCGCCGTCGCCTGCGATCTGCGGATCGCCGCCGAGGGCGCGAGGTTCGGCGTACCGCCGGCCCGGCTCGGGGTGGTCTATGCGGCACCCACCACCCGCCGGCTGGCCCGGCTGGTGGGCCCGGCGGCGACCAAGTACCTGCTGTTCACCGGCGACCTGGTGGATGCCGGTCGCGCGCTGCGGATCGGCCTGGTCGACGAGGTGCTGCCCGACGCCGAGCTGACTGCCCGGGTCGCCGGGCTCACCCGCACCATCGCGGACCGTTCGCAGCTGAGCGTCGCCGCCGCGAAGGAGATCGTCGACGGCCGCGCGGACGACGACCGGGTCGCCTGGTGGTACCGGCAGATGCGGGACAGCGGCGAGGCCCAGGAGGGTGTCGCCGCGTTCCACGAACGTCGCCCGCCGCGCTTCGCCTGGACCCGCCCCGAGTGATCCCGGTGGTGCCGGGAGTGCGCGTCGCTTCTGGTGGGCAGTCCCGGCACCGGGCGTCAGTGCCGGTGCGAGCCGGCCAGCGCCAGGTGGGCAGTCCCGGCTCCGGGCGTCAGTGCCGGTGCGAGCCGGCCAGCGCCAGCAGGGTGTCGACCGACCATTGGTCGTAGGCGTGCTGGCCATGGTGGGCGGCGACGATCCGCCCGTCCGGGGCGATCAGGAAGTCGGCGGGCAGGCCGAGTCGCCCGCCGTGCGGCGTGCTGGCGGGTAGCTTCTCGCGCCCGCGCAGCACGTGCCACACGCCGGTCAGCACCGCGCGGAGGATCGGCAGCCAGGCCCGGGGGTCCAGCAGCGACCGGCGTCCCGACTCGACCCCGAACTCCCGGTAGAGCCGCTTGTCCGGGTCGGCGACCACGGCGACCGGCAGCTCCGCGACGTGCTCGCGCAACTCGTCGGCGGGTGAATGGAAGAGCACCACCTCTCGTACGCCCGCCGCCTCGATCTCGGCGTGCCGGGTTACCACCGAGCGCAGGTGCAGGTTGCACACCGGGCAGCCGGCGAACCGGCGGAACTGGAGGTGGACCAGCCGGTGCGGGTCGGGTAACTCGACCGGTCCGGCGTTGACGGGCGTGAGCGTCCGGGTGCTCACGATCGATTGGGATCGCATTGGGCTCTCCTTGTAGGCGTACAACGTATACCTACGAGAGTGCAGTAGGGTGTCAAGGCCATGCCTCGGCCCCGCTCGCTGACTCCCGACCAGATCGCCTCGGCGGCGTTGACCGTGATCGACCGCGACGGGCTCGCCGGGTTCACCATGCGGGCGGTCGCCACCGAGCTGTCGATGAGCGCGATGGCCCTCTACCGCTACGTCGACGATCGCGGCGAGCTGGAACGGCTGGTCGTGGAGCGGGTGCTCGACGGGGTCGACAACCAACCGCCCGATCCGGGCCTGCCCTGGGCCGACCGCGTCACCGTCATGGTGCGGCGGATGCGCGCGGCCGTCGCCGCCCACCCGGCGACGGCGGCCCTGGTCCCTGTGCATCGGCACCGCTCCCGGGCCGTGCTGCGCTGGACGGAGACGCTGCTCGGGCTGTTGACCGAGGCCGGGCTCACCGGTGCGCAACGGGTGGTCGCCCTGCGTGGGCTGCTCAGCTACCTGCTCGGCGCGATCCAGCTGGAACATCTGGGTCCGCTCGCCGGGCGCGGCACCGAGGTACTGGCCGAGCTCCCGCCGGAGGCGTTCCCGCACCTCGCCGACACCGCCCGCACCGCCCGCCAGGTCGACCCGGACGCCGAGTTCGACGGCGGTCTGGCCCTGATCCTGCGCGGCCTGACCAACCCACCCCGCTGACCAACCCACCCCGCTGACCAACCAGCGGACGCGACCCAGCCCGCCCGGCGCGGCTCCAGCCTGCCGGTTGCCCGGCGCGGCTCCAGCCTGCCCCAGCCGCGCGGCGAGGTCCCAGCCCGTCCGGCGCGGCTCCAGGCCGCGCGGCGAGGTCCCAGCCGTCCGGCGAGGTCCCAGCCGTCCGGCGAGGTCCAGGCCGCGCGGCGAGGTCCCAGCCGTCCGGCGAGGTCCCAGCCGTCCGGCGAGGTCCCAGCCGTCCGGCGCGGCTCCAGCCGCTGGGGTCAAGCGCCAGCCGGGTCGCGTCGGGTCAGCGGCGGGCGAGCAGGCCGCGCGGCCGGATGGAACGCAGCGGTTCGGTGGCGGCACCCGCCGAGCGCAGGATGTGGTTCGCCGCGAGGATGCCGGTGGCCGCCGCCCGCTCCATCAGGGCGCTGGGGAAGTCGGTGCGGATCCCGTCGCCGGCCAGGTAGAGCCCGTCGACCTCGGTGCGTACCCCGGGCCGCCGCGCGTGGCTGCCCGGGGTGAAGGCCGGGGCCTTCGCCTCCACCCGGGCGCGTAGTTCACGCACCCGCAGCCGGCCCGCCTCCGGCCAGAGCCCGATCAGCTCGGCGCGCATCCGTTCGGCCAGCTCCGTCGCGGGCACGCCCGGCTCGCAGGCGTACGCGTGCAGTTCGACGACCGAGCCGCCGGTGCGCTCCGCCCAGCGCCGCGACTCGTGCTCCAGCCGGTGGTACAGCGTCACCGAGTCCAGGGTCGCCTGGCGGGACACCCCGCTGAAGATCGCGCGCTCGGGGTCGACGTCCCCGTCACACCAGTAACGGGCCACCGCGTACGGCGGGCCGGGCCGACCGTACCCGGGCATCGCCGCCACCAGTTCCGGCGCGGTGTCGGCCAGCCCGGGTGAGGCCGCGACCAGCGCGGCGAGTGCCGGCGGGTCGACCGCGAGCACGACGTGCCCGGCCCGGTACGCCCGCTCGGCGGTCGCCACCCGCCAGCCGGCCGGGTCCCGGTGCAACGCGGTCGCCGGGGCACCGGTGACCACCCGACCGCCGTGCCGCTCGACGTGCCGGGTCAGCGGTGCCCAGATGGCGGTGGCGTAATCCTCGTCGGGGCAGTCGAAGGCCAGCCCTTCCGGATTGCCGAGTAGATAGAAGTGGAACTGGGCGATCATCTCGGCGGCCGACATCTCCGCCTCGTGGTTGAAGAACGAGTGGGAGAAGACCTCGAAGAGCATCGCCCGGGCCCGGTCCGGCAGCCGGAGCGAGGTGAGCAACTCGTCGGCGGTGGCGTGGTCGAACTCGGCGTAGGTGCGTACCGGATGGTAGGCCAGCAGCGGCAGGGCGGCGTCCCGGTCCATGCCGCGCAGGTCGCGCAGCCGCATGCTGGGGCTGCGGGCCAGCAGGGTGAGCAGGTTCGCCGGTGGTGCGGGTGGCAGCCGCCCGAACTCCTCGGTCGGCCATCGGGCGCTGAGCACCGGGTAACCCGGCACCGGGCGCAGGAAGCGCAGCGCCGGATCGATCCGGCGCAGGATGTTCCGCCAGTTGTAGTACTGCCGGAAGAACGCGTGAAAGCCGTGCTCGTTGAGCTGGCTGCTGCCGTCCCCGAGCCGCTCCGGCCAGGCACCGAGTCGGCCGCCGAGCGTCGGCTCGGCCTCCAGCACGGTCACCTCGACACCCCGTTCGGCGAGGACCACGGCCGCGGACATGCCGGCGATCCCGCCGCCGACGACCACTGCGGTGACCGGCTGCGGCACCCGGGCCACGCCACCGCCGCCCGGGTTCACCTGGTGTGGGCGTACGCCGATGAGCCGGCCGACCACCTGCGACAGCGCCACCCCGTACCTCCCGGCCTCGACCCTCCCTAGTCTGCACCGCGGCGCCGCCCGGCGCTCTTCTGCGATGTGCGGGTGGTGGTGGTGTTAATAAGGGGCCCTTCCTTGCATCCGGTCGGAGGGGGGCCAGACGTATTCCAGGTCGTCGGGGACGTCGGGGCCGAAGATCGGACGGTAGTGGGCGGGATCCTTGCGCAGCAGTGACGAGCGGTGGCTCAGGTGCAGGTCCTCGCGGCCGAGCCAGGGCGGCAGTTCACCGGCCACGGCCAGTTCCTGCTGGGACCGGACCTGTTCGATGCCACGGGCGGCGGCGAGGTCGGCGGCGAGCGTCGCGGCACAGGTGTCGGCCCGGCCGGTCGCGCACCAGACCGCGCAGACGTCCAGCCCGTAGCGGGTCAGGGCCTCCTCGTACCCGGTCCACATCTTCACCGCCGGGTGGTGTCGCCAGCCGTAGCCGGGCCAGGTCAGCCCGCGCAGCACCTGGATCGCCTCGACCCGCTGCTTGCCCAGCCGCCGTTGGTCGAGGGCCCGCGCGCTGGCCAGGAAGTCCGGGTACGGCAGGAACGTCTGCATGCCGGGTGCCGTACCCGTCACCGGCGCGGACATGCCGGACGAGCGACTTTCATGATCATTGGGGGACTGCGGAGGTACGACCCGGTGATTACCATGCGGGCATGGCGGAGCCGCTGCTCGATCGGGCCCTGCGGGCCGGCCGCCGGCTGCGGTCCAACGGTGAGCGGGCGCACTACGTCATCTGCGGGCAGGATCCACTCGCCTACTGGGTGGTGCGGGCGCTGCGCGCCGGTGAGACGCAGGCCGGGCGACTGCGGATCACGCTGATCGTGCCCGAGCGTCGGCGCTCTCCCGGGCCGGACGGCCGTGACCTGCCCGGCGTCGAGGTGATCCGGACCGACCGGCTGGACGAGTTCGCCTTCCGCCGGGCCGGGCTGGCCGGGGCGGCGGGGTTGGCCCTGCTGCACCAGGACGACGTGGGCAACATGCACGCCGCGCTCTGCGCCCAGGAGGTCGAGCCCCGGCTGCGACTGGTGGTGCGGATGTTCAACACCGGCCTGGCCAACGGGGTCCGGCAGATCTTTCCGGACTCGTCGGTCCTCTCGGACACGTCGATGGCCGCGCCGGCCTTCGTCGCCGCCGCGCTCGGCGAGGTGGCGCCCACCCACTTCCGGCACGGCGGACGCACCCTCTATCTGGCCCGCCGCGACGACGTACGCCCCAGCGAGGTCGTCTGCGGGGTGGCCGACACCCGCGATGCCCAGCAGGACCTGGTGCTGCCGGCGAACGATCGCGAGGCGGACGTGGTGCTCGCCGAGGCGGCGGGCCGACCGGCCGGCGCCGAGTTGGCCGCCCGTCGGCTGGCCCGCGCCCGGCGACGTCGCCGACCGCTGGCGCTGGTGCTGCGGGCGATCCGCAGCTTCGCCACCCGCAAGATCGGCATCGCGGTGATCCTGCTGCTCGCCGTGGTGGGCGCGCTGGGCGGGCTGTACGCCTACGCGGCCGAGGTCAATCTGGCCGACGCGGTGTACCTGACCCTGGTCACCACCCTCACCGGGCAGGATCCGGACACCGACAGGGGCGGTGCCGAACAGGTCATGCAGGTGCTGCTCAACCTCGCCGGGCTGGCGTTGATCCCGTTGATCACGGCGGTGGTGGTCGACGGCGTGGTAAACGCCCGGCTGGCCCTGCACACCGGGCGGATCCTGCCCGAGCGCTCCGGGCACGTCGTGGTGGTGGGGCTGGGCAACATCGGCACCCGGGTGATGGCCCAGCTCAACGACTTCGGCGTCGAGGTGGTGGCGATCGACAAGAACCGGGACGCCCGGGGTGCCGGGCTGGCCCGGCGGCTGGGCGTACCGCTGGTGGTGGGGGACGCGGCGCAGGAGGAGACGTTACGCGCCGCCTCGGTGGCCACCTGCCAGGCGCTGGTCGTGGTCTCCACCGATGACGGGGCCAACCTGCGGGCGGCGCTCAACGGTCGGACCATCAACGACGAACTGCGGGTGGTGCTGCGACTCTTCGACGGTGACTTCGCCGAGCGGGTGCAGCGGGCCTTCGGCATCGGCACCTCGCGTAGCGTCTCCTATCTGGCCGCGCCGTCGTTCGCCGCCGCGCTGTTGGACCGGGCGGTGATCGCCACCATTCCGGTTGGCCGGCACGCCCTGCTGGTCACCGAGATCGCGGTGGCCGCTGGTTCGGCCCTGGAGGGTCGTCCGCTCGGCGCGGTCAGTCGGACGGGCAGCGTGCGTCTGCTCGCGCATGCCCGGCCGGGCCAGCGGTACGACTGGACGCCGGAGCGGCGTCAGCCGATCGCGGCCGGGGACCGGTTGACCGTGGTGGCCCGGCGGGCCGGGTTGAATGCCCTGCTCCGCCGGGCCGCCCCACCCCCGCCCGACCCTGATCCGGTGCTGCCCGAACCTCGCAGCTGAACCAACCGCGCGTCGGTCAGTGGCGACAGAGCTTGGGGGAAAGTGTGCCCCAGATCACATATAGAAAGTCATCGAACCGTTCTTGATCACCTTGAGTGATTCATCGACGTCGAACTAGCTTCAGATCGATCAATTTTGATCATTAGCTGTGGGTGGCTGCGTCGTCACCTTCGGCACGGGGCAACTCAACTGAGGCCGTAGCCCTACTGTCTCTGCCACTGCTTGCTCTCTGTCGGGGGTGCGTGTCGTGGGCGTTCGGTGGCAGCGTGGGTTATCCGCTGGGATGACGGCTGTGGTGGCTGTCGGGGTGATCGGTGTGCCAGCACCCGAGCCGGTGGCTGCGGCGGCACCAGAGTGCCCAGAGGTCGCCAGCACGGAGGTCGAGGCGAGTGCGCTGGCGATCTAATGCGGGCAGCCGGTGGTGGTGGACGACTCTCGAACAGAGTTCGCCGAGGTGACCGCGCTGCCGGGCCGGGCGGACGGTCACGTTGTCGTGGCCAGGGGCGTTGCCGGTACCGACGCTGTCGGAGGACTCACTGACCTACCCGAACGTGCTCTCCGATGTGGACCTGGTGGTGCGAGCCACGAGGGCAGGCCGACATTCAGGTGAACCCGATACTCCGTGCGGCTGTCTTACCGGGAGAAAGCATGATATCTGCACAACCTGCCCACGTTCTGCGGCAGCCACGACGGAATCCTTATCGCGCTGGCCGCCTGCGCCGGTGGATCGCCGGCCTGACGGTCGTCCCCGTGGCAGCGTCGCTGCTGGTCGGCGTACCGGCCGAGGCCGCTGTCCCGAGGGCGGAGCCGGCGCGGCCGCTAGTGGAGAAGCTCGATTCGCACGGTGGCCCAGTGTCGGGTCGGGCGTGGGCGCAGAAGCTGATGCAGGAGACACCGGTGCCGAAGCCGGCGTGGCCGGCGGCGAGTAGCGCCCGGGTGAGGCTCGATTCGTCGAGCGGGGCTGGCCGGGGAGTCAGGGCGGGTGCTCTGCCGGTCTGGGTCGCCCGCGGCGGCGGTACGGCCGATGCGCGCGTCACCGGCGTGGATGTGCAGGTGTTGGATCGGGAATCGGTGCCGGCCAGATGGCGTGACGGCCTGATGCTGAAAGTCTCGACGCCGGTCGGGGTCGCTGCCGGCAAGGCAAAAGTGTCGGTGGATTACAGTTCGTTCCGGCACGCGGTGGGTGGGTCCTGGGCGTCGCGGCTGCGGCTGTGGCAGGTCCCGGAATGCGCGTTGTCCACGCCCGATGCACCGGAATGCCGATCGGTGCCACTTCCCACCACGAATGACCTCGGTGCGGGAGTGGCCACCGCCGAGGTGACCGCCATCCCCACCGCGACCTCATCCGTGGAGCGGGCACGCCTGTCGGGTGAGACGACATCCCAGCCCAGCGGTTCCCTCCTCGCCTTGGCGGCGGCGGGCTCGGGCGCGGACGGTGACTTCACCGCCACCAGCCTGGCACCGTCGTCGACCTGGTCGTCGGGCGGGTCCTCCGGCGACTTCTCGTGGAACTATCCGCTGCGTACGCCGCCGGCGACTGGCCCGGAGCCATCGGTCGCGCTGGCGTACTCGTCGGCAGCCGTGGATGGCCGATCCGAGGTGACGAACAACCAGCCGTCGTGGATCGGTGAGGGTTTCGACTACTCGCCGGGGTTCATCGAGCGGCGGTATGTGCCGTGTGCGGAGGACCGGAAGAAGGGCGGCGCGAACAACACCAGGGACACCGGTGACCTGTGTTGGCGGTCGGAAAACGCGATGATGAACCTGAACGGACGCAGGCACCAATCCGACCTCCGTCGATGACGTCATTTCCGACGCACGGACCTATTACGACGGGGCCAGCAGCGTCGACACCGCGCCGACGTTCGGGTTGGTGACCAAGAGCGAGCAGCTCAAGGACTGGGCCCCCAGCACCGGCACGGTGTGGCAGGTGGTGTCACAGGGCAACTATGACTCCGCCGGTCGGCCGGTTAGCGCGACCGACATCAAGGGCAACGTCACCAAGACCGCCTATACGCCGGCGGTGGGGGGCCCGGTCACGAAGGTGACCACGACGGGCCCTGCGCCGTTCAGCTGGACCTCGTCCGTGGAAACCAACCCCTACTGGGGCTCGACCGTCAAGGCCACTGATCCCAACAACAGGATCGTCTCGGACGTCGAGTACGACGCACTCGGCCGCGTCAGCAAGGTGTGGGGGCTGGGCTGGACCAAGGCGGCCAACCCGAACACCCCATCCGCGCAGTACACCTACACCTTCGCCGCGAGCCGCAACGCCTATCCGTTCGTCAGGACGCAGGCGCTGAACGCGAACGGCAATTACGTCAGCTCGTACGAGATCCTCGACGGGTTGTTGCGCTCCCGGCAGACCCAGAGTCCGGCGGTGGACGGCACTGGAAACCGGGTGGTCACCGACACGATCTACGACAGTCTCGGCCGCGCCGCGACCGCCTATGGGGCACACGCCGAGCCCGGGGCACCTTCCGGCACGTTGTGGTGGGAGCCGGAATGGTCTCTCCCCGCCGTCTCCAAGACGGTGTTCGACCGGGCGTCTCGCCCCACGAACGCGATCTTCCTCGCCGGGGACGGAGAAACGAACCTGGTGGAGAAGTGGCGTACCGTCACCGACCACGAGGGCGACCTGACCAAGGTCACCCCACCGAAGGGCGGCACCCCGACCACGACGGTGACCGACAGCGAGGGCCGCGTCGTGGGGCTGCGCCAGCACACCACCACGGCTGGTGTCGATGGGGCTTACCAGGAGACCCAGTACGTCTACAACCGCAAGGGCCAGTTGGTCAGGACCGTCGACCCGGCGGGAAACCGGTGGGTCAACGAGTACGACGCCAAGGGCCGCCTGTGGCGTACGACCGACCCCGACAAGGGGACGACGACCAGCACCTTCAACGACGAGAACGACCTGGTCAAGACCACCGACGCCCGCGGTGAGGTGCTCTGGTACGGCTACGACGAGCTGGGTCGGAAGAAGGAGCTGCGGGACGACTCCGCCACCGGAGCGCTGCGTGCCGAGTGGAAGTACGACACGCTCTACTCCGGGCAGAGCGGCTTCAAGGGCCAGCTCACTCAGGCGATCCGCTACGACCCGGCCGGCAGCACCAACGCCTACCGGTGGCAGGTGCGCAGCTTCGACGGCCGCTACCAGCCCAAGGGTGTCAACTACGTCATCCCCACCAACGAGACCGGCCTGAGCGGCACCTACATCTACGCCTACGGTTATTCGGCGGCGACCGGTGCCCCGACGTCGATTTCCTACCCGTCCGGTGGTGGGCTGGTCACCGAGCAGGTAACCACCGAATACGACGACACCACCGGAATGCCCGTCCGGCTGGACACCAGCCTCACCGGAGCAGCCGGCACGATGGCCACCGCCAGCTACACCGCCTACGGCGAACGCAACGGCTCGATCTACAAGATGCCCGGCGGCGTGTGGACTCAGGACACCGTCTACCGCGACGAAGCCACCCGTCGCATCGACCGCACCACCGTGCAGCGGGAAACCACCGTCGGCACCGTCTCCGACCGCAACTACACCTACGACGACAGCGGCAACATCACCTCGATCGAGGAGAAGCCGCAGATCGGCCAGGCCGAAACCCAGTGCTTCCGGCAGGATCCGCTGGGCCGGCTCAGCACGGCGTGGACCCCGAAGTCCGGAGTGGACTGCCAGACCGATCCCAGCGTGGCCAACCTGGGGGGTCCGGCGCCGTACTGGCACGACTGGACCTTCAACACCACCAACTCCCGCCTGACCGAGACCAGCCACACCGCCGGTGGCGACACCACCCGCACCTACGCGGTGCCGACCGGCGGCCAGGACGCGGTACGCCCACACGCCGTCACCGCGATGACGACCGAGGCGCCCGGCCAGAGCAACGTCGTCAACACCTACGCCTACGACGGCGCCGGGAACACCATCTGCCGGCCGACCGGCACCGCCGCGAACGACTGTGGCACCGGCACCAACAGTCAGACCCTGGGCTGGGACGCCGAGGGCAAGCTGACCACCGTCTCAGCTGGCGGCCAGACCATCGAGACCAACATCTACGACCCGAACGGCACCAGGATCATCCGTCGGGACAGCGGTGGCACGACTCTCTACCTGCCGGGGCAGGAGATCCGCCGGGAAGGCAGCGTCAACACCGGCACCCGCTACTACAGCTTCGCCGGCAACGTCTGCGCATCCCGCACGGGCGGTTCGGCGAGCACGGACCTGACCTGGCTCTTCAACGATCATCAGGGCACCCAGCAGGTCGCGGTGAACGCCGGCACGCAGGCGGTTTCGATCCGCCGTCAAACTCCGTACGGTGCGCCGCGCGGCGCGAACCCGGTTTGGGTGAACAACAAGGGCTTCGTCGGTGGGGACATCGACCCCACCGGTCTGACCAACGTCGGTGCCCGACAGTACGACCAGACGCTCGGCCGGTTCATCTCGGTGGACCCGGTCCTGGTCGCGGACAGCCCCGCTCAGTACAACGGGTACCAGTACGGCGGGAACAACCCGATCGACAATGCCGATCCCACCGGCCTGTACTTCACGGAGAACAACGAGGACACCGGGGACCGCGCTCACGTCACCACCACTTCCTCCGGCAAGAACGAAATCAAGATCATCAAGAAGTACGTTCCCCCAGCTTGTGGATCCAGCTGTCAGCAGCAGCGCGAGGCGTTCCGGCAGGCCAGCAACGAACGCGCCGAAAGAGAACGCAAGCAGCGGGAGTGCCAGTCCAGCTTCTGGTGCCGTAACGCCGGGGCAGTGGGCGCGGTGGCCGGTGTCGCCGCCGGTGTCATCGTCGGCGGAGCCTGCACCGCCGGCAGCTTCGGTGTGGGTGCCGTCGGGTGCGCAGCGATCGGCGGGTTCGTCGGCGGCTATGTCGCCTCATTGACCACCAACAGCCTGGACGCCGACGAGGAAAGCTTCTTGCAGCTCGCTGGCGAAGCCGTCCTCGGTGGGGCCGTCGGCGGTGTGCTGGGCGCAGGTGGTGCGGTTCTCCTGCCAGCCCTCGGTGCAGGGGCCTTCGGCCTTGCCGGTGGGGCAGGGCTGCGCACGTCGGTGGGTATGGCAGGTGCCGGAGCGCGATCGGCGGCCCGTGGTGGTGGTGCTGGGGGTGCCTGTGGCTTCCGCAGCTTCAGCGGTGACACCGAAGTCGTGATGGCGGACGGCAGCAAGAAGCCGATCGAGGATGTCGAGGTCGGCGACGTTGTCCTGGCCACCGACCCCGAAACGGGGGAGGAAGGCGCCCGAGAGGTGACCCACCTGTGGGTCCACGAGGACCAGCTCGTCGATCTGAAGGTGAGTGGCGGGGAAGTCACCACCACGGAGGACCACCCGTTCTGGAACGTGACCGACCAGCAGTGGCAGGACAGTCAGGATCTCGACCCTGGCGACCTGCTGCACACGGCCAACGGGGCGACCCTCACCGTCACGGGAGTCGACTGGAACACCGTCCAGCAGGGCACCGCCTACAACCTCACCGTCGCAGACATCCACACGTACTATGTGCTGGCCGGCAACACGCCGGTGCTCGTGCACAACGATGGCGGGCTTACACCCGAGCAGCAAAGGTCGCTGAGGTCGCTGCAAGCGCGCTCCGCTGAACACCAGGCGAAGTTGGATGCCTACCGCGCTAACCCAGACGCCTTCGACAACGAAGGTCGTCTCAAGAATGCGCCGACGCCAGAGATCCGGCAGCGTATTATCGACGGTCGAATCAAGCACCTACAGAAAGAGATCGACGGCTTCAACAAGCAGGTCGATAATCTCAAAAGGCTAGGCGGGATGTGCTGATGTCAGAACCAGTGGTGCGGGTGTCCGTAGACCAGTTGCGACAGGTGTTTGAGCTGCTCGTGTCCCACGTAGCTGGAAGGTCGGGCGCGGAGCTTTCGATCGCGAAAGATTACTTCTGGTCGATTCCGGAGTCGGCGCGATACGACGTGTATAACGAGCCACGTGACCTTACGATCGGGCAAATCTCCGAGTCGTGGGAAAACCTCTCCGGGATGCTGGAGGATGAATCAAGGGTGCTTGGCTACGGGCTTGTCTGGCTTGCGGATGTCCTTCGCGCGATTGGCGATGAGGCGGTCGGCTAACGGACAACAGAAGGCACAAGACTGCCTTGCGTGCGGTGATCGATAGCGCAATTGCAGGCGGAGTGGCGCTACTACCAAGCGTATTGGTGCCACTCCGTCGTGCGCTGGTGGTCATGGCTGTTCGTCGGGGTTGCTGTCAGCGATGCTGTCAATCGGTGATCATGCATATACATGTATAGATGTAATCCGTCCTACCTTGACGATGAGGGTAGGACGTCCGGTGGCGCGGCGCGAAGCGTCGCGGCGTCGATCCCCGGAAGCCATGGCGGCGCTTGCTCGGTGAAGGGATCGTCGCGGCCTGGTGTCTCGATGACTGCTTGCTGCCGCGCCGGTGGCTGGCTGCGTCTGGCGGGTTCGGGTGGTCTTTTGCGTGGGCGCGTGCGCGCGGGGCCGGGACGGCTGTAGCGCGTGCGCGCGGCCCGGCGTCAGCCGGGCCGCTCTTGATTATGTAGAGCAGATTTGGACCAGCCTGTTCCGGGTTAACTGCTCCCGGGGATCCGAACGCTCCCGTTATGCGATGGCGGCGATGTTGCCGTCGTCGAAGTAGATGGCCTGGTGGAGGCGTCCGCCGATGGCGGCGGCGTAGCGGGCGAGGACGTCTTGGCCGGAGATTTTGCCCTGTTCGATCTGGGAGACGCGTCCTTTGGTCACGCCCATGCGTTCGGCGACCTGCTGCTGGGTCAGTCCTCGGGTGCGGCGGATCTCGGCGAGCCGGTGCCCGACGATCGTCGCGAGCAGTTCCTGTTTGCCTGCGTCGACCGCTTCCTGGCCGCCGGCCCGCTCGACGTGGTCGCTGCGGATGTCGCTCCACCGCGTGTAGCTGCTCATGGCGTGCCGCCTTCTTCCTCGGTGCGTTCTTTCAGGTACGTCTCGTAGCGGAGCTCGGCCAGCGGGATGGCTTCGGTGTACCACTGGTTCCAGCGTCCGGCCTTGTCGCCGGCGACGAGCAGGATGCTGCAACGCCAGGGGTCGAACGCGAACAGGATGCGTACGCTGCCGGGGCGTAGCTCCTTGAGGTTGGCGATCGTCGAGCCGTGGATCGTGTCGACCAGCGGTCGGCCGAGCCCTGGACCGGCGCCTCGGCGAGCAGGTCGAGGGCCTGCACGACACGTGCATGGGCTACTGGATCAAGGCTGTCGATCCAGTCCCTTACCTCGTCTACGAGATGCATCTCCCACTCGCCGGTTGCCACCCGATGAGTATAGCGAACAGTAAACCTGGTGGTTGAGTGCACACGGCCGTCGGTGCCTGCGGTGCGTGGCCGTCTCTCCGGGTTGCCGTCACGGTAGCCGTCAACTTCCTTGGGGCGCATCGGCGCCGGCAGAAGGCTGCCACAAAACCGCAGGTCAAATCCGCAGTCCCAACAGCTAAGCTCCGTGCTGGCCCGCGAACATGCCACACGTACTATGTGATCGCGGGCAACACCCCCGTACTCGTACACAACTGTGGGGAAGGGGTAATCGCTGGCCCAAATTTGGGATCTCTCCGAGTGTCGGCAGCGAATCCGTCCGCATCTGAGGTTGCGGCTGCGCAGCACCTGGCGGCTCGTGGAGGTAACGTTGTTCTTCGTGATCCGGTTGGCACAAGATCAGGAGGAATGACTAGCGATCTGCTGGTGGATGGTGTGCCTGGGATGTCTATTCGCCAACAAGCCGATCCATCAACAACGTCCTGACCAATGTTGCCAAGAAACATTCCCAGGTGAATGGGGGTGGCGTCATTGTTGACCTTAGCGGCACGGGCCTGTCGGCAGGCCAGTTCGGCAATGCGCTGGGAAGAGTCAATGGGATGATCGGAAGCTGGGGCAAGCAGCCGATCGGTGGCCTGGAATTTATGGGCGGGTAGTGGTGGCCAAGATGATTTGTGTGTGCGGGACGATCCTAAGGGATGACGATCCCGACGACAGCCTGCTCTTGCTGTCTCGTCGTGAGTTCGATGTGGATCTCGATAGCTCCCACCTCTTCGGGTTGGCGAGAATTGTTTTGCATTGCCCAAAATGTATGCGCCTTTGGGTTTTCTGGGAAGATGGGAAGGGGCCAACGGAGTACCTAACCTCTCCGGAATTGCCAGATGGTGGGCTCTGATGTGAGGCATGCCGATGAGGCGAGAACTCAAGTCGCATTGCGTGACGGGGTGAAAATCCCACACGTACTATGTGGTGGCCGGCACCACGCCGGTATTGGTGCATAACTGCGGCGGAGACATTTACGAGGCTGGCGGAAAGCGCGGGGCCACCGCTCGCGGCACTTCGCGCGGAATGAACAGTGCTGAGCCGACAAATGGTCAGGCTGCCTTAGAGAATTCGGTCCAGGTAAAGGGTACGTCGCCCAGGCGCGTCGGAGTTGATAGGGATAGCGGTGGAATTGTCGTACTCGACCGGACACGCCAAGCAGCATGCGGGTGTGACGGCGCCGGCGGGGTAAACAACATTTGGCATGGCCATGTCAAACCGTGGGGTGATCTGCATGTTGACATGCAGAACGCGTTACGCCGAGGCGGGCTTGTCGATCGTAAGGGGAACATCCGTTGATGGATCCAGCGCAACCTGACCCCGCCTGGCGTGCAGCGATGCTCGCCGACGTTCATGGTAGTGGTCTCGCGGAGGCGACTGATGCTTTACTGTCCCTCACATACCATGACCCGGATCGTGCTTGGGTTGAAAGTATCTTGTTAGGTGTGGTTGCAGACGATGACATGGAAATGCGGGTGCGATCATTGGCAATCACGTGCCTGGGGCACCTCGCTCGCATACACCGGGAAGTTGGTCGGCAGGCTGTGCTGCCTGTATTACACGACTTGATTCAGAGCTCCGCGTTCGGAGGAATTGCACAGGACGCCCTGGATGACATCGAAACCTATGCCCTTCGCTCGAAGTGAAACGGCGGCGAACTGTCCCAGTAATGTGTGTTGTGCGGCTGCGGCGCGGGGACGTCCGCGTATGCGGAGCGTGTCGGTTGGTCCTACGGGTCGTTGGCGGTTGGTCTGCGTTGCCGTCAGGGTTGCCGTCAAGCATGTGCATCACATGCGCATAGATTGATGGCTGCTGCAAGGGTGGTGCGCCTCGTTTCTTGGCGCTGGCGCATGCTGGGGCAGGAGTTGCGGTGGCGTGCCGCGTAGCGGTGCGGCGTCGATTGCCGGAACCGTATTGTTGGCTCCGTGGTTGAGCGATCGTCACGGCCTCGGCGCCGACTCGGTCAGCCCTCGGTGGTGGCCGGCCTGGTGTTGGTGGGCGTGCGCGCGGGGCCGTAGGCCGTAGCGCGTGCGCGCGGCCCGGCTCTGCCGGGCCGTACTTGAATCCTGTAGAGCAGTTTTGAGCTAGTCGGATCTTGGTCGACCCCCTTGATCCGGCTGGCTCACTGCTTGATTAGGTGAAGCAACTTTTAGCCCGGTGGCTGCTTCGGTGGCAGAGCCTGGATGGCGTCTCGGAGCTGATGCTGCCCGTTGCCCCCTGAGCTATACGGTACCGCGTGGTACAGCTCGTGCATGGTGAGGATTACGCTGCGGGAGTTTCGCGATGGCGCGGGTCGGGTGCTGGACGGGGTTGAGCGCACCGGGGAGCCGGTGATCATCACGAAGTACGAGCGGCCGGTGGCCGTGCTGGTGGGCATTGACGAGTGGGAGGAGATCGAGGCGTTCCGGGACCGCAGGGACGCTGCGGTGATCGCTCGTTCCCGTGCCGAGGGCCAGTTCGTGCCGCTGTCGGCGGCTCTGGAGTCACTCGGGGTCGATCCTCGTGAGGTGGAGGCGCTGCTGGCCGACCGGGCCGGCGGTGCGGCGGCGTGAAGGTTCAGATCGACCGGGATGTGCTGGTCTGGCTACACAAGCAGCCCCGCAACGTTCCTGGCCGTCCTGAGCGCGATCCTCGGCCTGGTTTCCGACCCTGAGCCACAGAGCTCGACCGAGATGCGCGACGGATCCGGGCGGCGTCTGCGTGTCGGTGACTATCGGGTCCTCTACCGCCTCGACGGTGACGAGTTGACCATCCACGCGGTCGGGCATCGCAAGGACGTCTACTCGTAAGCCGTCCAGATCGGTGCCCTGGCGGCGTGGAGCTCCCGGCTGGCTCGCCGCTCCTCCACCGGTGATGGCCTGGGACATCAGATTCGCCGTATGTCCCGGCGTGCGTGGGTGTTGCTGTCATGGCTGCTGTCACCAGCGACGCCGATGATGTTCGGTGGAATCAGCCGCAAGCGAATCCGAATCCGTGCGCCTGTTGGTGGATGGTGTTGACGTCGGAGTGGCGCGGTGGGGCAAACATCGAGTGCCAGTCACGGTGACTTCGCCGAGCGGGTGCAGCGGGCCTTCGGCATCGGCACCTCGCGTAGCGTCTCCTATCTGGCCGCGCCGTCGTTCGCCGCCGCGCTGTTGGACCGGGCGGTGATCGCCACCATTCCGGTTGGCCGGCACGCCCTGCTGGTCACCGAGATCGCGGTGGCCGCTGGTTCGGCCCTGGAGGGTCGTCCGCTCGGCACGGTCAGTCGGACGGGCAGCGTGCGTCTGCTCGCGCATGCCCGGCCGGGCCAGCGGTACGACTGGACGCCGGAGCGGCGTCAGCCGATCGCGGCCGGGGACCGGTTGACCGTGGTGGCCCGGCGGGCCGGGTTGAATGCCCTGCTCCGCCGGGCCGCCCCGCCCGAGCCCTCGCCCGAAGTGCCGGAATCCCGCGAGCCGGCAGAGTAGGCCGCTACTTGTTCATGAGTTTCAGCATCTGTTGGATCTCGCCCTGCCGGGAAGCTCGCACTCGCTCGCCGAAGGCCTTGGTGTCGGCGTTCTTACCGCCGTCCTTGACGAGGTTGGCCAGCTCCATCGCGTTGTGCTGATGGGCCAGGAAGAGGCTCAGGAACGTGGTGTCGAACTCCGCGTCCGGCACCGTCGTCAACGCCGCGATCTCGGCCGGGCCGGTGCCGGGCAGCCCACCATGATCGGCATGCAGGTTGGGTGCGGTGTCGACCTCGGTGGGCTTGCCCCAGTCTTCGAGCCAACCCTCGATCATCGTCAGTTCGTCCTGCTCGGTGGCCTGCACCGCGCGGGCCAGCGTCTGCAACTCGGGGTCCTGCGCCCGGTCTGCCGCAGTGGCGGTCATCTGTAGGCCCTGCCGCTGGTGATGGACGAACATCTGGAGGAACATCACGTCGGTGTCGTTGTAGTCCTCGCTCGCCTTGATCTCGGCGACCGTCTCGGAGCCCACCGGGTCACCGGCGGCCGGGCGGGACTCCGCGTCGGGCGTGCTGCACGCGCCGAGCAGGAACGGCGCGAGCAGGACGGCAGCTACCAGCCGGCGCCTCACAGCGGAAGCCACAACGCGAGGGTGTAGATCGAGGGCTCCCAGCTGTGCAGCGAGGTGTGGCCCTGCCGGCACTGGTAGCGCTTGCCCTGGTAGGTCACCACGTCGCCGGTCCGGTAGCTGACGCCGGCTGCCCAGGCGGCGCCGTCGCCGGCCGGTGGCGGCTCTGCGGCGGGCGGTGCGGCCGGCGGTGCGGCAGCGGGCGGTGCCGCAGCCGGCGGGGCGGCGGGCGGCTCGGCGGGCGGTGCTTCGGCGGGCGGGGCGGCGGGCGGTTCGGCGGGCGGAGCTGCGGCCGGCGGGGCGCCGCCACCGCTGACGTTCAGGTCGACGCAGTTGTAGAAGGCCATCGGGGTGTCGCCGATGTTCCAGACCGCGAGCAGCCGCTGCCGACCCGGGAACTTGCTCAGGTTGATGGTGTGGGACACGGTCGCGTCCGGCTGGGCGTTCCCACCGTCGAAGGTGGCGATCCTGGTGCCGTCGATGAAGTACTGCCAGTCGGCGGTCCGATGCCGGGCGGTCAGCACCCAGGTGAAGGTCACCGAGCTGCCCACGTTCCGGGCCGGCCAGTTGCGGGATTCGTCGGAGAGCACCGACCACTGCCCGACCCCGCCGTCGCAGCGCTGGGAACCCTTCGGCGCCTCGACACTCTGTGGCTCGAACTGGATCGGGCCACAGTCCCGGACCGTACCGGCGGCGCACAGCGCCTGCCGGCTGGGCGGGTTGGACACGTATCCGTGGGCCTGGGCGGGGGACGGCACCGCCAGGCTCGTGGCGACCAGGCCGAGGGTTGCCAGTGGATAGGTGATCTTTCTGCGCATGGGGACTCCGGGCGACTCGATCCAGCGGTGATGGCGAGACGCTAAGCCGGAATTCCATAAAGGAGCCTTAACGAACCCCGAAAGGATCATGAAACTCGGCGACGGTCGCTCCTGGGCTGCTCCGGAACAGCATCGGCGGGCCGCAGCAGGATGCCGACCCGGGCACCGCCGAGCGGACTGCGGGTGACCATCAGTTGGCCGCCGACGGTCTCTGCGGCCCGCCGCACGATGTCCAGGCCGAGGCCGGTAGAGCCAGCCTCGCTCACGCCCCGCTGCACCGCTCTGGTCGGGTCGGCGATGCCCGGCCCGGCGTCGTCCACCAGCAGCCCGTCGGGCGAGATGCTGACCCGGAACGCGGTGCCGTCCGGGGTGTGCGAGAAGACGTTGCCGAGCATCGCGTCCACCACCAGGATCAGCTCGCTGCGCGGCATCGGCAGCACCACCGGTACGTCACCGCCCGCCACCTCCCACGGACGCTCCTGGTCCTCGGCCAGCACCGACCAGAAGGCCAGCCGGTCGGCCAGCACCTCCACCAGGTCGGCGCTCTGGTTGCGCTGCCCGTCGGTGCCGCGCCGGACCCCGCGGATGATCGCCTCCAACTCCTCGTCGAGCAGGTCACATGCCTGCCGCATGCGGTCACCGATCGGGCCCGGGGGCATCGCCTCGGCGTCGAGGCGGAGCGCGGTAAGCGGGGTACGCAACCGGTGCGACAGGTCGGCGGAGAGCTCGCGTTCCCGGTCCATCAGGCGCCGCAGGTCGCCAGCCATGGTGTTGAACGAGTGCGCGGCGTCCTGGAGTTCACGTGGGCCCTTCGGTTCGACCCGGACGGTCAGGTCGCCGCCGCCGAGCCGACGGGCCGAGTCGGAGAGCTCCCGGGTGGCGCGTACGAGTCGGCTGCCGAGCCGGTCGGCGAGTAGCGTCGAGCCGGCGACCAGCCCGACCGCCAGCGCGCCGAGCACGATCCAGGCGGTCCGGACGCCGCGCCGCAACTCGGCCCCCGGCACGTACACCTCGACGATCACGGTGCGACCGTCGGCGAGCACCGTGGGCTGGAGGTACGCCACGCCGTCGCCCGTCGGGGCCAGCGTCGGCCGGCGGTTCTGGGCGGCGGTCTGCACCTGGGCGTCGGTGACGTGCGAGGTGCCGACCGGCACGAGGTCCGGCAGGTGTACGGCGAGTCGACCCGTACTGCCCGCGGTGGTGCTGGCCACCGCGTTGGTGAGCAGCGTCGGGTCGGCGTCCATGCCCAGCACGGTGACCAGCGAGGTGGCCTGCTGGCGGGCGTCGCTTACCGCCCGGTCCTCGGCGATCTGACCGGTCGCCACGGCGAGCGGCACGAGGAAGGCGAGCGCCACCATCGAGGTGATGGCGAGGGCCAACCGGTTGAGCGCCCACCTCATCGGGGGTCGACCATCATCACGCCGACGCCGCGTACGGTGCGCAGGAACCGGGGCTTCGCGGCGGTCTCCCCGAGCTTGCGACGCAGCCAGGAGATGTGCACGTCGATGGTCTGTTCCTCGCCGATGCGGGCCTGCTGCCAGACCTCGGTCATCAGCTCACGGCGGCTGACCACCTGGCCGACCCGTTCGGCGAGGTACGCGAGCACGTCGAACTCGCGCCGGGTCAGTTGCAACGGCCGCCCGGCCAACTCGGCAAGGCGTTGCCGGGGCCGGATCGTCAACTCGCCCACGGTGATCACTTTGGCGGCCTGGTCCGCGGCCGGCCGGGCCCGGCGCAGCACCGCGTCGATCCTGGCCAGGATGTGTCCGCCGGAGAACGGTTTGGTCACGTAGTCGTCGGCACCGGCACTGAGCAGGCTGATGATGTCGGTCTCGGAGCGGCGTGCGGTCGCCACGATCACCGGCACGTCGGAGACCGAGCGCATCATCCGCAGCGCGTCGGCACCGTCGATGTCGGGCAGGCCCAGATCAAGGATGACCAGGTCCGGCCGCTCCTCGGTGGCGATCTTCAACGCCTCGGCGGCGCGGCCGGCTGGCCGTACGACGTGACCGGCCTCGGTGAGCGCACGGGTGAGGGCAGCCGCGATGTTGCGGTCGTCCTCGACCAACAGGATCAGCGCCATGGCGTACACCATATGGGTAAATGAGACGATGTCCCGGTGCCGTTCTCCCGGTGGACACCGATCGTGGGGTGGTGCATCGCCACCGCGTCCAGCATCCTGCTCGCCTCGATGGCGATCCTGCCCGTGCTGCGTACGCCCGCCGTGCCGGACATCCCGCTGAGCCAACTGCCGTCGACGCAGGCACCAGGTCTGCCGGCGCCGCTGCCCTCGTCGGCTGTCGAGGCGGTGCCCGCCACGACCCGGCCAGCTCCACGTCCGACCACGTCGGCGACGACCGAAGCGGCCCCGACGGGCAGCAGCCGACCAACGCCGAGACCGCCGCGGGCCACCGCGCCGACGAGCACCATCGAGGACGGCTGGACGGTCACCACCGGAGCCGACGGGGTACGCAGCTATGTCCGCTCGTTTCGAGTCGAAGGCGGTCAGGCGGTCATCCGGATGAGCGCTACGGGCGTGGTCGAGTTGGTCACGGCCACCCCGGCGGACGGGTACGCCGTGCAGCAGGTGCAGAACTCACCGGACAACATGGCCGTCTACTTCAACGAGCCGAACCACAGCTTCATCATCCACGCGATGTGGTGGGACGATCGTCCGTTCGTCCAGGTCAGTGAGGTCGGCGGGTGACCCTGGCCCGGCCGGGTCGAGTCAGTGCCGGGCGGGGCGCAGCGCGTACCAGGCGGCGCCGAGAGCGAGCACCCCGAAACCGGCAAGCACGTTTGTCAGTGGCAGGCTGACCGCGAGCAACACGCAACCGATCAGCCCGGCGACCGCGAGTGACTGCACCGGCAACCGGCGCTCCCGGTCCCGGCCGAGAGTCAGCGCGGCGGCGTTGGTGATGGCGTAGTAGACCAGCACCGTGACGCTGGAGAAGCCGATCGCCCCGCGCACGTCGGCCAGGGCGACCACCACGATCACCACGGCGGCCACCGCCAGTTCGGCGCGGTGCGGCACCCGGTGCCGGGGGTGCACGGCGGCCAGCGGGCCGGGCAGGTCGTGGCGGCGGGCCATGGCCAGGGTGGTGCGGCCGACCCCGGCGAGCAGGGAGAGCAGCACCCCGGTCACCGCGATGGTGGCCCCCGCCCGGACCACCCACGCCAGGCCGGGCAGACCGGCGGCGCTCACCACGTCGGCCAGCGGCGCGGCGGAGGCGGCCAGCCGGTCGGCACCGAGCACGCCGACGGTGACAAACGCCAGCGTGAGGTAGATCGCCAGCACGATGCCGAGCGCCAGCGGAATCGCCCGGGGGATGGTGCGTCGCGGGTCGCGTACCTCCTCGCCGAGGGTGGCCACTCGGGCGTACCCGGCGAAGGCGAAGAAGAGCAGGCCGGCGGCGGTGAGCACGCCCCGCCCGACGGAGTCGGAGCCGGCCAGCCGGTCCAGCCGGACGTGCCCGGCCCCGGTCACCGCGACCAGGGCGAGCACGGCGAGCACCAGGACGACCAGGACCCGGGTCGCGGCGGCGGTCTTGCCGATGCCACGCAGGTTCACGGCGGTCACCGCCAGCACCGCCAGCACCGCGACCACCCGGGCCTGCCCCGGCCAGAGGTACGCCCCGATGGTCAGCGCCATCGCGGCGCAACTGGCCGTCTTGCCGACCACGAAGCCCCAACCGGCGAGGAACCCGGCGAACGGGTTGAGCCGCTCCCGGCCGTACACGTAGCTGCCGCCGGACTCGGGGTAGCGGGCCGCCAGCCGGGCCGAACTCGTCGCGTTGCAGTAGGCGACGAAACCGGCCACGGCCACCGCGATAAGCAACCCGGTCCCGCCGGCCGCCGCCGCAGCCGGGGCGAAAACCACGAAGACGCCCGCGCCGAGCATCGACCCCAGACCGATAACCACGGCATCCGGTACGCCCAACCGGCGGGCCAACTGATCCACAGCCGTACCCTAGACAGGCCGGGTGAACGGACGGTCCCATCGCCGTAACCTCGCGGGCAGCGGCAGGTCATCCCAGGGCACCCGGTGCAGCAGCCGGTCCAGCAGCAGCCCCAGCAGCAGCCCGGCCACCGAGTCGGTCAACCAGTGCCAACCCAGATAGGTGGTGGTGCAGAGCACCACGGCCGGCGGCCCGATCCGGATCACCAGCACCAGCCGGCGGGGCAGCGCGCGGCCGAGGTCGGCCAGCAGCGGCGCGAGCAGCAGGGCGAGTACGCCGTACCAGACGATCGCGTTGGCGACGTGCCCGGACGGGTACGACTGGGCGAACCGGACCGGCAGCTCGTCCTGGAAGAGCGGGAGGGTCTGCTCCGGCGGCAGGAACGGTTCCTTGCTGCTGGCGCTCGGCGCGGGCCGGGCCGTCCACACCTTCAGCGGACCGATGGTCAGCAGGGTGAACACGAAGGCGGTCACCGGTACGAGCAGGGGACGCACCGAGCGCAGCCGGACCGCCAGCAACCCGGCCAAACCGGTCGCGAGCAGCGTCAGCGGGGTGCCCTGACCGAGATAGTTGAGCACGATCGCGATCCACCGGGCGGCGGTCGGGCGGTGCGCGTCGGCCCAGTCGGCCACCGCGCGGTCGAGCCCGAAGAACATCCCGGCGGTGAGCGCGGCGGTCAGCCCGACCAGGGCGACCAGCAGCACGGCGTCGAACCACCAGCCGGCCGGCCGGACCGGCGCGAGGCGCAGCTCTCTGCGTACCGTAATGGTTTCCCGCACCCGATCACGCTACCGGCCCGACGCGGCGGCCGGGCTCGCGCGGTGCGGGGGTGGCTGTGGGACCAGCCACGTGGGGAAGCGTTCTGGCCGGGCACGCGTCAGACTGGACGCCGTGCGGATCACTTCGGCTCTCGTCGACCCGGCGCTGCTCGACCTGCCCTGGTCGACCCCGCTCGAGGAGTGGCCGGCCGAGCACCTGGTCGCGCTGCCGCAGGGCATCTCCCGGCACGTGGTGCGCTTCGTGCAACTGGGCGGATACGTGTACGCGGTCAAGGAGACCGGCGAGCGGGTGGCCGAGCGGGAGTACGACCTGCTGCGCGCCCTGGAGCGGATCGACTTTCCGTCGGTGCGTGCGGTGGCGATCGTCGCCGACCGGGAGTCCGAGGCCGGCGAGCCGCTCGACCCGGTGCTGATCACCCGGCACCTCCAGTTCTCCCTGCCCTACCGGGCGCTCTTCTCCCACACGCTGCGGCCGGAGACGATGGGCCGGCTGCTCGACGCGCTCGCCGCACTGCTGGTCCGGATGCACCTGACCGGCTTCTTCTGGGGCGACTGTTCGCTGTCCAACACGCTGTTCCGGCGGGACGCCGGTGCCTTTGCCGCGTACCTGGTCGACGCCGAGACCGGGGCGCTGCGCAACATTCTCTCCAACGGTCAACGGGGCGAGGACCTGGAGATCGCCCGGGTCAACATCTTCGGCGAGGCGCTGGACCTTCAGGCCGCCGGCCTGCTGCACGAGTCGATCGACCCCGAGGTGGTCTGCGAGGAGGTCGTGCAGCGGTACGAGCGCCTCTGGCACGAGATCACCTACGAGCAGCAGGTCGAGCGGGACGCGCGACACGACATCGAGGGACGCATCCGCCGCCTCAACGAGTTGGGCTTCGACGTGGCCGAGGTGGCCATGTCGACGATCGACAACGGGCGGTACCTGGTCCGGCCGAAGGTCGTCGACGCGGGCTACCACCACCGGCGACTGATCCGGCTGACCGGCCTGGACGCCGAGGAGAATCAGGCCCGCAAGCTACTCAACGACCTCGACGCGTACCGGGCGGAGAGCGACCTGATCGACGAGCAGCAGGCCGCCCACCGCTGGCTCACCGAGGTGTTCGAGCCGGTGGTCCGGGCGGTACCCGCGCACCTGCGGCGCAAGCTGGAGCCGCAGGAGCTGTTCGCCCAGATCATCGAGCACAAGTGGCTGCTCTCCGAGCGGGCCGGACGGGACGTCGGGATGCGCCAGGCGGTGCAGTCGTACCTGACCGACGTGCTTGTGCACCGCCCCGACGAGCAGGCCGTGCTCGGTGTCGAGATGTCCAAGAGCTGATCACTGCACCCACTTGCCGGCGCGCATCACCTGCACCACGTTCAGGTCGTCGTCGAGCACCACCAGGTCGGCGCGCAGACCGGCCTGAAGGGCACCGACCTGGTCGCCGATTCCGACGGCCAGGGCCGGGGTGGTGGACACCATGCGTACCGCGTCGGGCACCGGCATGCCGACGGCGACCGCGTGGCGCAGCGCCGCGTCCATGGTGAGAGTGCTGCCGGCGATCGCGCCGTCGCGGGCGAGTCGGGCCACCCCGTCGGCCACGGTCACCGCCTGACCGCCCAGCTCGTACTCGCCGTCCGGCATCCCGGCGGCGGCCATCGCGTCGGTGACCAGCGCACACCGCTCCGGGCCGGCGGTCGCGACGGCGAAGGTGAGGGTGCCCTCGTGCAGGTGCACCCCGTCGGCGACCAACTCGCAGAACACGTTCGGCGCGGTCAGCAGCGCCACCGCCGGCCCCGGGTCCCGGTGGTGCACCGGACGCATCCCGTTGAACAGGTGGGTGCCCACGCTGGCGCCGGCCGTCACGGCGGCGCAGGTCTGCTCGTACGTGGCGTCGGTGTGGCCGACCGCGACCACGACACCCTGCCCGGTGAGCAGACCGATGGCCTCGATCGCGCCGGTCCGCTCGGGGGCGAGGGTGACCATCCGTACCGCCCCCTCGCCGAGCTTGATCAGCTCGGTCAGCTCGTCGGCGGACGGGTCGCGGAGGAACTCCGGGTTCTGTGCGCCGCACCGGGCGGCGGAGAGGTACGGCCCCTCGAAGTGGATGCCGGCCAGCACTCCCTCGCGGACCAGCGGCGCGAAGGCCGCAGTGGCCGAGCGCATCAGCTCGAAGGGCGCGCTGACCAGGCTGGCCAGCATGCTTGTGGTGCCGTGGCCCAGGTGGAAGCGGGCGGCGGCACGGGCGGAGTCGGCGTCGCCGGTGGTGAAGGTGTGTCCGCCCCCGCCGTGGGTGTGCATGTCCACGAAGCCGGGCACGATCCAGTGGCCGTCCCGGATCGACGGATACTCCGCGACGGCGCTGATCCGGTCGCCCCTGACCTCCACGCAACCCTGCTGGATCACCCCGGTCGGGGTCACCACCTTGCCGTTCACCCGAAGGGTCATCTCGTCTCCAGCTGGTCGAGGGCGAGCAGGGCGGCGCCGAGGCATCCGGCCTCGTCGCCGAGGGCGGCCGGGACCAGTAGTGGTTCCCGGTGAAAGGTCAAGCGGTCCCGCAGCGCGGTCCGCAGCGGGTCGAACAACCCGGCGCCGGCCTGGGCGAGGCCGCCGCCCAGCACGATCGTTTGCACGTCGAAGAGTGCCTGGCCGGTGGCGAGACCGTCGGCCAGCGCCTCGACGGCCGTTCGCCAGACCTGGCTGGCGACTTCCTCGCCCGCCGCCGCCCGGGCCGCCACCTGGGCGGCGGTCACCATGGTCCGCCCCGGGGCCGCTCCAGCGGCGGACCCCTCGTCCGCTGCGCTGTCCACAGGTCCGGTAGCCCCGGTGCCGGTATCAGGGGTGCCGGTGCCGGTGCCGGTGCCGGTGGTGCCAGTGCCAGTGCCAGTGCCGGTGTCGGTAGCAGTGTCGACGGTGCCGGTGCCGGTGGTGTCGGTAGCAGTGTCGGCGGTGGCGAGGCCGGTGGTGCCGGTAGTGGTGTCGGTTTCGGTGGCGGTGAGTTCGGCGTAGCGGCGGGCGATGGCCGAGGCGGAGGCGATCGCCTCCAGGCAGCCGGGCCGACCGCAACCGCAGACCGGCCCGTCCGGGCGGACCAGGATGTGGCCGAGTTCTCCGGCGGCGCCGTGCGCTCCGGTGGCGGCCGAGCCGGCCACCACGTGCGCGGCGGCGATGCCGGTACCGATCGCCACGAAGAGCACGTGCCCGGCGTCGCGGCCGGCGCCCAGCCGCGCCTCGGCGAGGCCACCGGCGCGCACGTCGTGGCCGAGCGCCGTGGGCAGGCCGAGCCGCGCGGACGCCAGCTCCCGCAGCGGTACGTCCCGGAAGCCGACGTTCGCCGACCAGATCGCGACGCCGCGCGCCTCGTCCACGACGCCCGGCACCACGATGCCGAGCGCGATCGGATCGAGCCCGTCCACGCGCGCCTTGCCGGCCAGTCCCTCGGCCACCGTGAGGATCTTCTCGACCACGGCATCGGGACCGCGCCCGGCGTCGGTGGGGTGCCGTTCGGCGTGCCGCACGGCACCGTCCGTGCCGATCAGCGCGCATTTCATCCCGGTGCCGCCCACGTCCAGCGCGACGGCAACCTGCCCGCCACTCACCACCGCATCCCCTGCGGCGTACCCCGCCGCGAGGAGATCTTGGTGCGGGAGCGCCCCTGCGGGGGCAGATTCGTACCAAGATCTCCTGGCGAGGAACTCACGTGAGCACCACGGAGCGGCTCAGGTGCCGGGGTGCGTCCGGGTCGAGCCCGCGACTGGTCGCCAGCGCGACGGCGAAACGCTGCGCCAGGATCAGGTCGGCCATCGGGTCGACCGGGGTACGCCCGGCGGCCCACCGGCCCAGCACGGTACGCACCCCGTGGGTGCGGCTGTGCGCGAACGCGGCGCCGGTGGCGGCGACGTCCTCGGGCAGCCCGTCGGGCAGCTCGCCGAAGGCCCAGACCAGCCGGCCGGGGGCGGCCACGGAGATCGGGCCGTGCCGGTAGTCCATCGCCGGGTACGCCTCGGCCCAGAACGTGGCCGCCTCGCGGCACTTCAGCGCCGCCTCCTGGGCCAGCCCGACCGTCCAGCCCCGGCCGAGGAAGGTGACCTGCTCGATCAGGCCCGGGTCGATCGGCAGCGGGGCCCGCACGGCGACCTCCGCGTCGGCGACGAGTGCCGTGATGTTGTCGCCGAGTTGGGCGCGGAGCAGGGCCAGCACGGTGGTGGCGAAGCGGGTCTGCACCACCGAGCGCTCGTCGGCGAACGGCAGGGTGACGGCGGCGTCCGCGACACTCACCGCAGGGGAGTCGGGATCGCCGACCAGCACCGTGGTCGGGGTCTGCCCGCGTAGCGCGGTGAGCAGGTCCAGTACCTCGGTCGTGGTGCCGGAGCGGGTGATCGCCAGCAGCCGGTCGTAGCGGCGGCCGGCGGGGAACTCGCTGGCCTGGAAGGCATCCGTCTCGCCCTGGCCGGCGGCTTCCCGGCGGGCCGCGTACGCCATCGCCATGAACCACGACGTGCCGCAGCCGACGACGGCGACCCGCTCGCCGGGGCGGGGCAGCCGGTCCAGCACGCTGGGTGCGACTTCCGCTGCTTTGCGCCAGCAGTCCGGCTGGCTCGCGATCTCCGCGTGGACATACGCCATGAGAACTCCTCGCCGGGCGGGCCGCTGCGCAATACGGCTCGTTAGTCCCATCTTTCGCGCGTCATTCTGCGTGAAACCTGGTGGAAATAGCAACCGCAGGCGCAATCGAGCAACGAGAGGTTTTGCCTGATCCTAGTTTCGAGCACTAGTGTGCACGCAACCAATCACCGTTCGTGCAGACACGGAGGCTCCCGGGGTGGACCGTTACGCGAGGTGGAACGCCCTGCTCGAGATGCTCACCGACTCCGGTCGGGTCACCGTCGAGGAAGCCGCCGAGCGACTGGACGTCTCCCAGGCCACCATCCGGCGGGACTTCGACCAACTCGCCCAACAGCAGATGATCACGCGCACCCGGGGTGGCGCGGTCGCCAACGGCGTCTCGTACGACCTGCCGCTGCGGTACAAGACGGCCAAGCACTCCGCCGAGAAGCAGCGCATCGGCGCCGCCGCTGCGGCACTTGTCTCCCCCGGCACGGTGGTCGGTCTCAACGGCGGCACCACAAGCACCGAGGTGGCCCGCGCGCTGGCCGTCCGTCCGGACCTCAACACCAACGCCGAGGGCGCCCAGCTCACCGTGGTCACCAACGCGCTGAACATCGCGAACGAGTTGCTTGTCCGCTCCCGGATGAAGGTCGTGGTGGCCGGCGGGGTGGTGCGGCCGAAGTCGTTCGAGCTGGTCGGCCCGCTGGGCGGAGCGCTGCTGCGGGAGGTCACCCTGGATGTGGCGCTGCTCGGCGTGGACGCGATCGACCCGAAGCTCGGCGCCGCCGCCCACCACGAGGGTGAGGCGGCGATGAACAACCTCATGGTCGCCCGTGCCAAACGAGTGGTGATCATCGCCGACTCGTCCAAACTGGGCGGCCACGCGTTCGCCCGGATCTGCCCCGTCGAGCGGGTAGAGACCCTGGTCACCGACTCGGGCGCCGCCCCCGAACTGGTCGCCGCCTTCCGCGCCGCAGGCGTCCACGTCATCACCGCCTGAGGTGCAAGGAAGGGCCCCCTTTTAACGCCTCCGGTAGAGGAAGGGCCCCTTCTTAACACCCCGCCCGCTGCCGGCTCGACACCTCCGTCCGCCCGGCCGCCGGCTCGACTCACCCCGTCCGCCCGCTGCCGGCTCGACACCTCCGTCCGCCCGGCCGCCGGCTCGACTCACCCCTTTTGCCCGGCCGTCCGCCGGCTTGGCAGCCCCGCCCGGCTGGCCCGTTCGGCGGGCGTCAACCCGTTCGGCGGCGCGTCGTGCATACCGGGTATTGCCTTCCGCTGCATACCGCGTATGGTGTCGTGGTCGCCCACACACCAACGGGGGAGGTGCAGCTTGCCAGCTGTCCTGGAAATCGAAGGTCTACGAAAGACGTACCGCAGCCGACGACGCGGGACCCGCAACGCCCTGGACGGCTTCGACATGAGGGTCGAGGCAGGGCAGGTGCACGGCTTCCTCGGCCCCAACGGGTCGGGAAAGACCACCACCCTGCGTACGCTGCTCGGTCTCATTCGGCCGGACGGCGGCCGGATGGCCATCCTCGGCCACGAGGTGCCGGAGGCGCTGCCCCAGATCGCCGGCCAGGTCGGCGCGATCGTGGAGAGCCCGCAGTTCTTCCCGCACTTCACCGCCCGGGACACCCTTTCGCTGCTGGCCAGTGCCGGTGAGGTGCCGCAGCAGCGGGTCGACGAGGTACTGGAACTGGTCGGGCTGCGCGACCGGGCCGGCGAGCGGGTCAAGACGTACTCGCTCGGCATGAAGCAGCGGCTCGCGGTCGCCTCGGCCCTGCTGAAGAACCCCCGGCTGCTGATCCTGGACGAGCCGGCCAACGGTCTCGACCCGGGCGGCATCCGGGAGATGCGTACGCTTGTGCGCAACCTCGCCGAATCGGGGATGACCGTGCTGCTCTCCAGCCACATCCTCGGTGAGATCCAGCTGATCTGTGACTCGGTCACCATCATCTCGCTGGGCCGGCGGGTCGCCTTCGGGCCGGTCAACGAGGTGCTGGCGCAGCACTCCACAGGCGCGCTCCGGGTCCGGCTGGAGGCCGTGACGGACCTGCCGGTCGCCGCCGCCGCGCTACAGCGGGCCGGTCACCGGGTGACTCCGAATCCGGACCACCTGATGGTGGCCAACGTGGACAAACCGGCCACGGTCACCCGGCTCCTGGCCGAGCAGGGCCTCTACGTCAGCGAACTCGCCCCGGTCACGGTCGACCTGGAGAGCGTCTTCCTCGAACTGACGAACACTGCGCCGGTTCCCGGCCAGCACCGGCAGGTCGACCAGTCCGTACGAGTCGATGGGGCGGAATCCTCCGCGCCCACCGGAGGAGGGTGGGGCGCGTGAGTCTCTTCCGTACCGAACTGCGCCGACTGACCAAGCGGCGCTTCACCCGCTGGATGACCGTGGGTGGCCTGCTGGTGCTGGCCCTCATCGTGGTGGGCCTGTTCTTCTCCAACCAGAAGATCGGTGCCGATCAGTTGGCCGAGGCGGAGCGCTCCGCCGACCAGCAGCACCAGCAGCAGGTCCAGTGGGCCGAGCAGGAACGGGCCAACTGCGAGCGGGCGAAGGCGGCCGGCGAGAACGTCGACTACTACCCGCCCGACTGCGCGGAGATCACCCCACCGCTGCGTGAGGACATTCAGGCGGACTGGTTCCTGCCGTCGACCTTCGACTTCAAGAAGAGCTTCGCGGACACCCTGTTCCCGCTCGCCGGCATCCTGGCCATGGTCGGCTTCGTGGTGGGCGCCTCCTTCATCGGTGCCGAGTGGAACACCGGCGGGATGATGAACCTGCTGCTGTGGCGTCCGAAGCGGCTGACCGTCCTGCTGACCAAGCTGGGGGCGCTGCTCGCCGGGCTGCTCGCGCTGGCTCTGCCCGTCACGGTGGTCTGGTTCGGCAGCCTCTGGCTGGTCGCCAACTGGCGCGGGAGCACCGAGGGAGTGACTTCCGGGGTGTGGCAGTCGTTCCTGCTCACCGGGCTGCGTGGCATCGTGTTGGCGCTGGTCGCGGCGACGGTGGGCTTTGCCCTGGCCTCGCTCGGCCGGCACACCGCGATGGCGCTGGGCGGTGCGGTCGCGGTGATGGTGGTCGGCCAGGTTGGTCTGGTCATCCTGTTGGACCTGGCCCAGGTCCGGTTCGCCGAGGCGTGGCTGCTGCCCACGTACGCCTACGCCTGGATGACCAAGACGGTCACCCTTGAGGACTGGCGGACCTGCAACGCCACCTACAGCGGTGAGTGCGAGCCGGCCATCCTGGACATCACCTGGCAGCACTCTTCGGTGCTGTTCACGGTCGGAGTGGTGTTGTTCCTCGGCGCGGCGCTCTGGACGATGCGCCGCCGCGACATCGCCTGAGGGGGAGGTGGGCGCGATCCCTCCCCGGATCGCGCCCACCGGGCGGTGCCGGCGCCGCGCGGCTCATGCCCGGTGCCGGCTGCGCGCGGCTCATGCCCGGTGTCGGCTGCGCGCGGCTCATGCCCGGTGTCGGCTGCGCGCGGCTCATGCCCGGTGTCGGCCTCCGCCGTGCTCCTGGTGCGACCGGTGTGACCTGTGGTTAGGCTGGGAAACCCGGTTGGCGTCGCCCCGTGCCGGCCGCCCCTCGTGAGGAGTCCCATGCAGCCCGCCGACGCCACTCCGGCAGCGGAAAGCCCCGATGTCCGGGTGCCGGCCGGCACCGGTCCGGAGGCCGTCGCGGTGCCGCCGCCGAGGTTGGCGCCCGAGGCGACGTCGAGCGCCGCCCGCAGCGCCAAACCCACAATTGGTACGCCGGACGACGCGGCCAGCACCGCCCCACCCGCCGCACCAACTGGTACGGCGGACGCGCTCGGCGAGCGGGAGCGCGAGATTCTCGCGTTCGAGCGGCAGTGGTGGCGGCATGCCGGTGCCAAGGAACAGGCCATCCGGGACCGCTTCGGGCTCTCCGCCACCCGGTACTACCAGCTGCTCAATGCGCTGCTGGACAATCCGGCCGCACTCGCCGCCGATCCGGTGCTGGTGGGCCGCCTGCTGCGCCTGCGCGCCTCCCGAGCCCGCAACCGCCGCCGCTAACCCGACACACCCTGGGGAGAGGGCGGGGATTTCGGGTAGGCGGGGGCGTGGGTGATGAGCGCGGGGGGAGCGGGGGCGTGCGGCGACCGGGGCGGAGAGGGCAGGCGGGGCCAGCGGGACAGGTGGGGGCCGGGGGACAGACCGGGCACGCGGGGTCGGCGGGGCGGGCTGGGTGGGTGGGGGAGCCGGGGCCGCCCGAGGCGGGGTCTGCCGAGCGTCGGCGGGGTGCGGCGGTCGGTACGCCACCGACCATGCGGGTACGCTCCGCGTCCGCCCCGCCACCTGGGCGTACGGTCAACGAGGACCTGGTGTTCCGCGCTGGCCCGCTGGTCGGGGTGCTGGACGGGGCGACCGTGCCGGATGGCTTCGACATCGGCTGCGTACACGGGCCGCAGTGGTATGTCCGGCATCTGGCGGCGCGGCTCGGCCTGGCCGAGGCGGCCCGCCCGGCGGCGACGCTGGTGAGCAACCTGGCCGCGGCGATCCTCGCGGTCCGGGCCGACCACGGTGGGCAGTGCGACCTGGACCATCCGGGTACCCCGTCGAGCACGGTCTGCCTGCTGCGCGACGGTGGGGATCAGGTGGACTACCTGGTGCTCTGCGACAGCCCACTGGTGCTGGAGACGGGTGATCGGGTCGACGTGGTCTCCGACGATCGGTTGGCGGTGTCCACGGCCAGCCTGCGGGCCACCGCCGCCGAACTGCCGGAGTCGACCGACCCGGAGACCCGGTTCCGGTACGCCGTCACGGTGCAGCGACAGTGGATGAACCGCACCCACGGCTACTGGGTGGCCGCCGCCGATCCGGACGCGGCCTACCACGCCGTGGTCGGCACCGTGCCCCTGCGCGGGCCGGACGCGCTGCGCCGTGCGGTGCTGCTCACCGATGGTGCCTCCGCCGCCGTCGAGGAGTTCGGGCTCTTCGACTGGGTCGGCCTGCTCGACCTGGTGACCGCCGAGGGCCCGGGCGCATTGATCGATCGGGTGCGGGCTGCCGAACGGGACCATCCGGACCGGCGACGCCGGCACAAACCGGCCGATGACGCCTCTGCCGTCTACTGCGAGTTCACCCGGCTGGACGACAACGGAGCGTGAGGAAGGGTACGCCGTGGTCCGACCGGCCGGTCCGGGTGTCCAGAGGTTCCAGTGGTCGCAAACCGGGTGGACTTCGGCTGCACAGCGCGGAAGACTGCGGCATGTGACGGGTGCGGTCCGGTTGGAGCCGGTGGACGAGCGGAATCTCGAACCATTGCTCTCCGTAGCGGTAGCCGAGGCGGAGCCAGCGGACGTGATGCCGCCGGTGGCGGCACCGGCGGGTTGGTCGCATGCCCGGCGGGAGGCGTTCCGGCAGTTCCACCGGGCGAGTTTCGGCGGCCTCGACGGGCCGGGTAGCACGCAGATGTACGTCATCCTCGCCAGTGGCGAGGTGGTCGGCATGATCCGGATGACGCGCAGCGGCGAGCCGGGCACGGTGGAGACCGGCATGTGGCTCGGCCGCTCCGCCCGGGGGCAGGGCCTCGGCCCGGCCGCGCTGCGTCAGTTGCTCGACTTCGCGGCGGCGGCCGGCATGCAGCGCGTGGTGGCGGAGACGACTCCGGATAATCGCGGCGCCGTTTCGGTGCTCCGCAAATGCGGTGCCGAATTGCGCGAGGCAGACGGCAAGGTACGCGCCGAGATATGTCTGGACGATCCGCCTCCAGCGCTCTGATTCTCCGGTCAGCCCCTCCCAGGTGATCTCAAGCGTCGCTGTCGCCCGGCGGGTGCCACGGCGGCCGTGAGTCCGGCCTTCATGACGAAGATGGAGCGTCGGTGCACCGCGTCGCCCCGGTTGTCGAGCTGGTAGCCCTCCAGCCAGATCCACCCGTCGTAGGTGGGCCGGTCGAGTACCCGGATCACGCGGAACAGGATCGGCTTGGAGAACTGCACGCTGGCCTCTCGACCCACCCGGAGCAGGTCGCCGGTCTTCGGCAGGGGCGGGGTAGGTCTCTTGCCTGGTGTCGGGTGCTTGGCCACGCTCATGGCAGCCAGCCGAGGAACCTGCGGTGCAGCGCACCGGCGGAAGCCCAGCCCAGGTCCTGCGTCGCGGACACCAGTTGGGCAGCCAGGTAGATCGACAGGGATACCGGAGCGCCGTCGTACTCGGCCAGTAGCTCCCCACGGCGGGTGCGGCAGGGCCACGGTGCATCGCACCTTGCGCAGGTCCAGATCGGCATGACCGGTCCGTGTGCCGTCATGATGCGTTCTCCGGCCAGTGGCCCCGGTTGATCGGCACCCGGTGCCGGATCGGGCAGGGTAGATCGCGTCCGCACCGGCAGTTCACCCGCTTCAGGATGTGGTTCCAGGTCGGTCGATGCCGCCGCGCCAGCGTGCGGGCCACGCCAAGCAGATACTCGTCGTACGTCACGTGCCGGGACATGTCGCCTCCCTCGCGTTCGCCACGAGTTGGGATGCCGGGGCAGCCGTCAACAACCCCGAAGGGGGATCACGGGTTCGTTGTCGCCTGCCCCAGCCTCCGGGCTGTACCCGGAGAACGAGTCGTCCCTGGTGCCAACCCGGGCGACTCATCCAAAGGCCATTCCACTTAGTGACATAGGTCAACCAGGCGCTTGAGGTGGAACCGCACCGCATGATCGGATGTGGATGCCAACCCGGGAGGACCGATGCCTTCGATCCCGCTTAGCTATGCGGATATCGCGGCCGATATAGCCGCCAGGATCGCCGCGGGCGAATATGCGCCAGGCAGCAAGCTCCCCTCCTACGCGGAGCTTGCCGACCTGTACTCCGTTTCCGTCTCCACGGCTGCGCGTTCGGTGGCTCTGCTACGCGATCGAGGCGCCGTCGTCGGCGCGCCGGGAAGAGGTGTGTTCGTCAGGGAGCCAGAAGCCGGCCGCGACGGCTAGGTGGTACGCGATCGGTCAGCTGCGTTGGTCGGCGTAAGCGGCGAGCCAGGCCACCTGGGCCGGATCCAGCGAGGGGCGGACTCGGGAGCGGGCCGTGGCGACGTGCTCGGCGGTGACCGTGGTGGCGGTCAGCGACTCGCGCATCGCGGCCAGCGCCGCCTCCCGGATCAGGGCCGCGCAGTCGGCGGCGGAGAAGCCGTCCAGCTCTTCGCCGAGTGTGGCGAGGTCGACGTCCTCGGCGAGCGGCACGTTGCGTGCCGAGGCGCGCAGGATCTCGGCCCGTGCCTGCTCGTCCGGCGGTGGCACGTAGACCAGGCGTTCCAGTCGTCCGGGGCGCAGCAGTGCCGGATCGACCAGGTCGGGACGGTTCGTCGCGCCGATCACCACGACGTTGCGTAGCGCCTCCACCCCGTCCAACTCGGTGAGCAGCGCGGCGACCACCCGGTCGGTGGTGCCGCCGTCGGTGGCCTGGCCACGGACCGGGGCCAGCGCGTCCACCTCGTCCAGGAAGACCAGGGTGGGCGCGGCCTCCCGGGCCCGGCGGAAGAGTTCGCGGACCGCGCGTTCGCTCTCGCCGACCCATTTTGACAGCAGCTCAGCGCCCTTGACCGAGAGCACGTTGGCCCGGCCGGTGCCGGCCAGCGCGGTAACCAGGTAGGTCTTGCCGCAGCCCGGCGGCCCGTAGAGCAGCACCCCGCGCGGCGGCTGCACGCCCAGCCGGGCGAACGTGTCCGGGTAGGTCAGCGGCCAGAGCACCGACTCGGTGAGCGTCTGTTTGACCTCGACCAGGTCACCCACGTCGTCGAGGGTGACCCGGGCCAGTTCGAGGGTGGCGGCGGCCATGGTGGTCGGCCGCACCACCTCCAGGGCGGCGGTGAAGTCGTCCATGCGTACCGTCGGGTTTTCCGCCGACTTCTGTCGCAGCGCCGCGCGGACCCCGGCCTCGCGGACCAGCGCGGCCAGGTCGGCGGCGACGAACCCGGGGGTACGCCCGGCCACCTCGTCCAGGCGGACGTCCTCGGCGAGCGGGACCGGGCGGGTCAGTACGGTCAACTGCTCCCGGCGCAGGGCCGCGTCCGGCAGCGGCACGTCGATGCGCAACGAGAGCAGGTCCGGGGCGCGTATTCCGGGGTCGACGGCCTCCGGCCGGCTGGTGGTGCAGACCACCGCCGCCCCGGTGCGGACGATCTGGGCCAGGCACTGGCGGAACACGGTCGCCACCGGGCCGGGGTTGTCCGCCGGGGCCAGCGCCTCCACGTCGGTGACCAACAGCACGGCCGGCCCACCGGCGATCACCTCGGCGGTCGCCGCCCGCAGTCGTCCGGCGGCCGAGGAGTTGGTCAGGGCCGCGATCTCGGGCCCCCAGAGCGGGTGCACCCGGGCGTTGACCTGGGCGGCCACCGCCCGAACCAGTGCGGACTTGCCCGAGCCAGCCGGACCGCCGACGAGAACCCCGAGCGCGACCTCGGTGCCCAGCCGGCTCAGCACCTCCCGATGGTGGAAGCCGAGGTCGAGAAGTTCGATCAGCTCCTCGGCCTGCGGGCGTAGGCCGGGCAGTTCGTCCACCGAGGGGACGTCCACGGCGTCGGTCGCACCGCTGGTCGTACCGCCCTCGTCGCCGGTCAGCCGCTCCGATCCGGTCTGGTCGGTGTCGCCGCCGGCCCAGCTCTCCGTCGGCCCGCCGCCCGGCGCGCCGGTGCCGGCCAGCGCCGCCACCCGGTTGGGCACCGGGCCGGCCGCGCCGTGGGTGGCGGCGCCGTGTTCCCAGCCGACGACGGTGTCCATGGTGACCAAGGTGCCCGGGTCGGGCTCGACGGCGACCACCCGCAGCAGCGTGCTGGTCCAGGCGTAGCCGACCCGGGTGGCGAGGCTGCGCCGGGCCGCTTCGACCAGGCTGCGCGTCGAGGCGTCCGGCAGGACGTCCTGAGGCAGCAGCGACACGTCGTCACCGGCGGTGACCACCTTGCCGAGCAGCGCCAACCGGAGCATCTCCGGGGAGACCACCGCGACGATCTCCGCCGGCCCGGCGAGCAGCACCCGGGCGGCGGCGGTGACCGGGGCGGGGCTGATTTGCACCTGCCCGCCGTCGCGTACGCCGAGGTTGCCGAGGATCAGGTCGTCGGCGTGCAGCAGTCCGGCACCCGCGCTCGGCTCGGCCGGGGCAACGATGCCGGCGGTCACCCGTCGGCCGGTGAGCCGGACGGGATCGCCCGGCCGTAGCCCGAGCGCGGTGAGCGCCTCCGGGTGCAGCCGGACGATGCCGCGCCGCGCGTCGAGCGCGGCGGGCCGCAGGGTCGCGGTCAGGGTCAGCTCGGGTTCGCCCACCGCCCGACCCTAAACGGCCCGGTCATCAGGCGCGTGGTCAGCCCGCCGACTGCTCGCCGGTGAGCAGGGACGGGTCGCGCCGGATCAGCTCGGCCAGCCGGGCCGCCGGGTCCGCGTCCAGGCCGTCCTGGCTGGCCGGCCAGCCCGGTACGGTGTTCGCCGACATCGGCCAGGACGGTGGCGGCGCGGCCGGCTGCCCGGTGACCGTGACCTCGTCGCCGGACCAGACCACCCGCAGGTCGTACGCCTGTCCGTCGTGCTCGATCCGCGCGGCCACGGATGTTCCCGGGTGCGCCGCGACGACCGCGCGCAGCGCTTCGGCGGCGTCCTCCAGCACGTGGCGCTGCGGTGCGTCGTAGCCCGGATCGCGCGTCCAACCGGGTCCCGCGTTGCGGCTGTCGACCCGGCCCAGCCCGGAGTCGTCCCGACTCAGGCCCGGGTCGCCGAGCTGGTCCGTCGGTGCGCCGGTCCGGTCGTCGGTCGCCCCGGTCGGCTCACCGGCCCGCCGGCGCAGCGCCTCCTCGCGTCGGCGCATCCGGGCCAGCGTCTCGTCAAGTCCACCCCTCATCCGCCCCACCCCTTCCCACGAGGGCCGTGAGCCGGTCGGCTCAGGCCCGTTTGTCCCGGGTGGCCCGGTCCAGCGCACGGTCCAGGACGACCAGCAGGGCGTCCCGCACCGAGAGCCGGTCCCGGGCGTCGAACTGCACCAGAGGTACATGGTCGCCGATAGCCAGCGCCCACCGGATCGCACCGAGGTCGTGCGCCAACCGCCCGTCGAAGGCGTTCACGCCGACGACGAAGGGCAGCCCCGCGCGTTCGAAGAAGTCGATCGCGGCGTAGCAGTCGTCCAGCCGGGCGCTGTCGACCACCACCAGCGCGCCGAGCGCACCCCGGGCCAGGTCGTCCCACATGAAGCCGAAACGTGACTGGCCCGGCGTGCCGAACAGGTACAGCTTCAGGCTGCGGTCGATGGTGACGCAGCCGAAATCCATGGCGACCGTGGTGGTGGTCTTGTCCGAGCGTTGTCCCGGATCGTCGACGCCGATGCCGGCGATCGTCATCTCCGCCTCGGTGGTCAGCGGAACGATCTCCGAGATCGAGGCGACGGTGGTCGTCTTGCCGACGCCGAAGCCGCCGGCGATGAGGATCTTGACCGGGATCGGCGGCTTGACGCGCGGCGGGTGGCTTCCGGCGGGCGTGGTGGCCGGCGGCCGGTACGGCGGCGGGGCAGCCGGGTACTGGGGCGGCGGGGGTGGTACCGGGCCGCCGTAGCGGGCTGCGGCGCTGTTGGCGGCGAGCGCGCCCGCCGGGGCGACCGGCCAGTCAGGAGATTGCACGGAGTCCATCAATCACTCGCAGGATGATGTCGGGATCGAGGGCGTCGTCGGTGTCCGTGACGTGTACGTCCAGATGGCCGGCGGCGCGCAGGTCGCCCACCAGGACCCGGGTCACACCGAACTGCAACCGGGTCTTGGCGGAGATCTCGGCGACCGAGATGGGCTCACCGCAGAGCGCCACGATCGCCTGGAGTTCCGGGGTGAGCCGGGCGGCCGTGAGGTGCCACGGTTCGGTGGTCGGCCGGGCGGTCACCTGGGTTTCCAGACCGATCGTCGGATCGGCGCCGGCCACCCGGCCGGCGGTGAGCACGAACGGGCGCGGGCCGGTCGGCCCGGCCGTCTCGGGCTCCGAATCGACCGCCGCCGCCGGTGCGTCCGCCGGGCCGGCGTGGCCGGTCGGAGCGGACTCGCGCAGGTAGGGCCGGATCCGGACCACCGGCTCCTGTTCCGCACCGGCGGCGTCGGGATTCATTGCTGTACTGAATTCTTGAGTTCGGCGATCAGGCGCGGGGTGAGCGCACTACCGGCCCGACCGGCGAAGAGCGTCATCTCGTAGGCGACGGTGCCCAGGTTGGCCGACCGGTCGGCGACCACCCCGAGCACCGAGCCACTGCTGATCGCGCTGATCAGCAGGTAGCCCTCGGCCATGTCCACCACGACCCGGTTCAGCCCGCCCAGCGCGTACCAGCTGGCGGCGCCGCCGGCCAGGCTCGTCATACCGGAGACGACCGCGGCGAGCCGCTCGGCGTTGGACCGGTCCTTGATCGCGGACATGGCCATCAGCAGGCCGTCCGAGGACACGGCGATCGCCTCCACAACCCCGGCGGTGCTGGACGTGAAGGAGTCCAGCAGCCAGTTGAAGGTGCGGGCCTCGGGACTGAGGTCGCCGGCCGGGTGGCCCTGGTGGTCGAGGTTCTCGTGAACGTGCGGGCTGGTCAACGTGGCGTTCCTTCTTCGTCGCTAGGGTCGGGGCGGACATCGCGCAGAGCCCGGGCGACACCCGTCTCGAACGCGTTGATGAGATCGCGTACCTCGGTCGGATCGCCGGGGTTGGCCGCGATCGTTTGCCGGGATGGCACGGTGACCAGGTTCGCGCCGGGCACCCGCCGGGTCAGCTCGGCCGGTGCGCCGGATGGTGCCGGCTCGACCGGCTGCGGGACGGCCTCGCCCTGGCGCTGCTCGGCCCGGCGTACCCCGGACTCGAACTGCTCGACGAGCGCCCGGGCGGCCATCGGGTCGGCGCCCGTGGCGTCGACCGGGGCCACCGGCGGCGCGTTCCTGGGCAAGCTGGCACCGGGAACCCGTTGCCGGATCCCGGGCACCGGGACCGGTGGGTCGGTCGGCGTCGGCGGGGGTTGCGGGACCCGCGCCCGGGCCGAGTGGGTTCCGCTGGCCGGCCTCGCTGCCGGGTGGGTTCCGCTGGCCGGCTTCACTGCCGGCGGGGCGGCACCCGCAGCGGTGGCGAAGGCGTCCCAGGACTCGGCCAGCTCCATGCTCGCGGTGGCCCGGGTCAGCAGCTTGGGGTCGAAGCCGGGCTGCTCCGACGGGTCGGCGACCGGCAAGCTGGGGCCGCCGACCACCAGCGGCGCATCGGTGGCTGCGGGCGGGACGTCGGGCTCGGGCCGGGGCGCGACGGCGGGCGGGTGGCCGCCCGGGCCGGGGTCGGCGACCGGCACGGGTTGGCTCCGGTGCGGCAGCGCGGGCTGGGGTACGGTCGGGGCGAGCAAGCCGCCCCGGCCGGGTACCCCGATCACCAGGGACGACCGGGGGAGCCGCAGGGTGGCGGTGACGCCGCCGCCGGGCGTCGCCTGTAGGGAGACCGCCCAGCCGTGCCGGCGGGCCAGCCGGCCCACCACGAAGAGGCCGAGCACCTCGGTCGGGGCGAGGTCAAGCCGTTCCCGGCGGGTGAGTCGGGCATTTTCGTCGGCCAGCCGCGCCTCGGTCATGCCGATACCGTGGTCCACCACGGTCAACTCGACGCCGTCGTCGGTGAGTTCGCCGCCGACCACGACCCGGGTGTGTGGCGGCGAGAAGACTGTGGCGTTCTCCATCAGCTCGGCCAGCGCCAGCACCAGGTCCCCGATGATCGCCGGCATGGCGGCGACCTCGGTCGGCACCCGGACGTCGACCCGGGTGTAGTCCTCGATCTCACCGAGGGCGAGCCGGACCACGTCGGTGAGCGAGACCGGTGCGACGTGTGCGACGTCGCCGGCCGCGCCGGAGAGCACCACCAGGTTGCCGGCGTTGCGGCGCAACCGGCTGGAGATGTGGTCGAGCCGGTAGAGACTCTCCAGCAGCGCCGGGTCGGTCTCCTGCTGCTCCAACCGGTCGATCAGGGCGATCTGCCGGCCGACCAGGTTCTGGGTACGCCGGCCGACGTGGCCGAACATCTGCGCCACGTTGCGCCGGCTCGCCACCTGCCGTTCGACCAGCCGGGCGGCGGTGTTCTGCACCCGTTCGAAGGCTCGGGCCAGGTCACCGATCTCGTCCTGGGCCCGGATGTCGACCCGGTCGAGGCGGATCGGTTGGGCGCTCTCCGTCTCGTCGTCGGCGACCCGGACCAGCTCGGATTCGGCTACCCGGGCGACCCGGTCGGCGGAGCGGGTGAGCCGGGTCAGCGGGCGGGCCACCGTCCGGCCGATCGCCAGCGTGAGCAGGATGACGGCGGCCAGAATGAGCAGCACCAGCCCGGTCACCCAGTACGCCGCGACGAGGGCGGCCCGCCGTTCGTCGCGTACCTCGGCGGTGACGTCGGCGACCAGCTTCTTCTCCACGAACTGGCCCAGGGTGATCAGCGAGGAGATGCTCGGGAAGAGCGCTTCCAGGGGGACGTCGGCCAGTGCGGTGACCGGGTCCAGGGCGCTCTGGTCCAGGAACCCGGGCCCGGTCCGGGCGTCCAGCGCGATCTGCTCGGTGTCCAACAGCGCCAGCTGTTCCGGCGTGATCAGCCCGAGTACCTGGTCACTTTCGGACAGCAGGGTGGCCATGTTGGCCACGAAGGCGCTGGCGAGCTGCTGGTTCGGTTCTGCGGCGAGCAGGACGAGCAGGGCGGCACCGGTGGACAGCCCCTCGCTCTTGCGCAGGATCCGGTCCAGCGCCAACACCTGCCGACCGGTCGAGGTGCGGGTGTCCACGTCGTAGGGCAGGCGCAACGAATTGATCAGAGCGAGGTGGACCGGACCGTAGGTGCCGATGACCCGCTCCGGGTCGACCCGTCCGGCCAGGGCCGCCGTCCGGAGCCCGGACAGCTGCTTGACCTCGTCCAGGGCCTTGTTCACCTCGGCCGGCAGGTCGGCGCCGAACTCGGTCCGCAGGTCGACGATCCGGTCGTCCACCTCCGCGATCTCCTGCGTCAGGTCGCTGCGGTCGACCTGCCCGAGGAGCAGACCGACGGTGAGCATCCGTTCGCGCTGAAGGTGCTGCAACAGGGTGCCGACCCGGCTGGCGACCTGCACGGTGTCGGCGGTGTCGGCGGCCCGCTGCGCCACGCCGATGCGCTCGACCACCACCGGGAGGGTCAGCCCGAGCATGCAGAGCAGGGGAATGAGTACCAGCAGGGCGAGCTTGCCCCGGATCCGGAGCCTACCGAGCAGCATCGAAGGGCCTCCACCGGTCCGGCTCGCGTACCGCCCCGGCGGGCTGGAGCGTCGGCAGCTGCTCGCCGGGCGGCCGGAGGTGCGCCGGTTCCCATCGGTCGGCGGCCGGCGGGTCCGATTCCGGGTGCCCGGTCTCGGGGTTTGCCGGATCGGCGGCGGCCAAGGTGTCGCGTGGGCGAGACAGCCAGATGCTCATGGCCAGGACGATCAGCAGCAGCACCGCGAGCGCGCCCGCGCCCAGGACCAGCAGCGCGTCCCGGCCCAACCGGTCGATCCGGTCCGCCAGCAGCCTGTCGATCTCGTCGAGGAGGACCGGCTGGAGTTGCTTGGCCGCCTGCTGCGCCTGGTTCCGGGCGTCGGTGAGCGCGGCGGTGTCCACCGCGCCGCTGCGGTTCGGCAGGGCGAGCAGCGCCATCGACTCGACCGCCCGCTGATAGGCGTCGAAGGGGTTCAGCACGCTCGCGCCCAACTCCGCGTTCTCCGAACTCTCCACCACCGCCCGGAGGTTGTTGACCAGGTCCCGGGCCGGTTGCAGGGCGGCGAACCGGAGGGCGGCCAGTTCCATCAGGGAACGGAGCTGCTCGGCAGCGGGGCGCCGCCCGATCAGGACGGCCAGGTCGGTGAGTCGCCCGGCCGCGATCAACGCCTCCGGCATCTCCTCACCGACGCCGTCCTGGAGGAAGTACGAGTCCACGTCGGCGTCGCGGATCAGCCCCGAACTCTCCCGGGCCTTGCCGTACAGGGCCAGCAGCAGGTCGGTGACCTCGCCGTACGCGGCGAAGGCGGCCTCCGGGTCGGTGAGCGACCGTTCGGGCAGCGCCTCCAGCTTGGCGCGGATCCCGGCCCACCGTTCGCTGGTGCGCAACTCGCCGCCGATCCGGGCATCCACCGCTGCGGCCCGCTCGACCGCCTGGTCCAGGCTCTGCCTGGGCAGCGGACGCCGGGCGACGGCGGCGCTCTGTGCGTTCACCAGCGCCTCGGTGACCGGACCGAGGGCCCGGAGATATTCGACGCCGAGCTGTTCGCGCGTCAGGATGTCGCGGTCGGCGTCGATGGCGCGGTGGGCCTGAATGACGAGCAACGCCACCGGCACCAGCAGCACGGTGGCGAGTAGCAGCGGCAACAGCCGACCCGGTGTGCGGGGCCGGCGACGGACCCGCGACGCGGGAACGGTCATGGTTGTCTCCTCCGGCGGTGACGCGGGTTCTGCGGGCGGCGTCGACGAGCCGGTCCCGTGCGCCGGACCGGAAAACTAATCGAACCGGGATCGTCGGGTGTCAGTCTTCGGGGTCAGATTTGCGTCACTTCGAGTGATGTGACGGGTGGCTGACAGCGGTGTTACCGAGAGTGGTGGCATCGAAGGGGATTAGCCGTGCTTGAACGCCTAATCCCCGAAAAGCAGGAATTTCCACGATGCGAAGTCGTCCCAAGGTTCGCCCACTGGATGTTGTGCGGATGACCCCTCTCGGATGACGATCGGCCGAGCAGAACGGACGTACGGCGGATCTCAGCTAACGCTCAGACTTCGGTCCGTACCGTGTGCCAGATGAGATCGCCGTTTTCGGCCGCGCGGATCCGTCGTGCCCTGCCCACCGGTCGCCGGGCCGCCGCCGCGACGGCGGCGCTCGCCCTGCTGGCGGCGGCCGTGGTCTGGGCCGTCTGGCCGGACCGGCCCGGGTTCCGCACCGAGGCCGCGATGCTCACCGTCCGCTCCGGACCGACCGGCGACGAACCGATCGACCTGGACACCACGCTCTACCTGCCACGCGACGCCGCCGCCGGCCGCGAGGTGCCGGCGGTGCTGCTCGCGCACGGCTTCGGCGGCACCAAGGACTCGGTACGCAGCGACGCCGAGGAGTTCGCCGACCGCGGCTACGCGGTGCTGACCTGGACCGCGCGCGGCTTCGGCCGCAGCGGCGGACAGATCCACCTGGACAACCCGGACTACGAGGTACGCGACGCCCAGCGCCTGCTCGACTGGCTGGCGGAGCGCCCGGAGGTCCGGACCGACGCGGCAGGTGATCCACGGGTGGGCGTGGTCGGCGGCTCCTACGGCGGCGCCCTGGCACTCCTGCTCGCCGCGCAGGACCAGCGGGTCGACGCCATCGTCCCCATGATCACCTGGAACGACCTGGCCCGCTCCTTCCTGCCGGAGAACACCGGGGCCGCACCGACCGACGGCGTGTTCAAGTCCGGTTGGGCCGGTCTCTTCTTCGGCGGTGGCGGCAACGCCGGTTCCGGCCCGGTCGGGATCTCCGGCAGCACCGCCGAGGCACCGGAGGGGGCACCCGCCGCCGGCCCGCCCAGCCCGGCACCGGGCACCGGTCCGGGTACCGCCCCGGGTGCGCCGAGCACCAGCGGTGGCATCGACCCCTCGTGCGGTCGGTTCGCCGCCGACGTCTGCGCCGCGTACCTGCGCATCGCCGCCACCGGCCGGGCCGACCAGGCCGCCGTCGACCTGCTGCAACGCTCCAGCCCGGCCCGGGTGCTGGACCGGATCACCGCACCCACTCTGCTGGTGCAGGGCGGTGCGGACACCCTCTTCCCGCTCGGCGAGGCCGACGCCAACGCCCGGGGCATCGCCGCGAACGGCACCCCGGTCCGGGTGGCCTGGTTCACCGGCGGTCACGACGGCGGCGCCGGCCCGCGTACCGACTCCGACCGGGTGAAGTTCCTGACCGTGCAGTGGCTCGACCACTACGTCGCGCAGACCGGGGAGCAGCCGGCCGACACCTTCACCTTCTCCCGGATCGCCGGCTTCGACGCGATGGACCGTGGCCTGGTCGCGACCGGCTACCGCACCGCCGAATACCCCGGCCTGGCCGGCGACTCCCGGCGGGAGATCACGGTGACCGGGCCGCCGCAGCCGGTGGCCAACCCGCCCGGCCGGAACCCGGCCGCCATCTCGTCGGTGCCCTTCGCCGGCTCGTTGAGTTCCTTGCTCAGCGGGGTGGCCGGTGACATTCCCGGGCAGCACGCCCGGTTCTCCTCGGAACCGCTCGCCGAGGCCGTCGACATCGTCGGGTCGCCGACCGTGCAGCTGCGCGCCGCCTCGGCCAGCGGCGAGGCGGTCCTCTTCGTCAAGCTCTACGCCGTGGACCAGGAGGGCGCGACCACCCTGCCCAGCGGGCTGATCGCCCCGATCCGGTTGACCGGCCTGCCGGAGCGCATCGAGGCCGCGCAGCCGGTCACCGTCACCCTGCCGGCGATCGTGCACCGGGTCGAGGCCGGGCACCGGCTCCGGCTCGTCGTCGCCACGTCGGATCAGGCGTACGCCACCCCGATCGAGCCGACCGTGCACACGGTGGCGGTCGGCGACGCGCCGGTGAGCCTGCCGACGGTCGACGCGGAACCCATCCCGACCGAGGCGCTGCTCTGGCGCTGGGTGCTGGCCGGGCTGCTCGCCACGATCGTGCTCGGGCTCGTCGCGGTCGTCGCCGTGGTCCGCTGGCGGCACCGCCGCCAGGACACCAGCATCCACCCGGAGTACGCGGACACCCCGCTTGCCGTGCGCCACCTGCGCAAGGAGTACGCGGACGGCTTCGTCGCCGTCTCCGAGGTGGACTTCGAGGTGCACCCCGGTCAGGTGGTCGGCCTGCTCGGCCCCAACGGTGCCGGCAAGACCACCACCCTGCGGGTACTGATGGGGCTGACCCAGCCGACCGCTGGGGAGATCTACGTCTTCGGCCACCGGCTGGTCCCCGGCTCGCCGGTGCTGTCGCGGATCGGCGCGCTGGTCGAGGGCCCCGGCTTCCTGCCGCACCTGTCCGGCCTGGAGAACCTCAAGGCGTACTGGCGGGCGACCGGCCGGCCGGCGGCCGACGCCCACTTCGAGCAGGCGCTGGAAATCGCCGGCCTGGGCTCGTCGGTGCACCGGAAGGTACGCAAGTACAGCCACGGCATGCGGCAGCGGCTGGCCATCGCCCAGGCCATGCTCGGCCTGCCGGAGTTGCTGGTGCTCGACGAACCGACCGACGGGCTGGACCCGCCGCAGATCGCCGAGATGCGCCGGGTGCTCCAGCGCTACGCCACCGACGGCCGGGCGGTGCTGGTCTCCAGCCACCTGCTCGCCGAGGTGGAGCAGACCTGCACCCACGCCGTGGTGGTGAACAAGGGCCGGATCGTGGCCGCCGGGCCGGTCGAGGAGATCGTCGGTGACTCGCCAAGCGTGCTGTTCGAGGTGAGCGACCCGGCGGCGGCCCGGACCGTGCTCGACGGTCTCGGTGGCGTACGGGTGCTCGACGACACCGACGGGCAGTTGGTGGTCGACACCGACGGCACCGCCCGCAGCGAGGTGGTGGCCGAGCTGGTGCGGGCCGGTGTCGGAGTGAACCGGGTGGTGCCCCGGCGCCGCCTGGAGGACGCCTTCCTCGCCCTGGTCGGCGAGAACTCTCGGGGAAGCGGGGACCGGTGATGGCGGGATCGACTGTCGAACCCACGCGGGGCGGCGACGAGCCGACGCCGTCGTCCGGGACGGCCGGGATGGCGACCGGAGTCGCGCCCTCGGGGGCGGCGGCCGGCTACCGGCCGTCGCGGACGCTGCCGTTCGGCGCGGAGTTCCGCCGGCAGGCGGCGCGGCGGCGTACCCAGTTGGCGCTCGGGTTCATGGTGCTGCTGCCGTTGATCATCCTGATCGCCTTCCAGTTCGACTCCGGCGACGACGACAACGGTCGCGGCGAGTTCGGCAGCCTCGTCTCGTTCGCCACCTCGGGCGGACTGAACTTCACCCTCTTCAGCATCTTCGTCTCCGCCTCGTTCCTGCTGGTCGTGGTGGTGGCGCTGTTCTGCGGTGACACCGTGGCCAGCGAGGCGAGCTGGGGCAGCCTGCGCTACCTGCTGGCGGTGCCGGTACCCCGGGCCCGCCTGCTCGCGATCAAGCTGCTGGTCGCGCTCACCTACTCGGCGTTGGCGTTGCTGCTGCTCGCCGGCACGGCCCTGCTGATCGGCACCCTCCGGTACGGCTGGTCACCGCTGCGCAGCACGGTCGCCGCCCAACTTGAGCCGGGTGAGGGGCTGCTGCGGCTGCTCGCGGTGCTCGGCTACCTGGCGGTGGTGCTGCTGGTCGTCGCCGGCCTGGCGTTCCTGCTCTCGGTGCTCACGGACGCGGCACTCGGTGCGGTGGGTGGCGCGGTACTGCTCTGGATCCTCTCCAGCATCCTGGACCAGATCACCGCGCTCGGCGCGATCCGGTCGTTCCTGCCCACCCACTACAGCAACGCCTGGCTGGGACTGCTCTCCACCCCCGTGCAGACCGACGACATCGTCCGCGGTGCCATCTCCGCGATCTGCTACGCCACCCTCTTCTGGGGCCTGGCCTTCTGGCGCTTCACCCGCAAAGACATCACCTCCTGACCGGGGTGTCAGAGCAGGGGAGCGGGGGAGGGCGAGGGGGTGGGCGAGAGGGGTGAGGGTATCGGGGCCGGCGTGGTCGGTGGCTGCTTCTTCCAGGCGCTGACGCCGACCCGGTTGGTGTTGCCGAGATCGATCCGCCCCGTCATGCCGACGTCCTGCATCGGCTGACCCTGCGCCGGGGCAACGTCAAGCCGCTCGGCGTTCGTCGCGACCACGGTCGGATCGTCGACCAGGTTGCGCCAGAGCACGGCCGCGCCCGCCGCCTCGCCCGGCGCGAGCACCAGCGGTCGGGGCGGATCGTCGAAGCCCGAGGTGATCCCCTTCGCCCCCGGGATCACCCGGACCGTGATCGGTTCCCCGTCGGCGTCCAGCAGCCGCAGCGCCGGGTAGCCGTGCAGCCGATACCGTTCCGTCCCGCAGTTGACCAGCTCCAGTCCGATGGCACGCAGTCCCATTGCGGCGCTACCACCCAGATACCGGATCCGTACGCCGGCCTCCGGGCAACTGGTCGGCTCCGGGCCGGTCAGCGGTTCCGTACCATTCCGCGGCGTACCGTCTGGCGGTCTTGCGCCCTCCGGCGGCGTGCGGTCCGGCTCGGTGGGCCACGGCGACACCCGGACCGGATCCACGTCGGGCCCGCCCACTCCGGTGTCACCCGGCCGCTCGACCGGCGCACAGCCGGCCACCAGCGCAACCGTGGCCAGCAACGCGACCAGCCTTCGGCGCCGCCCGAGTCCATAAGCGCGACCGCCGAGCCGGTCGCCGCGACCGCCGGGCATCTCCGTGCGAACCGAAGCCTGAGCTGTCCCCCGCATCGCGTCATCGTCGCACCGTCCGCCGTCACCGGTGACCCCGGTCATGGGCAGCCGCGCCCAAGATGTGGTCAGCGTGCCGTGCACGCACCGCCGTGATGAGCGCGGCGGACGCAGCGGCCGGTGGGCAGGAGGAGCCGCCACCGGCTGCGTCAGGTGAATTGTGGGAAACGTTCCGTTCGTCGCTCGCGGAATCTTTCCAAGATCTGTTGGTGGGGGCAGCTTGTCGGTGGCCGATCGGGTGGGGTGGCGGTGCTGCGTACTCGATCTCCGGGCATGGCGGGCGTCGATGGGTGTGGTCGTCTTCGCCTGCGCTAGCCAGTCGGTTTGACCGGTGGTGCGGGCGGGCCGCGATCAAAGTGGGGCGGATTTCGGAAGTTCCAGTCGGTACCATGAGTGTGGGAGCGTTCCCAAAGGAAGAGATTGCATCGACAACTATCTATCGCATCCCGCATTCTGGTTGCCCACCACTCATCTCCATTGGAGGTACCGGAATGCGTACTGACCGGTTCGGCGGGCCGGCCCTGTCCCTGTTCCGCATGGTCATCGGTTTACTCTTCCTCTGCCACGGCCTGGCGTCCCTGTTCGGCGTCTTCGGCGGCAACCGTGGCAGCGGCGATCCAGTCCCACTCGGGCAGTGGCCCGGCTGGTGGGCCGCCCTGATCCAGGCGCTCTGTGGCGCGCTGGTTCTCGTCGGCCTCTTCACCCGCCCAGCCGCGCTGCTGGCGTCGGGCTCGATGGCGTACGCGTACTTCGTGGTCCATCAGCCCGAGGCGCTGCTGCCGCTGCGTAACCACGGTGAGCTGTCCGTGCTGTTCTGCTGGTCGTTCTTCCTGATCGCGGTGCTCGGCCCGGGCAACTGGGCGCTGGACACCCTGCTGCGGCAGCGGACGGCACAGGCGGTGGCGCTCGACGCCGGTGAACGGCGGTCCGTGCCAGCCTGACGGCGGTGCTCAGCGGCACCGGGGCACGCGACGGTGCCGCTGAGGAATCGCTCACAGGCTGGGATTGGTGGGCGACGAGCGCCGCTTGATTGCCTAGACTCGACGACACAACTGCATACCTCATCCAGAGGGGCTGAGGGATACGGCCCGACGACGCCCCGGCAACCACCCCAGAGCGCTCACCGTTGAGCGTAAGACGGGGCAGGTGCCAATTCCGTCCCCGCCGTACGGTGCGATGCGGGGAAAGATGAGAGGACTTCGACATGACGTCGACGCTCGCCGCTCCCGGTATCGACACCACCGCCAGTCCCGCCCGTGCCCTGGTCTGTCGCGCCTGTTCGGCCCGTTACCCGCTCGCCGCCCAGCACGCCTGTTACGAGTGTTTCGGCCCGCTGGAGGTCGACTACGACCCGGCCGCGCTCGCCTCGGTCACCCGCGAGCAGATCGAGGCCGGCCCGCGCAATCTCTGGCGGTACGCCGCCCTGCTGCCCGCCGGTCAGGACCCGGCCACCCGGGTCTCCCTGGACCCGGGCTTCACCCCGCTGGTGGCCGCCGACCGGCTCGCCGCCGAGTTGGGTCTCACCGCTGCGCTCTGGGTCAAGGACGACAGCGCCAACCCGACCCATTCGTTCAAGGACCGAGTGGTGTCGGTGGCGCTGACCGCCGCCCGTGCCCTCGGTTTCTCCCGCTTTGCCTGTGCCTCCACCGGCAACCTGGCCAACTCGGTGGCCGCGCACGCGGCCCGGGTGGGTGCCCCGTCGGTGGTCTTCATCCCCAGCGACCTGGAGCAGGGCAAGGTGGTGACCACTGCGGTCTACGGCGGTGACCTGGTCGCCATCGACGGGTCGTACGACGATGTGAACCGGCTCTGTGGCGAGTTGGTGGAAACCGACGAGTTCGAGGACACCGCGTTCGTGAACGTCAACGTCCGGCCGTACTACGCGGAGGGCTCGAAGACGCTCGGCTACGAGGTGGCCGAGCAGCTCGGCTGGCGCATCCCCGCCCAGGTGGTCATCCCGATGGCCTCCGGCGAGCTGCTCACCAAGATCGACAAGGCGTTCAGCGAGCTGGTCGAGATCGGGCTGGTGGAAGCGCCGGCCGGCGGCTGGAAGGTCTTCGGAGCCCAGTCGGCCGGTTGCAACCCGATCGCCACCGCTCTGCACGCCGACACCGACACCATCACCCCGGTCAAGCCCACCGGCATCGCGAAGTCGCTGAACATCGGCGACCCGGCCGCCGGGTTGTACGCGCTGGAGGCGGTGCGCCGCACCGGCGGCTGGATGGAGTACGCCGACGACGACGAGATCCGCGCCGGAGTTCGGCTGCTGGCGCGTACCACCGGGGTCTTCGCGGAGACCGCCGGTGGAGTGACCGTCGCGGTGCTGCGCAAGCTGATCGAGTCCGGCAAGCTCGACCCGGCCGCCGAGACCGTGGTGTTCAACACCGGCGAGGGCCTCAAGACCCTGGACGCGGTCGCCGGCCAGGTCGGCCCGACCCACCGGATCAAGCCCTCCCTGCGGGCCGCCCGCGATGCCGGCCTGCTCAGCTGACTTGCCGGTTAAGAAGGGGCCCTTCCTATGCACCAGGCGTTAATAAGGGGCCCTTCCTTGCATTCTGCGAAACGCGCGGGCGGGGACTTGACGACAGGAACCGGACGGCGCAAGATGCTCCGTGCGGGAGGGCGTTTCGCCGGAGACTTTTAGTCTGTACGACCCAACGCCGGAGGCGTTGTGCGATCGACCCTCCCGACCAACGTGCGAACGGGCCAGCGAATATTCGCTGGCCCGTTGCGCTGTCCGTGGCGCACGCTGCGGACATGAGGATCAGTGTCACCCGTCTCGGAGCCGCCGACGAGGCCGCCATCGAGCAGGCTTATCAGGTCGGTGCCGCACAGGTGGCCGCCGATATGCCGGACTTTCCGCCGTTCTGCCGTCGGCGGTTCATGACCCTGCTCCGCCAACCGATGCCGGGCAACGAACCGATCCACCTGCTGGCCCGGGTCGACGGCGAACCGGCCGGCCTGCTGATGCTCGACCTGCCGCAGCTGGACAACACCGACAACGCCTCCGCCGAGCTGGTCGTGCATCCGGCGTACCGGCGGCGGGGTGTGGGCCGGGCGCTGTACGAGCATGGCGTCGCCGTGCTGCGCGAGCGCGGACGCCGACGGGTGAGCGCGATGAGCCAGGCACACCTTCCCGGCCAGCCCGACCGCCCGTCACCGGGAAGCGCCTTCGCCCTCAGCGTCGGCGCGGTCGACGCCCTGCCCGACGTGCGGCGGCGACTCGACACCGCCCGTCTCGACCAGGCACACCTGGACGCGCTGCTGGCCGAGGCCCGGGGCCGCGCCACCGGGTACGAGGTGCTGTTCTGGCGTGGGGACACACCGGACGAGTTGATCGCCGATGTGGCGTACCTGGACGGTCGGCTGCTCGTCGACGCGCCAATGGGCGACCTGGCGTGGGAGCCGGAGCAGGTGGACGCGGAGCGGGTACGCGCTACCGAGCAGGTGCTCGAGGCGCGGGGTCGGCGGCGCTACCACGCCGGGGTCCGGCACACCGCATCCGGCCGGCTGGTCGCCTGGACGCTGCTGGATCTGGGTGCCGCCGCGGACTGGCACGCGTACCAGCAGATCACGATCGTCGATCCGGATCACCGGGGGCACCGACTCGGCCTGCTCGCCAAGATCGAGAACCTGCGGCACCTGCTCGCCCACGAGCCGGCGGTGCGGGCCATCGACACCTGGAACGCGGCGAGCAACGACCACATGATCGCCATCAACGAGCGGCTTGGCTTCCGGGTGCTCGATCAGTGGAGCAACTGGCAACTGTCGCTGTGACGAGGAGGAGCTGTGACGAGGAGGAGCTGTGACGAGGAGGAGCCGGTGCCACTGACCGAGGTGGAAAGGGGACGACCCGTGCCCTGACCGAGCAGAAATCCGGTGGCGGTGGCAGGTCGGTGGCGGGCAGGCTCCCGGCCATGGACATTGCCGTCACCCCGTTCGAGCCCTCCGACGAGGCGGCGCTTGACGACGCTTACCGGATCTTCGCGGCGGCCCAGGCGGTCGACGCGCCCGATGTGCCGGCCGGCGACCGCGCCGAGTTCGGCCTGGTCGCGGCCCATCCGCCCTACGGCAGCCTGATCCACCGCGCACTGGCCCGGCACGGCGGCGAGGCCGTCGGCTACCTGTGGCTACGCCTGCCGCAGCTGGAGAACACCGAGAACGGCCTGGTCGAGATCTTCGTCGAGCCGGCCCACCGGCGACGCGGCGTGGGCCGGGCGCTGCTCGCGTACGCCCAGGAGGTGGCCGCCGGGCACGGCCGCAGGCGGCTGATCGCGGAGGTCGGCGGCGTGCCGCCGGGAGTCGACCGGCAGGCGCCAGGTGAGGCGTTCGCGGCGGCGGTCGGCGCGCAGGCCGCGTTGCCGATGGTGCGTCGCCGGCTGGACATCACCCGGCTCGACGAGGCGTTGCTCACCGCGCTGCACGAGCATGCCCGGTCGCGGGCGGCCGGCTACCGCACGGTGGCGTGGCGCGGCGCGGCCCCCGAGGAGTACGTGGCCGACGTGGCCCGACTTGAGGGCCGGCTGCTCACCGACGCGCCGACCGGTGACCTCACGGTGGAGGGGGAGAAGGTGGACGCCACCCGGATCCGGAAGATCGAGCGGTTCCAGGCGTTGCGCGGCCGGCGGCGCTACCACCTGGGGGCGGTGCACGAGCAGACCGGGCGGCTGGTCGCCTGGACGATGATCCAGGCCGGCCCGTCGACGGCGTGGCACGCCTGGCAGGAGATCACCATCGTCGACCCGACGCACCGGGGACACCGGCTCGGTCTGCTGGTGAAGATCGAGAATTTGCGGCACGTGCTGACGCACGAGCCGGAGCTGCGGGCGATCGACACCTGGAACGCGGCGGTGAACGATCACATGGTGAGCATCAACGAGCAGCTCGGCTATCGGGCGGCCGAGAGCTGTGCGGACTGGCAGCTCACCATCTAAGTTGTGACAGCCCTCTACTGATCGCGAGGGTTTCTGTTGCATGATGGCGGGCATGACGGACACCCCGCACCCCCTGTACGACAGGCACGCCGAGACCCTCAACCGCGCGCTGACCGCGATCACGGAGCGCGGGTACTGGTCCGCCTATCCGGAATCACCAAGCCCCCGGGTGTACGGCGAGACCGCCGCCGCCGACGGCAAGGCGGCCTTCGAGGCGTACCTGGGCGGAGACTTCCCGCTCGACCAGCCCGCCGACGGCGACCGGGTGGCCACCGAGACCAGCCCGTTCGGCGTCGCGCTTGACGTCAGCTACCCGCACGCCACCGCTGACCAACTCGTCGCTGCCGCGTCCACGGCCCTGCCGGCCTGGCGCGACGCCGGCCCGCAGACCCGGGTCGGCGTCTGCCTGGAGATCCTCGACCGGCTGCACAAGAACGTCTTCGAGCTGGCCAACGCGGTGCAGTTCACCAGCGGACAGGCGTTCGTGATGGCCTTCCAGGCCGGCGGCGCGCACGCCCTCGACCGTGCCCTGGAGGCGCTCGCCTACGGGTACGCGGAGATGACCCGGCACCCGGGTACGGCGAGCTGGGAGAAGGCCGCCGGCAAGGGTGACCCGCTGCGGATGACCAAGACCTTCCATGTGGTGCCCCGGGGCGTCGCCCTGGTCATCGGCTGCAACACGTTCCCGACCTGGAACTCGTACCCGGGTCTCTTCGCCTCGCTTGTCACCGGCAACCCGGTGGTGGTCAAGCCGCACCCGCGCGCCGTACTCCCGCTGGCCATCACCGTCCGGTACGCCCGGGAGGTGCTCGCCGAGGCGGGCTTCGACCCGAACCTGGTGCTGCTCGCCCCCGAGGCCCCCGGCGAGAAGCTGGCCTCGACCCTGGCGCTGCACCCGGCCGTGAAGATCGTCGACTTCACCGGTTCCTCCGAGTACGGCGACTGGCTGGAGGCCAACGCCCGGCAGGCGGCGGTCTACACCGAAAAGGCCGGCCTGAACACGGTGGTCGTGGACTCCACCGACGACTTCGCCGGGATGTGCCGCAACCTGGGCTTCACGCTCACGCTCTACAGCGGCCAGATGTGCACCACCTCGCAGAACATCCTCATTCCCCGGGACGGCATCGACACCGACCAGGGGCGCAAGAGCTTCGACGAGGTGGCCGCCGGAATTGCCGCGGCGGTCGGCAAGATCACCGCCGACCCGGCCCGAGGCGTCGAACTGACCGGCGCGATCGTCAACGACGGGGTGCTGGAGCGGCTGGACGAGGTCACCAAGGTCGGTGAGCCGGTGCTGGAGTCGCGTACCGTCGAGCACCCTGCCTTCCCGGGCGCCGTCGTGCGTACGCCGACAATCGTCAAGCTGGACGCCAACGACACCGCGACCTACTCGCGGGAGTGGTTCGGGCCGATCTCCTTCGCCATCGCCACCGACTCCACCGCGCACAGCCTGGAGATCCTCCGCTCGACGGTGGGGGAGAAGGGCGCGCTTACCGCAGGCGTCTACTCCACCGACGAGGCGGTGCTTGACGCCACCGAGAACGCCGCAATCGAGGCCGGGGTGCACCTGTCGGCAAACCTCACCGGCGGGGTTTTCGTGAACCAGTCGGCAGCCTTCTCCGACTTCCACGGCAGTGGGGCGAACGCGGCGGCCAACTCGGCGTTGACCGACGGCGCGTACGTGGCGAACCGGTTCCGCATCGTGCAGAGCCGCCGGCACGTCTGATCGTGCGGTGTCGGGGGTTTCGGGCCGCCCGGAACCCCCACCTCCGCTCAGGCGGAGCGGCGCATCTGAAGTTCGCGCAGGGCCGGGACGGTGGGGTGCGGGACGCGGACGCCGGTGTCGACGAAGCCCACCCGCTGGTAGGCCCGGTAGGCGCGCTCGTTGCCCACCACCACCTCAAGCATCAACTCGTCGCGCTGGCACCGTCGGGACCAGGCGGCTGCCGCCGCGACCAGGTCCGCGAGCAGGCCGCTGCCCCGCCAGGCCGGGGTTATGTAGATCGCGTAGAGCACCGTCACCCCGGGCTCCGCAGGGTGCACGATGCCGCCGATGTGGCCGACCAGCCGGTCGCCCGTGTCCGCGATGAACTGGGCGTTTGTGGTGCCGGTCGAGACCTGGGCGATCCGGTCGGCGTACTCGGCGTGCGGGCGGGCCGCCGCCTCGGCGAGCGTCTCCAGGAAGGCCAGCGGGGCGTCGGCGAGCATTTCCAGCCGCAGTGCGCGCATCCGGCCGGCGTCCGTGGCCCGGACCCGCCGGATGTCCGCGCGCCGGAGGCCCGCCTGGTCCGCCACCCTTTTCACACCCGCATGCATATCACAATGACGTACGACGATGTGGGTCGTCGGAATGCGCCCGTTTTGTGGTCGTGCGCCATCGTCACTCCTCGTGTACCGTGCGATTTCGGTCACCGTTTCAGCGGTCGCCTCCGATCGCCGTGACGGTGCATTCGGGTTGCCGGCGAGCCGGCTCTCCGAGGTAGTGAAACGCCGTGCAGAGTGAGGAAAACACCGTGGCACAGGGCACCGTGAAGTGGTTCAACGCCGAAAAGGGCTACGGCTTCATCGCCGTCGACGGCGGACAGGACGTCTTCGTTCACTTCTCGGCGATCGAGATGGACGGCTACAAGGCACTGGACGACGGCCAGCGGGTGGAGTTCGAGATCGCCCAGGGTCAGAAGGGCCCCCAGGCCGAGCGGGTGCGCGTCATCGCCTGAGTGCACACCTCACCGCCCCGCCGGCCCGACCGTCGGTGGGGGTGACGTGATCGCGGCCGCAGGGGGCTGCGGTCCGGGTACCTCACAAGGGAAGATCATGGGTCGATCCAGCCGTCGCTGAGGAGTCCCATGTCCGACCAGTCACCCCCGGCGGGTCCGCCGCTGTCGCCGTCACCCGGCGAGCCGGACCCCGCCACCGGTCGACCCCAGCCACTGCCGGCTGACCCCACCGCTCCCGGCCCACCACCGCCGGGCACCCCCGTCCCCGGTGCTGACCGGGGAACGCCGGACGCCTCACCCGCCCGGGGCGGTCATCCCGGTACGGATGGTGATCCGGCATCGGGTGGTTATCCGGCGCCGGGCGGCTATCCGGCACCCGGTGGCTATCCCGCGCCGGGTGGTTATCCGGCACCCGGTGGTGATCCGGCATCGGGTGGTTATCCGGCGCCGGGTGGTTATCCGGCACCCGGTGGTGATCCGGCATCGGGTGGTTATCCGGCGTCGGGTGGCTATCCCGCGCCGGGTGGTTATCCGGCGTCGGGTGGCTATCCGGCACCGGGCGGTTATCCGGGTTATCCGCCCTATGGCTGGTACCAGCCGGCCGGGTACGGTCTTGATCTCGGGGATCCGCTTGTCACCCCGCCCGCTGTCGGCATCGGCGGTTGGTTCGCGCGCTGCACGGGAGTGGTCCGCCGGGGCTGGGCACTGCTGTTGCCGATCATGCTGCTCACCCAGGTGCTACCGGCGGTGGTGCTGTCGGTCTTCGGGCTGGCGGTGGACCCGTCGGCCCGCTGGGAAACCCAGATGGCCAGTGACGCCGATGCATTGCCCCCCACTTTCCTGATCGACCTGGCCACGTTCATGACCGTGTTGATCGGGGGCAGCCTGATCCTCGGTCTGGTGCAGTGTGTCGGTTGGGCCGCCGGTACCTGGGTGATCACCCGGCAGGCGGCCGGTCAGCCGGTCGAGTTCGGGGCCGCCCTGCGTTACGGCCTGCGCCGCGCACCGGGCCTCTGGGGTTGGACGCTCGTCTTCATGCTGATCATGACAATCGGCTTCTGTCTCTGCTTTCTGCCCGGCGTGTACGCGGGGTTCGCGCTGGCCATGGCCGGACCGGTCTACCTCTTCGAGCGGCGTGACCCGATCGGCCGGTCGCACCGGATGCTGCGCGACCGGCTGGGCCTGCTGCTCGGCCGGGTGGCGCTGGTGCTGGCGGCTGTGGTCGCGGTCTCCTTCCTCGGTGGCGCGGTGGAGTCGCTCGGACTGCTGCCGTTCGGCGTGACGCCGTTCGAGTCCCCGGGCGCGACCGTCGGTGCCGTACTGGTGATCACCGCCTCAGCCCTGCTGGCGTTGCCGGCACACGTCGCCCAGCTGGTCGGACTTGTCGTCACGTACGCCGAACAGCGGGCCCACGAGGGGCCGGTGAACAGCGCGCAACTGGCGGCCGAACTCGGCTGATCCCGGCGCGCAACGTCGGCTGATCCGGGCGCGCGAAGTCGGCTGATCCGGGCGGTCGTGCTTGCACTCGACAGGGCAGAGTGCTAAACAAGTCATTGGCACTCGCGTAGTGTGAGTGCCAATGGTCGGGGCGGTGGGGCCGCAGCCGCGCTCGTGGCGAGAGACCACGGGTGGGGCACGCGGCCGGTCGTCGCGGGCTATCCGGCCCGGCCGAGGAGACGTCGTCGTCGCCAGGTGGCGACGTCCCAAGGTGCGTACACCAGGCGGCCCATCCGGGGCACACACTCGGGTGGCCCGTGAGTGTCCAGGAGGACAACGCCGTATGGCCAAGATGATCGCGTTCGACGAAGAGGCGCGCCGCGGCCTCGAGCGGGGCATGAACCAGCTCGCCGACGCCGTGAAGGTGACCCTCGGCCCGAAGGGCCGCAACGTCGTGCTCGAGAAGAAGTGGGGTGCCCCCACCATCACCAACGATGGTGTGAGCATCGCCAAGGAGATCGAGCTCGAGGACCCGTACGAGAAGATCGGCGCTGAGCTGGTCAAGGAGGTCGCCAAGAAGACCGACGACGTGGCCGGTGACGGCACGACGACGGCGACCGTCCTGGCTCAGGCTCTCGTTCGCGAGGGCCTGCGCAACGTGGCCGCCGGTGCCAACCCGATGGCCCTGAAGCGGGGCATCGAGGCCGCGGTCGCGAACGTCTCGGAGGAGCTGCTGAAGCTCGCCAAGGACGTCGAGACCAAGGAGCAGATCGCCTCCACCGCCTCCATCTCCGCTGGTGACAGCAGCGTCGGCGAGATCATCGCCGAGGCGATGGACAAGGTCGGCAAGGAAGGCGTCATCACCGTCGAGGAGAGCAACACCTTCGGGCTGGAGCTGGAGCTCACCGAGGGCATGCGCTTCGACAAGGGGTACATCTCCGCGTACTTCATGACCGACCCGGAGCGTATGGAGGCCGTCTTCGACGACCCGTACATCCTGATCGCCAACAGCAAGATCTCGTCGGTCAAGGACCTGCTCCCGATCCTGGAGAAGGTCATGCAGTCGGGCAAGCCGCTGCTGATCATCGCCGAGGACCTGGAGGGCGAGGCCCTGGCCACCCTGGTGGTCAACAAGGTCCGGGGCACCTTCAAGTCGGTCGCCGTCAAGGCGCCGGGCTTCGGTGACCGCCGCAAGGCCATGCTTACCGACATCGCCATCCTCACCGGTGGCCAGGTCATCAGCGAGGAGGTCGGCCTCAAGCTGGACGCCGTCAGCCTCGACATGCTGGGCCGCGCCCGCAAGGTCGTGGTGACCAAGGACGAGACCACCATCGTCGACGGTGCCGGCGACGCCGAGCAGATCCAGGGCCGGGTCAACCAGATCCGGGCCGAGATCGACAAGAGCGACTCCGACTACGACCGCGAGAAGCTGCAGGAGCGGCTGGCCAAGCTGGCCGGCGGCGTTGCGGTGATCAAGGTCGGCGCGGCCACCGAGGTCGAGCTCAAGGAGCGCAAGCACCGCATCGAGGACGCCGTCCGCAACGCCAAGGCCGCCGTCGAGGAGGGCATCGTCCCCGGTGGTGGTGTCGCGCTGGTGCAGGCCGGCAAGACCGCCTTCGACAAGCTGGACCTGGCCGGCGACGAGGCGACCGGCGCGCAGATCGTCAAGATCGCGCTGGACGCCCCGCTGCGGCAGATCGCCGTCAACGCCGGCCTTGAGGGCGGCGTCGTGGTCGAGCGGGTGCGCAACCTCGACTCGGGTCACGGCCTGAACGCCGCGACCGGCGAGTACGTGGACCTGCTGGCCGCGGGCATCATCGACCCGGCCAAGGTGACCCGGTCGGCGCTGCAGAACGCCTCGTCGATCGCCGCGCTGTTCCTCACCACCGAGGCCGTGGTGGCGGACAAGCCGGAGAAGACCCCGGCCGCCCCGGCTGGCCCGGGTGGCGGGGACATGGACTTCTGAGTCCAGCTCCAACGCCGAAAAAGGGCGGACCGCGTCAGCGGTCCGCCCTTTTTCCTATCTCGGTAACGGGCGCTGGTTGCGCCGCTTCTGTGCTCGGCCGTACGGCGGACGGTGCGGAACCGGCTCGTCCACCAGGATGAGTGGTTCCTCAGGCGGTTCGGCGGCCCCGGACATCTCCGCCAACTGCTCGGCGTCGCCGTAGTCGAGCCGGTCGATCGGCAGTTGGCCCGGGAGTTCGTGGACCGGGGCCCAGGTGACGGGCGGGACGTCCTTGGTGTGATCGTCGTCCGTGCTCATGGCTGCCTCCTTACGCAAACGGTAGGGGGCCGTCGATGGCCGGGGCGGCTGAACGGCATTATCGGGGCCTATAGGCTATTCACCCCCTTTTATGCATTTTGGGTGTGCCGAGATGCCGCTCACGCGCCCGCCCGCTGCCCCGCCGCTCCAGCCGCACCGCCGCCTCCTCGCCCCGGCCCGGGTGCGTCGACGGGCAGGAAGCCGACAAGCGGTATGACGCCGACTCAGCCCATGGCGGCTTCGACTGCCGCGTACGCGTCGACAAGCCCGGCGCCGACCACGTTCCGCTCGCCACCACAGTCCCCGCTTCCGGACGGTGCCTGGACCCGGGTGGCCGTGGAGCGCAGGATCTGCCGGGTCCGGTCCAGGTCGCCGACGAGTTCCGGATTGGCCGACCACATCAGCGCCACCACCCCCGCCACCTGCGGGGTGGCCATCGAGGTGCCGTCGAGCCTGGCGTAGCCGCCGCCCGGCATCGCGGAGAGGACGTCCGCTCCCGGCGCCATCAGATCCGGCTTGGTCACCCCGGCCGTCGGCCCCCGGCTGGAGAAGTCGGTCACCCGGCGTTGCTCGTCCACCGCCCCGACGGTAAGCACGTCCGGGTACGGCGCGGGTGGGTCCTGCACGGAATCGCAGAACGGGCCGGTGTTTCCGGCCGCCGCGACGACGAGGATGCCGGCGGCCTCCAGCGCGTCCACGGCCGGCCGGAGCGCCCGGGGATCACACCCCTCGATCGGCGGACAGCCCCACGAGTTGGTCAGGATCTCCGGTGCTCGGTTGGGCCGACCATCGGTGAACGGATCGCCGTCCGGCGGAAAGGGCGCCAGCATGAACTGGAGACAGTCGAGATAGGCCGCCGGGTTGCCCAGGTTGCGGTCGAGGTTGACGCAGCCCACCCAGCCGGCGGCCGGTGCCACGCCGATGCCGCCCCGGCCGACCGCGCTGCCTGCGGTGTGGGTCCCGTGCCCGCTGCGATCCGTCGGCGTCCGGGTGCCGTTCCACGGGTCGAACCACGAATCGTCGCCGCCCCGGAAGCCCTCGGCCAGCGCCGGATGCCCGCCGTCCACACCGGAATCCGAACTGCCCACGGTTACCCCGGTGCCGTTGACGCCCAGTTCGGACCAGACCCGGTCCGCGCCGATCAGGGTGATGTTCCAGGGCGGGCGGCTCGGTGCCGGCGCACTGCCCTCGGTCGCACCCGCCAACGACGGCAACGGGCGCAGCCGCTGGCTGACCAGGACCCGGTCCACCTCGGATCGGCTGGCCAGCCAGGCGCGTACCGCCGGCCCGCCGTCCACCTCGATGGCGTTCACCAGGTAGTACGGGGTGTGCGGCAGCCGCAGCCGGCGCAGTTCCCGGCGCAGGTCGGCCTGGCTCCGCTCGGCGGTCGCGACCAACCGCTGATAGACCTGTGCGGCGCGGGCGTCCCGACCCTCCTTTCCCGGCCCGGTGGGCAGGCCGCCGAGGTCCGCCTGTTCGCGCAGCACCACGAAGAGCCGTTCGCCGTGCAGACCGGGCTGGCCGGCGGTGACGGCGACCGTGCCGACCGCGACCAGCAGCACCACGGCGATCGTCCCGGCCACCGCCCGACGGGGTGGACGTGCCGTGGGGCGGGCCAGCCACAGGCCGTACGCGATGGCGAGCAGGATCGCGATGACGAGTCCGGCACCGGCGGCGACCGCCACCCAGAACGGCACGTCCCGGGTGGTGGCCAGCAGCAGGCTGATCTCCTCCGGGTCGGTGAAGGTCAGCGGACCGAGCACGCCGAGCCCCACCAGCCAGGCGGTGGGCGTCCGGCGATGATCCACGGCCGGTAGCGCGGCCAGCGCGAAGCCGATCGGCGGCAGCGTCAGCAGCAGTGGCAGCTGGGCGCCGGACTGGCCGACACCCGCGCCGACGAGCAGCAGCACCACCCCCGCGACCAGGCCGCCCAGCAGCACCCGCCGGGTTGGCCGGGGTGGCTCGCCAGCCGCGAAGTGACCCCAGAACCGGGCGTCCAGCAGGCTCCCGGCCAGGATCCCGACGGCCGCCGCGGCCAACCCGGCGAGCAGGGTCTCCAGCAGCCCGCCGAGCGCGCCGACCCAGACCCAGGGCAGCAGCAGGGCCAACCCGGCAGCCATCGCGAGCAGCGTGCCGACCTCCGGTCGCGCCCGCCGGGCAGCGGTCGGCGAGCGGCCCGGCGGGTACGGGCCGGTCGGCGGCGTCGCGCTCGTCGCGGGCGTCGCCGCCGGGTACGGGCCGGTCGGGGGCGTCGCGCTCGTCGCGGGCGTCGTCGGGTACGGGCCGGTCGGGGGCGTCGCGCTCGTCGCGGGCGTCGTCGTCGGGTACGGGCCGGCCGCGGTCGGCGCGGTCGTCGTCGGGTGTCTCCCGGCACCGGCAACCCGGTCGAGTACCCGCTTGGCGACCAGCGCCACCAGCGTGGCCGTGACGGCCAGGGCGGCCAGGTACGTCTCGTGGTGCACCGGAGGGATCGCGCGCAGCAGTCCGAGCACGCCCAGGACGAGCCCGCCGGCCAACCAGGCCCGGCCGGTGGCCCGGATCACCGGCGAACGGGGAACCAGGGCCAGCGGCAGCGCGGCGGTACCGATCATGATCACGGTGAGCAGGCAGAGCGCCGGCCAGAGCGGTACCAGCCGGTCCAGCCCACTGAGCAGCAGCACCTGGTCGACCAGCCACCCGCCGCTCTGCACGAGCACGGTGACCGCGACCACCCAGCAGCCGACAAGCACCGCCGCGACGACCGCCCAGGGACTGCCGGCACCACCGGATGTCGAGTATCCCGCCCGCATCCGCACACCCTACGAAACCCGAGCCCCATTACCCGTCGATCATGCACTTTCCGTCGGGAACTATGCCGCGAAACCTGACATACCAGCGACCAGAAGTGCAAGATCGACGGGGTGTTGGGGCAGGGGCGGTGGGGTTACGGTGGACGGGTGCGCGATCCACATGTGTCCCGGTCCGTAGCTGGGCAGCTCTCGCCTATCCGCCGCGCCGCCGACCTGCGTCGGCTGCGGGCCGAACGCTTCGACGTGCTGGTCATCGGCGGTGGCGTGACCGGTGCGGGGGCAGCCGTCGACGCGGCATCGCGTGGGCTGAAGGTGGCCCTGGTGGAGGCTCGCGACTTCGCGGCCGGCACCTCCAGCCGGTCCAGCAAACTGATCCACGGCGGGCTGCGCTACCTGGAACAACTCGAATTCGGCCTGGTGCACGAGGCGCTGACCGAGCGCGGCCTGCTGGCCACCCGGCTGGCACCGCACCTGGTGCGTCCGGTGCCGTTCCTGGTGCCGCTGCCCGCCGGGCGGAGCCTCCGTGACCTGCCCGCCCGCCTGGCCCGGCGCGCCTACTACGGCGCCGGCGTGGCCGCGTACGACGCCTTCGCCGGTCTCCTCGGCGGCGGCCGGGGGATGCCGTTGCACCGGCACCTGAGCCGGGAGGGGGCCCGCCGGATCTTCCCGAGCCTGCGCGCCGACGCGCTGGCCGGTGCCATCCGCTACTACGACGGGCAGGTGGACGACGCCCGGCTTGTCGTCACGCTGGCCCGTACCGCCGCCAGCCTCGGCGCGGCCGTGGTGAGCAGCACCCGGGCGGTCGGGCTGATCCGGCAGGCCCGGGAGGTCACCGGGGTCCGGGTCCGCGACCTGGAGGCGCCCGCCGGTTCCCCGGAGGCCGAGTTCGAGGTACGCGCCCGCACCGTGATCGCCGCCACCGGCGTCTGGACCGACGACATGTCCCGGATGCTCAACGATGTCGGGCTGCGCCCCGGGATCCGGGTCCGGGCCTCCAAGGGAGTGCACCTGGTGGTGCCCCGCTCGGCGATCACCGGCGAGACCGGGCTGATCCTGCGGACCGCCACCAGCGTCCTCTTCGTCATCCCGTGGGGCGGGCACTGGATCATCGGGACCACGGACACCGACTGGCGGCTGGACCGCTCCCACCCGGCGGCCTCCGCCAGCGACATCGACTACCTGCTCCGGCAGGTGAACACGGTGCTGGACCGACCGCTCACCACCGCCGACATCGAGGGCGTTTACGCCGGGCTGCGCCCGCTGTTGGCCGGCGAGGCCGATTCCACCTCCAAGCTTTCCCGGGAGCACGCCGTCATCGAGCCGATGCTCGGGCTGCTGCTGGTCGCCGGTGGCAAGTACACGACGTACCGGGTGATGGCCGCCGACGTGGTCGACCGGGCCGCGCACCGGCTCGGCGGCCAGCGGCCGTCGCGTACCGCCGATCTGCCGTTGCTCGGCGCGGACGGCTACCCGTCGATGTGGCGGGACCGGGCCGACCTGGCCCGCCGGCACGGGGTGCCGGTCGGGGTGGTGGAGCACCTGCTGGAGCGCTACGGCAGCCTGACACGCGACCTGCTGGCGCTTATCGACGCCGATCCGCTGCTGGCCTCCCCGCTGGCCGGTGCGCCGGAGTACCTCGCCGCCGAGGTGACGTACGCGGCCCGGGCCGAGGGGGCGTTGCACCTGGAGGACGTGCTGACCCGGCGTACCCGGATCTCCTTCGAGACGCCGCACCGTGGCCTGGAATCGGTCGAGCACGCGGCCGAGCTGATGGGCGCGGTGCTGGGCTGGGACGACGCGCGGCGGGCCCGCGAGGTGACCCACTACCGGGCGCGGGTGGAAGCCGAACGACAGTCCCAGCTGATGCCGGACGACGCCACCGCCGACGCGGCGCGGCTGGGCGCGCCGGACGTGCGGGGATACCCCTCGGACCGGGGCGCTGACGACGCCGGGCTGCCGCGCTGAGCAATCCACCCCTGGAGACCGTCCGCAGAGGATGCCCGTCCGGCGGGTTACGTTCGCTACCTACGGTGGGGTAAGTTCCGCCCGTGATGGCGCTTTCCAGGTCACGGCTCGTCTCCCTGTCCGCTGCCACACTGCTGGCGGCGGTCGTGCTCAGCGGGTGCGCCCCGTTCGGCGGCCAGGACGAACCAGCGACACAGCCGGGCGCGCCGGGCGGGGCCCAGCCCGGTGCCGGCGGTGCCGCCAACACCGGGAAGCACCGGGTCAGCCTGCTACAGAACGAGGGCACAGACGGACCACTGCGCACCCTCAACGTGGAGCCCGACGGCCGGTGGGAATGCGTCAACTGTGCGGGCGACGGGGTCACCTCGACCGGCGTGCTCAGCGCGGAACATCAGGAGCGGTTGCAGGAGCTGCTCGCCGACCCGGCGCTGGCGATGGAGACCGACGAGGTACGCGGCTACAAGGTCGTCTGCATCGGTGCCCTGACCTCCAGCCTGCTGACCCAGGCCGGCCTGATCACTGCGCAAGACTGTCCCGGCGAGGAACGCCCCCCGGTGGCCGAGGAGATCCTGCTGCTGCTCACCCAGAACACCCCCGCCCAACTCACCTCGCCGTAGCGGTGCAAGGAAGGGCCCCCTATTAACGCCTCGTGTATAGGAAGGGCCCCCTTTTAACAGCCCGACAGGTCGGCAGCCCGCTCAACAGCTGACAGGTCGGCAACCCGCTCAACAGGTCGGCAACCTGCCGGCTCAGAGCACCTTGCCCGGGTTGAGCAGGCCGGTCGGATCCAGTGCCGCCTTGATCGCCTGATGCACCCGTACGCCCACCGGCCCGATCTCACGGGCGAGCCAGTCCCGCTTGAGCAGGCCGACGCCGTGCTCACCGGTGCAGGTGCCACCGAGTTCCAGACCGAGCCGCATGATCTCGTCGAAGGCCCGCCGGCCGCGTTCCAGGCTGGCCGGGTCGGCCCGGTCGACCACGATGTTCGGGTGCATGTTGCCGTCACCGGCGTGACCGACCACACCGATCGGCACCTCGCATTCGGCGGCGATCCGGGCCACCCCGTCGAGCAGGGCGGCCAGCGCACCCCGGGGCACCGCCAGGTCGTCGATGATCAAGCCGCCATTGCCGCCCGGGTACGCCTCGGCGGCGTACCTCTCCATCGCCGGATGTGCGAGCCGGCGGGCCTGCAACAGGCCGGCGGCCTCCACCGCGTCGGTGGCCGCGTAGACCTCCTGGGCGCCGGCGGCCTCGCAGACGGCGGCCAACTCGGCGAGGTCCGCGGCGGCGCGCGGCCCGGTGTCCGCCGCGGCCAGCAGCAGCGCCTCGGCGTCCGTGCGCAACCCCATCGGTCGGTACGCCTCGATCGCCCCCAGGTGCGTGCGGTCGAGTAGTTCGAGCAGGCTGGGGGAGAGGCCCTGGGCGGCGATCCGGGCCACCGCCTCGCCCGCCGCCGCAGTGGAGCCGAAGACCGCCACCAGGGTCAGCGACTCCGCCGGAGCGGGACGCAGCGCCACGGTCACCTCGGTGATCACGCCGAGGGTGCCCTCCGAGCCGACGAAGAGCCGGGTGAGGTCGTAACCGGCCACCCCCTTCGCCGTACGCCGACCGGTGCGCAGCACCTCGCCGGAGGCGAGCACCACCTCCAAACCGAGCACGTACTCGCTTGTCACGCCGTACTTCACGCAGCACATGCCGCCCGCGTTGGTGGCCACGTTGCCGCCGATGGTGGACGACTCCCAGGAGCCCGGATCCGGCGGGTACCAGAGCCCCTGCTTGGCCACTGCCGCGCTGAGCGTCGCGTTGACCACGCCAGGCTGGACCACCGCGATCCGGCTCACCGGGTCGATCTCCAGCACCGCGTCCATCGCCACCGTGCTGAGCAGCACCGCGCCGTCGACCGCGTTCGCCGCGCCGGCCAGCCCGGTCCGTGCCCCCTGCGGCACCACGGGTACGCCGTACCGGCCGGCCGCCCGGATCACGGCGGCCACCTCCTCGGTGTTGCGCGGCCGGGTGACGGCCAGCGGCGTACCGGCGGCGCACAGATCGGCCTCGTCCCGCTCGTACCCGCGCAGCAGGTCCGGATCGGTGAGCACCGCGTCCGGTCCGAGAGCGGCGCGCAGGTCGTCGAGGAGGGAGGTGGCGGCCATGCCGCCGAGGCTACGACCGGTGAGCGGTGATCACCAAGCGGGTGTACGAGGAGGGCGTGATGTTAAAAGGGGGCCCTTCCTCTACACCAGGCGTTAATAAGGGGCCCTTCCTTACCTATCAGTGAGGAATGTCCGGGCTTGGGGTGGGTAGTCGCGGATATGGCGGTCCGGAGTCGACTACATTCGCTGCTGCGACCCCACCGTATGCCCGAGCAGCTGTCTGAGGTGGACTCGGCCCGGATTGCCGAGACCATGTCCCAGTGGCATCGCCGAGGCAAGGCGACCCTGCACGACCGGCTGCACCGGGTGCGGATGGCGTTCGGCCTGGCAGTTCAGGCGGGCCTGGCGGCCGGGCTGTCCTGGCTGGCCGCGCACGAGCTGCTGGGTAACCCGCAGCCGGTCTTCGCTCCGATCTCCGCTGTCGGCACCCTCGCCGTCTCGGTGGGCCAGCGGTTCCGCCGAACCGTGGAACTGATCGCCGGGGTCGGGGTCGGGGTGGCGGTCGGCGACCTGCTGATCTATTTCCTCGGCACCGGTCCGTGGCAGCTCGGGTTGGTCGTCACCGCCGCCATCGTGCTTACCATCTTCGCCGGGGGCAGCGTCGCGATCGTGATCCAGGCCGCCGCGACCGCGGTGCTGATCGTGACGCTCAGCCCGTCGGTCGAGGACCTGGAGATACCGCGGTTCATCGACGCGCTCGTCGGCGGCACCATCGCGCTGCTGGTCACCGCGATCCTGCTGCCGCTCAATCCGCTGCGGGTGCTGAACCGGGCCGCCCGGCCGGCCCTGGACCTGCTCGCCGAGCAACTGGACAACGCCGCCGACGGCCTGCGGGACGGCGACCGGGAGAAGGTGCAGCAGGCGCTGGACCGGTTGCGGGACAACAAGGAGGAGCTGGGCACCTTCATCGAGGCGATCGAGGGAGCCAAGGAAACCGCCCTGCTCTCCCCGGCACGCTGGCACCGGCGCAGCGAACTCACCCACTACGCGGAGGCGGCCGATCCGATCGACCGGGCGATGCGGAACAGCGGGACGTTGATCCGGCGCGCGGTGACCCTGATCGAGGACGCGGAGCCGGTCCCGGACGCGATGCCGGCGGCGATAAGCAATCTCGCCGAGGCGGTACGCGTGCTGAAGCACGAGTTCGCCCGGGGCGAGGAGCCCGAACAGGCGCGGGAGCGGTCACTGCGCGCGGTCGCCGAGGCCGGCCAGGCGTACGCCGAGGGGGTCGGATTCTCCGGCAGCGTCGTGGTAGCCCAGGTGCGTACCACCGCCAGCGACCTGATGGTCGCCTCGGGAATCAGCCAGGAGGAGGCCAACCGGCTGGTACGGCGGCGCTTCGGCGCGTTGGAGCGGCCCGGTGCGCCGGCCGGACCGGAACCGGCGGCGAAACCACCTACCGCACCGCCCGTGGGCTGAGCGCGCGGTCACCCGAAAAGTAGCTGATTCGCTGGTCACCGTCGGTGCTGTCGATGCGCCCGGCCCGGCGGGCCGGAGATGACTACGCTGGCCGCATGGCCGACACCCCGTCCGGCGGATCCTTGCCGCCGTCGCCGTCCGTGCCCGCCGCCCCGCCAATGGGCACCGGCGTACCCGGCATGCCACGTCGCCGGCTCAACTGGCGGCGGGCCCTGGTGCTGGCCGGGGTGATCCTGCTGATCGCCGCCTCCGCGATCTTCATGCTGGTCACCCTCGGCACCAACCTCGGCGCCGAGGCGCTCCTGATCGGCACGGCCGCCGCGATCCTGCCGGTCCCGGTCCTGGTGGCCTGTTTTCTCTGGTTGGACCGGTACGAGCCCGAGCCACTCAAGTACCTGATCTTCTGTTTCGCCTGGGGCGCGTTCGTCTCCACTGCGGCGTCGTTGCTGGTCAACGAGGCTTCCGCAAGTTGGTTCGAGGAGCGGGGGTTGCCCATCGCACTCACCGCAGTGCTGGTCGCGCCCTTCATCGAGGAGCTGACCAAGGCGCTCGGCCCGATCCTGCTGCTGCTCTTCCGGCGCCGGGAGTGGTCGGGCATCACCGACGGGCTGGTGTACTGCGGGCTTTCCGCGATCGGCTTCGCGATGGTGGAGAACATCCTCTACCTGGGCGGGCGCGGGTACGCCGCCGGTGTCGAGCAGTACGGCCCGGCCACCGGCGCCCAGCAGGTGATCGCCATCTTCATCGGCCGGATCCTGCTGTTCGGGTTCGCCCATCCGTTGTTCACCTCGATGACCGGTGTCGGCCTCGGCATCGCCGCCCGTACGGCGGACCGCCGGGTCCGGGTGCTCGCCCCGCTCGCCGGCCTGCTGCTGGCGATGATGCTGCACGGGGCCTGGAACCTGCTGCCGACCCTGAGCGAGGCCACCGGCGAGGTTTTGATCACGCTCGTCGGCATGGTCGGTGTGATGGTGCCGATCTTCTTCGGCATGGTCGGTCTGGCGGTGTGGCTACGTGCCTGGGAGGGGCGGCTCACCGAGCGAACCCTGCCCGACTACGTCCGGGCCGGCTGGCTCACCCCGCCCGAGGTCGCGGCGCTGAGCAGCCTCGGCCGGCGGCACGCGGCCCGGGTGTGGGCCCGGCGGGTGGCCGGTGACGCCGGACTGCGCGCCATGCGCGGTTACCAGTTCGCGGCGACCCGGCTGGCGCTGCTGCGGGACGGCGCGCTGCGGGGCCTGGACCGCCGGCCCGTCGACCGGGAACGCACAGCGCGGGAGGAACAGCAGCTGCTGGAACTGATCAGCACCTACCGGTCGTACTTTGTGGGCCGGGACCCGCAGTCGCCGGTCGGCGTCTGGGACGGGCGGCAGTACCATCTGCGGTTCCCGGACGGTTCGCAGCGGTCGGTGCAGGCGCCCGAGGAGCCGGTGGTCCCGATTCCGGTGGTGCTGGCCGCTGCGCCGCCACCACCGGCCTTCGCTGCCGGCTACGGCCCGCCCGGCTGGTACGGCCAGCGGCCCCCCGCGCCGCCCTGGCCGCCGCAGCGGCACTGACCGCGCGCGGGCCGTCAGCGCGCGGTCAGGCCATCAGCCTGGTGAGAAAGTCGCCGAGACCCTGCGCCATCATCAGCAGGGCGGCGCCGATCGCTCGGAACATCTCCGCCGCGCCTTCGGGCCGGAACGCCATGAAGTAGATCAGGAACGCGAGACTTCCCCAAGCCAGCACCTTCTTCACTAATACCGGCATCGTCCCTCCCCAGGGCCGGTGATGCGGCTGGCTTCCCGCCGGGGAGCGCGGCAAACGACGCGGGCTTCGGGACGATCTCGCGGTAGAGCCGAGACGCGGGCTTCGGGACGGCCGCGCCGTGGTGCCGGCACGCGGGTGCCGGGACGATCTCGCTGTGGTGCCGGCGGGCTCAGAGGTAGAGCCCGGTGGCGTCCTCCTCGACCCGTTCGGCGGCCACCGCGTGCACGTCGCGCTCGCGCAGCAGCACGTAGCCACGGCCGTGCAACTCGACCTCGGAGCGGTCGTCGGGGTCGAAGAGCACCCGATCGCCGGAGACGATGGAACGGACGTGCGGCCCGACGCCCACGGCGGTGGCCCAGGCCAGGCGCTTACCGACGGCGGCGGTGGCCGGGATGACGATGCCTGCGGTAGAGCGCCGCTCGCCGTCGCCCCCCTCCATCCGTACCAGCACGCGGTCGTGCAGCAGCCGGATGGGCAGGCCGGAATCGAGGTTCTGGTCGGCTGTCACGTCGCAGACGCTACCGTGTCGCCCGCCGGCCGGCCGCCGGTGGTCACCGGGTTGGACGGGCACCGGTACGGGCAAAGGTATGGCGGAAACGCCCTACCGTGAAGCGCTCGGGCGTATCCTGTCCGACCTGACGCTGTGCGCAGAGGGCACAACCATGGGGGAGGTGCGCTTGAGCCGGTTCGAGCGGATTCGCGGGCGGTTGCGTCGCGCGTACGAATCGGGACGGGAATCGGTTCGCGCCGCGCGGAGCAGGCCGGCCGACGTACCCGAGCCGGCCAGGACGGCCTCGCCGTCGCACCCTGGCCCGGCGGCACCACCGGCCGCCACCGTGGTCGGCGCCGACACTCCGCCGGCGGCCCTGCACAACTCCACGTCCAGCCGCGACGACGCGGACGTGCCGCACGCACTGCGGATCGCCGCCGCCTGGTCGTGGCGGCTGATCGTCGTCGGCGTCGTCTTCTGGGCGCTGCTGAAACTGGTCGGCACGATAAGCATCGTGATCATCCCGCTCGCCGTGGCGATGTTGCTGTCGGCGCTGCTCGCGCCCGCGGTCGGCTGGCTGTTGCGGGCGCGCCTGCCGAGGTCGTTGGCGACCGCGGTGGTGCTGGTCGCCGGCCTGGCCGCAGTGATCGGCACGCTGACTCTGGTGGTGAACGAGTTCATCAAGGGTGTTCCGGAGTTGGCCGCGAAGTCGACTCAGGGATTGCAGCAGATCCAGGACTGGCTCAAGACCGGTCCGTTGCACCTGTCGGACAACGACCTCGACCGCTACCTCACCGAACTACAGCAGTGGGTAGACAACAACACCGAGCGCTTCACCAGCGGCGCCCTCTCCACCGCCGCGACGCTGGCCGAGGTGCTGACCGGTACGGTCCTGGTGCTCTTCGCCACCTTCTTCTTCCTGCGGGACGGCAACATCATCTGGCGCTTCCTGGTCCGGCTGCTCCCGGTGGCCGCGCGGTGGAAGGTCGACGACGCCGGCCGGGCCTCCTGGGCCACCCTGGTCGCCTACGTCCGGGCGACCGTGCTTGTCGCCTTCATCGACGCCGTCGGCATCGGCGTCTTCCTGGTCATCTTCGACATTCCGTTCGCCTTCCCGCTGGCCGCCCTGGTCTTCCTCGGCGCGTTTATCCCGATCGTCGGTGCGACCCTCTCCGGCGGGGTGGCGGTGCTGGTGGCCCTTGTGGACAGCGGGCCGGTGACCGCGTTGATCATCCTCGGGGTGGTGATCGGCGTGCAGCAGGTGGAGGGCCACATCCTCCAGCCGCTGATCATGGGTCGGGCGGTGGCCATCCACCCGCTCGCGGTGATCATCGGTCTGGCCGCCGGGGTGGTGCTCGCCGGGATCACCGGCGCGGTGGTCGCGGTGCCGGTGATCGCGGTGCTGAACACGGCGGTGCGCCGGCTCGCCGCGCGTACCGTCCCGGACACCCCACCGGACGCGGTCGTCGTCGCCTCCCGGGCACCCTGACCTGGTCCGTCGTCGCGGCGACCGGGTCGACCGGCCGGCCGCGACCCGGCGTCAGCTCTCGGCGAGCCGGGTCAGGGCGCCGCGCACCACCTCCGGACGGGTGGTGTACCAGAACGGTGGCAGCGAGCGGCGCAGGAACGCCCCGTAGCCCCGGGCCGTTTCCAGCCGGGAGTCGAGCACGGCCACCACACCCCGGTCGCCGGTGGCCCGGATCAACCGGCCCACGCCCTGAGCCAGCCGGACCGCCGCGATCGGCACGCTGACCGCGGCGAAGCCGGAACCGCCCTGGGCGTCCACCGCCGCCGCCCGCGCGGCGGCCAACGGCTCGTCGGGCCGGGGAAAGGGCAGCCGGTCGATCACGACTAGCTGACACGCGTCACCCGGCACGTCCACGCCCTGCCACAGCGACATCACCCCGAACAGGCAGCTCGACCGCTCCTCCCGGAACCGGCGGACCAGCAGCGGCAGCGCCTCCTCGCCCTGCAACAGCACGGGTAGGTCGGTCCGCGCCCGCAGCAGCTCCGCCGCCTGCTGGGCGGCCCGTCGGGAGGAGAAGAGCCCGAGCGTACGCCCACCCAGCGCGCCGACTAACGCGAGGAGTTCTTCACCGGCCGCGTCGGGCAGCCCGGAGGCACCGGGGCGGGGCAGGTGCGCGGCCACGTAGAGGATTCCCTGGCGGGCGTAGTCGAACGGCGAGCCGACATCCAGCGACCGCCAACCCGGGCCGGAGTCGACGGTTCCGCCGCTGGCGCCCGTACGACCGTCGGCCGGTGCGGCGTCGGGGCGGCCGGTGCCACTGTCGCCGCTGGCCGGATCGCCGGCCGGAGACGCCGCCCGTGCCCCGGCCGGAGATGCCGCCCGTGCCCCGGCCGGAGATGCCGCCCGTGCCCCGGCCGGTCGGCGCGTGGTCTCGGCGAGGGCGGCGGCGGCCGGTGACGGTGGGCCGGGTGCGGGCGCTTCAAGGCCCAGCGCCCGTGCCACCGTGTCGAACCGGCCGCCGAGCGCCAGGGTGGCCGAGGTGGCCACCACGGTCCGCTCGTCGTAGAGGTGGGTGGCGAGCGTGCCGGCGACCGAGAGCGGGGCCACCACAAGCGCCCGGCGGCCGGTGGCGTCGTTGCGCTCCACCCAGGCCACGTCGTGTTCCGCCTCCTCCAGCAGCCGCTGGGCGGTGCTGGACATCTCATCGAGGACGGCCTTGGCCTGCTGCTTGCGTACCGGGTCGGGATCGTCGGCCTTGATGTCGCCGATGCTGTCCAGGGCCGCGCGGGTCGCGGCGTCCAGCAGTGTGCACGCCTCGCGCAGCAGGTCCGGCAGGCCGCTGGTGATCCGCCCGACCGGTGCCTCGGCCAGCCCGACCGCGAGGGCGTCACCGGCCGCGGTCAGCGCCTCGGCCGTCTCCGGACGCAGCAACGGGCGGGCCCGGCGGGCGGACCGGTCGATCAGCTCCGGGGTCAGCTCCGCCTGGGCCGCCGAGGAGACCCGGTCGGCCAGTTCGTGGGCCTCGTCGACGACGAGCAGCTTGTGCGGCGGGACGATGTGCCGGCCGGCGAGCATGTCGACCGCGAGCAGGCTGTGGTTGGTGACCACGATGTCGGCCTCCCGCGCCCGGGCCCGGGACGCCTCGGCGAAGCATTCCGCGCCGTACGGGCAGCGGGCCGCCCCGACGCACTCCCTCGCCGGCATGGAGACCAGCCGCCACGCCTGGTCGTCGACGCCGGGATCCAGCTCGTCCCGATCGCCGGTGTCGGTCTCCAGCGCCCAGTCCCGCAGGCGTTGGATCTGCTTGCCGAGCCGGCCCGCCTCACCGAGCCAGCGGGTGCCGCCACCCGGCCGCTCGGCCGGCGGATCGAAGAGGGTGTCCACCGGCTCGTCCTCCGACGAGTTCTCCAGCCGGGCCAGGCAGAGGTAGTGGTGGCGGCCCTTGAGCACCGCGAAGGTGGGCCGCCGTTTGAGCAGTGGCTCGACGGCGTCGGCCAGCCGGGGCAGGTCGTGCTCGACGAGCTGGGACTGCAACGCCAGGGTGGCGGTGGAGACCACCACCGGCCCGTCGACCGTGAGCGCCGGGGCGAGGTACGCCAGCGACTTGCCGGTGCCGGTGCCGGCCTGCACCAGCAGATGTTCACCGGTGGCCACGCACTCCTCGATCGCCGTGGCCATCTGCTGCTGACCGGGGCGGGCCGCACCGCCGGGCACCGCGCCGACCGCGGCGGCGAGTATTTCGGCACCGCCCGGCCGGTCACCCCGGCGACGGGCCTTGGCGCTTGTCGAGGCGAAGCCGGTGGCGGTGCGGGGCGGGGTCACTGTCGCACGGTACCGGCCGGGGCTGACGGGGTGCCGCACCGATCGGCCGTGTTGCCGCGTCAGGGACGGGATACCTACTCGTTGTCCGGTAAGTTCCCGACGGCGTGGCGTGGGCGGAATCGGCTAGGGTGCGACTCATGCCGAGCGACGTGGTCCGTGTGATCTACCGCAAGTACGACGGCAGCGCCCACCGCGACTACCCGGCCCGTCGCCTGGCCGAGGACGATCTGGGCGTCTGGCTCGGCGTACCCGCCGGGACCAGCTCGGTTTACCACGGCCGGCCCTCGGTCGAGCAGATTCCGTTCGTCCTGCTGGTGCCGCACCACGCCTGGTGGACAGGCATGTTCAACCCGCCGCCACGGACCAGTGAGGTCTACTGCGACATCGCCACCCCGGCGCGCTGGGAGGGCGAGGACACCGTGCACCTGATCGACCTCGATCTCGACGTGGTCCGGCGGCGGGAAACGCGCCTGGTCGAGCTGCGCGACGAGGACGAGTTCGCCGAGCATCGGGCCCGTTTCGGCTACCCGGACGATCTGGTGGTGGCGGCCGAGGCGGCGGCCGGCTGGCTGCTCGGTGCGCTCGGCGACGGCACCGAGCCCTTCGCCACCTCGTACCGGAAGTGGCTCGCCCTGGTGCTCTGAGGCCCGCCCTCCCGCGATCCGGCCGCCCTCCCGCAGTCTGGCCGGCCTGCCGGCGCGCGTCCGTCCCGGCCCCCGGTCGCGATCCAGGGGTGCCCTGGTGGCGTGCCGACTTTGTGGTGCGGCGTTCGTCACTCACGCCCTCGGGGTATTGCTGGGCCGTTTGCCAACGCGGCGAAACGTGACCGCTGGGGATCACGAGGCGGCGCAGGTGAACGGAAGGTGAACGAGTAGTGAATGGCGCCTGGCCAGGGGTGGGCCGCCGAATTGCCGCTCTGGGGATTCCCTAGCATTCCCTCAGCAGGGCGCCGGCCGGCGGCTGCCACCCCTAACCACCGACACGACGAGGTCCGTGCTGTGAGGTTTTCATTCCGCCCCAACGAGGGCGCCTTCTACGAGCTCTTCACCAGGGCCGCGCAGAACCTGGTCCGGGGTACCGAGCTGCTGAACGAACTCGCCCTGCCCGAGGTCGAGGTGCAGTCGGTGAGCGAACGGCTCACCGAGGTCGAGCACGACAGCGACCAGATCACCCACGACCTGTTCAAGAAGATCAACTCGACCTTCGTCACCCCCTTCGACCGGGAAGACATATACCGCCTCGGCTCGCTGCTTGACGACGTGATGGACCACCTGGAGGCGGTCGGCAACCTGCTCTACCTCTACGGGCTGACCAAGCTGCCGTCGCTGCCCCGAGAGATGCACGAGCTGGTGCACGTCCTCGACCAGCAGGCGAAGTTGACCGCCGAGGCGATGCCCCGGCTGAAGTCGATGAAGGACCTTGAGGACTACTGGATCGAGATCAATCGGCTGGAGAACGACGGCGACCAGGCGTACCGGATGCTGCTGGTCCGCCTCTTCTCCGGCGAGTACGACGCGTTGACCGTGTTGAAGATGAAGGAGGTCGCCGACGAGCTGGAGGCCGCGTGCGATGCCTTCGAGCACGTCGCCAACACCGTCGAGACCATCGCGGTCAAGGAGTCCTGATCCTGTGACTCTGAGTCCCGAGCTCATCGCGGTGTTGGCGGTGATCGGGGTGGCCCTGGTGTTCGACTACACCAACGGCTTCCACGACGCCGCGAACGCGATCGCGACCAGCATCTCCACCCGGGCGCTCACCCCCCGCGTGGCCCTGGGCATGGCGGCGATCGGCAACTTCATCGGCGCGCACTTCGGTGCCGAGGTCGCCAAGACCGTCGGGAGCGGCCTGGTCGAGTTGCCGCCCGGCGTGTCCAGCCTCGGCATCGTCTTCGCCGGGGTGATCGGCGCGATCACCTGGAACATCATCACCTGGTACTTCGGGCTGCCCTCGTCCTCCTCGCACGCCCTGATCGGTGGTCTGGTCGGCTCGACCGTCGCGGCCTCCGGCACGGTGCTCTGGACCGGCATCGGCGAGAGCGTGATCATTCCGATGATCCTGTCGCCGATGGTCGGCTTCCTCCTCGGCTACATCGTGATGATCGGCGTGCAGTGGCTTTTCCGGAACGGGCACCCGGGCAAGCTGAACCGCGGCTTCCGGTGGGCCCAGACCGCCTCGGCGGCGGCCATGTCGGTCGGTCACGGCATGCAGGACGCGGCCAAGACGATCGGCATCGTGGTGCTCGCCCTCTTCGTCGGCGGCTACCAGAACGACCCGACCCACATTCCGGAATGGGCGTTCTGGACCTCGGCCGCCGTGCTGGCCGCCGGTACGTACGCCGGTGGTTGGCGGATCATCCGCACCCTCGGTCGGAAGATCATCGACCTGCGCCCGCCGGAGGGCTTCGCGGCCGAGACCGTGGCCAGTGGCGTGCTCTACTTCAACGCGCTGGTGCTCGGTGCCCCGATCTCGACCACCCACACGATCACTTCGGCGATCATGGGTGTCGGCGCCACCAAACGGCTCTCCGCCGTGCGCTGGGGCGTGGCCGGCAACATCGTCGGTGCCTGGATCCTGACCTTCCCGGCCGCCGGCTCCATCGGCGCCCTGATGTACTTCCTGGTCCGCCCCCTGTTCAGCTGAGGTGTAAGGAAGGGCCCCTTGTTAACGCCTGGTGTATTACAAGGGGCCCCTATTAACACGTTCAGAGATACGAGACGCCGATCTGAGCGCGGATGTCGTCGAGCAGAGCCATGATCTCCAGGGTGGCCGAGTGCGGCACCAGCGGGCTCTCGGTCAGCCCTTCGGCCAGGCAGCGCTGCACCTCGATGGCCTCGTACTGGTAGCCCGAACCGACCAGCTCCGTCGTGATCGTCTCCGGCTCGGCGTCGGCCCGGTGCAGGGTGAACCCGCCCGGCCGGAAGAACGGCTCGGGCAGGTCGATCCGTCCCGCCGTACCGGTGATCGAGGCGGTGAGCCCGGTCGCACCCACCATGCCGCAGCTCAGCGTGGCCACCGCCCCGGAGTCGTACCCGAAGATCAGGCCGGTGTTCTCATCCGTGCCCTCCGGCCCCAGCTTTGCCCACGACCGCACCTGCTGCGGCACGCCGAGCAGCAGATGAGCCAGGCTCACCGGGTAGATGCCGAGATCGAGCAGCGCGCCGCCGCCGAGCGCGCGGGCCCGCATCCGGTGCTCGGGTGGGAACGGCCCGGCGACCCCGAAATCCGCCCGTACGCTGGTCACGGTGCCGATCGCACCGTCGGCGATCAGCTCGCGGACCCGCAGCACGAGCGGGTTGCAGCGCATCCACATCGCCTCCATCAGGAACACCCCGGCGGCGCGTGCGGTGTCGATCAGCTCCGTGCTGGTGGCCAGATCCAGGGTGAACGGCTTCTCCAGCAGCACCGGCCGACCGGCGGCGAGGCAGGTCCGGGCCGCCTCGTAGTGGGCGGCGTGCGGGGTGGCGACGTAGATGACGTCCACCTCGGCGTCCGCGGCCAGTTCCGACCAGGAGGCGTACGCCCGGGGTACCGCGTGCCGCTCGGCGAAGCGCTGCGCGGTCTCGGCCGTACGCGAGCCGACCGCGACCAGTTCGGCTCCCGGCACCAGCCGGAGGTCTTCGGCGAAACGAGCGGCGATGTGGCCGGTGGCGAGGATGCCCCAACGAGTCATGCGAGTGACGCTACCGAAGATCACTTGAGGGCTGTATCGGCGACCCACGAGGCGGGAACTAGGCTCCCGGCATGACCACCGACCGCGGTTATCCGGTGCCAGCCACGCTGGTCGAGCACGCTCTCCGGTTCCAGGAGTCCGGTGCCGCGCCGGCGGTGCCCCGGATGGCGGCCACCGTGTTGCTGTTGCGCCCGGCCGGCGATGGGTTCGAGGTCTACCTGATCCGCCGGGTGGCGGCGATGGCCTTCGGCGGCATGTACGCCTTCCCCGGCGGCGGGGTCGACCCCTCGGACTCCACCGCTCACCTGGACTGGGCCGGGCCGGATCCGGCGGGTTGGGGCGACCGGCTCGGGCTGGCACCGCAGGCCGCTCAGGCGGTCGTCTGCGCGGCGGCCCGGGAGGTCTTCGAGGAGGCGGGGGTGCTGCTCGCCGGCCCCGACCCGGATCGGATCGTCGGTGATGTTAGCGACGACGGTTGGGAGGCCGCCCGGGTCGAGCTGGAGCAGCGGCGCCGGGGCTTCGCCGAGTTGCTCGCGGGGCGCGGGCTCACCCTCCGGTCGGACCTGCTACTGCCGTGGAGCCGGTGGGTCACTCCGGAGTTCGAGCCGCGCCGGTTCGACACGTACTTCTTCGTGGCGTTGCTGCCGGAGGGACAGCGCACCCGGGACGTTTCCGGCGAGGCCGACCACACCCTCTGGGCCCGTCCCGCCGATGCCTGTGACCGCGCCGTGGCCGGCGAGCTGACCATGCTGCCGCCGACGTTGATCACCCTCGGCGAGATCGCGGCCTGCGCCGATCTCGCCGCGGTGGCCCGGGCGGCGGCGACCCGGGACGCGGCCACCCCGATCACCCCGCAGTTGGACCTGACCGGCCCGGACGGTCCCCGGTTCTACCTGCCGTGACGCTGCGGACGGTCCCGAGCCGGGCCGCGAGGGCTCGCCGGTCCCGGCCGTGACTGCTCGCGGGTCCCGAGCCGGGGCGTGCCTGCTCGCCGGTCCCGGGCGGGGCGCGAGGGGTCAGTCGCGCTGGTAGTTGACGTGCGCGGACCAGCGGGCGAAGCCGAGTCGCTCGTAGAGCGCAACCGCGCTGGTGTTCGACTCGTCCACGTAGAGCATCACCCGGTCCAGGCCGCGTCGCTCGCGCAGGTAGGCCAACCCGGCCGTGGTCAGTGCCCGGCCGAGCCCGCCGCCGTGTGCGTTCGGATCGACCCCGAGCACGTACACCTCGCCGATCCGGGCCGATCCGGGCTGCTCGTGCACCTTGGTCCAGTGGAAGCCGAGCAGCCGGCCGGTCGCCGACTCCTCCGCGAGCAGGAAGCCCGCCGGGTCGAACCACGGCTCGGCAAGGCGCACCCGAAGGTCGTCGGCGCTCCACCGGCCCTGCTCGGGGTGGTTGGCGAAGGCCCGCGCGTTCAGCGCCAGCCACGCCTCGTCGTCGGCGCCGGGGCGGTAGGCACGCAGGGTCACCCCGTCGGGCAGTCGCGGCTCGGGCAACGGTGCGGTGAGCGGCCGACGCAGTTGCCAGAGCACGCGCGCACGGCGGAAGCCGAGATCCACGGCGAGCGCGGCGGCCGACGGATGATCGCCGTGCGCCCAGGCACGCAGCGCTCCACCGGCGCCCACCGGCACGACCGGTGCCGCGTCCCCGGCCAGCCGGGCCAGCACCTCCCGGGCCAGCGCCCGGCCGGTGCCCTGCCGCCGGTACGCCGGATGCACCGCCAGCCCGATCTCGACGCCAACCGTCGGATCGCCGGTGTCGAGGTGGGCGTACCCGGTGAGCGTTCCGTCGGTGCTGCGGGCGGTCAGGTGGACCGCCGGGGCGCGGTCGTCGCGTAGCCGGAGCAGCACGTGCTCGTCGAGCGGGTCTGCGCCGTCCGCGTCGCCGGCCGCCCGGGCCAGCGCCAGCACCTCGGCGATCTCGGTCGGATCGAGCCGGTCGGAGCTGTTGAGCCTGATCATCTGCTCGCTCATTCCCGCCAGGCTATCGGGCGCAACGGCCGTCGGCGCGGTGAGGCGGGGCGGCGACATTGGGGCCGTCGGCGTGGCGCGCGGGCAGCGACATCGGCGGCATCGGCGACATCGGGGTCGTCGGCGTGGCGCGCGGGCGAAGACATCGGCGGCATCGGGGCCGTCGGTGCGGCTGGCCGAGGTGGCGGGATGTCAGGTACCCCGCTTCGGCAACGCCAGCACGGCGTACCTGCTGGTCAGCGTGGGCAGGATGCGGTAGAGCGCGTCCACAGTGCCCTGCCGGTTGCCGCCCGCGTCGTGCAGCAGGACGATCGAACCGGGTCCCACCCCGCCGACCACCGAGGCGGCGATCTTGGTGGCGCCGGGAGCCCGCCAGTCGCCCGGGTCCACCGTCCAGTGCAGCGGCATCATGCCCAGGTCGCGGGCGACGGAGATGACCGAGTAGGTCCAGGCCCCGCCGGGCTGGCGGTACCAGCCGATCGGCGCGTCGGGCACTGCCGCCCGGATCGCGGCGCTGGTCCGGATCAGGTCCGAGCGGATCCGCTCCGGCGAGCGTGAACCCAAGGTCACGTCATGGTTCCAGCTGTGGTTGCACAGCGTGTGTCCCTCGGCGACGATCTGCTGGATCAGCCACGGGTACGCCTGGGCGTTCTGGCCGACCACGCAGAAGGTGGCCGTGACGTGGTGTTCCCGCAGGATCGATAGGACCTGCGGGGTGTAGTCCGGGTGCGGCCCGTCGTCGAAGGTGAGGGCGACGCTGTTGGTGCCGGTGCTCACCCGGGTGCCCATCGGGCCGAAGTTCGGGTCGTCGTCGTGTTCCGGCGCGGTCAAGTGGTCCGGCGGCTTCGGCCCGGTGTCGGGTATGCCGGTGGGCGTGGCGCCGGATGCGGTCGGGGCGGGGGCGGCCTGGTCGGCGTACTCGGGATGGTCGGCGCCGGTCGAGGTGACCGTGGAGTCGGTGTGCGACGGGTCGGGGGTCAGGCTCCTGCCGAGCAGGTACACCGATCCGAGCACCGCCGACACCACGAGCGTGATGATCCCGATCGCGCGTCCCGCGCCCCGGTGGTAACCGCCCACCGCAGCCCCTCCCGTTGGTCAACTTGAGAGTCACAATAAGACGCGCAAGTCGAACAAAAGGGGCATATTGGATATTAGCCCTCGACGGTGAGCGGACGGGCCGAGAGCGGAGCGTGGTCGGCGGCCTCGGCAAGCGCCGTACGCGAGGACGGTACGACGAACTTGTAGCCGACCTGGCGAACCGTGCCGATCATCGACTCGTACTCCGAGCCGAGCTTGGCCCGCAGTCGACGCACGTGCACGTCGACCGTCCGGGTGCCGCCGAAGTAGTCGTAGCCCCATACCTCGCGGAGCAGCTGGTCCCGGGTGAACACCCGACCCGGGTGCTGGGCCAGGAACTTCAGCAGCTCGAACTCCTTGTAGGTCAGGTCGAGCGGGCGACCCTTGAGCTTCGCGGCGTAGGTGTCCGGATCGATCATCAACTCGCCGGCCCGGATGGAGCCGCCGGCACCCGCGGTCGCGTTGCTGAGCCGGCCGACCGCGAGTCGCAGCCGCGCCTCCACCTCGGCCGGACCGGCGGAGGCGAGGATGACGTCGTCGACCCCCCAGTCGGCGTTCAGCGCGATCAGCCCGGCCTCGGTGACCACTGCCACCAGCGGTACGCCGAGCCCGGTGGCGTGCAGCATCCGGCAGGTGGCCCGAGCCTCGCTCAACTCCGAGCGGGCGTCGACAAGTACGGCGTCCGGACTCGGACCGGCCACCAGCGTGCGTACGTCACGAGGTGCGGTGCGGACCGAGTGCGGCAGCAGGTCCAGTGCCGGTAGCACTGCGGATGGTTCGCCTGCCCGTGCGGTCACCAGCAGCAGGATCTCCACGATCACCTCCGTCCCGGCGGCCCGTGTGGCCGCACGACCAGCGGCACTCCTTGCGGGGCGTGGCGCTGGGAACTTCCGTGGGTCCCGGCGTCGCTGACGGGCGGGTTTCGCCTTGAGCGTAACCGATCGCCCACCCGGAGCCCGGGCGCAGTTTCCCGTTTGCCCTTTCTGCCCCTGATCGCGGCGCAGGTTTTAACGTCGCGGAAACCGTGGCACTCGCGATCTGCGGTGTGTCTGGCACGATCGGTGGGTGTTTCCCTCCAGCTCGCCCGAGACCGGCCACGACCCGTGGGCCGATGACCCGCCGTCGGCGGGCGGCCCGGAGTCACGAACCGGTCCGGCCGTGGAGACCGACGAGCGGCGACGCTCGGGTGGTCCGCGGCGTCTGCGCCGTGGCGGCTCGCCCCGCCGGCCCGACGACGCGCCCGATGCCGGCGAGGACGAGGACGAGGAGGAGCCGCCGGTAGCGGTACGCCGACAGCTGTCGCTCGCCATCGGCGGGTACGCCGTGCTGCTCGGCATCGGTCTGGTCCTCGGGGTGCAGAGCTCCGGCCCGGGACACCGGGTGCCGTTCACCGTCGTGGTGCTCGCCGTCCAGTTGCTGTTCGTACTGGCCTGGACGATGGTGACCCGCCCACCGGCGCTTGCGGTGGTGCTCGGGGTGAACGTGGTGACCGCGGTGGTGGCCGACGTCGTGGCGGTACGCAGCGCCGAACCCCGGCTGGCCCCGCTCTGGCTCGTCGCGATCGGCGGGCTGCTCGCCGCGCTGCTCGGCCAGCTGTTTCGTCGGGTGGACCGGGCCCGGGTGACCGAGTCGCTCCGGACCACCGCCACCATCTCGTTCGGGGTGGTCGCCCTCGCCACGCTCATCGTGCTCAGCCGGATCCCCGCCGGCACCCAGGCGATCACCGTCAGTCTCGCCGCCGCCGTGGTCGCGCTCGCCGTGGCCCGGGTGGCCGACGCCGTCGCGGCCTGGCCACGACTCGCCCCCCAGGTGCCCAGAGGAGCGGCGGGCGTGGTCGGCGGCGCCATGATCGGCACGCTGGTGAGCGCCGTTTTCGGCAGCTATCTGGTCACCCCGTTCACGCCGACCCGGGCCGCGATCATCGGCCTGGTCGCGGCCGTCGTGGCCGTGCTGGCCGATCTCGCGGTCGGGTACGCCGAGGCGGGCCGGCGGATGGCGGGCGAGCCGCAGAGCGGGTGGGCGACCCGGCACGTACAGGGTCCGCTCGGTGCGGTCGCGTTGGTCGCTCCGGTGGCGTACCTGATGTGCCGGGTGCTGCTCTAGGCGATTGAGCAATCCGGGCGGCGGGTACCACCGGTGCGCCGCACCGCGGCATCGACGCGGGACGAAGAGACGTACGGCAGGACAGGAGACGGCGTGGAGCACGATCAGACGTACGGACGGCGACCGCGGCGGCGGGGACGCAAGATCCTGATCGGGTTCGTCGTCCTGCTGCTCGTTCTCGTCGGCCTGATCGCCATCGCCGACCGGGTGGCGGTAAACGTGGCCGAGCGCACCATCGCCGACGAGGTCAGCCAGCAGGTGGCCGAGCAGGGCGCGCAGTCCGCGCCGCCGGAGGTCGAGGTGGGCGGCTTCCCCTTCCTCACCCAGGTCCTCGACGGCCGGTACGAGCGCATCTCGATCAGGTTGCGGGACGTGCAGGGATCGGTGCAGGGCGACGCGGTCGCGTTGCCCAGCCTGAACGTGGACGCCCGGAACGTCCGCGCCTCGCTGGACACGCTGCGCACCGGCCAGGGCGACGTGGTGGCCGAGACCGTGAACGGCACCGGCACCATCAGCTACCAGAGCCTGGCCGCCCTGCTGAACCGGGAGGGCCTGGCCCTCGGCGAACAGGGCGGGAAGCTCGCCGTCACCGCGCCGGTGGACATCCTCGGCCAGCAGTTGACGGTCACCGGCACCGCCGACATCGTCGTCGGTGAGCAGGGGGGCATCGCGCTCAAGTTCGACAACCTCGACGCCGAAGGTCTGCCCGACGCGCCACTGGCCCGCACCCTGGTGAACAACTTCGCCCGCAGCATCTCGGTGGACGTACCCCTGCCTGAGTTGCCGTTCGGGCTCACCATCCGCGAGGTGGTCCCGCGACCCGAGGGGCTCACGGTGACCGGCGACGCACGGGACGTACCGATCAACGCGGCCGGCTGACCTCGCCGCCGGTGTCCCGGATGCTGGTCGGCCCGCTGGAGATATCTGAGATCGCTGGTAGGCTCCCTGCTCATGGGGACGCTCCTCACCAAACGGCGCGCGGTCGACCTGTGCCGCGTGGCCACCTGCCTGTGTCGCCCCGTCATCTGACGGCGGGGCTGTCTCGGGCCGCCTAGCGGCCTTCGGCACTCGGGGTATGCGAAACCTCAATCCCGGTGCACCCCACCGGACGCCCGGCAGCGGCGCCGTCGCACAAACCCGTGATCCGTTCCTAGCTATGGGTCCCGCGCGTGGTGCGACACAAACCACATCCGACCACCTCCGCGCGCTGGCTCACCATCCATCCTCACCAGGGAGTGATCTGATGAGTCGCGACACCGCACTCGTCTCGGCCGAGTGGGCCGAGAAGAACCTCGACGCCCCGGGCGTCGTCTTCGTCGAGGTCGACGAGGACACCTCGGCCTACGACACCAGCCACATCGCCGGTGCCATCAAGCTCGACTGGAAGACCGACCTCCAGGACCCGGTCCGCCGGGACTTCGTCAACAAGGCCCAGTTCGAGGCGCTGCTCTCCGAGCGGGGCATCAGCAACGACGACACCGTCATCCTCTACGGCGGCAACAACAACTGGTTCGCCGCGTACGCGTACTGGTACTTCAAGCTCTACGGCCACCGCGACGTCAAGCTGCTCGACGGCGGTCGCAAGAAGTGGGAGCTGGACGCCCGGCCGCTGGTGAGCGACCCGGTGACCCGCCCGGCCACCCAGTACGTCGCGCAGGAGCCGGACAACTCCATCCGGGCCTTCCGCGACGAGGTGGTCGCCGCCATCGGCACCAAGAACCTGGTCGACGTGCGTAGCCCCGACGAGTTCGCCGGCCGGCTGCTCGCCCCCGCCCACCTGCCGCAGGAGCAGGCCCAGCGGGGCGGTCACATCCCGACCGCGATCAGCGTGCCGTGGTCGAAGGCGGCAAACGAGGACGGCACCTTCAAGTCCGACGACGAGCTGCGCAAGATCTACGGCGAGGCCGGGCTGGACGACGGCAAGGAGACCATCGCCTACTGCCGGATCGGTGAGCGTTCCTCGCACACCTGGTTCGTGCTCCAGGAGCTGCTCGGGCACCGCAACGTGAAGAACTACGACGGGTCCTGGACCGAGTACGGCTCGCTTGTCGGCGTGCCGGTGGCGCTCGGCGACGAGCCGGGGGAGGCCTGAGATGACTGCACCGACCGCCGCCGGCTGCGCGGCCCCGGACCAGGCCGCCCCGCTGCCCGCCAGCATCGACCTGGAGAAGGAGACCGTCATCACCGGTGTCGTCCGCTCCGCCCAGGGCGACGTGGTGCCGGGCGCGTACGTCCGTCTGCTCGACTCGACAGGTGAGTTCACCGCCGAGGTGGTGACCTCGCCGGCCGGTCAGTTCCGGTTCTTCGCCGCTCCGGGCAACTGGACCCTGCGGGCGCTCTCCCGGCACGGCAACGGCGACGCCGCCGTGACTGCGGATCGCGGCGTCCACGAGGTGACCGTCACGGTCACCGACTGACCCACGCTCTGATCAGCCACGTGGCCCGTATCCCCGCTTGGGGATGCGGGCCACGAGCCGTCTCCGGCACTTTCTGCCCTGCCTCGCCCCGGGTCAGGTGATTGCTGGCGGCCGGCGGGTCAGCAGGGCGGGGGACCCGGGTCGGGGACGTAGGAGGCGGTGGGAGCAGGCGCCGTCGTGGTCGGGCCGGAGCTGGCAGCGCCGGCCACGATCCATCAACCGGTCGCAGAAGACCTGATGCTGTACGTCCAGGGCGCCCGCCACGGAGATCGTCGTCTCGCCCAGCACCAACTCGGGTAGAAACCCGAGGGAGCGGGTGAGCGCTCGGGCGAGCAGGTGCGCGGCGGCCAGGTCGGTCGCCCGCAGCGTCAGGTGTACGACGAAACGTGGCGGCTCGTCGGTGCCGGCTTCCCTCATGTCGATCACCCCTTCCGGGCCGGAGTCGGGGTGGATCGCTGCCCGACCCACCCCGACCGGGGGATTGAGCCCTACTCGTTGCCACGCGAGGAGCACTCTTCGTCAACTTATATGAGGAAGGCAAGGTATGCAAGGAAGTGGAGAAGCTTGTCGCTCTTGTATTCCTCGTGATCGAATTGGAGGTGCCACGCGAGGAGTGCCATGCCATCGACGCCGGATTACATCCGCATCTCCGACGAGATCATCGCTGATGTCAGATCGGGAAAGTACAAGCCGGGCGGCAAGCTGCCCTCAATCGCTCGCCTCTGCGAGCAATTCCAGGTCAGCCCGTCCACGATCCAGCTCGTCAACGTGCGGCTGGAAGCCCTCGGGGTAATTGATCGACGGCAGGGCAAGGGAGTGTTCGTGACTGATCCGAGCACCTGGCTGCGTAGGCCCTGAACGGCACGGGCCGCCGGTGTCGTAACCGGCGGCCGGCCGTACCGCATTTTCCTGACCCGGCGATGCCGGTAGGCGGGATCAGCCGATCTTGCGGCGGGTCTTGGCACCCCACCTGGCGACGGTCACCAGCAGGGCGCCGAGCCCCAGCAGGATGCTGCCGACCAGGCCGACGGCGGCTGTCGAAGCCCCGGTCAGTGGGAGGTCCTGGTGCGCGGACATGTTCTCACCTCCCTCACCTTGTCGAACCGACGGCGATGCGGGCCGGGGAGTCCCAGACGCACCTGTCGACAGTTGGCTGACGGAACGCCTTCACCAGTGCGTGTACGAGGATCACCCGGTACAACAGGTCGGCGACGATGATCAAGGGGAGGAAGAGGGGCAGCTGCCGATGCCGCAGCCGCCACGCTGCGAGCAGCACCCACATCGCGTGGCCGGCAAGCATGAACAGCAGCCCGAACAGCAGCCCTGGGCCGGCGGTGGCGAGCAGCCAGAGGGTCAGCGGGCCACCGGCCACGTAGAGCAGCCAGTGCAGCATCAGCAGGACGTACGCGAAGTCGAAGCGGGTGGTGTGCCGGCCGACCCGATGGCCGATGATCCCTTGGAAAGTCCCCCACATCCAGCGCAGGTTCTGCCGGTACCAGTCGGGCAACGTGGTCGGGTCCTGCAACTGGGCCAGCGCGCGGGGCGCGTAGACGACCTTGCCGAGGTTGCGCCGGTGGGTCTCCAGCACCCAGTACGTGTCATCCACGATGTAGGGCGGCTGCTGGGGCAGGAGCAGGTCCAGCAACTCGGTCCGGTAGATCGAGTTGGAGCCGGAGATGCAGTTCATCACGTTGAAGTGGCTCTGGATGCGCCGGATCACCGCCTGGTACATCCAGTAGCTGTAGGCCCGCTTGGCCAGCCACGGATTCCACGCTCACGTTCGACGACGGCGCGGAGGCTGGCGGAACAACCTTGTAGTCAAGATCTTCAAGTGCCTTGGCGGCGACCGCCGGCGCGTCACGGACCGCCGGGAGTAGCTGAATGTCCGCGAACTCGCTCGCGAGTCTGATCAGACCGGTGGAGACGCTGTTGTCAGCTCTCGTCATCGTCGAGCAGATAGTCGATCGATCGGACCATCTCGTAAACGCTGCGCTCGTCGGGGCGCAGCTCGAAATTCCGACCCAGGTCGTACAGCGTCTCCTTGGACATATGAACGCGCTCCAGGAGACGGTCGCGCCATGCTCGCAGCTCTTCGGGAGTCTTCACGATGGCCGTGCCCATCGTTGCTCCTCTCGCTGGCGGCGAAGTCGCTGTCAGTGCCACATCGCCTTCCTGCGCCGAATTCGACAGACCGCATAAGTCTTGCCACTAACAGTGATCGATTGAGTGGTCCGTACGGGTGCGGTCCTGTCGCCTTCGCGACAATCGTTCAGGTAGGTGATACGGCGAAGGTGGCCGCCGGCCCGGGACGGGTCGACGGCCACCAGGTGTGTTGACGGGATCAGATGCCGGTTGCTCTGGTGCAGGTGGCGGCCGGTTCCAGGGCGAAGTCGAGGGTGCCGACGATGCCCGCCTCGATCTGGTGGCGCCGCACCTGCGGCACCCAGCCGTCCTTGGCCACGATCACCTCGTACCGGCCCTTCGGCAGCCACCAGGCGTACCGGCCGTTGCTGCCTGCGGTGAGCGTGGTGCCGGTGCCGGTCGAGATCAGGTTCACCCGGACGGTCGCCGGGATGCCGACGGTCACGCCACCACAGGTGGTGCCGGTGACGGTGCCCTGGATCTTGCCCCAACTGGCCGGCGGTGACACGTTCATCGCCACCGACACCGGGGTGACCGGGTACGGGGTGTCCGAGACGAAGGCCAGTTCGCCGCCGTACCGACCCGGTTGGGCGACGCCCGCCTCGGCGGTGGCGGTGAGCGTCACGGTGACCGTCCGGGAAGCGCCCGGGGCCAGGGTGAAGGTGGTCGGTGCGCCGCTGAGCCAGGGCAGGTCGGCGTCGGCCGCGCAGAGTTCCAGGCCGCCGAGCCGCTCGCTGTCCGCGCTGCCCACAAAGGAACTTGGCGAGCCGCCGACCTTGTACGCGCCGCAGGCGGCAGCGCCCCGGTACCGGGCAAACCGGGCGTTCGGCAGGTCACGCCAGGCCCCGGTGGCCGGATCGAAGCCGACGGTGCGGTTGGTGACCGTGGTCGACGCCGCCGTCACGCCACCGGCCAGCACCAGCATTCCGCCGGCCGCCGCGTACTGCGAGCCCCACAGTTCCAGGGGGAGTGCGGGCAGCGGGCTCCAGGTGTCGCTGGCCGGGTCGTACCGGTAGGCGTCGCTGTACTCGGTGCTGCCCGTGCCGCCCGCGCAGTAGACCGCGGCACCGATTCCGCCGCAGGACAGCCAGGAGACCGGGTGCGGGTACGCGGCGCGGGTGGCGAACGAGCCGGTCGCCGGATCGAAGACCACCAACTGGTCGGAGTCCGTGCAACTGGTGTCGGCACAGCCACCCACCAGGTACACCTTTCCGCCGACCACGGCCATGCCGGCCGCCGCCGTCGGTGCCGGGTTTGTCGCACCGGGCAGGGTGTGCCAGGTGCCGACGGCCGGGTCGAAGACGTCGACCGTGGCGTTGACGTCGCTTGTCGCCCAACCGCCGATCACGTAGAGCTTGCCGTCGATCGCTGCCACGGCCGGCTTCGAGCGCGCCGTCGGTAGGTCGGGCAGGGCGCTCCAGGCGTTCGCCCCGGGGTCGTACGCCCATGCCTTGCGCTCGGTGCCGGTGCTACCGCCACCGCCGACCGAGTAGACCTTCCCGTCCAACCACACCGCCGCGTTGTCGTAGATCGCTGCCGGCAGCCGGGCGATCTCGTCCCAGCTGTCCGCGGCGGCCGGTCCGACCTCGGGCGTCGACCCGCCGTACGCGGTGCCGGTCCGGGTCTTGCTGATGCCCTTCACCTTCTGCTCACGCAGCGGTGCGCCATCCTGGTTGAGCAATTCGAACCGGCCGGAGCGGTCCAACAACTCCACCTCGGCCGGCGCGGTTCCGGTGTTGCGCACGGTCAACCGGGTGGTGCGGGTGCTGCCGTACGGCTGATGCGACTCGATGCTGGTCGGGCTGACGGTCAACCGGCCGGCGGCGAGCGCGAAGTCGGCCCGACGTACCCCGTCCGCGGTGACCGCCCCGTCGGCCGTTGCCGGCTGGTACGGCGTCCGGCTTGCGGTGAACGGGTGGCTGCCGGTCAGACCGGAGAAGAGCCAGTAGAAGCCGTCCGGTTCGCCCGCGTCCTCCGGCGTGGCCGCCGACACCGCCCGGTCCGCTGGCCGGTCGTCGCTGACCACGCTCACCCCGTTGAGAGCGGCACCCGTGGTGCGGTCGGTGGTGGTACCGACGACCAGGCCGCCGGGCACCGGCGAGCACTCGCGGTTGACCACCTCCACGTCGTCCACCTGCCACCACCAGGCGAAGGTGCCCTTGAAGCGGAAGCGGACCAGGGCGGCGGAGGCGTTGCCCGCCACGGTCAGCGGCACCTCCTCGACCCGGGGGCCGCGCCGGCTGGCGGTCTGGTGCCAGACGTTTGTCCAGTTGGCCCCGGCGTCGGTGGAGACGTCGATGTCGGCCGTGTCGCTGATGCCGACCGCCCGCCAGTCGCTGCGGAACCGCAGCACCGGCGCGGCGGCCCCGGTCAGGTCCAGCGGCGGCGTGATCAGGTCGGTGTCCTGGCTGTTGCCGCTGCCCAGGGCATCGCTGTCGATGATGGCGAAGCGACCGGAACCGCCGGTGAGGTTGCCCCGGGAACGCGGGTCGTCGAAGACCCAACCACCGGAGGCGGTGCGGTTGGTGACCGTCCAGCTTGCCGGGGCGCTCGCATCGTCGAACGCCTCACGCAGCAGCGGCTCGCCGAACCTGCCGGTGTAGCCGGCAGCGGTGCAGGCCGCGTCGACCGGCACGGTCACGTCGACCGTGGTGGTGTCGTCGCCGACCGACACCTCGCGGACGACGGTGCGATAGCCCGGGTACCGGGCGGTGACGGTGAGCCGGTACGACGAGTCGCTCGGCACGGTGAAGGAGTAGCGGCCGGTGACCGGGTCGGTGAAGACCGTGCCGGGACGCCCGGCCACCTCGATCTTCGCGTACAGCGGCCAGCCGTGGCCGGAGCCGTCGGTGACCTTGCCGCGTACCGTCACCGTCGTTGCCGCGAACAGGGCGAAGTGCTGGGTGACGGCACCGCCCTCGGGCACGGTGACGGTCGCCGACTGACCGGCGTAGCCGTAGGCACGTACCGCCAGGGCGGTCTCGCCGGTCGGCAGGCTCAGTGCGTACCGGCCGTCGGGGCCGGTGGTGGTGCTGCGGGTGTCAGCGGTCACGGTCGCGCCGGCTACCGGGTCGCCGGTACGCGCGTCGCTGACCACGCCGGTGACCCGGCCGGACCCGCTGCGGGGTGCCTCCCGCACCGCCGCGTACGCGTCGAGCCGACCCTCGCCGAAGACGTTGTTGTCGGCCGGGGTGCCGCCGCAGGTGGTGGCGTCGACGTCGCGGGCGGTCCGGTCCAGCAACTCCTCCGTGGCGTCGAGGTCGCCGCGCAGGCCGGGTGCCGCCGACCAGAGCAGCGCCACCGTGCCGGCGACGTGTGGGGCGGCCATCGAGGTGCCGCTCATCGTGGCGTATCCGCCGCTCCGGACGCTGGAACGGATGCCGCTGCCCGGCGCGGCGATGTTCGGATTCAGTGGATCGGCACCGGAACCGCGGCCGGAGAAGCTGGCGATGTTGCCGTTGACGTCGTACGCCCCGACCGCGTACGAGTCCGGGTAGTCGCCGGGCGAACCGGCGCTGCCGCAGGCCGGGCCGTCGTTGCCGGCGGAGAAGACCGGGAAGATGCCGGCCGCCCGCCAGGCGGTGACGGTCTGCTGGTACCAGGCGTCACCGCCGTCACCGCCCCACGAGTTGTTGACGATGTCGGGCCGCAGGTCGGGCCGTGGATTGCGCCCGCTGGCATCGGTCGGAGCGAGCACCCACTGGCCGGCGGCGAGCAGGGAGGCGTCGGTGCACTCGTCGGACTCGCAGCCCTTGGCGGCGATCCACCGCGCGCCCGGCGCGACGCCGATCTGGTTGCCGGCACCGTCGTCGCCGACCATCGTGCCCATGGTGTGGGTGCCGTGGTCGTCGTTGTCGCAGGGCGCGGCGGTGGGGCAGACCCCGGCCGGGTCGAACCAGTTGTAGGCGTGGTCGAAGCCGCCGCCGGTGTTGCCGCGGTAGGAGCCGACAAGCGCGGGGTGGTCGTACCGGACGCCGGTGTCGATGTTCGCCACCACGACACCCTCGCCCCGGTCACCGAACTCGTCCCATACCTGAGGTGCACCGATGTTTGTCAGCCCCCATTCGACGGCGGCGGTCCGGGCCCGCGCGGTCTCGGTGGGGGTGGGCCGCACCAGACGGTAGCTGCGGCTCGGGGCGATCCGGGCCACCTCGGGCCGGCGCGCGATCTCCTCGACCAGCGCCTTGTCGCCCTCGACCCGCAGCGCGTTGGCGATCCAGTACCCGGTGTGCGGCACCTTCCGCTCGTCCAGGACCGCCCGCAGGTCGCGCTGGGTCCGGGTGGCCGTGCTGGTGAGCAGTTGATGCACCGCGCGGGCCCGGCCGTCGGGGTCAGGCAGCGCGGTCGCCTGGGCGAGCGGGGCGGTCTCCCGCAGGTACACCATGAAGGTCGCGGTCGGTGCGGTGTCCAGCCGATCGAGCAGCCCCGCATCGACGGCGGCCCGATGCGGTGCCGGCCCCGGTGCCGGCGCGGCGAGCGCGGGCTGGGCGGTGCCGCCCAGCACGGCAGCGGTCAGCAGCGCCACCGCCCGCCAGCGGGTGGATCGTGTGGTGAACAAGCTTCCTCCCCCACGTCGTCGGTCCCGATCTCTTCGGGCCCGCACATCCGCGCGCCGGGCATGCCGTCGCGGAGCGGTCAGCGCGATGTGGGTGGCTCCTGGTGAGCGCCTGCCCGCTGAGAGTCATGCTCTTGCCCGGGGTGGCCGGTGATCAATGGGCGGCGTCGGTCAGTACTCGGTCAGTGACGGGTCGCAATCCTGACCGTTAGTCTGAGTGGCGGGCGCCATCGGTGGCCGTCTTTGTCGACGGGCGAGAAGTCGCAGGTCAGCGCAGTACTCTCGGGGAGGCAGCGTGTCCGGTGGAGAGATTCCGATTCTGGTCTGCGTCAGCTCCGACGCCTCCGTCCGGCAGCGGGTGGTGCAGCGTCTCGACGGGGTGGGTCCACTGGTGATCTGCGCGGACCTGGCCCAGCTCCGCGCGATGTTTCCGGCCCCGCCGATGGAGACCGGAACACCGGACGGCGCAACCAGCGATGCGTGGGCGCAACGCTCGGGCAGTTGGCGCGACCTCGTGGTCGACCGGGCCGGCCACCTGGTCACCTGGCGGGGCGTACCGCTGGGGCTGACCCGTACCGAGCGGGAACTGCTGGCCCGGCTGGCCGAACCACCGGTCACCCTGTGGAGCTACGAACGGCTCTTCGCCTCCGTCTGGGGCGGCGCGTACCTGGGTGACACGGCGATCCTGCACTCGGCCGTGAAGCGACTCCGGCGCAAGCTACGCGCCCTGCCCGACGGGCCGCAGGTGCAGACCGTCCGGGGGGTTGGCTACCGACTGAGCGCGCCACCCGAACCGGTCGATGGTCGAGATCCGGACGCGGAACCACCGGACCCCGCCGACAGCTGACCGCCGCGCCGGGCGTGACACCATGGCCCGGTGAGCGGCGCAGTTCAGATGGGGTACGTCCCACCCACAGATTCCCGGCCACCGGCGGCGGGTCCGCGCTGGCCGGGCTGGCTGGTCGCGCTGACCGTGGCCTGGGCGGTGCTGCTCGCCGGTCTCACCTGGTTCTCCACCCGCAACGACCCGCCGACCGTCCGGGAGCAGCGGACCCTGACCGAGGCCGGTCCGGTGGTCGACGGTGCGATCGGCGAACTGGTCGCGGCGGCGTCCGACGGGGTGCCGGCGATGGTCCCGCCAGAGGTGCACCGGGGCTGCCGGGTCACCCCGTTCGCTGACGGCGCGACGCTGAGCCGCGAGGTCGAACTGGCGGTGCCCGGCGGCGAGGAGCGGGCCGTGCTGGAGCGGATCGCCGAGCGGCTGCCCGCGAAGTGGCGGGCCGGCGTCCGGGTCACCCCCGACGGGCCGCGGCTGCGTGCCGACGCGGGCGAGTTCGTCGTCGTGCAGGGGCGTCCGGTCACCGACGGTCGGATCCGGTTGGCCGTCGACACCGGCTGCCGGCCGATCGGAGACGGATACGACCGGCCCGGACCGGGCGATGCCGGTGCCGGTGCCGAGGTCGGCGGGCTGGCCGAGGCGCTGCGCGCCCTCGGTGGCGCGGGAGCCGGCAGCGAGTTGGCGGTGACCGCGCCCTGCCCCGGCGGCGGGGTCGCCCGTACCGCCTGGTCCGGCGTGGGCGAGCCGGGTAAGTCGCCGCAGGCCGCACTCGCGTCGCTGGCGGGCGGCACGCCGGTCGTGGAAACCCCCGAGGTGTACGCCTACCGGCGCGGCGGCGTGGCGGTGCTGGCCGACCTGCGCCCGGACGGGGTACGGGTCGCTGCGACCAGCGGTTGCGCGGGCTGAGCGTACCGGCTCACTCCGGCCGGGTCGGCTCGTCGCGCTGGGTCCGGCTGCGGCCCAGCGCGTCCACCCGACCCCACCGCCCCGGAATGTCCAGCAGTTCCACCCGACCCATCCCGGCCGGCACGTACGGGTCGATGATCAGATGCTCGCCCTGCGGTTCCAGCCCGAGCATGACCCGCAACAGCAGCATCGGCGTGCCCGCCGACCACGCCTGCGGACTGCACGCGGTCGGATACTGCACCGGGTACTCGGTGAGGTCGCGTTCGTACCCGGCGAAAGCCTCAGGTAGCCGGCCGGCGAAGTAGCGCGACGCGCCGAGCATCGATTCACAGATCCGCCCGGCCTCCTCCCGGAAGCCGTACTTCCACAGCCCCCAGGCGATAAGCGAATTGTCGAACGGCCAGACCGTGCCGACATGGTAGCCGATCGGGTTGTACCGACCCTGGTCGTCGGCGAGGGTGCGAATGCCCCAGCCGGAGAAGAGGCGGGGACCGAGCAGGTGGGCGGCGACCGCACCGGCCCGCGACTCGTCCACGATGCCGCTCCAGAGCAGGTGCCCGATGTTGGAGCTGAGTGCGTCGACCTGGCGGCCGTCGGCGTCCAGCGCCAGCGCGTAGTACTCCCGGTCGGGCAGCCAGAAGTCCCGGTTGAACCGTTCCTTCAGCGCGGCTGCCTCCCGTTCCAGCCGGTCGGCGTACTGCGGGTCGTGCCAGCAGAGCCGGGCCAACCGGGCGCCCCGGAGTTTGGCGTCGTACGCGTAGCCCTGCAACTCGCAGGTGGCCCGGGGAAAGCCGGGCAGTCGACCGTCGGCGTAGGAGATCCCGTCCCACGAGTCCTTCCAGCACTGGTTCTCCAGGCCGTTGCGTGGGTTGCGGGTCTGGTACCAGACGTACCCGGTGCCGAGCAGGTCACTGTACGAGTCGATCCAGGCCAGCGCGGCCCGGGCGGCGAACTCCAGCCGGGTGACCAGTTCGGCGTCGCCGGTCCACCGCTCGTACTCGTCGAGCAGGATCACGAACAGCGCGGTGGTGTCCGCCGCGCCGTAGTACGGCGAGTGCGGCTGCTCCTCGAAGCCGGCGCTCTCGCCGTACCGCAGTTCGTGCAGGATCTTGCCCGGCTCCTCGTCGCGGAAGTCGTCGAGCCGGTGGCCCTGAAGGCCGGCGAGCATCGTCAGGGTCGGCGGGATCAGCTCCGGTAGGAACGGCAACACCTGGAGCGAGGTGATGATGCTGTCCCGGCCGAACAGCGTCATGAACCAGGGCAGCCCGGCGGCCAGCAGCCGGACGCCGAGCGCGATCGACTCGTACCGGAGCGCGGCCAGGTCCTCCAGGCTGCGCCGGTACGCGGTGGCCAGCGGCTCGCAGTCGCAGCCCAGCTTCGGCGCTTTCCGGACGAACTCGGCGTGCTCGGCCTCGATGTCGGCTGTCTGGCGACCGCCGGCGAGCGGCAGCCGGGCGCGGACGTCCTCGCCCCGGGCGCCGTAGATGATGGTGGAGACCGTCAGCCGGGTGGTCCATTCGCCGTGCGGTCCGACCCGGATCGGGAAGGTCATCCCGGTCTTGTCGATCCGTGCGGGCTCGCTGCTGCGCACCACCGTCTCGCGGTGGAACGCCTCCCGGACGTACCTCAGGCGCAGCGAGTCCTCGGTCACCAGGGCAGTGTTGCTGCCCTTCTTGCGCAGGACGTCCTTCACCTCGAAGAGGTCGGCGAAGTCCGCGCCCATCTCGACCCGGATGGTGAACGTGGTGTCCTGCCCGGAGTGGTTCAGCACCGTGATCTCCTCCTCGAAGCCACGACAGATGGCCCGACTCCGGATCACGGAGACCTTGGCGTCCAGGTAGTGCGTTGGTTCACCCGGCACCAGGAAGTAGCGGGTCCGGAAGGACTCGGCGTCGTCGATGGAGAGGGCTCGCAGCCGCTCGCCGTCGAGCAGCAGCAACCAGGTGGAAAGGAACCTGGTGTCGAAGATGAACAGGCCGGTGGGGGAGTCCAACGAGGGCTCGATGTCCCCATGTTGGTCACTGACCAGGAAGGTGTTGCCGTCCAGGATGCTTACCAATTGCCTCACCCGTTCCGGGTAACGTGCGCGCGGGCCACCTCGCGCGGATCCCGGGTGCCGGGCGCGGCCGGGAAGAAGCGGCGGAAGGCGAGGAACAGCACCACGTTCCCGGTGTACGTGCTCTCGTTGCGGAACAGCGCGGCAAGCGCCTGTGCCCGGCCGGTGACGAGCCGGTCGAAGAGATCCAGGCCGCAGTACCAGATCGCGTCGGCCGCATCCGAACCCTGCTCGACCTCGGCCGTTCCCGGCCGCATCCGGACCAGCCAGTGCTCGGTGCGCTGACCGTCAGAGAGGTCGATCCGCAGCGTGCCGCTGATCGGGGTGCGTAGTACCTCCGGGGCGCGGGCCGGCAGGGCCGCGAAAAACTGCTGGGTCGCCTCGCTCACACCCGAATCGTAGGCATTAGTCCGACTCGCCGGGCCGGGTTCCGTCGCCTTGCCGTCCTGTTCGACGACTCAGTAGACAAGCACCTGGGCGCCCTCTGCCATCGTCTCCTCGACGAACACGGCGGCTCCGGCGATCCGGACGCCGGGCAAGACGTCGCCGGTGCCGATGTCGCGGCGGGCCGCGCACTGGGTGCAGGCGGTCACCGTGCCGGTGGCGAGGATCACGTGCAGCAGCTCGGCCAGCGGCGCCGAGTGCGGCAACTCGAACTCCTGCGCCCGGCCGGGCAGGGCGAACCAGGTCGACTCGCCGGTCAACCAGAGCGAGACGGGCACCCCGGCGGCGGCTGCGGTCGCTGCCACGGTGAATGCCTGGGCGCAACGCTCGGGCGCATCGGAGCCGGCGGTGGCCTTGACGACGAGAGTGCGGGCCATGCCGCCAGCATAGGATGGCCCGGATGGTCACCGAGATCGGGTTCGTCAGCCTGCTGGTCGCGGGCCTGGGCGCGCTCGCCGGTGGCCTGGTCTACCTGGCGGTACGCATTTCGAGAGGCAAATAGTGAAGGTGGTTCAGTGAGCGCGAAACCGTCGGACGAAAATCCGCTGGCCCCGCCACCGTGGTTGAACGCGCCGCCGGTCGACCCGTACCCCTTCGAGGAGAGTCACGACCTGCGGGTCGGTCCCAAGCTGCACCCCGCCCTGGACGGGCTGCTGCCGTACATCGGCGTCTGGCGGGGCCGGGGCCGGGGCGGCTTCCCGACCATCGAGGACTTCGACTTCGCGCAGGAGATCCGGATCAGCCACGACGGCCGGCCGTTCCTGCACTACGAGTCGCGGGCCTGGATCCTCGACGAGCAGAGCCGCCCGGTGCGCCCGGCCGGGCGTGAGGTGGGCTGGTGGCGGCCGGTGCTGGCCGGCGACCGGGCCACCGACGAGTTGGAAGCCCTGCTCACCACCCCCACCGGAGTGATGGAACTGCACCTCGGCCGGCGCAAGGGCACCCAGGTCGAGTTCGTCACCGACGCGGTGGTGCGCACCTCCACCGCCAAGGAGGTCACCGCCGGACATCGGCTCTTCGGCATCGTCGAGGGCGCCCTGCTCTACGCCCAGGACATGGCCGCCGTCGGCCAGCCGCTCTCCCCGCACCTGTCCGCCCGGCTCATCCGGGTCGCCGGCTGACCGGGCTCAGGGCACCGGGAAGCCGAGCAGTTCCTGCAACGCAGGGGTACGCGGGCTGCGGGGCAGCGGCTCGCCGTCGAGGCTGAGCACCGCCACCAGGCCGCGTACGGACGAGGTCAGCCAGACACCGTCGGCGTCGCGCAGGCCGGCCGGGGTGATCATGTGTTCGGCCGCGTCGCAGCCCACCTGCCCGGCCTGGGCGAGCAGCCAGCCGACGGTGGTGCCGGGCAGGATGCCGGTGCGTCCGGCCGGCACGGTGCAGAGCGTGTCGCCGGCCAACCAGACCAGGTTGGCGGTCGGCCCCTCCAGTAGGTAACCGTCGGAGGAGACCCAGAGCACGTCGTCGACGCCCGCGCGGGCGGCCCAGCGGCGGGCCGCCATGCTCGCCCCGTACGACGTCGACTTGATCCCGGCCGGCAGCCAGTCCAACTCCGGCCGGGCCTCGGCGGGCACCCCCAACGAGAGGGTGGCCACCCGTACCCCGTCGCGCCTGGCCTGCCGGGCCGCCGGTGGGACCGCCGACAGGGTGGCGTAGACGCTTGGTGGTCCGCCGCCCTCCGGCCCGCGCGTGCAGACCAGCCGCAGCGCGCCCTCCACCTCCGCCGGCCACCCGGCGGCAACGGTGTCCAGGAGTTCGACAAGGGCCGCGTCGTCCGGCAACGTCAGCTCCACGGCCGCCGCGCCGGCCCGCAGCCGGGCCAGGTGCGCCTCGCGCAGCCACGGCCGCCCACCGCGCAGGTGCATGGTCTCGAAGAGCCCGTCGCCGCGCAGCACACCGAGGTCGTCCCCGCGCAGCACCGGCTCGTCGGCCGGCACCAGACCCCGGCCGAGCACGCCGATCCGTGACGGCACCATGACGGCCGAGCATAGCGGGCGTACCGGTCGCGTCGGGAGGAGCGCGAAGGGCCGAACTATGATCGAGGGGTGTCCGAATCCTCCCTTGCGGAACTGCTCCGCGCCCGTGGGCTGCGGCTGACGGCGCAGCGACAGCTGATCCTCCAAGCGGTGCTGGACCTCGGGCACGCCACCCCCGAGCAGGTGCACACAGCGGTACGCGAGGTGGCCGCCGGGGTCAACATCACCACCATCTACCGCACGCTGGAGCTGCTGGAGCGGCTCGGCCTGGTCACCCACACCCATCTGTCGCACGGTTCGCCGACCTACCACGCCGCCGGTGAGGACCAGCACGTCCATCTGGTCTGCCGGGACTGCGGCGCGATCGACGAGATGGAGCCTGCACTGCTGCGCCCGCTGGCCGACCAGTTGGCGCGCGAGCGGGGTTTCCGGGTGGACATCGGCCACGTCTCCTTCTTCGGTCTGTGCGGGCGTTGCGGAAACGGGGACCAGGAATGATCGACATCGCGGGTGCGGTGGCTGTGCAGAGCATCGACGAGGCCAGCCGCGACCAGCCGGAGCCGGCCCACGCGGCAGCCGGGGTACGCGGCGTGGCCGCCCACTACGGCGACCCGATGCGCGAGCAACGCCTGCTGGACACCGAGGTCGGTCTGGTGGACCGCTCCCATCGGGGGGTCGTCGCGGTACCGGGCGCGGAGCGGATCTCCTGGCTGCACACCCTCACCACCCAGCACCTGGCCCAGCTGAGCCCGTGGCAGGGCACCGAACTGCTCGTGCTCTCGCCGCACGGCCACGTGGAACAGCACGCGATGGTCGCCGAGGACGGCGTCACCACCTGGCTGGACACCGAGCCGGGCGCCACCGGGGGCCTGCTGGGCTACCTGGAGAAGATGCGGTTCTTCAGCCAGGTGGAGCCGCGTGACGCCACCGCCGAGTACGCGGTGCTGTCGTTGGTCGGGCCGAAGGCGACCGAGGCGGTGGCGGTGCTCGACGTGCCCCCGCTGGCCGAGCCGGAGTTCGTGGCGGTGCCCGGCGCCAAGTTCCGCGCCGGTGAACTGCCGCCCCGCCCGACCGCCCGGTACGACGTCAAGCCGCTGCCGACCGGTGGCTGGGCACGGCGTGGCCCGCTCGGCATCGACCTGCTGGTACCCCGGGCCGCCATGGACCAGACGGTCGCCCAGCTGCGCGGCAACGGGGTGCCCGCGGTCGGGCTGTGGGCGTACGAGGCGGTGCGGGTGGCCGCCCGACGGGCCCGGGTGGGCGTGGACACCGACCACCGGACGATCCCCGCCGAGGTGGACCTGATCGCCCCGGCCGTACACCTGGACAAGGGCTGCTACCGGGGCCAGGAGACCGTCGCCCGGGTGCACAACATGGGCCGCCCGCCGCGCCGGCTGGTCCTGCTGCACCTGGACGGGGTGACCACCGACCAACTGCCGACCGCCGGCACCCCGGTCACCCTCGACGGGCGGACCGTCGGCTTCGTCGGCACCGCCGTGCACCACCACGAGCTGGGCCAGATCGCCCTCGCGGTAGTGAAGCGCAACGTCCCCGACGACGCCGCCCTCCGCGTCGCCGACAGCGCCGCCGCCATCGACGTGATGTAAGGAAGGGCCCCTTATTAACGCCTGCGGTAGAGGAAGGGCCCCTTCTTAACACCAGTGCCCGGAGCAGGCGTTCTAGGATCGCCGGCATGACAACAGGGACGTTGATCACGGTTGCCCCCACCGGCGCGGAGTCGGCCAAGACGGAAGTGCCGGCGCTGCCGGTGACCCTTGACGAGCTGCTGCTCACCGCGAAGGAGTGCGCGGCGCTGGGCGCCGCCGTGATCCACGTACACATTCGCGACGACGAGGCGCGGCCCACCCTCGACCAGGGCCGGCTGCGGGAGACCGTGGCGGCGCTGCGCGAGAGCACCGACCTGATCGTGCAACTCTCCACCGGCGGCGCGGTCACCGACCCCGAGGCCGACCGGCTCGCGGTGCTGGACGCCGGGCCGGACATGGCCTCCTGCACCATGGGTACGGTCAACTTCGGCGACGACGTCTTCCTGAACCGGTGGGAGTTCATCGTCGACCTGCACACCCGGATGCAGGAGCGGGGCATCGTGCCGGAGTACGAGATCTTCGACCTCGGCCACCTGACCGCGTTGCAGCGCCTGCTCGGCAAGTACGGCCTGCCGCACGGCGGGCACGTGCACGTCGACTTCGTGATGGGCGTACCCGGTGGCATGCCGGGCAACACGGCGACCCTGGTCGCGGCCCAGCAGATGCTCCGCGACCTGCCGGAGGGCACCACCTTCTCGGCGACCGGCATCGGGCGTACCACGATCCCGGTGCTGCTGGCCGCGCTCTCCGCCGGTGGACACCTGCGGGTTGGCATGGAGGACACGGTGACGTACGCCAAGGGCCGCCCGGTGGAATCCAACATGCAACTGGTCGCCCGGGCCGTCGGCTTCGCCCAGCTCGCCCAGCGCCCGCCGCTGAACCCCACCGAGGCCCGGCAGCTGCTCGGCCTGTAAGTCCTGCCCGGCCAGCACCCCGTTACCTCCGGACGTGGGGTGCCTGCTCATCCCGGTGTCTGCCCCGCCGCTCGCGCCGGTACCGTCCACCTTGTGGGAAAGACGTACGAGGGCGGCGTGCCGCTCGCCGAGGTGATCCGATCCGGTTTCGTGGAGGGCGTACATCGCGGCTCGGTGGTGGTGCTCGACGCCACCGGCGGGGTGCTGGCCGCCGCAGGTGACGTGCAGGCGCCGATCTTCCCGCGGTCGTCAAACAAACCGATGCAGGCGGTCGGCATGCTGCGCGCCGGACTGCCGTTGACCGACCCCGCCGACCTGGCCCTGGTGGCGGCCAGCCACGCGGGGGAGGAGTTTCACCTGGCTCGGGTCGCCGGCCTGCTCGCGCACGCCGGGTTCGATCAGACGGCTTTGCACTGCCCGCCGGACCTGCCGGTCGGTGAGCAGGCGCGGGCGGCGGTGCTCCGGGCCGGCGGTGGGCCCACCCGGATCCAGATGAACTGTTCCGGCAAGCATGCCGGGATGCTGTTGACCTGCCGGGCCGCCGGCTGGCCGGTGGACGGGTACTGGCGTCCGGAGCACCCCCTCCAGCAGCGACTGCGGGCGGCGGTCGAGGAGTTCACCGGCGAGGATGCGGCGGCGGTCGGCGTCGACGGGTGCGGGGCACCCGTGCTTGCCGGGTCGCTGACCGGGCTGGCCAGGGCCTACCTGCGGCTGGTCGAGGCCGAGCCCGGCACGGTGCCGGGGATGGTGGCCGGTGGGATGCGGGCGTACCCGGAGATCGTCGGGGGGACCGAGGCCGACGACACCCGGCTGATGCGCGGCGTACCGGGACTGCTGGCCAAGGTCGGCGCGGAGGGAGTGATCGCCGCCGCGCTGCCGGGCGTGGGTGCCGTCGCCCTGAAGATCGATGACGGTGCCGCCCGCCCCCGGATGCCCGTGCTGGTCTCCGCGCTGCACCGGCTCGGCGTCGACGCGCCGGTGCTGGCGGAGTTCGCGGAGACCCCCCTCTTCGGCGGCGGCCTCCCCGTGGGCGCCACCCGCCCCCTCTGGTAACCCCGATATCGGGTCGAGGTCGACGCGACCGCAGTCGCCAGCGCACTCTGCACCCCCTGGTGAAAGGCGGCGAGGGCGGTCGGGAACGTCAGGGGAGGAAGGCGAGCAGGGCCGAGTTGATCGGGGCGGGGCGCTCCAGGGGGAGCAGGTGGGCGGCGTCGGGGACGTCGGGCAGGCGGTGCGCCTGGGGGGCTGTGGCGGCGATGTGGTCGGCCAGCTGCCGGATGTCGGGCACGTCCAGCGCGCCTGCGGTGACAAGCACCGGCATGGTCAGCTCCCCGAGGCGGCCGACGGCGGGCGGGTCCAGTTCGGCGACATCCACCGCGCTGAGCGCCAACTCGGCGGCGAGCGCACGTTCGTCCATCTCGGTGGCGAAGGCGAGCAGCTCCGGGTCGACCTGCTCCGGAACCCGCTCCGGACCGACCACCCAGAACCGCACCTCGCCCGCTGCGGTGGCGACGAAATCCTCCGGGTCGACGTCGCCCACCAGGGTTTCCCACAGATCGTTGGTCTGGTCCGACCAGTCGTGCCCGGAGACCGCGGTGCCGAGCAGGGCGAGCGCGCTCACCCGGTCCGGGTGGGCCAGGGCGGTGTCGAGCGCCACCGCCCCGCCGAACGAGCAGCCGACCAGGGCGGCGCGGGCCAGGCCGAGCCCGTCGAGCAGGCCGACCACGTCGTCGTGGTGGGAGAACGCCGTCGGCGGCAACTCGGACTCGCCGTAGCCGCGCAGGTCCAGGGCGATCACCCGGTGCCGGGTGGCCAGCACGTCGATCTGCTCCCGCCACATCCGCCGGTCGGCGATGCCGGCGTGCAGCAGTACCACGGGGGATCCGGAGCCGGCCTCGTCGTACGCCAGCGCTGCGCCATTTACTTCGATCTTGGTCACCGCAGGACCGTACGGCCGGGTGCGAGTGGCGCGCAACCGACAATGAGACGCTGCTAACTCCGGCAAGCGTTCTGCTTGCAGCTGCTAGCGGGCCGAGCTAGCGTTGAGTCATGGCCACTCCCAAGGACCTTCCCGACGTCGGCGGGTTCATTCGTGACCTGCGGCGGAACGCCAAAATTTCGCTGCGGCAGCTCGCCGAGCAGGCTGGCGTCAGCAACCCCTATCTGAGCCAGATCGAGCGGGGGCTGCGTCGGCCCAGCGCGGAGGTCCTCCAGCAGCTCGCCAGCGCGCTGCGGGTCTCCACCCCGGCGATGTACCTGCGGGCCGGGTTGCTTGACGACAAGGAGGGCCAGGGCGTGCTTGCGGCCATCGCGGTCGACCCGGATCTGACCATGGCCCAGAAGCAGTCCCTCACCCAGATCTACGAGACGTTCCGCCGGGAGAATGCCCGGCTCGCCGAGGCGACCGCCGCCGCCGGCCCCGAGGGCACCACTGGTCCCGAGGGTGGCCGTACCACTTCCGGCACTGACGTTGCTTCCGGCACTGCCGGTGCTTCCGGTGCGGACGCCGCGACCGGCGCGAGTGGCCCGACCAGTCCCGACCCCACCGCACCCGACCTGGCCAACCTGGCCGCGACCGGGCCCACCACGGCGGAGGGTACCCCGACCGAGGCGGTTCTCGAGTCGGTCGCCGTGACCGAGGCGGGCCCGGCCCCAGCGCCGCCCCGCACCCCTGCCAAGAAGACCGCCCGCAAGGTGGTCCGCAAGGCCGCCGCGACGGCCCATGAGGAGAAGTGATGACCCAGCCGAAGACCAACCGCATCCCCGCTCCGCTCTACGCCGCCGCCGGTGCCGGCGAGCTGGCTTTCGAGCAGCTGCGCAAGTTGCCCTCCGTGGTCAGTGAACTGCGCGACCGGGTCGTCGCCGACGGTGGCCGGGTCGTCAACGACCTCGGTGGCAAGGCCGTGGTCACCGGCTTCGAGCTGCGCCAGAAGGCCAACGACACGCTGCGCAACGCCAACCTGACCACCGAGTCGCTGCGGCAGCGGGCCGCCGCCCCGGCCGCCGACCTGGCCAAACTGCGCGAGGCAGCCGACCTCAACCGGTTGCGCGAGGCAGCCGACCTCAACCGGTTGCGCGAGGCGGCGGACCTGGCCAAGCTCCGTGAGGTGGCCGACGTCAACCGGTTGCGCGAGGTCGCCGACCTGGACCGGTTGCGGGACCTGGCCACCCGCAACGCGGCGGTGGTCGTCGCCGGTGCGCACGCCGCCCAGGAGCGGGCGCTGGCCGCGTACGGCGCGCTTGTCGCACGGGGTGAGCGGGTGGTCGGCACGGGCGTGCTTGAGGCTGCCGAAACGGTGAACGCCGACATCGAGGCGACGGAGGCCACGACGGAAGAGGTCGCCAAGCCGGCCGACACCGCGAAGCTGGCCGACACCGCGAAGCCGGCCGACACCGCGAAGCCGGCGGTGACCGCGAAGCCGGCCGCCAAGCGGGCCGTGACCGCCAAGCGGGCTGAGGTGCCGACCCCGGCCGAGGTGGCCGAGGTCGTCGAGGCCAAGCCGGCGGCCAGGGCGGCCAAGAAGGCCACCCGGGCCAAGGCGACTTCGGGGCAGCCGGCCGCCAAGCGGACCGCCACTCCGTCGGCGAAGCTGCCCCGCGCCACCAAGCGGAGCCGTCCGGCCGCCGAGTGACGATCGGGCGAAGCGGCCTGGCCGCCGAATGACGTGGCCAGCCGATCCTGCCTAGCTGCCGGCGACCCCGGGGACCGTCCTGTCGGACGAATCCGGGGTCGTCGGCATAAGCTTGCCGTCATGGCCAACGCCGCGCCGATCTTCGTTTTCGACATCCGCTACGTGATCGACCTGATCCTCTTCGTCTTCGCGCTCGTCGTGCAGGGGATCGCTCTCGTGCATGCCATCACGCAGCGCTCCGACGCCTTCCCCGCCATCGGCACCCTGCCGAAGGCCGGGTGGATCGCGATCCTTGCGGTCACCCTCCTGCTCACTCTGCTCACCCAGACGACGCTCAGCATCTTCGGGCTGATCGGCATCGCCGCGGCGCTCATCTATCTGCTCGATGTCCGGGTCGGGCTACGCGAACTGGGTGACGGCCGAGGGTCCTGGTGAGGGCCTTCCGCTGGCCCCCGCCACCGGACGGCGGCCCGCGGACCTGGGGTCCCGGTCCGGGCGGCCCCCGCAACGGCCGGCCCGCGCTACCCGAGCCGGAGACCGAGCTGGTCGCCACGCCGCACGGCGTACGGCTGGAGCGGCTGATCACCGGCACCGGTGACCCGGTCACCGTCTTCGCCCACGGGCTGGGCAACGGCATCGCCACCACCCGTCCGTTCGGCAGCGGAGTCAATGGCCGGAAGGTCTTCTTCCAGTTCCGAGGTCATGGCCGGTCCGAGGCGCCCGAGGGGCTGTGGAGCTATCTCGACCTCGCCCGGGACCTGCGCGCGGTCGCCGATCTCAGCGGCGCGACCCGGGCCTTCGGGGCCAGTCTCGGCGCGGGCGCGCTGGGTCGCCTGCTCGTGGAGAGCCCGGAGCGTTTCGAGCGGCTCGTCTTCTTCCTGCCCGCCGCTCTCGACCAACCCCGGGGTCCGATCGCCCGGACGCGGCTGACCGAACTGCTGTCGGCCGTGCAGAGCGGCGATGCCTCGGCGGTGGCCGAGGTGGTCGCGGCCGAACTACCACCGGCCGTCCGCAACACCCCGGCCGGCTGGGCGTACCTGCGGCAGCGACTCGATCATCTGCTCCGGGACGGGCTCGCGGCCGGGCTGGCGGACCTGCCGGGACAGGCACCGCTCGCCGCCGCCGGGGCGCTTGCCGCGGTCACCGCGCCGGCCCTGGTCATCGCGTGCGAGGGGGACGAACTGCATCCGGTGGAGGTCGCCGAGCAGCTTGCCGCCGTGCTGCCCGGGGCGACCCTGCATCGGTACGCCCGCCCCGGTGTGCTCTGGACGGAACGCGCCGACCTGCGGGCGCGGATCTCCGACTTTCTGAACGGATAGTCGCGCCGCCGGGTCAGCCTGCTGGACCGGGAGCAGCCGATCCGGCAAACGCCCGCCGCGCATGCGCGACCAGTTCCCGCACTACGGGTCCGGGAGTTCCCTTCCCCGGCTACCGCTGACCGTCGGCGGCTACCGCTGACCGTCGGCGGAGGAATAGCGCGCGGCGGACCGGAACGCCGCCTCGGCCAGCCGCGTACGCAGCTCGGGCGGGTCGAGCACCTCCACCTCCGGGCCCAACGCCAGCAGTTGGGTGTACGCCACGTCGACGGATTCGACGGGCAGCCGGGTGGTCACCCAGCCCTGCCCGTCGGGTTCGCCGGCGGCGGCGACCGCCTCCGCGTACCCGAATGGGATTTCGGTCTGGTGCTTCAGCCGGCGCAGGCCGGTGGGGCTCAACCGGAGTCGCACCTCGGCCCGGAGCATGCTCCGCAGGAACGCCTCGGCCTGCTCGCGCCAGTACCCGGCCAGGTCGAAGTCCGGTGCCCGGTCGAAGGTCTCCGCGTGCTGCTCGACGGTGGTGACCCGGTCCACCCGGTAGGTCCGCAGGTCGTCGCCGACCCGGCCGACGAGGTACCAGATGCCGCTCTTGAGCACCAGGCCGTAGGGGCAGACCCGTCGGGACACCTCCCGGTCGCCGCGTCGGTAGCCAAGCGTCACCACCCGGTCTCCCCAGACCGCGCCGGCCAGCTCGGCCAGCCAGGCCGGCGGCGCGCTGCGGTGGTACCAGCCCGGCACGTCCAGATGGAACCGCTGGCCGGTGCGGACGGGAGCGTCCCGCAGGTTCGGCGGCAACGCCGCGAGGACCTTGAGTTCCGCCGCCGCGACCGCGTCGGCCAGCCCCATGTCGCCGGCCGGACCGGGCAACCCGGCCAGGAAGAGGGCCTCCGCCTCGTCCCGGGTCATCCCGGTCAACCGGGTCCGGTAGCCGCCGAGCAGCCGGTAGCCGCCGGCCCGACCCCGATCGGCGTAGACCGGCACCCCGGCGGCGGAGAGCGCCAGCACGTCCCGGTAGACCGTCCGCTCGGAGACCTCCAACTCGCGGGCCAACTCCGCCGCCGTCATCACCTCCCGCGCCTGCAACAACAACAGCAACGAGATCAACCGGGAAGCACGCACCCGCCCATTGTGTAAGGAAGGGCCCCCTGTTAACGCCTCGTGTATAGGAAGGGCCCCTTATTAACAAAGCCGCCAGCTACCTGCCGCCGGGCGTCAGCAGCCCCCGGTCGTATGCGGCTGCCACCGCCGCCGCCCGGTCGTTGACCCCGAGCTTGGCGTACACGTGCAGCAGATGGGTCTTGACGGTGGCCTCGCTGATGAAGAGCCGGGCGGCGGCCTCCCGATTCGACGAGCCGCGCGCCACCAGGGTGAGCACCTCCAACTCGCGCTGGCTCAGCGGCTCCTCGACCGGCTCGCGGGGGGCCCGCAGCCGTCCCATCAGCCGGCCGGCGACGCTTGGCGAGAGCACCGACTCGCCCCGGGCGGCGGAGCGTACCGCCCGGACCAGTTCGTCGCGGGGCGCGTCCTTGAGCAGGTAGCCGGTGGCACCCGCCTCGATCGCCGGCAGCACGTCCGCGTCCGTGTCGTACGTGGTCAGCACCAGCACCTTGGCCGGACTGCCCGACGCGACCAGCCGGCCGATCGCGGTCACCCCGTCCATCCCCGGCATGCGCAGGTCCATCAGCACCACGTCGGGCCGGGTGTTCGCGGCCATCGTCAGCGCCTCGGCACCGTCCGCCGCCTCGCCGACCACCTCGAACCCGGGGTCGCCGGTGAACATGCCGCGCAGCCCGTCCCGCACCACCGGATGGTCGTCGACGATCAGCAGCCGTACCGGCCCGGTCAACCGGCACCTCCGGGCAGCGCCGGTACGGAAGCCGAGATCGCCGTGCCGGCACCGGGCTCGGACTCGACCTCCAGTCGACCGCCGACCCGGGTCACCCGCTGCCGCATGGCGGTCAGCCCGTACCCGCCGTCCGGCTGCGGCGGCACCGACCCGGCGGCGGCGTCGAAGCCGGACCCGTCGTCGCGGACGTCAAGCGTGACCACGTCCGGCATGTACGACAGGGTCAGCCCGACCCGGGACGCCGTCGCGTGCCGGGCCACGTTGGTCAGCGCCTCCTGGGCGGCCCGGAGCAGGGTCACCTCGATCTCCGGGTGCAGTGGCCGGGGCGTACCGGTGGTGCTGATCTTGGCCGGTACCCCGTGCAGGGACGACCATCGACCGCCCAGCTCGGTGAGCGCGTCGGGCAGTCGGGCGGTCTCCAGCGGTTCCGGGCGGATGGCGCGTACCGAACGACGGGCCTCGGTGAGGCTCTCCCGGGCCAGGGCCAGCGCGTTGTCCACGTGCCGGCGCCAGTCGGCGGAGCGGTCCCGGGTCTGCTCGGCCGCCTCCAGTTGGGTGATGATGCCGGTGAGCCCCTGCGCCAGGGTGTCGTGGATTTCCCGGGCCATCCGCTGCCGCTCGTCCAGCACACCCGCCTCCCGGGCCTGGTTGATGAGTTGGGCGTGCAGCCCCTCGTTCTCCCGTGCCGTCTCGGTCAGCTGCCGGTTGGCGGCGGCGAGTTCCGCCACCAGCTGCTTGCGCTTGGTGTCCTCCCGCTCGGCGACGATGTTGAACCAGACGACTGCGCCGGCGATGAGCACGTTGAACAGCACCAGAACCAGCCAGAGGTGCACGTTCGACAGGGCGGCGGACAGGCCGCCGCCCTGTGCGGTGGCGAGCAGCACGGCGGTGATGGCCACTCCGGAGATCCGCCACCGCCAGGACAGCACCGGGAAGGCGTGCACGTAGCCGATCCAGGCGAAGTAGCCGTACCACGGGCTGGCGATCACCAGCACCGCGCCCAACGTGAGTAATCCCGCGTAATAGACCGCCATCCGGGCGCGGTGGGTGTGCCACCCCGGATGCAGGGTGATGAACCAGGCGACCCAACAGCCGGCTGCCGCGACGACGGCCAGGGTGAGTGGCAGCGGCAGGCCGCGGGGTGCCGGTGTGACGACGGCCAGCAGCGTGCCCACGGCGAGTCCGCCGTAGGGCAGCAACCGGTAGAGGGCCGCCTCCCGCGCCTTCCAGGTGGCCAGCCGGTGGTCGCATGCGCCGCTGCTGGTCATCGGCTCCCCGCTCACTGCCAGCGGAACAGTTTCGCCGCGGCGGCACCGGCGGCCACCGCGACCACTGCCATTATCACCAGGTGCAGCGGGTCCGGAGCGGTGCCGGTCCAGGCGTCAAGCAGCGCCTGTACGCCGGGCGGCGTGTACGCGCCGATCTCGGCCAGAAAGTCGGGCAGCAGGAACCTCGGCAGGTACACCCCGCCGAAGAACATGATCACCATGAACACCGGGATGGCCAGCGACTGGGCGGCCTTTGCGGTCGGCGCGACCGCTGCCACCAGCAGTCCCAGCGCGAGCAGCGCCACCGTACCGAGAATCAGGGCGGCCACGAACCCGAGCGGATGCTGCGGCAGCGGGGTGCCGAACGCCAACCGGGCCACCACAGCCAGCAGCACCGCGCTGGCCAGGATGCCGGCCAGCGCCAGCACGAGTTGAGCGGCCAACAGTGCCAACGGGCTGGCCGGGGTGGTGGCCAGCCGGCGCAGGATGCCGCGTTCCCGGTACGTCGCCAACACGGTGGGCAGCACGTTGACCCCGACCATCGCCAACGTGACGACAAGCAGCGACGGGGTGAAGTAGGTGACGAAGGACTGTCCGCCGAGATCCGGGTTGGGTTCGCGGAGCGTGGGAATCAACCCGAGCACCACCAGGATCAGGGTGGGCAGCGCGACGGTGAGCACCATGGTCTGGGTGTCCCGCAGGTAGAGCTTGGCCTCAGTTTTGAGGACCTGGCCGAAGGCATGCATCGTTTCCCTTTTCAGTCGGTGAGCCGGTGACCGGTCAGCTCGACGAACGCGTCGTCGAGCGTGCCCTGCTCCAAGCGCAGGTCGGCGGCGATGATCTGGTTGCGGGCGAGCACCGAGGTGACCGCGTGCAGCACGTCGCCGGTGCCGGTCACCACGACCTGGCTGCCACTGCGGGTCACGGCGGTGACCTGCGGCAGTTCGGTCAGCAGCCGGTCGTCAAGTGGGGCGGACGGCCGGAACCGGATCCGCTGCTCCGGTGCCACGGCCGAGACCAGTCCGGCCGGGCTGTCCAGGGCCACCACCCGTCCCTTGTCGATCACGGCGAGGCGGTCGCAGAGTCGCTCGGCCTCCTCCATGAAGTGGGTGACCAGCAGGATCGTCACCCCACGCTCGCGGATCCGCTCGATCAGATCCCAGGTGTCCCGGCGGGCCTGCGGATCCAGCCCGGTGGTCAACTCGTCCAAGATGGCGATCTTCGGGTTGCCGACCAGCGCCAGCGCGATCGACAACCGCTGCTTCTGACCGCCGGAGAGTTTGTCGTACGGGGTGTGCCGCTTCGCGCCGAGCCCCAACTCCTCGATCAGCTCGCCGGGGTCGGCCGGGTCGCGGTAGAACGAGGCGTAGAGATCGAGGGCCTCGGCGACCCGTAACCGGTCGGGCAGTTGGCTCTCCTGGAGCTGCACCCCGACCTGTTGACGCAGCCGGGTGGCGTCCCGGCGAGGGTCGAGTCCGAGGACCGACACCTCGCCCCCGTCTGGGACGCGCAGCCCGGCGACACACTCCACAGTGGTGGTCTTGCCGGCCCCGTTGGGCCCGAGGACGCCGAAGATCTCGCCAGCCGCGACGTCGAACGACACGTCGTCCACGGCCACGGTCTCGCCGTACCGCTTGTGCAGGTTGGTCACCTCGATGACCGGCATGGCCGCCACCTTTCGCCGTTGTGTCCCGCGTACCACTCAAGGGTGGTGAGCAGCGGTCGGCGGCGAATCGACCGGCTGTAGGTGATCATGGTTGGCTGCGGTTGACCCCACCGATCCGTCAACCGGTTGATGCGGCGGTCAGGCCTTAGGCTTCTCGGCGTGAACCCATCCGCCATCCCCGGCACCGCCGTGGGCACCGCTCGCCGATTCGCCGGCGGCGCCGCGCTGCTGCTGCGCGGCATCGGACTGTACGTACGCAATCCCGGCCTGATGCTGCTGGGCGTGGTGCCGGCACTGATCTCCGGCACGCTCTTCGTTGCCGCGTACGTCACCCTGGTGTTCTTCGTCGGTGACCTGGCCGCCGCGGTGACCCCGTTCGCCGACGACTGGGCGGCGGGGGCCCGGAGCGCGGCCCGGGTGATCGCCGCGCTGGCCCTGCTCGGCCTCGGTGGCCTGCTCGCGGTGCTCAGCTTCACCGCCGTCACCCTGGTCATCGGCGATCCGTTCTACGAGAAGATCTCCGAACGGGTGGAGGAGCGGTACGGCGGCGCGGCCGACTCGGTCGAGGTGCCGTTCTGGCCGTCGCTGCGGCGCAGCATCGTCGACTCGCTGCGCCTGATGGGCCTGGCGGCGCTTGTCGGCATCCCCCTCTTCGCCGCCGGCTTCATCCCGCTGCTCGGGCAGACCGTGGTGCCGGTGATCGGCGCAGCGGTGGGCGGGTGGCTGCTCGCCGTGGAGTTGGTGGGCTCGCCCTTCTACCGGCGGGGCAAGCGGCTGCCGGACCGCCGCGCGGCACTGAAGGCCGATCGCCCGACCGCGCTCGGCTTCGGGATGGCGGTCTTCGTCTGCTTCCTGATCCCGCTCGGGGCCGTACTGCTCATGCCGGCCGCGGTGGCCGGCGCCACCCTGCTGGCCCGCCGCTCGCTCGGCCAACCGATCACGGAGCAGTGACATGGAGATCATCCTGGTCGACGGAGACATCACGGCCGAACGGGTGGACGTGGTGGTCAACGCCGCGAACTCGTCGCTGCTCGGCGGCGGGGGCGTGGACGGCGCGATCCACCGGCGGGGCGGACCGGCGATCCTCGCGGAGTGTCAGGCGTTGCGCGCCTCCCGGTACGGCCGGGGCCTGCCGACCGGCCAGGCGGTGGCGACCACCGCCGGAAACCTGCCCGCCCGCTGGGTGGTGCACACCGTCGGACCGGTCTGGTCCGCCACCGAGGACCGTTCGGCGCTGCTGCGCGACTGCTACGCCAACAGCCTCGCGGTCGCCGACGAACTCGGCGCGACAAGCATCGCCTTCCCGCTGATCTCCGCCGGAATCTACGGCTGGCCGGTGGCGGACGCGGTCCGCCAGGCCCTGTCGGTGCTGCGCGCGGCGACCCCGGCGCAGCTGACCGAGGCCCGGCTGGTGCTGTTCGGCGCCGACACCCACGCCACCGCCGAGCGGGTGTACGCGACCGGCTGACCCGACGCGGTCGGTCGATCAGGTGGCCGGTACGGCGGCGACCGCCTCGACCTCGACGAGTTGGTCGGTGTACCCGAGCACGGCCACGCCGAGCAGGGTGCTGGGCGGGTCGTGGTCGCCGAACGCGTCCCGGACCACCTCCCAGGCTGTGACCAGGTCCTGCTGCCGTGACGAGGCCACGTAGACGGTGGTCTTGACCACGTCGACGAGCCGCGCACCGGCGGCGGCGAGGGCGGTCTCCAGGTTGGCCATCACCTGCCGGGCCTGGGCGGCGTGATCGCCCGGGGCGACGGTCCGTCCGTCGGGGTCCAGCGGGCAGGCACCGGCGGTGAAGATCAGGCGGGCAGGTGGATCGACGGTGGCCAGGTAGGCGTACTCGGCGACGTCGGAGAGCGCGGGAACGTGCGGCAGTCGTACCGGATGGGGCATGGGCGGCAGGTTAGCTGCCCTGGCGCACCCGCGGCGACTTGTTAATAAGGGGCCCTTGCTCTACCCGAGGCGTTAACAAGGGGCCCTTCCTTACCTCCTTACCTCCTTACCTCCGCGAATCCGCGTGAGCCGCGCCGGAGGCGCGGCTCACGCGGATTCGCGGATGACCAGTTCGGTGGGGAGGATGAGGGCGGGCTCGACCTGCTCGCCAGCGGCGAGGCGGAGCAGGAGCCGGGTGCCCTGCCGGCCGAGTTCCACTATCGGCTGCCGGACGGTGGTCAGCGGTGGATCCGTGTACGCGGCGGTCTCGATGTCGTCGAAACCGACCACCGCCACGTCGTCCGGGATCCGCCGTCCCGTCTCGCGCAGCGTACGCATGGCGGCGTGCGCCATCAGGTCCGAGGCGGCGAAGACGGCGTCCAGGTCGGGGTGGGCGGTGAGCAGCTCGCGCATCGCCGCCGCCCCGGACTCCCGGGTGAAGTCGCCGACCGCCACCATCTCCGGTAGCCCGGCGGCGACCACCGTGTCCCGGTAACCGGCCAGCCGTTCGATCCCGGCGACCATGTCCTGCGGGCCGGCGATGGTGGCGATCCGTCGCCGGCCGGTGTCGATCAGGTACCGGACCGCCCGGGTGACCCCGCCGACCTGGTCGACGTCGATGTACGGCACGTTCGCGCCGTCGAGTGGGCGGCCACTGCACACCACCGGGATGCCCAGCGCGGCCAGCTTGGCGGGCAGCGGGTCGGCACCGTGCAGCGAGGCGAAGAGCACCCCGTCGACGTGCCGGCCGGTGGTGTACCGCTCGACCCGTTCGTGCCCGGCCGGCGAACCGGCAAGCATCAGTACCAACTGCTTGTCGGCGGCCTCCAACTCCTGCGCGGCGCCCCGGATGATTCCCGGGAAGACCTGGTCGTCGGAGAAGACCCGGGTGGCCTCCTCGGGCATGACCAGGGCGATCGAGTCGGTCCGCTGGGTGACCAGGGTGCGCGCGGCCAGGTTCGGCACGTACCCCAACTCGGCCACCGCCTGGCGGACCGCCTCCTGGATCGGCTCGGCGACCGTGGTCGAGCCGTTGACCACCCGGGAGACGGTGGCCCGGGACACCCCGGCCCGTCGTGCCACCGCTTCCAGAGTGGGCCGCTGCGCCCCCGTCATAGGAGTAACCACCACCTCGTCACAGCCCGTTCCGGGAGATCACCTCCTGGTACCACCGGGCGCTGGACTTCGGTGTACGCCGCTGGGTGAGGTAGTCGACGTGCACGATGCCGAATCGCTTTCGGTACCCCTCGGCCCACTCGAAGTTGTCAAGCAATGACCATACGAGATAGCCGCGCAGGTCGACGCCCCGGGCGATGGCCTGGTGCGCCGCGCGCAGGTGACCGTCGAGGTAGGCGATCCGGTCGGCGTCCTGCAACGGGCTGCTCGGGTCGGCGGTCTTGTCCGGGAAGGCGGCGCCGTTCTCGGTGATCAGCAGCGGCACCGCCGGATAGTCGGTGGCGATCCGCTCCAGCAGCCGGGTCAGCCCGGCCGGCTCGATCATCCAGCCCATGTCGGTGAGCGGACCGACCGGCGGCAGGAACTCCACCGCCCCCTCGGTGCCCGGGTACGCGCCACCGCCCGCACCGTCCGGCCGTCCGGCCACATAGGTCGGCGCGTAGTAGTTGATGCCCAGCAGGTCGATCGGCGCCGCAATGATCTTCTCGTCGCCGTCCTGCACGAAGACCGGGTCGACGAGCCGGGCGACGTGTTCGAGGACGTCGTCGGGGTAGCCGCCGACCAGCAGCGGATCGAGGAAGATCCGGTTGTGCAGGCCGTCGACCAGGCGTACGGCGGCGGCGTCGGCCGCACTGTGCGGGTCGGCGGGGCACACGTCGGCCGGGTTGAGCGTGATGCCGACCCGGCCGGCACCGCCGGCACGCAGCGCCTGGGTGGCCAGGCCGTGCCCGAGCAGCAGATGGTGTACGGCGGCGAAGGCGGCACCCGGATCCTGTACCCCGGGCGCGTGCACCCCGTTGCCGTAGCCGAGGTACGCCGAGCACCACGGCTCGTTGAGCGTCGTCCAGGTGCCGATCCGGTCGCCGAGTCGGGCGTACACCGCCGCGGCGTAGGTGGCGAAGTGCTCGGCGGTGTCCCGAGCGGTCCAGCCGCCCCGGTCCTGGAGCGTCTGCGGCAGGTCCCAGTGGTAGAGCGTGACGATCGGATCGATGCCCCGGCCCAGCAGCGCGTCGGTCAGCCGGTCGTAGAAGTCCAGGCCGCGCGGGTTGACCGGGCCGCTACCGTCCGGCTGGATCCGGGGCCAGGACACCGAGAAGCGGTACGCCTGCAACCCCAGTTCCGCCATCATCGCCACGTCGTCGGCGTACCGGTGGTAGTGGTCGCAGGCGACGTCACCGGTGTGCCCGGCGTGGACCTTGCCGGGCGTCCGGCTGAAGGTGTCCCAGATCGATTCGCCGCGCCCGTCGTCGCGGGCCGCGCCTTCGATCTGGTACGCCGCAGTGGCCGCACCCCAGAGGAAGTTTTCGGGAAATCGGAGCTCAGTCACGCCTTGACCGCACCTTCCATGATGCCGCCGATGATCTGGCGGCCGAACACGACGAACACCAGCAGCAGTGGCAGCGTGGCGATGGCCGTACCGGTGAACACCTGGGACATGTCTTGGTAGTAACCATCGGACAGGGCCCGCAAGGACAGTTGCACGGTGGGGTTCTCCGGATCGTTGAGTACCGCGTACGGCCAGAGGAAATCGTTCCACGTGGTCATGAAGGTGAGTAGGCCCAGCACGGCAGCGGCGGGACGTAGCGCGGGAACCACCACGTTCCAGTAGATCCGGGCGGTGCCGCAGCCGTCCACCCGGGCCGCCTCGATCAGTTCGGTGCTGACCGCCTGGCCGGCGTACTGCCGCATCATGAACACCCCGAATCCGGTGACCAGCGCGGGCAGGATCACCGCCGGCAGCCGGTCGTTCAGGTTGAACTTCGTCATCAGCATGTACAACGGGATGACGCCGAGTTGGGTGGGCACCATCATGGTCGCGATGATGACCATCAGCAGCGCGTTGCTGCCCCGGAACCGCAGCTTGGCGAAGGCGAAGCCGGCCAGGCTGGAGAAGAGGACCACCGAGATGGTGACAGTGGTCGCCACGATCGCCGAGTTGATCAGCCCGGTCAGGAAGTACGCGTCGGTGTTGGCGAACAGCCGGGCGATGTTGGCGCCCAGGTTGCCACCCGGGGTCACCGGCGGCGGCAGCTGTCCCATCGCGTCGCTGGATCGGCTGGCCACCACGAACATCCAGTAGATCGGGAAGATCGACAGGACGGTGGCGGCGATCAGCGCGAAGTAGGTGAGCGGGCTGGCCCGCCACAACCGGCTCATCGCGCCACCGCGCTTCGCTCGGCGCCGCGACGAGGCACCACCGCGCTTCGCTCGGCGCCGCGACGAGGCACCACCGCGCTTCGCTCGGCGCCGCGACGAGGCACCACCGCGCTGAGCCGAATGACTCGCTCGCTCCGCTCGCTCATCGGGAGTCTCCCTTCCGCCCGCCGAGCTGCGGCCGGGCACCGGCACCGAGCCGGCGGATGATCAGTACGTTGATCGCCGCGACGATGGCGATCAGGGCGAAGAGCAGCCAGGCCACCGCCGAGCCGTAGCCGAAGTTGTAGTAGGGCGCGAAGGCGTTCTCGAACATGTACATGGTGAGGGTCTGCGACTCGCGCATCGGGCCGCCGCGGATCGCGTTGGTGCCGGAGTGGAACAGCCGGGGCTCGGTGAACAGCTGGAGCCCGCCGATTGTGGAGATGATGACGCAGAAGATGATTGTCGGCTTGAGCAGTGGCACGGTGATGGACCAGAACTGCCGCGCCCGGTTCGCGCCGTCGATCGCCGCCGCCTCGTACATGTCGCGGGGGATGGCCTGCATGGCGGCCAGGAAGATCAGCGCGTTGTAGCCGGTCCACCGCCAGTCCACCATTGCGGAGATGGCGACCCAGGAGGCGAAGCGGTTGGATTTCCACTCGATCCCGTCGACGCCGACCAGATCGAGCAGCCAGTTGACCATGCCGAACTCGCGACCGAACAGCACTCCGAAGACGATCGCCACGGCCGCCGTGGAGGTGACGTTCGGGATCAGCACCGCCATCCGCCAGCCGGTCCGGAAGCGTAGGTGCCGGTTGAGCAGGTTGGCCAGCCAGAGCGCCAGGAGCAGCTGCGGCACCGTACTGATCAGGAAGATGCCGAGGGTGTTGACCACCGAATGCCAGAAGTCGCTGTCGGCGAGCAGCTGGGTGTAGTTGTCGGCGCCGATGAAGGTGGGGTCGGTGCCGAGCAGGTCCCAGTCGTGCAGCGAGACCCAGAAGGTGTACGCCAGCGGCCAGGCCCCGAAGATCGCAAAAACCAGGAAGAACGGGGCGATGTAGAGGTAGGGCGAGTACTTCGCGTCGATCCGGCTCAGCCAGCCGGAGCGGTCCGGGCGGCTGGTACGCGGTGCCGGCGCGGCCGGCGGGCGCGCGTTGAGCTGCAACGCCATGACCCGTTGACTCCTTTCCCGCCTCCGCCCCGCGCCGATCCGTCCGGCCGGTCGCCGGGCCCACTGGTGGGCGCGGCGCGGCGGTGGATCGGCGGCGGGGCGGGAAGGCGTCGGGCCGGTTACTTGGCGGCGGCCTTCTTGGCGTTGGCGATCGCGTCCTGCCACCCCTGGTCGGGGTTGCGCTGGCCCAGCTCCACGGTGCGGACCGCGTTCTCCACCTCGGTCCGTACGGCCTGGTTCTTCGGGCCCATGTAGACCGGCTTCAGGGTCTTGGCGCCGGCACCGAAGATCTTGCCGACCGGGGCTTCGGAGAAGTACGCGTTGGTGGCCTCGGTGATGGCTGCGTCCTCAAGCGCCTGCGGCGACGAGGGCAGCGGACCCTTGGCCTTGAAGGCACCGATGTGGCCCTGCGGGCTGGTCAGGAACTTGACCAGCTTGATCGCCTCCGCCTGGTGCTTGCTCTGCGCCGGCACGGCCAGGTGCGAGCCGCCCCAGTTGCCGCCGTCGCCCGGTACCCGGGCGATGTCCCACTTGCCCTTGGCCTCCGGCCCGGCGTTGCCCTCGATCACGCCGGTCATCCAGGCGGGGCAGGCGATGGTGGCGAACTTGGCCTGCTTGAAGGCGGAGACCCACTCCTCGGACCAGGAGCCGTACTTGCCGGAGAGGCCGGCGTTGATGATGTTCATCGTGGTGTCCCAGGCCTGCTTGACCGCCGGGTTGCTCTCCACCACCAGGTTGTTGCTTGTGTCGTAGTAGTGGTAGCCCTGCGCCTTGCCGGCGGTCTGGAGCACGATTGTGTTGAACGTGTTGGTGGCCGCGTCCAGGAACGAGGCACCGGTGTTCGCCGCCTTGAACTTCTCACCGGTGGCGATGTACTCCTCCCAGGTCGGCCAGAGCTTGGACACCTCCTCGCGGTCGGTGGGCAGCCCGGCCTTCGCGAACAGGTCCGTGCGGTAGCACATCGCCATCCCGCCGACGTCGGTGCCGAGCCCGATCAGCTGCTGGCCGTCGGCGGTGAGCCCCTGGTTCCACTTCCACTCCAGGAAGTTGCCCTTGAGTTCGGCGGCGCCGTGGTCGAGCAGGTTGACGAAGTTGTCCGGGTTGGCCTTGTACTCGACCATCAGGCCCTCTTCGATGGCGACCACGTCGCCCGCGCCCTTCCCGGCGGCCAGCCACTGGGTCAGCTTCGGCGAGTACTCGTCGAGGTTGCCGCCGGTGCCCCGCTCGACGATCTTCACGCCGGGGTTGGCGTCCATGTACTCCTGGTAGAGCTGCTCGTAGCCGAACTGCCCGAAGACATCGACGGTGAGGGTTATCTGGCCGTCCCCGGCGGCGTCGTCGCTGCTGCAACCGCTGGTGACGAGCAACGCGCCAGCGGCGGCCAGGGCGACCGCAGCGAGGCGGTGGCGAGGAAATGTGCGCATTGTCTGGTGACCCCTCTCAGGTGGGGTGGTGGTGGGATAGATCTGAGAGCGCTCTCACGTAGCCTGCGGTCCGCCCGTGATCCGTGTCAAGAGAGCGCTCTCTCGGCGCGGGTCACAGAATGGCCACGAGCGGCCCTCGATCGGAGAGCCGCTCGTCGCGCAGAATTCAGACCCGGGTCAGCCGGTGCGAACCCCGTCGAGCAGGGCACGGTCGCCGGCCACGGTCAACGTGTCGAAGCTGACCCGTCCCCAGAGCGCCAGCAGCAGGTCGCTCGCCGTCCCGCTGACGTGCACCCGGGCCGGGTGCTCGTCGTGATCGAGGATGGTGCCGGTGTCCAGCAGGGCGACGCCCTCGCCGCGCAGCCGCAGGAACCACTCCTGGGCGGCGTCGGTGGCGCTCAACCGGACCATCCCGCGCCACTGGCCGCTCGCCTTTCGCCGACCCGCCGGCAACCAGGTGTCAAGCACCTCGCTGACCCCGTCGGCCGCGAGCTTCGCCTCGACCGGTTCACCCGCGGCGATGGCCAACTGGGCGTCCCAGCGGTGCACCGCCGTCTCGTGCGCCATCCGACGCGGCCAGAAACCGGCCCGCTTCGGCTGCGGGGCCCAGTTCCACGCCGGTGCCTCCGGGTCGAGCGTCTCGAAGAGCGCCATCAGTTCGTCGTACGCCTGCTGCCACTGCTGCACGGCGGTGACCCCCGGCACGGGCTCGGGGCGCTGCGACCGGGGCTGCTCCGGCGCCCTGCTCTCGCCCGACCCGGCGATGGTGCGGACCCACTGGTAGATGCCGGTGAGATGCAGGGTCAGGTCGGTCACCGTCCAGCCGGGGCAGGAGAGCACCGGTGTCTCGGGTGGGGCCTCGGCCACCGCGGCGGCGAACGCCGGGCCCTCCGTCCGGAGCGCACCGATCCAGAAGTCCTTGGTGCCGTGCATTCTGCTCATCGCCATCCTCCCGGGGGTGACCGGACCACCTGTGGGGTGCCGCGGCTACCCCTCAGCCTAGGGTGAAAGGTGTGTCTGACGTCTACGCCCAGCCGACAGCTGCCGCTGAACCCGTCACCCAGGGCGACCTGTCGCAATACACCACATTGTGCCTCGGCGGGCCGGCCGGCTGGATCACCCCCGCCACCAGCGCCGAGGAAATCGTCACCCGGGTCCGCGAGGCGGGCGATGACCTGCTCCTGCTCGCCGGTGGCAGCAATGTGGTGATCGGTGACGCCGGCTTCCCGGGCACCGTGGTGCTGGTCCGCTCCCGGGGGCTGCGGGTGCTGGCCGAGGACGAACAGACGGTGACGATCCGCGTCGAGGCCGGCGAGCCGTGGGACGAACTGGTCGCCGCCACGGTGGCGAACGGCTGGTCCGGCTTGGAATGCCTCGCCGGCATCCCCGGCTCGACCGGGGCCACCCCGATCCAGAACGTCGGCGCGTACGGGCAGGAGGTCGCCGAGACCATCACCGGTGTGCAGGTCTACGACCGCCACGCCGGCACGGTCGCTCGGGTCGCCGCCGCGGAATGCGGTTTCGCCTACCGGGCCAGCATCTTCAAGTACAACGAGCGTTGGGTGGTGCTCTCGGTCGACTTCCGGCTGGCCCGCTCGCCGCTGTCCGGTCCGGTGCGCTACGCGGAACTGGCTCGTTCGCTCGGCGTCGACGTCGGCGACCGGGTGCCGCTGGAGCAGGCCCGCGCCACGGTGCTGCGGTTGCGTGCCGGCAAGGGCATGGTGCTCGACGCGACCGACCCGGACACCCGATCGGTCGGCTCCTTCTTCACCAACCCGGTGCTCGACGGCGCCGACTACGAGCTGCTGCGCCAGCGCGCCGCCGACCTCGGGGAGCCGCCGGCCTGGCCGGGTGCCGCAGGCGTGGTGAAGGTGAGCGCGGCCTGGCTGATCGACAAGGCCGGCTTCGGCAAGGGCTACCCCGGCCCGGAAGGCGTCGCCATCTCCAGCAAGCACACCCTCGCCCTCACCAACCCGACCGGCACCGCCAGCACGGCGGCCCTGCTCACCCTCGCCCGCGAAATCCGCGACGGCGTGCACGCCCGCTTCGGCGTCACCCTCCACCCGGAGCCCGTCCTCGTCAACTGCACCATCTGAGCCACCTCTCCCTACCCGGTCGATCATGAAGTTACCGCTCGGGCAGGTGCGTCCTCGGCAGCAACTTCCGGCTCAACCAGGTGCTGCGGCGGGGGCGATGGCGGGCCAGGGGAGGGTGAGTTCACCCTGGCGCCAGCGGCGTGGCCGGTCGAGGACCGGCCAGCCCTGGTCGCGTACGGCGGCCACGGTGCGCAGCCAGCGCTGACGAGGACCGAACGGGGCGTAGCCGGCGGCGGCGCGCCAGGCATCGTCAAGCGCCCGGATCAGCTCGTGGATCCGCTCACCTGGCACGTTGCGGTGGATCAGCGCCTTGGGTAGCCGTTCCGCCAACTCGGCCGGGCTCTCCAGAGTGGTCAGCCGGGCAGCCAGGGTCAACGAGCGTGGGCCGTCCGCGTCGAGCAGCACCCAGGCACCGAGCCGGCCCAACTCGTCGCAGGTGCCCTCCACCAGCAGCCCGCCGGGGGCCAGCCGCACGGTGAGCGTCTGCCAGGCGCCGGCCACCTCGCTCTCGTCGTACTGACGGAGCACGTTTGCGGCCCGGACCAGGGTCGGACGCAATCCGGCCAACTCGAACCCGCCCCGGGCGAAGGTCAGGCCGGGTGGGTCGGCGGCGGGCTGGGCGGCGGCGACCCGTACCGGATCGATCTCCAGCCCGACCACCCGCACGTCGGCGCGGACCCGCGCGGCGAGCCGGGCGCGCAGTTCCACCGCGGTCACCGGGGTCGCGCCGTAGCCGAGATCGACCACCAGCGGATCCGCCGCGCCCCGCACCGTCTCGGCGCAGGTCTCGACGATCCAGTTGTCCATCCGGCGCAGCCGGTTGGGGTTTGTGGTGCCCCGGGTCGGTACGCCGAGTGGCCGGGCGGATCTCGCCATCGTGCGATCAGCCCGCCCGGTGCACCTTGTGCTGGGCGGCCTGGGCCAGCGGGCGGACCACCAGCCGGTCCACGTTCACGTGCTGCGGGCGCGTCGCGCACCACGCGATGCAGTCGGCCACATCCTCGGCGACCAGCGGCTCGGCGACCCCCGCGTAGACCGCCTCGGCCCGGTCGGCGTCACCGCCGAAGCGGACGAGCGAGAACTCGTCGGTCCTCACCATGCCCGGGTCGATCTCGATCACCCGGATCGGGCGTCCGCACAACTCCAGGCGGAGCGTGCCGGCGATCGCGGTCTGCGCGTGCTTGGCGGCGGTGTAGCCGCCCCCACCCTCGTACACGGTGAAGCCCGCAGTGGACGAGACGACGACGATGGTGCCGGCGCCGGAGGACTCCAACGCGGGCAGCAGTGCCTGGGTGACGCGCAGCGTGCCGAGCACGTTCACGTCGTACATCCACTGCCAGTCGTCGATCGCGCCGGACTCCACCGGGTCCAGCCCACGCGCCCCACCGGCATTGTTGACCAGCAGGGTCACCGGCCCGGGTGCCGACTGCGCGGCCCGCGCGAGTGCCGCCACGGACTCGTCCGAGGTGACATCACAGGCCACCGCCGTGGCGGCGCCGCCCGCCGCGACGATCTCCGCGACCAGGCTGGCCAGCCGATCGGTACGCCGGGCGGCGGCCAGCACGTGGAAGCCCTCGGTGGCGAGCCGCCGGGCGGTGGCCGAACCGATCCCGCTGGAAGCTCCGGTGACGATGGCGACAGGACTCATCCGGCCATTCTCGCTCCCCGCCGCCCGGCCGCCCGCACCGCCCGCGCGATGAGATCGGTCACGGCGCTGCCCCGCCGGGGTCGGGTGCGAAGGCCAGGTCGGGGTGCTTGTCGGCACCGCCCGCGCGATGAGGTCGGTCACGCCCGGAGGGCCGACCCACGTATTTCCCGCCGCCGATCGGGAAGATGTGATCCGGCGTGAAGGTTGACGCAGGAGCGCGCCGGTCGTGCGGAGACGGCATCAACCGTGGCAAAGGGAGCGGACGTGGCGGTAGAGCACACCGGTGTCGGTCGTCAACGAGGTGCCCTTCCGTGGCCGCGGCCCCGACGGATCGCGACGCTGTCGGTGCACACCTCACCGCTGCACCAACCGGGCACCGGGGACGCAGGCGGCATGAACGTCTACATCCTGGAGGTCGCCCGGCGGCTGGCCGAGGCGGACGTCGAGGTGGAGATCTTCACCCGGGCCACCTCGGGTGACCTGCCACCCGTGGTCGAGGTGGTGCCCGGAGTGCACGTACGGCACGTGATGGCCGGTCCGCTGGAAGGACTGACCAAGGAGGAACTGCCCGGCCAGCTCTGCGCCTTCACCGCCGGTGTGCTGCGGGCCGAGGCGGCCCGACCGCCCGGGCACTACGACCTGATCCACTCCCACTACTGGCTCTCCGGCCAGGTCGGCTGGCTGGCCAAGGAGCGCTGGGGGGTGCCACTGGTGCACACCGCGCACACCCTGGCCAAGGTGAAGAACGCCCGGCTCGCCGCCGGTGACCGGCCGGAACCCAAGGCCCGGGTGATCGGCGAGGAACAGGTGGTCGCCGAGGCCGACCGGCTGGTGGCGAACACCCAGGTCGAGGCACGCGACCTGATCGACAGGTACGACGCCGACCCGACCCGGGTGGCGGTCGTCGAACCGGGCGTGGACCTGGACCGCTTCCGTCCCGCTGCCGGCGACCGGGCCGCCGTTGCCGCCGCCGCCCGGGCCCGGCTGGACCTGCCAGTCAGTGGCCACCTGGTGGCCTTCGTCGGCCGGATCCAGCCGCTGAAGGCCCCGGACGTGCTGATCCGCGCGATCGCCGCGCTACGCGAGCGCGATCCCGCCCTGGCCCGTGAGGTGTCGGTGGTGATCTGCGGCGGTCCCAGCGGAAGCGGACTGGACCGGCCCACCGCCCTGATCGAGCTGGCCGCCTCGCTCGGCGTCACCGACCGGGTGCACTTCCTGCCGCCGCAGACCGGCGCCGACCTGTCCCTGCTGTACCAGGCGGCCGACCTGGTGGCGGTGCCCTCGTACAACGAATCCTTCGGGCTGGTCGCGCTGGAGGCCCAAGCCTGCGGCACGCCCGTGGTGGCCGCCGCCGTCGGCGGCCTGGTGACCGCCGTCCGGGACCAGGTCAGCGGGGTGCTGGTGCACAGCCACGACCCGGTCGACTGGGCGGCTGCGCTGGCCCGCCTGCTGCCCGACCGGGCCCGCCGCGCCGAACTGTCCGCCGCTGCCGCCGAGCATGCCCGCAACTTCTCCTGGCACCGTACGGCCGACGCCCTGCTCGCCGTCTACGGCGAGGCCGTCGCCGCCCACCGCGCCCACCTGACCGCCACCCTCACCACCACCCGCTCCTGGTGAAAGGAAGGGCCCCCTATTAACGCCTGGTGTATAGGAAGGGCCCCCTCTTAACACTTGCCTGCCGGCTCCACACTTGCCTGCCGGCTTCCCGCTGCCGTCCGGCTCCCCGCTGCCGTCCGCTCCCTGTGCAGGGCTGGCGACCGCGACCGTAGAGTTGTCGGATGAGTGACCTTGGGGACCTGATCGAGTCGGTCTGCGCCGAGCGGGAGCTCGCCTGCGAGTCCACCGGCCCGGGGTCGTACGCGGTGACCCTGCCCGGTACGCACAAGCTCAAGACGGTCTGCCACCTGATCGTCGGCGAGCACGCCCTGCGGATCGAGGCGTTCGTGATGCGCCAGCCGGACGAGCGGCGCGAGGAGCTGTGGGCGTGGCTGTTGCAGCGCAACGCCCGGATGTACGCCGTGTCGTTCTCCATCGACGTGGTCGGCGACGTCTACCTCACCGGCCGGGTCAACCTCGCCGGAGTCGACGCGGACGAGCTGGACCGGCTGCTCGGTGCGGTGCTCACCTACGCCGACGAATCCTTCGACACGATGCTTGAGATCGGCTTCGGCAGCTCGATCCGGCGGGAGTGGGAATGGCGGGTCAAGCGGGGTGAATCAACCGCAAACCTCGCGGCCTTCGCGCATCTCTTCGAACCGTCCGGTACGGGGACAACTGCGGAGAATGGTCCGGCGCAGCCCTGATCCTCGGCGCGAATCAGTCTGACCGAGGCCGGGCGGCATGGTTTGGACCGGCGTTGTTGGGTAAGCCGCACCGCGCGGTGCGGCGTTGGGACCCGCCGCGCGCCGAGACTGAGTGTCGAGGAGCGTGAGCGTCCATGGCTCAGCGAAACAGCTCGGGTCGCGGCGGGACCGCGACCAGAACCACCCGCCAGGCCGGTAACCGGACCCCGAACACGCCAGGGATCTCCGAGTCGGAGATCTCCCGGATGCGGGTGGACGACATCCGCGGCCAACTGCGTCGGTACGGCGTCTCCGGGATCTCCGCCCTCCGCAAGCCGGAATTGGTGAAGACGCTGGTGAAGGCGCTTCGGTCGGGCGGGGCGGCCCGGCGGAGCAGCGGACCGGCCGGGCGGGCCAGTGCCACCAAGGCGTCCGGTGCCAGATCGGCGGCGTCGGGGCGTACCGCCTCGGGGCGTACCGCGTCGGCTCGGACCGCGCCCGGTCGGGCCAAGGCGGCCCCGGCGAACCGGGCCGGTGCCGCCCGGAAGGCGACCACCGGCACCGCGCGGAAGGCGGCCCCGCGAAAGTCGACCGCCGCCGCCCGGAAATCGACGACCACCGCTCGGAAGAGCACCACCGGCACTGCCCGGAAGGCCACCGTCGGGGCGAAGAAGGCCGCCCCGCGGAAGGCTCCGGCGAGGGCCACGGCGGCCGGTAAGTCGACAACTGCCCAGAAATCGACCACGGCCCGCAAGTCGACAACGGCGGCCCGGAAATCGACAACGGCGCGTACGACGGGAGGCGCGACCGCCCGCAAGTCCGGTAGCGCCACCCGCGGCGCGGCGAAGGCGGCTCCCGCGCGTGGGGCGGCGAAGGCGGCTCCCGCTCGTGGCGCGGCGAAGGCGGCTCCCGCTCGTGGCGCGGCGAAGGGGCCTGCTGGCGGCGCGGTGCGGACCGGCCGGTCGACCGCTCGGTCGACCCGGTCGTCGCAGGTGATCGCCTCCTTGCAGGACCGTCCGGAACGCCCGGGTCGTAGCCTGGTCACCACAAACCACGAGGTCATCCAGCGCTGGGCCCGGGAACGAGGCGCCAAGCCGGCCACGATCAGCGGGACCGAGCGGGACGGCCGGGCCGGCGTGCTGACGTTCAACATCCCCGGTTACCGGGAGAGCAGCCGGATCCGTGAGATCACCTGGGATGAGTGGTTTCACACATTCGACCTGCGCCGGCTGAACCTGATCTATCAGGAGCAGTTGCGGGACGGCCGACCGAGCAACTTCTTCCGTACCGAATCGCCCGATCGGGAAGATGCGTAAGGCGTTTGCGGGAATGTGCGACGGGTATGCGCTGTTGGGTCTGCACGTGGGCCCGAAGCTCGTCCAGGGATGGTCACCGTTGCTGTGACGGGCGAGACAGCGATTCAAGTTGAATCGCTGCCAACCGGCCAACTAGCTTTATTGCACCACGCAACGTTCGGAACCGTTCGGGGGAGCGGTAGATCGATCAGATCTGTGCACCGAGCGGGGCGTGGGGGACGGGTGGACCCAAACCGTTGGGGGACGGTGGCCCACCTGTTTGGACCGGCGGCGTGAGCGGGCGTCGCTTACGGGGGTGAGCGTCGCCCGCCGCCGCCGGTCGTACGATGTGTGCCCGGCATGGTTCATGCCGGGCACATCACGTCACAACCCCTACTTGCCAGTGGTGGCGACCGGTTCGGCCGCCTGGGGCGCCGCCGGCTGGGGCGCGGTCGACTGGACCGTCACCACCGGTGCCGATCCGGCCGTACGCAGGGTGAGCGCCCGCCGCTCGCGGGCCGGCCCGGAGAGCAGGTGGCCCACCGCCATCACCGCCCCGATCGCGGCGCAGCCGAGCCAGAGTGCGACGTTTCCGGCCTGTTCCCGTACCAGTCCACCGAGGACCGGCGCGATCGCCCCGGCCAACTGCCAGGAGAGCGAGAAGACGCCCTGGTAGCGACCGCGCAGCTCGGTCGGGGAGAGTTCCGCGATGAGCGTGGCGTTCGACGGGGACTGGAGCATCTCGCCGATCGTCCAGATCAGCACGGTCAGCCCGTAGAACCATGCGACGTCGGCGAAGGCGGTCAGCCCGAAGCCGACGCCCACCACCACCGACGACAGGGCGAGCACGTGGGAGCGGCTGCGACCCCGGATGAGTCGGGGCACGAAGAGTTGGCCGACCACGATCAGGACCCCGTTGAGCGCGATCACCGCACCGTACGTGGCGGGGCTCAGGCCCGAGTCGGCCATGGCGATCGGCAGCATCGAGATGTGCTGGAGGAAGATCAGCGCGCCGAGCAGGTTCAGCGCGACGAAGCCCAGGTAGACCCGGTCGGAGAGGATGGCCCGCAGCGCTCCGGCGGGGGCGGCGCCGGACCGCGTGGCGACGGTGACCGTACGCGTCTCCCGCACCTTGCCGAAGATGATCAGTGCGGTGATCACTGTGGTGGACGCGTTGACCACGAAGAGCAGGAGGTAGCTGGCCTGGGCCGCGAAGCCGGCGAGCACCGCCGCGCAGGCGAAGCCGAGGTTGATCGCCCAGTAGTTGAGCGAGAAGGCGCGCAACCGGTCCCGCTCGGGCACCACGTCGATCATCATGGCGCCGAAGGCGGGACGGGCCGCCTCGGCGAAGAGGCCGAGCAGCAGGGCGCCGACCGCGACCGCCCACAGCTCACGGGTGAAGCCGAGGGCGAGCATCATGACCGCCCCGCCGAGGTGGGCGGTGAGCAGGGTGGGCCGCCGTCCCCAGCGGTCGGCCAGCGTACCGCCGACGGTGGTGCCGACCGCGCCACCCACGCCCCAGAGGCCGATCACCAGGCCGGCCTGGGTGGCGGAGAAGCCACGCTCCTGGGTCAGATAGATGGCGAGGAATACGAGGACGAACGAGCCGAGCCGGTTGATCAGGGTGCCGGTCCAGAGGTACCAGAAGGTCTTCGGTAATCCGCCCGTGGTGTCCCGGAACCAATCCCGCATCGCGCGCACTCTGACGCCCCCGTTTCCGTAATGACCGATCTTGGTATAGCGCCTTACAACCTAGTGCCGCCCCGGAACCGGGGTCACGGCGTTTTCCACGTGGTGGTCGTCACCACCCTTCCCGCGCGTCCCGTCCCGCGTTGCGGCAGGATGATCGGCATGACAGCTAGCGAGGGGCCCACCGTCGGGACGCTGGTCCTGCTGCGGCACGGCGAAAGCGACTGGAACGCCAAGAATCTCTTCACCGGCTGGGTCGATGTGGACCTGACGGAGAAGGGGGAGACCGAGGCGCGCCGCGGCGGCGAGCTGCTGCGCGAGCACGGCCTGCTGCCGGACGTGGTGCACACGAGCGTGCTGCGCCGCGCCATCCGTACCGCCGAACTGGCGCTGAACGCCGCGGACCGGCACTGGATCGCGGTGCGCCGGTCGTGGCGGCTCAACGAGCGTCACTACGGCGCCCTACAGGGCAAGAACAAGAAGCAGACCCTCGATGAGTACGGCGAGGAGCAGTTCATGCTCTGGCGCCGTTCGTACGACACACCGCCCCCTCCCATCGCCGACGACGACGAGTGGTCCCAGGTGGGCGACCCGCGATACGCGCTGCTGCCGACCGAGCTGATGCCGCGCACGGAGTGCCTCAAGGACGTCGTGGAGCGGATGCTGCCCTACTGGTACGACTCGATTGTGCCGGACATCCTGGCGGGCCGGACGGTGCTGGTGGCCGCGCACGGCAACTCGCTGCGCGCGTTGGTCAAGCATCTGGACCAGATCAGCGACGAGGCGATCGCGAAGCTCAACATCCCCACCGGGATCCCGCTGCGCTACGACCTGGACCCGCTGCTGCGTCCGCAGACCCTGGGTGGCACGTACCTCGATCCCGAGGCAGCCAAGGAGGCCGCCGCGGCGGTGGCCAACCAGGGCCGCTGAGCCGTTCGGCGAGCCGCTGAGCGTTTGTTAATAGGGGCCCCCTGCTATACGCGAGGCGTTAACAGGGGGCCCTTCCTTACACCGGTTCGCCGGTGATCAGGTAGACGACGTGTTCGGCGCTGTTCACCGCGTGGTCGGCGAACCGCTCGTAGAACCGGCCGAGCAGGGTGGCGTCGATGGCGGTCTCCACGCCGTACGGCCAGTCCGCGCCGAGCAACACCCCGAACAGGCCCCGGTGCAGCTCGTCCATCGCGTCGTCGTCGCCGTCCAACTCGGCGGCGAGGGTGGCATCCGGGTGGGCCAGCACCGAGGCGATCTTCTCGGCCATCCGGTCGGCGATGGTCGCCATGTCGGTGAAGACCGGCCGTAGCTCGGCCGGGACGGCGGGCGACGGGTGCCGGCGCAGCGCGGTCTTGGCCACGTGGTCGGCCAGGTCGCCCATCCGTTCCAGGTCTGCGGCGACGTGCAGCGCGGTGATCATGGCACGCAGGTCGGAGGCGACCGGTGCCTGTCGGGCCAGCACCTCGCAGACCCGCTCCTCCACCTGCCGGTAGCGTCCGTCGATCTCGGCATCTCCCGCGATCACCGCCTCGGCGGCCCGGCGGTCGGCGGTGAGCAGGGCCCGGGTCGCCTGCCGCAGCGCGGCCCGTACGCCCTCGGCCATCTCCACAAGCAGCTGGCTGACGGCCTGGAGTTCGGCCCGGAACTCGTCGCGCATTCCTCACGTCCTGTCGGTTCAGTGCCGGCGTCCGGGCCGGCGGAGCTTTCACGCGGGTCGCCGCCCAAGCTAGGACCCGGGGGAGGACCGCAGATGAACGCCGGTGAACTGCGCCGGACGGGTAAGTGAACTTTCCCGGAAGTGAGGGTGCTTCATCCCGGTCTGCCCGGTAGGCCGGTGAACAATGACCATACGATCGCCGGGTGACGTGGGCGGTGACGGTTGGTCTGGCTGCGGCCCTGGTGGCCGGGCTGGTCGCTGGCCTGTTGCTGCCCCGATTCATCCCGGCGGCACGACGGCCGGCCGGCGCCAGCGGGAGGAGCGGGCGGGCCGGTTTCCGGTTCGGTAAGGGGAGGCACACGATCGCCGAGGATGTGCAGGTCGGGCTCGGCCGCCGAGCGATCGACTCGTTGCGGGCCGGCGTCGTGGTGCTCGATGCCGACGACGTGCCCGTGCTCGTCAACCCGGCGGCCCGGGCGATGGGGCTGTTGCGTACCGGCGCTCGGCCGGGCTCGATCAGCGCGCATCCGCTGGTCCGGACGCTGGCCGGTCAGGTACGGCGCACCGGGGTACGCCGGGAGATCCAGCTGGACCTGCCCCGGGGCCGGGACAGTGCCGGCGAGAACCCGTTAGGTGTGCACCTGCGGGCGATGGGGTTGGGTGGCGGTTTCGTCGCGGTGGAGGCGGCCGACGTGACGGAGGCGCACCGGCTGGCCCGGGTCCGCCGTGACTTCGTGGCCAACGTCAGCCACGAGCTGAAGACGCCGATCGGCGCGCTGCAACTGCTCGCCGAGGCGCTGCTCGACGCCACTGGGCCGACCGGCGAGGGGCGGCCGGAACTCTCCGAGGACCTGGTCGCGGCCCGGCGCTTCGCCGAGCGGATCCAGCACGAGTCGACCCGGCTGGGACGGCTGGTGCAGGAGTTGCTGGAACTGACCCGGCTCCAGGGCGCCGAGCCGCAGCCGCCCCCGGAGCCGGTCGCGGTGGACTGGGTGCTCTCCGAGGTGGTCGACCGTACCCGCACCGCCGCCGCCGCCCGGCGGATCACCGTGGCCGTCGAGGCCGAGCGGGGCCTGACCGTGCACGGCAGCGACAACCAGCTGGCCACCGCCGTGGCGAATCTGGTGGAGAACGCCGTCAACTACTCGGGCGAGGAGACGACGGTACGCATCACCGCCCGCACCGTCGAGGAGCACGTCGAGATCGCCGTCACGGACCAGGGCATCGGCATCGCCCCCGACGACGTGGACCGGATCTTCGAGCGCTTCTACCGGGCCGACCAGGCCCGCTCCCGCTCGACCGGCGGCACCGGGCTCGGCCTGGCGATCGTCAAGCACATCGCCAGCAACCATGGCGGGCGGGTGGAGGTGACGAGCAGTCTTGGTGGTGGGTCGACGTTCACCCTCCGGCTGCCCACTCGTCCGCCGGACGACCTGCTGGCGACACTGCCGTCGGGTGGGGTCGAGGCCGGTCCGGCCGGGCGCAGCCCGGTCTGAGCACAGCTGGATCCGGCCGGGCTGCGCCGGATCCGACGCGGATGGAAAGGAAGAGGCCGTTGAGCCGGGTTCTGGTGGTCGAGGACGAGGAGTCGTTCTCCGACGCCCTGTCGTACATGCTCCGCAAGGAGGGCTTCGAGGTTTCCGTGGCCGCCACGGGCACATCGGCCCTCACCGAGTTCGACCGGACCGGTGCCGACATCGTGCTGCTCGACCTGATGCTGCCGGAGATGTCGGGCACCGAGGTGTGCCGACAACTGCGGCAGCGTTCGCGCGTACCGATCATCATGGTCACCGCCCGGGACAGCGAGATCGACAAGGTGGTCGGCCTGGAGATCGGTGCCGACGACTACGTCACCAAGCCGTACTCGCCTCGGGAACTGGTGGCCCGGATCCGTGCGGTGCTGCGTCGGCAGAGCGCCGAGGCGACCGAGTCGGGCGGCCCGACGCTGGCCGCCGGCCCGGTCCGGATGGACATCGAGCGGCACGTGGTGACCGTCGACGGGGCTACGGTGCAACTGCCGCTCAAGGAGTTCGAGCTGCTGGAACTGCTGCTACGCAACGCGGGCCGGGTGCTCACCCGGGGGCAGCTGATCGACCGGGTCTGGGGCGCCGACTACGTGGGCGACACCAAGACGCTTGACGTGCACGTCAAGCGGCTGCGCTCCAAGATCGAGCCGGAGCCCTCCGCCCCGCGCCACATCGTCACGGTCCGTGGCCTCGGCTACAAGTTCGAACCCTGATCCGCAGCGCACCACCGGCTCAGAAGAGTTTCCGCAGCGACTGCGAGATCTCGTCCACCTCGGTCAGCCGGCTCTCCGCCACCGCGATGACCAGGTCGTACGCGACGTCCTGGTCCATCTGGTCGAGCTGCGCGACAGCGACGGCACGGCTCTGTAGCAGGAAGGTGATGGCCAGGATCCAGCCGATGCGCTTGTTGCCATCCACAAACGGGTGATTGCTGACCAGCGAGTGCAGCAACGCCGCCGCCTTGGTCCAGAGGTCCGGGTAGGCGTCCTCGCCGAACACGCTGGTGCGGGGCCGGGCGACGGCAGATTCGATCAGCCCGGCGTCGCGGACCCCGACGCCGATCTTGCGAGCGATCTGAACCACGTCAGCGAGCGCCGGGTAGTAGAGCTCGGTCATCACTCCGCCAGGCGGGCGAGCAAGGTGGCGTGTCGCTCGATGATCTCGTCGGCGAGTTCGCCGAACTGCCGTGCGTTGCGCCGTGCCAGGTAGTCGTCGATCGCGGTCACCACCACCGCGTGCATCGACCGCTCTTCCTCGTCCGCCGCGAGGCGGAGTCGGCGTTCGCGTTCGTCATCGAGTCGGAGCGTCATGGCCATGTGGATATGGTAGCAACGGTGCTATCAAGATCAGCGCGAGCTGGCTCAGCAGGGGTCGGCGGGGTGGGGGGCGACCAGGCCCTGCCGTACCCGCGCGGCGCAGAGTTCGGCCAGTTTCGCGTACGCGGCCTCGCCGACGAGCGCGGTCAGCTCCGGGGCGTACGACAGGTACATCGGCTCGGCGCCGACGTGCGCGTCGGTGGCGGAGGTGCACCACCAGTCCAGGTCGTGTCCACCGGCGCCCCAGCCTCGCCGGTCGAACTCGGCAAGCGTGGAGACCAGCACCTTGCTGTTGTCCGGCCGCTTCACCCACTCCTGGTCCCGGCGGACCGGCAACTGCCAGCAGACGTCCGGCTTGTATTCCAGCGGGTGCACCCCGTCGCGCAGGGCCTGGGCGTGCAGCGCGCAGCCGCCTCCGCCCGGAAAGTCTGCTTCGTTGAGGAAGACGCACGGGCCCTCCTCGTCCCGGGTGGCGGTGCGCCGGGCGGGAGTCTTGCCGTCCACCGTGTCGTTCTCGGTCCAGTTCTTGAAACCGCGACGGAAGTGCTGCCAAGACTCCGGGGTCAACCGCTTCGCCGCCGCGCGGACCCGCTTCTCGTCGTCCGCGTCGGTGAAGAAGGCGCCGTGCGAGCAGCAGCCGTCGGCGGCCCGGCCGGCGATGATGCCGTGGCAGCCCCGCCCGAAGACGCAGGTCCACCGGGACAGCAGCCAGGTGAGGTCGGCCCGGACCAGGTGCCGCTCGTCCGCCGGGTCGACGAACTCGATCCACTCCCGGGGAAAGTCCAGCGGCACCTCGCGGCTGCGCGGGTCCGCTGGGTCGTCCACCAGCACGCGGAGTTCGATCTGCCCTGTCACCCGGCCCAGCGTACGCGGGCTGCGCCGAGCGGGCCGGTCAGTGCCGCGAACCGGTTGGCCTAGTGTCTGTGCCATGCGACTGGGTGTCCTCGACGTCGGCTCGAACACGGTGCATCTGCTGGTGGTCGACGCCCACCGGGGAGCGCACCCGTGGCCGGCGCACTCGCAGAAGTCGACGCTGCGCCTCGCCGAGCAGATCGGCCCGGACGGCGCGCTCCGCGAGGCCGCTGCGGACGCCCTGGTCGAGGCGGTCGCCGCCGCCCGGGCCTCGGCCACCGCCCTGGCGGTGGACGACCTGCTCGCCTTCGCCACCTCGGCGGTACGCGACGCCACCAACGGCGCCGAGGTGCTGGCCCGGGTTCGGCAGACCACCGGCGTACGCCTGGAGGTGCTCTCCGGCGCGGACGAGGCGCGGCTGACCTTCCTCGCGGTCCGGCGCTGGTTCGGCTGGTCGGCGGGTCGGTTGCTGGTGCTGGACATCGGCGGCGGCTCGCTGGAGATCGCGGCGGGCATCGACGAGGACCCGGACGTCGCGGAGTCGCTGCCGCTCGGTGCCGGCCGGCTCACCCGGGACCGGCTCCACGTCGATCCGCAGGACACCAGCCCGCCCACGGCCGACGCGGTGGACCAGCTCCGCGAGTACGTCACCGACCTGCTCGACCCCGTGGTGGCACGGTTGAGCGAGGTGGCCTGGGACCGTCCGGTGGCCACCTCCAAGACGTTCCGCACGCTGGCCCGGCTGGCCGGGGCGGCCCCCAGCGGCGCCGGGCCCCGCATCCGTCGCGAGCTGACCCGCTCGGGCCTGCGGCAGGTGCTCGGCTTCATCCGGCACATCCCGCCGGCGAAGTTGGCCGAGCTGGAGGGGGTGAGCGCCGGTCGCGCCCACCAACTGCTGGCCGGTGCCGTCGTCGCCGAGGCGGTGCTGCGGCGTCTCGGGGTCGACTCGCTGGACGTCTGTCCGTGGGCGCTGCGGGAGGGCGTCATCCTCAACCGGTTGGATCAGCTGGCGTCGGTGTGACGCCCGTCGTACTTGATGTCCGGTTTGCGGCTTCTCGTCGTGATGCCGCAATCGACGGCGGCTACCCTCGGTGGTGTGACTTCCCGTGTCCCGGTGCTCCTGTCCAGCTCCTCGGTCTTTCCGGAGCGGACCGCGGCCGCGTTTCAGCTGGCCGCGGCCCTCGGCTACGACGGGGTCGAGGTGATGGTGTGGACCGACGCCGTCAGCCAGGACGCCGGTGCGCTGCGCGGGCTGGCCGACCACTACGGCGTGCCGGTGCTCTCCGTGCACGCACCGTGCCTGCTGGTCACCCAGCGGGTCTGGAGCCCGGACCCGTGGGAGCGGCTGCGTCGGGCGGCAGTGCTCGCCGAGACGCTTGAGGCACCGACCGTGGTGGTGCACCCGCCGTTCACCTGGCAGCGGGACTACGCGCGCAATTTCGCCGACGGCCTGGCCAAGGTGGCCGGCGACTTCGGCGGGCTGCGGTTCGCGGTGGAGAACATGTACCCGGTGCGGATGGCCGGCCGGCAGTTCGTGCCGTACGTGCCCGGCTGGGATCCGACCGAGTCCGCCTATCCCGCGTACACGCTGGACCTGTCGCACTGCGCCGCCTCGCACAGTGACGCGCTGGCGATGGCCGACCGGATGGGCGACGGCCTGGCGCACGTGCATCTCGGCGACGGCACCGGCGAGGGGCGCGACGAGCACCTGGTGCCCGGACGCGGCAGCCAGCCCTGTGCCGAGTTGCTGCGGTCGCTGGCCGGGCGGGGCTTCACCGGCTCGGTGGCGGTGGAGGTGACCACCCGGGGCGCGAAGAGCCGACAGACCCGCGAGGCGGACCTGCGGGAGGCGCTGGCCTTCGCCCGCCAGCACCTCAACACCCCGTCCCCGGTCGACGCCTGACGGCCCCGCCCCCGGTCAGGAGACGGGCGTCAGCGGGTCGCTCTGCGCCGGGACGGCGGCCCGCTTGCGGGCACGGTGTGCGGCCACGTGCGAGCGGGTGGCGCAGCGCTCGGAGCAGAACCGCCGGCAGCAGTTGGACGAGGTGTCCAGGTAGACGTTGCCGCAGCGGTCGTCCGCGCAGACCCCGAACCGGGCGCTGCCGTACTCGCAGAGCCAGACCGACAGCCCCCAGACCGCGCCGGCCAGGAACTCCGAACTCACCGAGGCACCCCGGCTGGTGACGTGCATGTGCCAGTCGCTGGAGTCGTGCCCCGAGATGCGTGGCTGCACCGGGAACGCCTCCAGCAGGGAGTTCAACTCGGCCACCGCCTGGCTGTCGCGGCCGGAGGTGCCGTACTCGAAGACGTCCCGCAACCGTTTCTGCGCCCGCCGGAAGACAACCAGGTCCCGTTCCACGACCTCGTCGCGCATCCACGCGTTCTCTTCGGGAAAGATGGCCCGCAGGTCGTCGAGGCCGTCCAGTCGGGCGTTGACGAGGTCAACCCCGGTCCGGGCGTACGCGTCGAAGTTCACGCCTCCAAAGGTAGACGACTCAACCGGGGCGCGGTGCGTCGATGTAGTGCGGCAGGAACCGGGCGTAACCGTCAGTGATCAGACTTGCGCTCTCCCGTAGCCCGGCGCCCGCCGACTCGCCGTCGACGGTCCAACTGCCCACCACCAGCCGGTTACCGGCGAACTCGGGCAACGCCCGGAACTCCTGGTAACAGAAGCCCTCGTCGCCGTAGTCGCCCGGGTTGGTGAACTCACCGCCGGCGGTGACGATGCGTACCGCGGCACCCTCCCGGCCGAGCAGCGGCTTGGCGACGTACTCCGGCATGCCGCGCGGCGAGTCGAGGTACGCCGGCAGCAGCAGTTCATGGCCCGGGAACAGCTCCCAGAGCACCGCCAGCAACGCCTTGTTGGAGAGCAGCAGCTTCCAGGCCGGCTCGATCCAGGTGGTCGGTGTGCCCGGTGCCAGGGCCAGCGGACCGTACGGCTCGGCAAGCATCCACTCCCAGGGGTAGAGCTTGAAGCAGGTGGTGATCGGGGCGTCGGCGGCGTCGACGAAGCGGCGGCCGTCCCAGCCGATCTCCTGGATCGGCAGCAGCGTCACGTCCAGCCCCGCCTGGCGGGCGGTCTCCGCCAGGTAGCCGGCGGTCATGTGGTCCTCGCCGGTCTCCTCCTCGTTCGACCAGACCACGTGCACCCGGCGGTCGTGCAGGCCGGCGCCGATCTTGGCCCAGGCGGCGACCAGCCGCTCGTGCAGGCTGTTCCACTGGTCCAGTTCGGGTCGGGTGTGCTCAAGCCAGTACCACTGGGTGATGCTCGCCTCGACCAGCGCGGTCGGGGTGTCCGCGTTGTACTCCAGCAGCTTCGGTGGCCAGCTGCCGTCGTACCAGAGATCGAAGCGGCCGTAGAGGGTGGGCGGCCTTTCCCGCAGCGATCGGGCGACCGCCTCGGCCGCCCAGCCCGGGATGCCGAACTCGGCGTACCGGTTGCGGGCCACCACGTGCTCGGCGGCGGTCACCGACATCCGGTGCAGTTCCTCGGTGGCCTCCTCCAGCCGCAGCACCTCGTCCAGCTCGAAGGCGTACGCGGCGGTCTCGTCCCAGTACGACATGACCCCGCCGTCGGGCAGCTCGGTGTCGACGTAGACGAGGCCCTGGGCCCGAATGGTGGCGTCCCAGTCGGGACGCGGCTCGACCGGTTCGCGGCGCACCGTCAGCCGCCGCAGGAGGCGAGATGGGTACCGAAGCCGCCCCGGTCGGGCACGACCGCGCTGGTGGGCTCCGGTGCGGCCCGGCCGGCGGCCGGCTCGGCGACGGCAGCCGGGACCCGCATGGCCAGGGCCACCGTGTCACCCCCACCGGTCGGGCCGAGGGCGCAGTCGTCGTCATCGTCGTCCGAGGTCAGGTTGCAGCCGGAGAGGGCGAGGGCCAGCGCGGTGAGCGCGCCGAGCTGTACGGAGGCCGACCGCAGTCGGCGGCGGGGGTGTCGTTCCACGCCATGGTTGTAACCGATAGGCGCTATCCGGGGGTACTCCGGTGGCGCGTCCCGGGCACCGGACGAGCGTTACGCTCGGCTCATGCTCCGTACCGTCATCCTCGCCGCCTCCCGGTCATCCCGGGTCGAGCGGCTCGTCGCGACGGCCCCGTTCTCCCGGGACGTCGTGCGCCGGTTCGTCGCCGGCGCGCAGACCGCCGACGCGTTGCGCGTGACCCGCGAACTCGTCACTGATGGTCTCGCCGTCAGCCTCGACAACCTCGGCGAGGACACCGTCACCGCCGAGCAGGCCATCGCCACCCGGGACGAGTACCTGACGCTGCTGCGGATGCTCGCCGAGGCGGGGCTGACGCCCGCCGCCGAGGTGAGCGTCAAGCTCTCCGCGCTCGGCCAGGCGTTCGACGAGCAGCTGGCGCACGACAACGCGCGGGCGATCTGCGCCGCGGCCGACGCCGCGGGGACCACGGTCACCCTGGACATGGAGGACCACACCACCACCGACTCGACGCTTGACATCCTGGCCAAGCTCCGCAAGGACTACCCGTCGACGGGTGCGGTGTTGCAGGCGTACCTGCGGCGTACCGAGTCGGACTGCCGCGAGCTGGCCTCGGCCGGTTCCCGGGTGCGGTTGTGCAAGGGGGCGTACCGGGAGCCGGAGTCGGTGGCGTACCAGACCGTCCGCGAGGTGGACAAGTCCTACGTCCGCTGTCTGAACATCCTGATGTCGGGTGACGGCTACCCGATGCTGGCCACCCATGACCCTCGCCTGATCGCCATCGGCGAGGACCGGGCCCGCTGGTTCGATCGTGCCCCGGACCGCTTCGAGTTCCAGATGCTCTACGGCATCCGGCCGGAGGAGCAGGCCCGACTGGCCGGCGAGGGCTACACCGTGCGCACCTACGTCCCGTACGGCGACGACTGGTACGGCTATCTGATGCGCCGCCTCGCCGAGCGCCCCGCCAACCTCGCCTTCTTCGCCCGCGCGGTGGCCTCCCGCAAGTAGCCGGCCGCGACCTGTCGACCTGAGCAGCGCGCTGGCGATGGCGGCTTGACGAGTTTGGCTAATGGGGTTAGCCTTTTGGCTATGACTAATAGCTTTGTGGCACGCGCTGGCGGTCGGATCGCCTACGAGGTGCACGGACGGGGGCCGCTGGTGGTCCTCGCACACGGCATGGGGGAGAACCGCCACTCCTACCGACATCTCGTTCCGCTGCTGGTCGCGGCGGGTTACCGGGTCGCCTCGGTCGACGTCCGGGGGCACGGCGACTCGAGCACCGGATGGCCGACGTACGCCCCGGTCGAGGTGGGTGCCGATCTGCTGGCGGTGGTCCGCGACCTCGACGGCGGCCCGGCCACGCTTGTCGGCAACTCGTCAAGCGCCGCAGCGGTGGTCTTCGCCGCCACCGACGCGCCGGAACTGGTGAACGCCATCGTGCTGGTCGGCGCGTTCGTGGCGGAGCCGAAGCTCAACCCGTTCATGCGCCTCGCCGTGGCGGCGGTGGTCCGCAGCCCGCGACTGTTCGGGATGTTCCACCGCACCCTCTTCCCGGTGCACCGGCCCGCCGACGACGCGGAGTACCGCAGGCAGTTGGTGGCCGCGCTGCGCCGGCCCGGCCGGATGGCACCGGTGCGAGGGGTGGCCGCCCCGGTCGAGCCGCACTGGACCACACGCGCTCCGCAGGTGCGGCAGCCGGTGCTGGTGTTGATGGGCACGAAGGATCCCGACTTCCCCGACCCGGCCGCCGAGGCCCGGGCCGCCCGGCGACTGTTCCGGATCGCCGAGGCGCGGATGATCACCGACGCCGGGCACTACCCGCACGCCGACCGGCCGGAGGCGATGACCAGCGAGCTGGTCGACTTCCTCGCGGTGACCGACAATGCCTAGGGCCGGGCTCAATCCGCAGGTGGTGGTGCGGGCCGCAGCCGAACTCGCCGACGAGGTCGGCTACGACCGGCTGACCCTGGCCGAGCTGGCGAGCCGACTCGGCGTCGCCCTGCCCAGCCTTTACAAGCACGTCAGGGGCGCCGACGCGCTCGCGCAGAAGATCTCCGCGCTGGCCACCGCCGAACTCGCCGACGAGATGATGACCGCCGCCGCCGGTCGCAGCGGCGCGGACGCGCTCCGCGCGGTGTCCATCGCCTACCGGTCGTACGCCCGGCGGCATCCCGGCCGCTATGCGGCCTCCCAACGGGTGCCGGACCCGGCCGATCCGGCGCACCTGGCGGCGGCCGAGCGAGCCGTCGGCGTCGCCTACGCCATCCTTCAGGGGTACGGGATCGACGGCGACGCCGCCGTCGACGCGACCCGGATGTTCCGCGCCGCCGTGCACGGTTTCGTCTCGCTGGAGGCGGCCGGTGGCTTCGGCCTGCCCCGCGAGGTGGACCCTTCCTTCGCGCAGCTGATCGCGGCACTCGACATCGCGTACCGGGCCTGGCCGTCGCCTCCCGCGCGATCCGCTGCGGGGTGACCCGTCCGGCCGTGATCTTGCCGATTGCGGCCTGACCGTCCCCAGTGGTGCATGAACCGTACGCTTCCGGCATGAGCCACGGGGAACCTCAGGCCGGCGACAGCACGCCGAAGTCGACCGCAGCGAGTGCGGAGTCGATCGCACCGGAACTGCTGGCCGTCGTGCCTGAACCGGTGCCGGTGGCCGGTCCGGCGCGGCGGCGCTGGTGGCGGTGGGCGCTGCCCGTCGTGGTCGTGCTGCTGGTGGCCGGCGCGGTGCCGGTGGCGCTGGTGGTGGTCGGCGACGCCGATGTCGAGACGCCGGCCGAGGCCGTGGCGCCGACCGAGAATCCGACCACCCGCGCCGCCCGGCAGGTCGCCGAGCGGATCACCGCGCAGCTGGATCGGCAGTCCGCGGCGCTGCTCGCCGGTGACCGGGCCGGCTTCCTGGCGATCGCGGACCGCGACGTGCACAGCGACCTGCGGCGCCGGTTCGCCGGGTTGCGGGAACTGCGGGTGACCCGCTGGGAGGCCCGCCCGAACGGTCTGCCCACACCGGCCGGCAGCGCCGGTGAGTGGCGGTTGTCGGTGCAGTTCGGGTACTGCTTCGTGGTGCCGGACTGCCGGCCCAGCCCGTTGCTGGTGAACACGTTGTGGCGGGACGGAGCGGAGCCCCGGCTGATCGAGCTGGAGAAGTCGACGGCCACGCCGCAGGTGGGTGGTCGGGTCCGTGGGCAGGCCGGCACCCTGCCCTGGGAGGTCAGCGAACTGGTGGCGGCGGTGGGCAAACGCACCATCGTGGGCACCACACCGGCGTACCGTGACCGGCTGCCGGGCCTGTTGAAGCGGGCCGAGGCGGCGGCCAAGGTGGCCGACCGGTACGTCGTGCACGGTGCGGCACCCGACCGGTACCGGATCTTCTACGCCGGCCCGAAGGAGTGGAAGCGCTGGTACGGCGGCGACCAGCCGGAGTGGGGCGCCGGGTACACCGTGAACGTCGGCGGTGGTCACCACGATGTGGTGCTCGGGCCGGACGCCTTCAACGACAGCGCCTACCTTGACGTCATGCTTCGGCACGAGCTTGCCCACGCCGCCTCGTTGCCGGAGAACGACTACTGGGACGATTCGGCCTGGTGGCTGATCGAAGGGCTGGCCGAGCACGCGGGCGCCGATGGTGCGTCGTTCGCCCGGAACGACTGGCTGATTCCCATCCGGAAGCTGGTCAAGGGCGACTGGAACGGCAAGCTGGACAAGCTGCTGCCCGCCGGGGACGCTTCGGCCGAGGAGGCGACCGGCAGTTACGGGGTCGCGTACCTCGCCATCCGGTACCTGCTGGACCGGTTCGGTGCAGAGAAGGTGCTCGCCTTCGTCAAGGCGGTGGTGCACGACCTGCGCGTGCCGAGGCAGGTCTCCGAGGAGATCTTCGGCAAGCCCTGGACCAAGGTGCAGGCCGACTGCGCCAAGTACATCCGGCGCGCCGTCGGCTGACGGCGTGCGGCGGTCGGATCGCCGCCGGCTCGTAGCATGGGTCGGGTGCGCCGCCTCGACCCGCCGCGGCCGGCCGCCGCCTCGCGGCCCCGCCTGCTCACCGCCCTGTTCGCCGTCGCCGTCCTGACCCTCACCAGCGCCGCCTCCTGCGGTACCGACGAGCCGTCGATCGCACTCGCCTCGGCAACCCTGGCCCCGGTCACCGAGGAGATCGACGCCCCGGCCACGGTCACCGCCCGGGCGGCGGCGACCCTCACCGCGCCCGCCGACGGAACCCTGGCCAGCCTGCGGGTCGAGCCGGGCCAGCGGGTCCGGCGCGGCCAGGTGCTCGCCGTGATCAACTCGCCGGCGGCGCGGAGCGGCTGCGCCAGGCCCGCGTCGCGCTCAACGCGGCGAAGCGGGCCGGCGGCGGTGGTGGTGGCGGCGACCTCGCCGGCTCGCTGCGCGGCACCGACCGGGCCGCGGCCGAGGCGCATTCCGCCGCTCGCGCCGCCGCCAAGAAGATCAGCGATCCGGAGCTGCGGAAGGCACTGCTCGCACAGGTCGAGTCCGCCCGGCGACAGTACGACGCCGCCGCGCGGGCGGCCGACCGGGCGGTACGCGAGGTGCAGCGCGGCGTACGCAACCTGAACTCCGCCGTCAGCGCGCTCGCCACCGCCCAACGACTTCAGGCTCAGCAGGCGTACGACCTGGCCAAGGCGACGGTCGACGCGTTGACGCTGCGTGCCCCGATCGCCGGGGTGGTGCAGCCGGGTGGCGTGAGTAGCGCCGGTTCGGCGGGTGCCCTCGCCGGGCTGCTGGCGGCGCCGGGTGGACTCCCGCCCGGGCTCGACCCGGCGGCGCTCGGCGGTGCACCGGCCGGGCCGCCGCCGGGCGTGGACACCGCCGTCCCGGTCGGTGGTCGGGTCACCGCCGGAACCCCGGTGCTGACGGTGGTGGACACCCGCGAACTCGGCCTGCTGGCCGAGGTGGACGAGACCGACGTGCTGCTGGTCCGGGCCGGCCTGGCCGGCACTGTCGAGTTGGACGCGGTGCCCGGCGCCAGCTACCCGGCCACCGTCCGCTCGATCGATGTGCTGCCCAGCACGTCGGCCCGGGGTGGGGTCAGCTACCGGGTCCGGCTCGCCCTCGGCACCGGCCAGTTCGGTGAGGCGGAACCGGCACCGAGCCCGCGACCCGGGATGAACGCGGTGCTGCGGCTGCGGGTCCGGGAGGCGGATGACGCGGTGACCGTGCCCGCTTCCGCGATCTTCTCGATGGACGGGCGGGACGCGGTCTGGGTGGTCCGGGACGGTCGGGCCGACCGGGCGGTGGTCACTGTCGGCGTACAGGGCCAGGACCTGGTGCAGATCGTCGACGGGGTGCAGCCGGGGGACCGGGTGGTGGTCCGTGGCACCGACCAGGTCCGCGACGGCCAGGAGGTGGGATGAGCCGGGATCCCGGCCGGCGAACCGGGGCGGCGCGGTGAGCGGGGCACCCGCGATCGAGGCGGTCGACGTGTCCCGCACGTACCAGCTGGACGGATTCTCGGTACCGGCCCTGCGCGGGGTGAGTCTGACCGTCTCGGCCGGCGACTACGTGGCGCTGATCGGGCCCTCCGGGTCGGGCAAGTCCACCCTCATGCACCTGCTCGGCGGCCTCGACCGGCCGACCGGTGGCCGGCTGGTGATCGGTGGCCGCGCGGTGGGCGAACTCTCCGCGCCCGAACTGGCCCGGTTGCGCAACGAGACCATCGGCTTCGTCTTCCAGGCGTTCCACCTGTTGCCGCGTACCTCGGCGGTGGAGAACGTGGCGCTGCCGCTGGTGTACCGGGGGGTGGGCGCTCGCGAGCGGCGCGAGCGCGCCGCCGCGATGCTCGGGCGGGTCGGCCTGGGACACCGGCTGGACCACCGGCCCAACCAACTCTCCGGAGGTGAGCAGCAGCGGGTGGCGATCGCCCGCGCCCTGGTCACCGACCCGACCGTGCTGCTCGCCGACGAGCCGACCGGCAACCTGGACAGCACCACCGGCGCGACCGTGCTGGAACTGCTGGAACGGCTCAACGCCGAGTCGGGGGTGGCGCTGGTGATGGTCACCCACGACGCGGAGGTGGCGGCCCGCGCCCGCCGCCGGATCACGATGCGGGACGGAGTGGTCGTCGCCGACAGCGATGCCGACCCGGTGGCTGGCGGGGTCGGCTCGTGAGACTGGCCGAGGCATGGCGGGTGGCGTCGGACGCGCTGCGGGCCAACCGGATGCGCAGCCTGCTGACCATGCTCGGGGTGATCATCGGCGTCGCCTCCGTGGTGCTGCTGGTGGCCATCGGCACCGGCACGAAGCAGACGGTCGAGCAGCAGGTCGAGGGGCTCGGCTCGAACCTGTTGCTGGTCGTCCCGGGACGGCTCGACGTGGGTTCCGCACCGGCGGTCTCCCCACTGACGTTGCAGGACGTGGACGCCGTCGGCCGGGTGGTCGGTGATCCCGGTCGGGTCGCGGTGACCGTCGCCTCCGGCGCGACCGTACGCGCCGGCACCCGGCAGGACTTCACCACCGTGCAGGGCGTGCTGGAGACCACCCCGGCGGTCTTCGCCCGGGACGTGACCCGGGGCCGCTACCTGAGTCGATCCGATGTGGACACCGGCCGGCGGGTCGCGATCCTCGGCGACTCGGTCGCTCGGGTCCTGTTTCCCGACCGGGAGGCGGTGGGCCAGCAGGTGAACGTCGCGGGCGTCCGGTTCCGGGTGATCGGCGTCTTTGCCCCGCTGGGGCAGAGCCTCGGCGTCGACCGGGACGACGAGGTGCACATCCCGGTGACCGCCGCGCAGCGGCTGTACGGCACCCAGCGGGTGGACGCGATCGCGGTCAAGGCGCCGGACCGGGAACGCATCGACGAACTGGGCGAGCGGATCGTGGCGGAGCTGAACGGCAGGCATCCCGGCACCGAGTTCAGCGCGGTCACCCAGGAGCAGATCCTCGGCGTGCTCGGTGACATCCTCGGCATCCTGACCGGCGTACTGGCGGCCATTGCCGGCATCTCGTTGCTTGTCGGAGGCGTCGGGGTGTCCAACATCATGCTCGTCTCGGTGCGGGAACGGACCAGGGAGATCGGGCTGCGTAAGGCCGTCGGCGCCCGGCCCCGCGACATCGGCGTGCAGTTCCTGCTGGAAGCGGTGCTGCTGACCGCGATCGGCGGGCTGGTCGGGATGGCCCTCGGCGTGGGTGGCGCGCTGCTGGTGGCCGCCGTCTCACCCATCCCGGCGGCGGTCACCTGGTGGTCGCTGGCGCTGGCCTTCGGTGTGTCGGCGGCGGTGGGCATCATCTTCGGCGTGGTGCCCGCGCAACGGGCCGGTCGGCTCGATCCGGTGGTCGCTCTCCGGTCCGAGTGACCTCGTTTTCGTGATCAGTTGCAGGAAGGGATCGCGCCGGTCACAGCCGCCCCGCTACCGTACTGTTAACACGCGCGTTGCCGGCCGTGCGGGATGACCTGTGGGGCGGCACGCGAAGGGCATGGGATAGGTCGGGTGAGCCATGGCCGGGTCGCAGTCCGACGGTCGGCTGTCGGATGTCAAGTTCCTCACCGTCGCGGAGGTGGCGACGGTCATGCGGGTGTCCAAGATGACGGTCTACCGTCTCGTGCACAGCGGTGAGCTGACCGCCGTGCGGGTCGGCAGGTCGTTCCGGGTGCCCGAGCACGCGGTGCACGAGTACCTGCGCGGCGCCTTCCAGGAGACCGCCTGACCAGCCGCCGTGCCCGGCCTTGTCGAGCCTTCTGAGAGGCATCGACCGGGGGCGCGTTGGTCCCGCTGACGCGATCCCGCTACGCTGGACTTGCGATCGTGACCGCTGGTGCGCCCTGCCGCCCATCCCGCCGGTCCGATCCGTTTGTCCGCAAGCGGTCGCCGACGCCACTGGTTCACGGCGTCTTCCGGTCGCGCCGCACGTTGCATCGAAAGGCTGTCGTATGGGTTCGGTGGTCAAGAAGCGCCGCAAGCGCATGGCTAAGAAGAAGCACCGCAAGCTGCTGCGCAAGACCCGCGTCCAGCGTCGCCGTCTCGGCAAGTGACGGCAGCCGGGCTGCGGCCCGGCGTCGTGACTTGCCAACTGTCGACCCTCGGAGGCTCAGGTGATCAGGCCGTGGCTGTCCCGGCTCGGTCTCCGCTGCCGGGGTAGGTGCGAGACATGACCCCCGGCGGCTCATCGAGCCTCCCGGGGGTCGTCGTCGTGACCGGAGTCAGTCGCTACCTCGGCGCGCACGTCGCGGCCCAACTGGCCGCCGACCCCCGGATCGACCGGGTGATCGGCGTTGACGTGCCGGAGCCGACGCCCGAGGTCGGTGCCCTGCTCGACCGGGTCGAGCGGGTCCGGGTCGACACCGGGTCCGTCGGCGGGCTCCTCGCCGACCTCGACGTCGACGCCGTGGTGCACCTGGCCCTGGTCAGCGCCCCGGATCCCCAGCAGGGCGGCCGGGCGGCGATGAAGGAACAGAACGTCATCGGCACCATGCAGCTGCTCGCCGCCTGTCAACGGGCCCCCCGGCTCCGCAAGCTGGTGGTCCGCTCCTCGACCGCGGCGTACGGGGCCTCGTTCCGGGACCCGGCCGTCTTCACCGAGGAGACCGAGCCCCGGGAGGTGCCGCGCGGCGGCTTCGGCCGGGACATCCTCGACATCGAGGGATACGTCCGTGGTTTCCGCCGTCGGCGTCCCGACGTGACCGCCACCGTGTTGCGCTTCGCGCCGTTCATCGGCTCGACTGCCGACACGACGCTGACCAGGTATTTCTCCCTTCCCGTGGTGCCCACCATCTTCGGTCGGGACGCCCGGTTGCAGTTCCTGCACTTCGATGACGCGCTTGAGGTGCTGCGCCGGTCGGTCACCGAGGACCATCCGGGCACCTACAACGTCGCCGGGCCCGGGGTGCTGGCACTCTCCCAGGCGATCCGGCGCGCCGGCCGGATCGCCGTGCCGGTGCTGGAGCCGGGTCTGTCCGGTGCCGTCGCCCTCGCCCGGGCCCTGGGTTACGGCCGCTACGGGCTCGACCAGGTCGACCTCTTCGTGCACGGCCGGGTGGTGGACATCGCCCGGCTCGAAGACGAGTACGGCTTCACCCCACGCTCGACCGCCGCCGCGTTCGACGACTTCATCCGCGCTCACCACGGGCGCGCGGTGGTGACCCGGGAGCAACTGGCCGCCGCCGAGCAGTTGGTGCTCGACGGGATCCGGCAGGTCCGCGCCGCCGTACGGGAGCGGTCGTGACCGGGGGCGGGGAGCGACCGGACGCCGCGCGGGTCGACGGCGGGTTCGCCGTGCCGCCACCGGTGCCCGCCGACCCCGAGCCGGGCGCGTCCAACGGGCACCGCCCGGCCGGGCCGCCAAGCCCGGCGGTGACCGACCAACCGGGTGATGTCTGGGACCGGCGCGTCGCCAGCGGGCTGGCCTTCCTGCGCCGACGGCTCGCCGGTGACTACGAGGTGGACGAGTTCGGTTTCGATCCGGAACTGACCGGGGCGGTGCTCCACCCGCTGCTGCGGCGGCTCTACCGGGACTGGTTCCGCACCGAGGTCAGCGGCTTGGAGAACGTGCCCACCGACGGCGCCGGGCTGGTGGTGGGCAACCACTCCGGCACGGTGGCACTGGACGCGCTGATCCTCTCCACCGCCCTGCACCACGAACACCCGGCCCACCGCTACCTCCGCCTGCTCGGCGCGGACCTGGTCTTCCGGATGCCGGTCGTCTCGGAGATCGCGCGCAAGACCGGCGGCACGGTGGCCTGCAACCCGGACGCGGAACGGCTGTTGCGCGGTGGTGAACTCGTCGGCGTCTTCCCGGAGGGCTTCAAGGGCGTCGGCAAACTGTACGCGGAGCGTTACAAGCTGCAACGCTTCGGTCGGGGCGGCTTCGTCTCGGCGGCTCTGCGTACCGGCACCCCGATCATCCCGGTCGCGATCGTCGGCGGCGAGGAGATCTATCCGATGCTCGCCGACATCAAGCCGCTGGCCCGGCTGCTCAAGCTGCCCTACTTCCCGGTGACGCCGACCTTTCCCTGGCTCGGTCCGCTGGGCATGGTGCCGCTGCCGAGCAAGTGGCTCATCCAGTTCTGCCCGCCGATCCCGACCGCCCACCTGACCGAGTCGGCGGACGACCCGCTTGTCGTGTTCAACCTCGCCGACCAGGTGCGGGAGACCATCCAGCAGACCCTCTACCAGTTGCTGGAACGGCGTCCGGACCCGTTCGGTCCCTGAGCGGCGCGCCGGGTCGAGCGGGCCGGGGCGGTTCAGGCGCTACGTCGGCGGCGATGCAGCGCCACACCGGCGGTGACCGCGCCGACCACGAGTCCGGCGGCGGCGGTCGATGGTACAGCGATTTTGACGGCGCGCCGGCCGGTGCGGAAGTCGCGGACCTCCCAGCCGTGCTGGCGGGCCTGATGCAGCAGCGCGGCGTCCGGATTGACCGCCACCGCCCGACCGACCGTGCGGAGCATCGGCAGGTCGTTGGCGGAGTCGCTGTAGGCGACGCATCGACTCAGGTCCAGCCCTTCCACGGCGGCGAGCTGGGTGACCGCCTCGGCCTTGGCCGGGCCGTGCATCAGGTCGCCGACCAGCCGGCCGGTGTACGCGCCGTCGACCACCTCGGCGACCGTACCGATCGCACCGGTCAGGCCGAGCCGGGTGGCGATTGCCCGGCCGATCTCCACGGGAGCGGCGCTGACCAGCCAGACCCGTTCACCGGCATCGAGATGCCCCTGCGCCAGGCGGCGGGTGCCGGCCCAGATCCGGGGTGCCATCAGCTCGTCGAAGATCTCCTCGGTGAGCCGCTCGACATCTTCCACCCGCCAGCCCGCGACGAAGGCCAGCGCGGCCTCCTTGGCCTGTGTCATGTCTCCGGCGTGCTCCCGCGCCAGCAGCCGGAAACGCAGCTGCTGCCAGCCGAACCGAACCAGGTCGGCGGTGGTGAAGTAGTTGCGCGCGGCGAGACCACGGGCGAACCAGTAGAGCGAGGCACCCTGCATCATCGTGTTGTCCACGTCGAAGAAGGCGGCGACACTCGGATCCGGTGCGACCGGCGGGGCGGGTTCGGTCTGGGCCCAACCGGTGGTGTGTCCGTGTACGTCGGTGCTGACGGTCACCTTGCGGCTGCGCGCCACCCGTTCCCCCTCACATTGCCCGCCGGGTCTGCCTCGGTCCGAGGGTATCCGGCGAACCGATCACCCCGCCCCGACCACGACGCCGAGCTGCCGTGCGGCCTCGGGCCGGTGGCCTGCGCCGGCCCGAGCTGGGTGCGGGGGCCTGCGCCGGCCCGAGCTGGGTGCGGGGGCGACCGTCGCTCAGGGACAGGTGCCGGGAGTGGGGCCGAGGTGGTCGCTTGCGGTGCTGGTGAGCTGGCCACAGGCGATTGCGGCGCGCAGCGCGTCGGCGCGCTCGGCGACCAACTCCAGCAGGCGCAGCGACCGTGCGGTGCGCTCCCGGTCGGCCCGGGACGCGCCGTCGGCAACTGCGTCGAGGGCCCGGCGTTGCCGGCTGACGAAGGCGTCGACGGCGTCCAGCGGCGCGGCGTCCGAACGCTGTGCCGCGGCCTCGGTGAGCAGGCGTACGCCCTGGCGGGTGTCCGAGTCCATGTCGTCCAGCACCCCGCTGTAGCCGGCCCGGTCGCCGCGCAGCGCGGACGCCTCGCTCAGCCGGGTACCGGCGAAGTCGAGCAAGAGCTGGCCCCGGTTGATCTCGGAGCTGGCCAGGGCGAGCTGGGCCCGCTCGGTACCGCGCTTCATGCCGTACAGCGCATCACCCGGCATGGCGTTCTCGCTGGCCGCAGAGATGCCCGAAACGGCGATGGCGCCGGCCGCGATGCCGACCAGGATCGCGCCCCGGGCGCGGGCCCGGCGGGCGGTGACGGCCGGCAGCAGTGGGCTTCGGCCGGCGCTTGCCTTCTCGGTCGGCTGGGCGGACGTGCCGATGCCGTCGCGGGCGGCGGTGGCCAGCAGCATCGCCCGTAGGCCGGTCCGGAATTCCGGATCCACCGGGGCGGCGGGCGCCTCGGCGGCCACCTGCCGGCTGAGCGAGACGAGCGGCGTGAGTTGCTCGTCGGATCGGGACCGGACGTGATGGCGTCGACCGCCGTTGGCTTCGTCAAGCAGTTGCGCGAAGCGCTCGGCGCGCCGACGGGAGAAGAGGGCGTTGTCCACCGCGGCACCTCCTCTCGCTGGACGCGGCCGGTCGGCCGCGGTCACCGGCAGCGACCGATGACCGCGTGACGCCGCGGCGGGGGCCGCTGGCGTCGTCGCCCGTCATCCGGGGGATCCGGAGGTCCCGGACCGTCACCGGTCGCACCCGGAGAAACGCGCCGCGCGGGCCTCCGGTTACGGGCCGCCCGACGGCGAAATGGCGCAAATCGATCACCAGTGCCGGTAAGCTGGCCGCCGCCCGGTGTGAACGGCGGGTGTGGCCGCCCTGCGGCTCACGGCTGGAAGCCATCCGGAAGCAGCCGGGCCAGGGCCCGGACCGCACGGTACTGGAGGGCCTTGATGGCACCCTCGTTCTTGCCCATCGCCCGGGCCGTCTCGGCCACCGAGAAGCCCTGAAGGAAGCGCAGGACGATGCACTCCTGCTGCTCCGGATTGAGCCGCTTGACGGCGGTGAGCAGGGCGACGTTCGTGATGTGTTCCACCACCGCCGCCTCCGGGCTGCCCTCCGGGCCGCGATCCTCGCGGTCGGCGTCGAGCACGTCGCCGGTGGTCACCTCCAGCCGGTAGCGACCGGACTTGAAGTGGTCGGCGACCAGGTTGCGGGCGATGGTGACCAACCAGGCGCCGAGGTCACGGCCCTGCCAGGTGAAGCTGCCGATCCGCTTGAGCGCCCGCAGGAAGGTGTCGGAGGTGAGGTCCTCGGCGAGTTGCCGGTTGCCGACCCGGAAGTAGACGAAGCGGAAGACTGTGTCGACGTAGCGGTCGTAGATCAGGCCGAATGCCTCGGCCTCGCCGGCCTGGGCCCGCTCGACGAGGGCCCAGACCTCGGTGGCCGGATCGGAGGGGTCGGGGCGACTCGGAAACCCGGTGGACGGGCCCGAGGTGGCCGGCACGACGGGAAGGACTGCGGTCTCGGCCGCCGGCAGGTCCGTGACCGGCGGATCTCCGCCGCGCCGGGCCTGTGCCGGCATGGTTGGTCGATTCGGCGAGGCGACCCGGCCGCCAACCGGTCTCGCGTTCCCGCCGGGGACCGATGGTCGATGCGGCGGCTCGTTCTGGTGTGGCCTACTGCCCACTCGCTTCGCGGCACCCTCACCTCGGGCGGGCAGGTTGCCCGGGGTCTCCGGCGGGCGATGGGCACCGGTCCGTTCGTTGACCGGGGTGCGTGCCGCCGGGCTGCTCAGGCCCACCAGGCGGTGCGCGAAGCCGAAGGTGGTCATCGTGCCGCCTCCGTTCCGCCACCCACCGGTGCGCCGGCGGGCGATGGTCGATTGGTCGGGTCGCCGCTGGGCAGGATGGCTCCGGGGGGTGCCGGCGGGCGGCAGATCCCCTTGAGGTGCTGGTCCGATGCACTAACAGGCACGGGGGGCCTCCTCGGGCTGAGGGGTGTCGACTCACGGCAAAACGGGGTGAGCCGACCCGAGTGATGATAGGGCCAACGTCACCCGCGCGTGGCAAGTCCGTTACACAGGGCCGAAGTATTTACCGGTCCGTCCTGAGCCTGGCGGACCGGTTGTCCGTCGGGAGGTGATTGACAATCGGCATCCCGGCTGTTCGGGTGACGCCGCAGGTCAGGCCGAGATTCGGCAGGGTGGCCGACGGCCCGCCTGACCTCGGTCCGGCCCTGCGGAAGGTGCTCCGGTCACGGTCGTCGCACCCTCGCCGCAGCTCCGCCCCGAGTTCCGTGCACGGGACTGCGCCGAGGGGTGTGCCAGACTCGGCCACCATGCAGGACGCCGCCGACGCGACGGAGGAGACCGATGCGTGAGCCCCGCCTGACTCTGATCACCCGGCCCGGCTGCCACCTGTGCGAGGACGCCAAGGCGGCGCTCGATCGGGTGGTCGCGGTCACCGGCGACCGGTGGACCGAGTGGGATGTCAGCGGTGACGTCGAGTTGGAACGCGAGTACGGCGACCGGCTGCCGGTGGTGCTGCTCGACGGCAAGGAGCACGGCTACTGGCGGGTCGAGGAGGAGCGGCTGCTGCGGGATCTGACCACCCCGCAACTCTGACCCTCCCGGGCGAGCGGCGTCGGCGGATAGGGTGCGGCGATGACCCCTGCACGTACCCATCTGGTGTGGGACTGGAACGGCACTCTGCTCAACGATCTTGACCTGGTGGTGGCCTGCACCAACGCCGTGTTCGTCAGCGAGGGCGGCCCGACGGTGACCGCGGCGGAGCACCGGGTGCGCTTCCGCCGGCCGATCGCCGACTACTACGCCGAAGTGCTCGGGCGGGCGGTGGACGGCGAGACGTTCGGCCGGTTGGACAAGGTCTTCCACGACGCGTACCGCCTCGGGCTGACCAGCTGTGAGCTGGCCCATGACGCCCTGGACGCGATGACGACCTGGTCGGGCAGCCAGTCGCTGCTCTCCATGTGGTTCCACGACGAGCTGGTGCCCGCGGTGCAGACGTACGGCCTGACCGGGCGCTTCACCCGGGTCGACGGGCTGCGGGCGCAGGTCGGCGGCGACCGCAAGGCCGAGTCGCTGGCCCGGCACCTGGCTGGGCTCGGCGTGGACGGCCGTTCGGTGGTGTTGATCGGCGACTCGATCGACGACGCGGACGCCGCGATCTCGGTCGGCGGTCGTGCGGTCCTCTACGCCGGCGGGTTCACCGACCGGGCCCGACTGGACGCCTCCGGGCATCCGGTCGCCGACACCCTCGTGCAGGCCGTGACCCTCGCCACCACTCTCCGGTGACCGCAGCCCGCAGTTCTGGGTCGATCATGAATTTCGCCGCCCAGAATCGACCGGTCGGGCCGAAACTTCATGATCGAAAAAGGCGAAGAGCTGCGGGCGACCTGCGCGTGATTGGTCAGAGAAGTCTGGATTGGGCAATAATCGCGCGGGCGGTCCCGACGGGGATCGCCATCGATCTTGCGGAACGGAGGGGCTGGTGAAGGCGCGGTGCGTGCCAACAAGATCGCGATTTGTGCACGTCTTCACAAGCGCCTACTCTGTAATTCCGACGCGTCCTGCTAGCACAGCCGGCAATTTCGGTCGCCAGCGGGAGTCCCTAGTTGGCCGGCCGGTGGAGTTGGTCAAGGATCGCACCGCACGGAGTCTCATGAGTCAGCATCGCCACCCTGGCGCGCCCGGTCGCGCCGGTGCCGTACCGGCGCTTCCGGATCTGCCTGAGGCGACTGTGGCCCGGCTGCCCGAGTACCTCCGTGCCCTGCACAATCTCGCCGAAACCGGTAACGAGACGGTGTCCAGCGAAGGATTGGCCAACGCCGCCGGAGTGAACTCGGCCAAGCTCCGCAAGGACCTGTCCCAGCTCGGCTCGTACGGCACCCGTGGGGTCGGCTACGACGTGGCGTTGCTGATCGAGCAGATCGAGTACGTGCTCGGCCTCACCCAGCGCCGGGCAGTCGCCCTGGTGGGCGTGGGTAATCTCGGTCACGCGCTGGCCGGCTACGACGGCTTCGCCAGCCGCGGTTTCCGAATCGCGGCGCTCTTCGACGCCGACCCGGGCCGGGTCGGTGAGGAGATCAACGGCCTCGTCGTACGGCACATCGACGAGCTGCCCCGGGTGGCGGCCGAGGAGTCGATCGCGATCGGTGTGATCGCCACCCCCGCGCCGGCTGCCCAGCAGGTGGCCGATCAACTCGTGGCGGTCGGCGTGACGAGCATCCTGAACTTCGCGCCCTGCGTCCTCTCCGTTCCCTCCGGGGTCGACGTGCGCAAGGTCGACCTCGCCATCGAGTTGCAGATCCTGTCGTTTCATGAGCACCGCAAGGCATCCCTGACCGCGCTCCCCACCACCGGTGGGTCCGCCCTGACCGCCCTGCGGGGTGGCCTCGCGGTCTCCGAGAGCCAGGAGGCGATCGGCACGTGAAACTCCTCGTCGTTGGCGCGTCCTACCGCACCGCGCCGGTTGCCACCCTGGAACGGCTCGCGGTGCCCCCGGCCGGTCTCACCGGCGTGCTGGAGCGGCTGGTCGCGCAGCCGTACGTGAGCGAGGCCGTGCTGGTCTCCACCTGCAACCGGGTGGAGGTCTACGCGGCCGTGTCCGGCTTTCACGGCGGTCTCGGTGACATCTGTGCCGTGCTCGCCGAGCAGGCCGACTGCCAGCCGGCCGGGTTGGCCAACCACCTCTACGTGCACTTCGACTCCGCCGCGGTGGACCACGTCTTCCGGGTCGCCGCCGGCCTGGACTCGCTGGTGATCGGCGAGGCGCAGATCCTGGGCCAGCTCCGGGACGCCTACCACCGGGCCGGCGAGGCGGACACCGCCGGACGGCTGCTGCACGAGTTGATGCAGCAGGCGCTGCGGGTCGGCAAGCGGGCCCACTCCGAGACCGGCATCGACCGGGCCGGCCAGAGCGTGGTCACCGCCGCACTGGGGCTGGCCGCCGGTCATCTCGACGACGATCTCGTCGGCCGTCCCGCGCTTGTGGTGGGGGCGGGCGCGATGGGCTCATTGAGCGTGGCGACGCTGTCCCGGCTCGGCGCCGGGCCGCTGACCGTGACCAACCGGAGCGCCGAGCGGGCCGTCCGGCTGGCCGGATCGTACGGCGCGACCGCGCGGCCGATGGCCGAACTGGTCGACACTCTCTCCACAGTGGACATCGTAGTGGCCGCCACGGCCTCCGCCGATCCGGTCCTCACCCACGCGGTGGTCGCCGAGGCGGTGGCCGGTCGGGACCCGGTACGCGGCCCGTTGGTCCTGCTCGACCTGGCCGTACCACGCGACGTCGGCCCCGGCGTGGCCGAGCTGGCCGGGGTCGAGGTGATCGACATCGACCGGATGGCGACGCTGCTCGCCGACGGACCGGCCGTGGCGGACGCCGCCGCCGTCGAACGCATCGTGGCCGGCGAGGTGGAGTCCTTCCTGACCTGGCTGCGCGGGGCCGACGTGGCGCCGACCGTGGCCGCCCTGCGCGGGCGGGCCGACGACGTGGTCGGCACCGAGTTGCGCCGACTCGCGCAGCGCCGCCCCGACCTCACCGACGACCAGCGCGCCGAGGTCGCCCGTACCGTGCACCGGGTGGTCCAGCGGCTGCTGCACCAGCCGACCGTGCGGGTCCGGCAGCTTGCCGCCGAGCCCGGTGGCGACCAGTACGCGGCGCTGCTGCGCGAGCTGTTCGACCTCCAGGTCCCACAGACCTCGGCGGTGGACACCGTCCCCGACATCACTCCAGCTGCGGAAGGTGAACGATGAGCGAGCAGCGGAACGGAGTGCCGTCATGAGCGCCCCGCTGCGCCTCGGCACCCGGGGCAGCAAGCTGGCGATGGCCCAGTCCGGGCACGTCGCCGAGGCCCTGACGGCCCAGACCGGCCGCCCGGTCGAACTGGTCGAGGTGGTCACCGCCGGTGACCAGTCCACCGCTCCGGTGCACCGGCTCGGTGTCGGCGTGTTCGTCTCCGCCCTGCGTGACGCGCTCGTCGCCGGTGCGATCGACTTCGCCGTCCACTCGTACAAGGACCTGCCCACCGCGCCGCCGGCCGGGCTGCACATCGCCGCGGTGCCACCCCGGCAGGATCCGCGTGACGCGCTCGTCGCCCGGGACGGTCGGACGCTTGCCGAACTCGGTGGCGGAGCGAAGATCGGCACCGGCGCACTACGCCGCATCGCCCAGCTGCACGCGCTGGGCCGGCAACTGTCGGTCACGCCGATCCGGGGCAACGTCGACACCCGGCTGGCCCGGGTGCTCGGTCCAGAGGCCGACCTGGACGCCATCGTCCTGGCCCGGGCGGGGCTGGCCCGCCTCGACCGGACCGACGTGATCACCGAGACGCTCGACCCGATGTTGATGCTGCCGGCGCCCGCCCAGGGTGCGCTGGCGGTCGAGTGCCGGATCGACGATCCGGCACTCGTCGAGTTGCTCGCCATGCTCGACCACGCACCGTCGCGCGCTGCGGTCACCGCGGAGCGGGCGATGCTGGCCACCCTGGAGGCCGGATGCTCCGCTCCGGTCGCCGCCTACGCCGTCGTCGCCGAAGGCGAGCCAACCGGCTCCGGCGACGAGGGCGATGTTGTCCAGGAGATCTACCTGCGCGGGGCGGTGATCAGCCCGGATGGCACCAATGAGATCCGGCTGTCCCGCACCGGAACGCTCGCCGACGCGGCGGAGATCGGCAAGGCACTCGCCGCCGAACTCCTCGAACTCGGCGCCGACTCGATCCTCGGCCCGCAAGGACACGACGGCCCGGGGACCCAGCAATTTGGGAGCACAGAATGACCCGCACCCGTAAGCCCGTAGGCCGCATCGCGTTCGTCGGGGCTGGACCCGGCGACCCGGGCCTGCTGACCCGCCGGGCGCACGACGCCCTGGTCGACGCCGACCAGGTGGTGTACGACCGGGGAGTACCCGAGTCGTTGCTCGACGTCGTCCGGGCCCAGGCCAAGACCGACACCCAGTTCACCCCGGCCGAAGGCGTGCCGGGCGACGTGGCGAAGGTGTTGATCTCAGCCGCCCGCTCCGGGCAGAACGCGGTGCACCTGGTGGCCGGTGACCCCTTCGGCCACGACTCGGTGGTCAAGGAGGTGCAGGCGGTGGCGCGTACCGCCGCGCACTTCGAGGTGGTGCCCGGCGTCGGTCAGGCCGAGGGCGTGGCCACCTACGCGGGCGTACCCCTGCCGGGGGTGCGTACCGCCGCCGACGTCGAGGACGTCAGCACCCTGGACTTCGAGGCGCTGGCCGCAGCCGTGCAGCGCGGTTCGTTGGCGCTCGCGGTGGACGCCGGTGATCTCGCCGCGATCCGTGACGGGCTGCTCGCCGCCGGGCTGGACGGCGGCACCGCCGTCGGAGTGACCGGCGACGGCACCGGCGAGACGCAGTACACCACCACGTCGACCGTGGACTCCTTCGTCGCGGCGGCACTCGGTTTCACCGGCCGGGTCGTGCTGACCGTCGGTGAGGGAGTGGGCCAGCGGGACAAGCTCAGCTGGTGGGAGAACCGGCCGCTGTACGGCTGGAAGGTGCTCGTGCCACGGACCAAGGAGCAGGCCGGCGTGATGAGCGCCCGGCTGCGCGCGTACGGCGCGATCCCGTGCGAGGTGCCGACCATCGCGGTGGAGCCGCCGCGTACGCCGGCCCAGATGGAGCGGGCGGTCAAGGGCCTGGTCGACGGGCGGTACGCCTGGGTGATCTTCACCTCGGTGAACGCGGTCCGGGCGGTCTGGGAGAAGTTCGCCGAGCACGGTCTGGACGCCCGGCACTTCGGCGGCGTGAAGATCGCTTGTATCGGCGAGGCGACCGCGGAGGCGGTCCGTGCCTTCGGCATCCAGCCGGAGCTGATCCCCAGCGGGGAGCAGTCCTCCGAGGGCCTGCTGGCCGAGTTCTCGCCGCACGACGAGGTACTCGACCCGGTCGGCCGGGTGCTGCTGCCGCGCGCCGACATCGCCACCGAGACCCTCGCCGCCGGGCTCACCGAGCGTGGCTGGGAGGTCGACGACGTGACCGCGTACCGGACGGTCCGGGCGGCGCCGCCGCCCGCCGAGATCCGGGACGCGATCAAGTCGGGCGGGTTCGACGCGGTGCTCTTCACCTCGTCCTCGACCGTCCGGAACCTGGTCGGCATCGCCGGGAAACCGCATGCGCGTACCGTGGTTGCCGTCATCGGGCCCAAGACGGCGGAGACCGCCACGGAGTTCGGCCTGCGGGTCGACGTCCAGCCGCCGACCGCCTCCGTGCCGGACCTGGTGGAGGCGCTCGCCGGCTACGCCGTCGAGCTGCGGGAGAAGCTCGCCGCGATGCCGGCGAAGCAGCGTCGCGGTTCGAAGGTGCAGGGCCCGACCGCGTTGAGGTTCCGCTAGCCGTCAGGGAGACCCGCATGTCGTACCCGGAGATCCGGCCCCGCCGGCTGCGCCGCACCGCGGCGCTGCGGCGGCTGGTGTCCGAGACCCGTCTCGACCCGGCCGAACTGGTCGTGCCGCTGTTCGTCAAGGAGGGGCTGACCGAGCCACGCGCCATCGGCTCGCTGCCCGGGGTGCTTCAGCACTCCCGCGACTCGCTGCGCAAGGCCGCGGCGGAGGCGGCGCAGGCCGGCGTCGGCGGGATCATGCTGTTCGGGGTGCCGACGACGCGGGACGAGCGTGGCTCGGGCGGCATCGACCCGAACGGCATCCTCAACGTCGCGATCCGGGACGTGGTCGCCGAGGTGGGCGACGCCACCGTGGTGATGAGTGACCTCTGCCTGGACGAGTTCACCTCGCACGGGCACTGCGGTCTGCTCGCCCCTGACGGTTCGGTGGACAACGACGCCACCCTCACCGCGTACGCCGAGATGGCGGTTGCCCAGGCCACCGCCGGGGTGACGGTCGTCGGGACGTCCGGGATGATGGACGGCCAGGTCGGCGTGGTACGCCGGGCGCTCGACGCGGCCGGCCACCCGGATGTCGCGGTGCTTGCGTACGCCGTCAAGTACGCCTCGGCGTTCTACGGCCCGTTCCGGGAGGCGGTGGAATCGGCGCTGGACGGCGACCGCCGCACCTACCAGCAGGATCCGGCGAACCTGCGCGAGTCCCTGCGCGAGGTCGCACTGGACGTGGCCGAAGGCGCGGACCTGGTGATGGTCAAGCCGGCTCTGCCCTACCTCGACGTTCTCTCGGCGGTCCGGGCCGCCGTGCACGTCCCGGTCGCCGCCTACCAGGTCTCCGGCGAGTACGCGATGGTCGAGGCGGCTGCCGCGAACGGCTGGATCGACCGTGAGCAGGTGATGCTGGAGACGCTCACCTCGATCCGCCGGGCAGGCGCCCAGGTCATCCTCACCTACTGGGCCGTCGAGGCCGCCCAACTGCTCCGCCAGCGCTACTGAACCACTCCGTCACCGGTGCCGGGCTGTCGTCGCGCCATGCCCGAGTCGCTGCGGCCTGGTCCGGCACTCGGCCCACCCCTGAGCGGCCCCTTTGCTCTGCTTCAACGGACGCAACGGTTTTCGGCCCAGACCGTGCTCAGCGGGAGCTGTCGAGGCGGTGGACCAGCTCGGCGACATCGACGCTGTATTCGCACCAGTCCCGGTCGGGGCGGTAACCCAACTCGGCGTTCACCTTGAGCATCGCCTCGTTGGCCTGGGCGTTCCACGTCTGCACCTCGATCAGCTGCGGCTCGGCCGAGCGCAGCTCCAGCAGCATCCGGGCCTTGATCGCGCGGTCGATCCCGTAGCCGCGGTGATCCTGCACCACGATGGTGTCGTACTGATCGGCACGGGTCGGATGCTGGGCCGGCACCACCACCTCGGTCAGACCGGCCACCTCGCCGGACTGCTCGTGCAGGGCGAGCACGATGTACGGCTTCATGCCCCGCCGGTGCAGGCAGTCCAGGCTGTCGCGGAGCCGCTGCGGGTCGTACGAACTGGGCCGCAGCTCGCCGTCCTCGATGTCCCGGAGCTCGGCCTTGGCCCGCGCGTACGCCTCGATCAGCTCGTCCGGCGGACCACCGGGATGGAACTGGACGTGGTAGCCCGCGCCGACGCCGGTGGACATCTCGGCCAACTCGGCCCAGTCGACGGTCGCCAGGTCGAGCACGCTGCGGGTCTCGACGTACTCCCGGCAGAAGCCGAGTGACTCGTAGAAGCCGACGGCCGGGGTGTCACCCACGACCTCCACCCCGATCGACTCGAAGCCCTCCTGGTAGACCCGGCGGGCGGCGCGCAGGACGAGATCCCGGCCGAGCCCACGACGCCGCAAGGAGGGGTGTACGAGCACTTCCAGCACGCCGATGTTGCCCAGCAGCAGCACATGCACATGACCCAGGATGGCGCCGGGCGTGCCGTCGGGGTCGGGCTCGGCCTGGGCCACCCACGAGATGCGCCGCTCGCCCGGCATCACCTCGGCGAGGTACTCCCGCAAGCAACTCTCCCGCCACGACGGGTCCTCGGGGAGATCGGCCGCCAGAACCGCGTTCAGCGTGTCCAGCAGCGACGCGATCTCGGCGGACGACGCGGTCCTGGGGTCCCACTCGCGCACCATCACCCGTCTAGCTTGCCGTTAACGGCAGCCTGGGGGAAGTGTCCAGTTCTCCAATGTATGCGGACGATCACTTCAGGTGCGACTGGCCTGTCCGTACCGATTGGCGGTGTTGAAGACGTCCTGGGCGTACCTGCGGACATCGTTGTACGACAGGATGGCGTTCCACCAGTCACCCGGAATGGTGAGGTTTCGACCGCCCTTGCAGAGGTACATGCCGGCGGCGAGGGCGGCGTCGTGGATGTTGTGCGGGTCCTTGCGACCGTCGTTGTCCGCGTCGGCGCCGATCTCCTGCCAGGTGGTCGGGATGAACTGCATCGGCCCGATCGCCCGGTCGTAGGTGGTGTCCCGGTCCAGCTCACCTCGATCGGTGTCGGCGATCCGCATCCGGCCGCCCTGCCCGTCAAGCGGCAGGCCGATGATTTCTGGAGTCGCCCGACCGTCCGGGCCCAGCCGGGCGTTGTTGGCCTGCCCGTGGCCCGACTCCACGAAGCCGATCGCCGCCAGGGTGGTCCAGCTCAGGCCGCAGCTCCGCTGGGTTTGCGCGAGTACCAGCTCGGCGTAGCCGTACGCCTGCATGGCGATCGGGTCGATACCGACCTTGGCGCCGACCTGCTGAGCCCAGCCGGCCAGCGCATCGGAGGGCCGCCCGCCCGGCGCGGCCGGAGCAATCGCGCCCAGGGACGGTGTCGTGCCCGGCGGCAGTGATCCGGTCGTGCCCGGCAGGTCTCCGGGCGCGGGCGGCACGGCACCGGGCGGCGGCACCTCGACGGAGGGCGGCAGGTCGCCGGGTGTCCCGGACTCGCTGACGGTGGCGTCGGCCGCGTCCGACCGGGACGCGCCAGGGTGGCCGGCACCAGCAGCGCACCAGCGGTCGCGGTCAGCGCCACCAGCGCGAGCAGGAACACCCCGGCAGGGTCAGTCGGCCGGCGGGCCGCCGGGACCAGGCGCGCGTCGCCCGAGCCGCGGCGCGCGGTCCGGGCAGGTGCACGGCGTGTGCGAAGCGCACCCGGCGACGCCGGGCTCCCGGTCGACCGGCGTCCGGCGTGGACTCGCCCCGCTCGCCGTCGGCAGCGACGGCCGGGACCTCAGCCTGGACGGCGGACTGCTCGCCACCTTCCGCGCCGGCTTTCTCGTCCGCCTCGCCAACTGCGGTGCCCGGCTTATCGCCGGGCTCGACGGCGCGCTTCTCACCGGCCTCGACGGCGGGTTGCTTACCGGCCTCGACGGCGGGCTTGTCGCCGGCCTCGGTGGCGGGTTGCTTACCGGCCTCGGTGGCGGGTTGCTTACCGGCCTCGACGGCGGGCTTGTCGCCGGCCTCGGCGGCGGGTTTCTCGACGGTCGTGGTGGCGGGCTTTTCGCCGGCCTCGGCGGCGGATTTCTCGCCGGTCGCTGCGGTGGGCGGCGCGTCGGTCTTGGCGGTGGGCTGGTCGTCGGTCTTGGCGGATCTCAGCCAGGGGCGGCGGGGCCGCGGCAGCCTGGTCGCCGGCCCGTCGGTAACGGCCTCGGCGCGCGGCGTCGCCGGCCGGAGGGGCCGAGGGGTCCTACCTTCTTCGCCGTCTGCCACCCGTCGAGTATCACCCATCTGTCCACCAGCGTCAGGTCCGGTCGTACCCTGATGCCATGCCCCGGTACGAGTTCCGTTGCCGCGCCTGCGGCGACACTTTCGAGGTCAACCGCCCCATGGCCCGGGCCGGCGAACCGGCGTCCTGTCCACAGGGGCACGCCGACACGGTGAAACTGCTGTCCACGGTCGCGGTGACCGGGCGTGGTGGCAGCGTCGGCGGTGGCGCGCCGGCACCCACCGGTGGTGGCTGCTGCGGCGGTGGGTGCGGCTGTTGAGGTGATCCGGGCGCGGTCGGCCGGGTGAGGCGGTGTCTTGCCCGGACGCCGGTCCCGATGGCACCTTGGGGCGGAGCCTCGACCGGCCGTTTTCACGATGCGTGACGATCTGGTTTCGGGAAGTATCAAGTTGAGGCCAGGGGGGAGGTTCCACGCATGTCGGCACGGATCCACCTCCCGACCGGCTGGGTGACGTTCGTCTTCACCGACATCGAAGGCTCCACCCGGTTGGCGCAACTGCTCGGTCCGGGCTATCGGCCGGTGCTCGCGGAACACCGGCGCCTCCTGCGCCGGACGATCGCGGCGACCGAGGGCGCGGAGTTGCTCACCGAGGGCGACTCGTTCTTCCTGGCCTTCGGTGACGCCGGTGCCGCGTTGACCGCCTGCCTGTCCGCACAGCGTGCGCTCGCGGACCACGAGTGGCCCACCCCGGAGGCGGCACCTCGGGTGCGGATGGGCCTGCACACCGGCTGGGCGGAGCCGCGCGACGGCGAGTACGCCAGCCCCGAGGTGCACCGGGCCGCGCGGGTGGCCGCTGCCGCGCACGGCGGCCAGGTGCTCTGCTCCGCCGCGACGGCACGGCGCGCCGAACCGTTGCCGGCCGGCGCGTCCCTGCTCGACCTCGGTCTGCACCGGTTGCGTGGCTTCGATGACCGGGAACGACTCTTCCAACTCGTCGCGCCCGGCCTGGAACGGCAGTTCCCCCGGCCGCGTACCGCCGACGCGGTGGCGCACAACCTGCCGATCCAGGTCACCTCGTTCGTCGGCCGGCAGACCGAGCGCGTCGAGTTGCGGCAACTCGTCGCCGGGCACCGGCTGGTCACCGTGCTCGGTGCCGGCGGGGGCGGCAAGACCCGACTGGCCGTCGAACTCGCCACCGACCTGGTCGAGCAGTACCCGGACGGTGTGTGGTTCGTGGACATCGCCACGGTCACCGACCCCGGGCTGGTGGCCTTCGCGATCGCCGCCGTGCTCGGGCTACGGCCCGAGCCGGGCCGCCCGATGGTCGACACGCTTGTGGAGTACGCGGCGGCCCGCCGGATGCTGATCGTGCTCGACACCTGCGACGCGCAGCCGGCAGCCTGCGCCGAGGTGGTCTCCCGGCTGCTCGCCGGTGGAGGTGGTGTCCGGGTGCTGGCGACCACCCGGGAACCCCTGGCCCTGCCCGGTGAGGTGGTGTGGCGGATCCCGCCGCTGTCGGTCGACCCGCCAGCCGACGGCACGGAGAGCGACGCGGTCGCGCTGCTGCTGGACCGCACCACCGCCGCCCGGGGCGGCCGGGAGCCCGATCCGGCCGAGTCGGCGGACCTGCGCCGGGTGGTACGCCGACTGGACGGCCTGCCGCTGGCCATCGAGTTGGCCGCTGCCCGCCTGCGGGTGCTCTCGGTCGGGCAACTCGCCGAACGCCTCGACGACGTACTCGGCACCCTCGACGCCGGGCGGGAGGCCCCGGAGCCGCCGGTCGATCCGGGGCAGGCCGGCGAGCGGGACACCGACCCGGTGTCGGCGAGCGTTCCGGCCACCGCACCGGTTCCGGCGAGCCGGGCAGGGGCTCGGTCGGCGGTCGAGCGGCACCTGACCATGCAGGCGACCGTGACCTGGTCGTACCGGACGCTCGGACCACGTGCCGCGCGGCTGCTGCGCTGGTTGGCGGTCTTCGCCGGGCCGGTCGAACTGCCGACCGTGGAGTGGTTGCTCGGTGACGATCCACTGGACCCGCTTTCCGTACTGGTGGACAAGTCCCTGGTGGTGGCAGAGCCGCACGTGGCGGGCTGCACCTACCGGATGCTCGACCCGATCCGGGCGTACGCGGCCCGCCGGCTGGCGGAGGCCGGTGAGGAGAGAGCGGCCCGCAACCGGCACGTGGCGTGGTCGAAGCATGCCCTGGAACGGGCGCACCTCGGCCCGAACGGGCAACCGGTGACCCTCTCGCTGTACGCGCTCGACCCACTCGCCGGTGAGCTGCGCGCCGCCCTGCGCTGGTGTGCCACGGGCGGTAGCGCCCGCACCGGCCTGCGGCTGGCCGGCGGGCTGGACCAATGGTGGCGGGAGCGCGGGCTGGCCCGGGAGGGACGGCTCTGGCTGTTCCGGCTCTACGGCCGGGTCGCCGAGACCGGCGAGGCCATTCCGGAGGGGGAACTGGCGGCGGCGTACCACATGCATTCCCTGCACGCCGGGGCGGACGGCGAGTTCGCCGAGGAGCTGCGGTACTCGCAGCGGGCGGAGGCGGCGGCCCGCCAGGCCGGCGACGCCGGGCTGCTGGCCCGGGTGCTCGCCGGGCGCGCGGCACCGCTTGTCGACATGGGACAGGTCGCCGAGGCCGAGCGGGTCTGCCGGGAGGTCATCGACTGGGCACACGCCCAGGGCGTCGGGGCCGAGGCGCTCTTCGCCGTGCTCCGGCTGGCCGAGCTGCTGTGGCGGCGCGGCGCGTTGGACGAGGCGGCGGAACTGCTCGGGGCGGCCCGGCCGGTCGAGGCGGCCCGGCCGGTCGACCGGGGCCGCCGGTCGGTGGACATGCTGCTCGGCATGGTCGCGCTGGCCCGAGGTGACCTGGTTGCGGCGCACGAGCATCTGCTGGCGGCGTTGCGTTCGCGGATGAACCACGGCTTCCACGGGCGGGCCTGCGACACGTTGAACGCGATCGCGGTGCGGTGTGCCGCCGGGGGCGAGACGCTGACCGCAGCTCGGCTCTTCGGTGCGGCGCAGGCGACCCGGGCGGGGCTACGCTCGGCCTCCGGCATCTACGAGGGCTATTGGGCCGAGCAGCAGACGGCGCTGCGCCGGGTGCTTGGCGACGCCGCGTTCGACCAGGCGTACGGCGAGGGCGCCGAGTTGGGGCTTGACGAAGCCGTCGCGCTGGCGCTCGGCGTCGAGCATCCCGACCTGGCCGCCGACTCGGCCCGGTTCGCGAGCCGGGCCGGCGGCACGGTGCCGCGCCAGCCGACCGCCATCGCCGACCGCCACTCCGGTCACTCCTGACCCAAAATGCCGGCCGGGTGCCGCGCCGTACGCCCGGCTGAGCTGGCCGGGTGCCGCGCCGTACGCCCGGCTGAGCTGGCCGGGTGCCGCGCCGTACGCCCGGCTGAGCTGGCCGGGCGTACGGGCCGTACGCCCGGCTGAGCTGGCCGGGCGTACGGGCCGGGTAGCGGTCAGGAACGGGCCCGGTGTTCGGCGTCGGCCTTCATCCGGGCGGCCCGGTCGATGTCGGACTGCGAAACGGCGGCGACCGAGCCGAAGACGGAGACTGCCTGGTAGTAGGTCCAGGCCAGGCTGAGGCACGCCGGCCGGACGACGGCGTTGTAGGTGGCGCAGACCCGCTTCAGGTCCTCGTAGAACGCACTGTCCAGACGGGACTTGTTGGCGCTGAACTGGCCGACCGCCTTGTAGTTGCGGTAACCGAAGTCGTGCCGGGCGCAGGAGGTGGAGAAGCTGAACCCGAGTGGGTTGTCCGGGCTCGACGAGCAGTAGTCGGTGGACCAGTCGAAGTTGTACTCCGCCCATGGCGCCCGGTTCTGCCGGGCCGAGTTCCAGGCGTTGAAGCTGCTGGCGCTGGTCTGGGTCCAACTGGACAGCACGGACAGCTTCTGCTGGGGGGTGACGGCCGCCGCGGCGGGGGCGGCGGCGGCGAGGGCGGTGAGCAGCGCGAGTACGCCGGAAGCGAGGAGGGTGACGAGGCGTCTGGGCACGGTGGTACCTCCGCAGGGGTGAGCGGTGGGGAAGTTACCGGTGAGTCACCGGAGTGCCATCAGTCTCGATCAATGTCGCAGCCGCTGGGTGTAACCAGCACGAAATATTGATGACCGGTGCTGAAACAGACGAAAACCCCTGGACGCATCAGGTCCAGGAGTGACGCATCGGGTCCAGGAGTTAAGAAGGGGCCCCTGTACAACGCTAGGCGTTAACAGGGGGCCCTTCCTTGCACCGGGTCAGGCGAAGAAGCGGGCGAGGTGGGTGGGGGAGGGGGCGGCGTCGTCCGGGCCGAGGGGGGTGAGGTCGGCGAAGATCGAAGCGCCGTCGCTGCCGGCGTGCAGCGGATACCAGCGTGGCGTGCCTGGTGGCCGCATCACGCAGACGCCCTTGAT